>JADLAC010000005.1 GCA_020848435.1 Burkholderiales bacterium | reverse complement strand
TCCCACTCTATCGTCGCCGGTGGTTTCCCCGATATGTCGTAGACGACCCGGTTGATTCCCCGCACCTCGTTGATGATTCGATTCGATACCTTCGCCAGCAGGCTGTGCGGCAACTCGGCCCATTGCGCGGTCATGAAGTCCTGCGTTTGCACCGCGCGCAGCGCCACGACGTGCTCGTAGGTGCGGCCGTCGCCCATGACGCCGACCGAGCGCACCGGGAGGAACACCGCGAACGCCTGCGAGGTCTTGTCGTACCATCCGGAAGCGCGTAGCTCGTCGATGAAGATGGCATCGGCTCGACGTAGCAGGTCCGCGGCCTCGCGCTTCACTTCACCCAGGATGCGCACGCCGAGGCCTGGTCCCGGAAACGGATGGCGGAAGACCGCATCGTGCGGCAGTCCCAGCGCGAGACCGAGCTCGCGCACCTCGTCCTTGAACAGCTCGCGCAAGGGCTCCAGCAGCTTCAGGTGCAGCGTCTCGGGCAGACCGCCGACGTTGTGATGCGACTTGATGTTCTGCGCCTTGCGCGTCTTGGCGCCCGCCGATTCGATGACATCCGGGTAGATGGTCCCCTGGGCGAGCCACTTCACGCCCTCCAGCCGAGATGCCTCGTGCTGGAACACTTCGACGAATTCTGCACCGATGATCTTGCGCTTCTGCTCCGGATCCGAGACACCGGTGAGCCTGCCCAGGAACTGCTCGGCCGCGTCGACATGGCGCACTCTCACCCCGAGAGAGAGCGCGAAGGTTTGCATCACCTCGTCGGCCTCGTTGAGCCGCAGCAGCCCGGTGTCGACGAAAATACAAGTGAGCCGATCGCCGATCGCGCGATGAATCAGCGCCGCGGCAACGGCCGAGTCGACCCCTCCAGACAAGCCGAGCACGACCCCGTCGCTCCCCACCTCCGAACGAATGCGCCCGATCGCCTCCTCGATGTAATCGGGCATGTTCCAATCGCCGGTCAAGCCGCAGATCTCGAGCACGAAGCGCTCGATGATCGCCTTGCCCTGCAGGGTATGCGTTACTTCCGGATGAAACTGGACGCCGTAGAAGCCGCGCGACTCGTCGGCCATGGCGGCGATCGGCGTTGCGGCGTTGCTTGCGATCACCTTGAATCCCGGCGGCAGCGCGGCAACGCTATCGCCATGACTCATCCACACATCGAGCAAACCGTGACCCTGGTCGTTGCCGCGGTCCTGCAGATCACGGAACAGGCGCGAATGCCCGCGCGCTCGAATCTCGGCATAGCCGAACTCGCGCGTCATGCCTTGCTCGACCTCGCCGCCCAATTGCGCCGCCATGGTCTGCATGCCGTAGCAGATGCCGAGCACCGGAACGCCGAGATCGAACACGACCCGGGGCGCGCGCGGCGTTTCGCCCTCGGTCACCGAGGCCGGGCCGCCCGACAGGATGATGCCTCGCGGCGCGAACCGCCGGATGAAATCTTCATCGACGTCGTAAGGATGCAGCTCGCAATAGACGTGCGCCTCTCGCACGCGCCGAGCGATCAGCTGGGAGTATTGCGCCCCGAAGTCGAGGATCAGGATTTTGGCGTGATGCATGACGGGTTCTCGATCGAGAGATCGCGGGCCTAGCGCAATGAAGAAACCGATCGCGCGCCAGCGCCTATTCGACCCGGTAGTTGGGCGCTTCCTTGACGATCTGAACGTCGTGCACGTGCGATTCGCGCATGCCGGCGGTGGTGATCTCGACGAACTGGGCGCGCGCACGCACCTCCTCGATCGAGCCGCAACCGAGATAGCCCATGGACGCGCGCAATCCGCCCATGAGCTGATGGATCAACGGCGTGACGCCGCCCTTGTACGGTACCCGGCCCTCGACTCCCTCCGGCACGAGCTTCTCCGGGTTGGCCGCCTCGTCCTGGAAATAACGGTCGCTCGAGCCTTGCTGCATTGCGCCGAGCGAACCCATGCCGCGGTACGCCTTGTATGAGCGGCCCTGAAAGAGCTCGATCTCACCCGGCGATTCCTCGGTGCCGCCGAAGAGGCTCCCGATCATGACGGCGTACGCGCCGGCGGCAAGCGCCTTGGCTACATCTCCCGAGTAGCGAATGCCGCCGTCGGCGATGAGCGGCACGCCTGCCGGCGCCAGCGCCTGGGCGACGTTCGCAACGGCGGAGATCTGCGGCACGCCGACCCCGGCGACGATCCGGGTGGTGCAGATCGACCCGGGCCCGATGCCGACTTTCACGCAATCGGCTCCCGCATCGACCAGGGCTTTGGCACCGTCCGCCGTACCGATATTGCCGGCGATCACCTGAGCGTTCGGATAGCGCTGCTTGATCCATGCGACGCGATCCAGCACGCCTTGCGAGTGGCCGTGAGCCGTATCGACCACGAGCACGTCCGCACCCGCTTCGAGCAGCGCTGCCACGCGCTCGTCGGTACCCTCGCCGACCCCGACCGCGGCACCGGCACGCAGCCGGCCGAGATGATCCTTGCAAGCGTTGGGGTGCTCGCTCGACTTGAGGATGTCCTTCACCGTGATCAGGCCGCGCAATTCGTAATCGCCGCTCAGGACCAGCACGCGCTCCAGGCGATGCTTGTGCATCAGCGCCTTCGCCTCGTCCAGCGTCGCGCCTTCGCGCACGGTGACCAGGCGCTCGCGCGGGGTCATGATGCGGCGCACCGGCTGATCGAGATTGGTCTCGAAGCGCAGATCGCGATTGGTCACGATACCGACCACGCTCCCCCGCTCGACCACCGGCAGACCGGAGATGTTGTGCTGGGTGGTGAGCGTGAGGACATCGCGCACGGACATGTCCGGCGCGACCGTGATCGGATCCTTCACCACGCCGGACTCGAAGCGCTTGACCTTCGCAACTTCGGCGGCCTGCACGCGCACCGGAAGATTCTTGTGGATGATGCCTATGCCGCCCTCCTGGGCGATCGCGATGGCGAGCCGCGACTCGGTGACGGTATCCATGGCGGCGGAGACCATGGGGATGTTGAGGCGGATGGCTCGCGTGAGCTGGGTGGCGAGGCTCACTTCACGCGGGAGGATGGTCGAGTGGGCGGGGATCAGCAGGACGTCGTCAAAGGTCAGTGCCTTCTGGACAATGCGCATCGTGGGGGTCCGTCCAAAGCGCGAATTATACGGAAGCGGCTATTGCGGGTAAACCGGACGCGGTGCCAGAACGTTGAATTGGCGTAGGAATGAGCGGGACCAACACCCCGTGTGGGCGGACCGGCTCTGCTACACTCCACTCCTCGTTTCTTCCAAAGGGAGACCCCATGCTTCGATCCACAGCACTGGTCATCCTGGTCGCGGCAAGCACGCTCGCCGCAGGTCAAGCCTATAAGTGGCGTGATGCGAGCGGGCGAATCCAGTACTCGGATACGCCACCGCCTCCTGGATCAAAGGAAGTGCAGCAGTTGCGCACTCCGTCGACGGTTCAATCAGCTACTCCTGGAAAGGCTGCCACGCCCGCGACCGATCCGGACGCGGACTTCCGCAAGCGCCTGGTCGATCGGCAGGCTGCCGAAGCCAAGCAAGCCAGGGCGGCCGAAGAAGAACAGGCGCGAATACGCAACTGCGAGCTCGCGCGCACACAGCTGGCCACGCTGGAATCTGGAGCCACTCTGGTTCAATTCAACGAGAAAGGTGAGCGCATCGTACTGAGCGATGCCGAAATCGATCGCCGCCTGACCGAAGCGCGAAAGAACGTCGAGACCTGGTGCAAATAGCGCGTAGTTGAGCCCAGCCGGTGCTGCGCTTGTTCTTCCCAGTTGGGAAGACTGACCGCGAACCGAACTCGATTCAGGCTACGAAGCGCGCCGCGTGCCTCCTAGCACGCCGCCTACGCTGCGACCCAGGATCTCCCACGAGCGGCCGGTAGATTTCGATCCGGTCACCCGGCTGAACGACCTCGTTCGCGCTCACCCGCCGGCCGAAAATGCCGAGCTTCGCCGCGCTCAACTCGATCTCGGGAAAGTCGGCCAGAATGCCCGATTGTCGAATCGCCGCTGCGACGCTCGTCCCGGCCGCGACGCGCACGCTGACCACCTGCTGCACGTGCGACAGCGCGTAGACCACCTCGACATCGATCGACTCAACGCCGGCCATGGAGCTGCTCGGCACGGCGCACAAAGGCATCGACCAGGCTATTCGCGATGAAGCCGAACACCGGCCCCACCAGCTTTTCGAGAATGCGATTGGAGAATTCGTACGTCAAGCGGAGCTGAATCTTGCAGGCCGAATCCCCGAGCGGGGTGAAGTTCCAGCTTCCGTGCAAGTGCCGAAACGGACCGTGCATCAGCTCGATCTCAATGTTGTTTGGCGGCCGATGCGTGTTCTCGGTGCCGAAGCTGGTGTGCACGCCGTGATAATCGATGTGGAGCGTGGCCCGCACCACGCCGTTTTCGCCCGGCGTCACGGTCGCGGCCGAGCACCACGGCAGAAAACGCGGATATTGTTCGGCATCCTGCACCAGCGAGAACATCTGCCCGCACGCATACTCGACCAGCACTGTCTTGTCGACTTGGGCCATCTCGGGTTTTCTTGGTATCGCCTCCCAGGGGCTTCGGCCTTGGAGTATAACCATCCCTCGAGCGAATCAGCACGCCGCATCGGCGAGCGCATCCGACCATGAGCATCGCGAACAACCGCAAGGCCTGGCACGACTACTTCATCGAGGAGAAATTCGAGGCCGGCATCGCGCTGGAAGGCTGGGAAGTGAAGGCGATCCGCGCCGGGCGGCTGCAACTGCGCGATGCCTACGTGATCGTGCGCGGGGCAGAGCTGTGGTTGCTCGGCTGCACCATCACGCCGCTGCCGACGGTCTCCACGCACTTCCAGCCCGACCCCACCCGCACGCGCAAGCTCCTCATGCACGCGCGCGAGATCGATCGCCTGATCGGCGCGGTGGAGCGCTCGGGCTATACCCTGGTACCGCTCGACATGCACTACGCCAAGGGACGCATCAAGCTCGAGATCGGGCTGGCGAAAGGCAAGAAGCAGCACGACAAGCGCGAGAGCGAAAAGGAGCGCGACTGGCAGCGCGAGCGGCAGCGGCTGCTGCGGACCTCGTAGGCCACTGAGTCTTCCTGCCGCCGCGGCGGTTACGTGCGCCGCGCCCGGCAGCTTCGGCTCCTATAGGCGCTGCGTCGATAGCGCCAGCAGCGGCCAGCTTCTGAGCCAGCGCCTTGATCGCCAGCACCATGATTCACGCCGCGCCCTCGGCCAGCGCGCGGGCGTTCAGGCCGCCATCGTCACTTGCGGCCGAGCAAGCCGCGCATCGTTTCCTGTAGATCCGCGGGCAGCAAGACGATCTTGCTGTTGTCGGAGGCGGCGAGCTGGGTCACGCCGTGGATGTATTTTTCGCCGAGCAGGTAATACAGCGGCGCTTGCTCCTGTCCCATAGCCTCCCCTACTTTCTGAATCGCCCGCGCCGAGGCTTCGGCCAGCGTCACCTGAGCGACCGCATCGCGCTTCGCGCTTTCCAGCCGTCCTTCCGCCGCCAGGATCATCGATTGTTTCTCGCCCTCGGCCTTGGTGACCATGGCCTTGCGCTCGCGCTCGGCGGCGGCTTGCATCTCCATCGCGCGCTGCATCGATTCCGAGGGCTTGATGTCCTGGATTTCGACCGACTTGACGGTAAGACCCCAGTCGATCGCTTCGTCCGCGATGCTCTCCTTCAGGCGCACCTTGATCTTGTCGCGGGACGAGAGCGCGGCGTCGAGCTCCATTTCGCCGACAATCGAGCGCAACGTGGTCTGGATCATGTTGCGGATGGCCTCGGCGAAATCCTGCACGCCATAGACCGCGCGCACCGTATCGGTGACCTTGATGAAGGCGATCGCGTTGACCAGGATCACGGCGTTGTCCTTGGTGATCACTTCCTGCTGGGCGACGTCCAGGATGATGTCCTTCGTGACCACCCGGTAGGCCACCTTGTCGATGTACGGCACGATGATGTGCAGGCCCGGCTGGAGCGTGGTGTGATACTTGCCCAAGCGCTCCACCACCCATTCTTCGCCTTGCGCGACGATGCGCACGCCCTTCGCGACGGTGACCGCCACGAAGACGAGCAGCGCAATGACGAAAACGGTAAACCCGGAAATCCCGAACATACGGCCTCCCCTCGTTGGTTGTTACTTGTGCGCTCGCCTCACGCGCAGGATGTTGCCCTCGACCTCGAGCACGTGTACCCGCTCGCCCGGCGCGATGCTCTCGTCAGCGATCGCCTCCCACGTATCGGCGCCGAGGATCGGCTTCTGGAAGCGGATCTGCCCTTTCTGGAAGGGCGCGATGTCTCGGGTCACCATCCCGACCTCGCCGGCGAACTGCCCTTTCGACAACCCCACGCGGGTGCGATGGACGCTCGCCTTGAAGACCTTCATCCATGCTATGACGAAAACCACCGAGGCGACGATCCAGAGGATGACCTGCGCGGCGAGACTGAGCCCCGGCATGGCTGCCAGCACGAGGCCGACGACCATGGCGCCCAGGCCGAACCAGATGACGAAGAACGCCGGGATGGCGAGCTCCAGCAGCACCAGGAGCACGCCGAGCACCATCCAGTGCCACCAGTCGGGGTCGATCACGTCTTGAGCTCTTTTTCTGATTCGAGGAGTGGATGTTAACGCCGCGGGCTCCATCGCCATCGGCAGAACAGTACGCGCAAGGCCCTTGTCTTATCGCCGTGGACAGGCCCCGATGCGCCGCAGCCCCCGGCATGCCGGCAGTGCCGCGGCGTAGGCACCACGCCACGAGCGCGCGCGGCCGACGCCACGGCAGAGCATCCGAGTGTGTTCTTTGTCGCGGTAGAGGGCAGCGGCGTTGTCAGTTTTCTTGACAAGGGCATCGGTGAAGCGCCGGTTCCCTCGCGCAACTCCTTGAATCTCGATTGCGTTCGATGTTGGCTTAGTGCTTGCTTGGCGTCAAGCACAACCGGGGACACGGATCCGCGCCGCGAGCGCTGACGGAGCATGTCGATCCCCGCGCAAAACGAAGGAGCGGGGTCCAATGGGGGAATGGCTGATCTGGCTCGTCCTCGGATCACTGATCGTGATCATGTTCTGCATCTACTCCCTGTCGAACCAGGTCGAGCGCTGTGCGCGGCTGACGGTCGAGATCATCACGGGGCATCAACGCAAGATCATCGAGCAATTGGAAGCAATGACGGGCGTGCGCAACGCCGCCGTTTCGCCCAACGTCGTGCCGTTCGAAAGGCGTCGATTTCAACGCAGGCGGACAGCATTAGCACCTGAATCGCAAACCGAGCGGCGTCGCTCCTCGGGGCGCCGCCATGATGACCGGCCAGGATTCAGTTGACAAAGCTGCGCGCTTGCACCGTCGCGCGTACCGCGTCGATCACAGCACCGCAGATTCGCGCCATCTCCGACTCCAGACCTGGCCAAAGCGGCAATCGAATTAGCTGCTCGGCTACCGCCTCGGTCACCGGCAGGCGAGCGCCCGCGATGCGCCCGAAGCGCCGTCCGGCGGGAGACGAGTGCAGCGGAACGTAATGCGAGGCCGTGCCGATCCCGGCCCGCTTCAATCGATCGGCGAGTGCGCAGCGCGCCGTCGCATCGGGCAGCAACATGTAATAGATGTGGGCGTTATGGCGGCAGTCTTGCGGGACGGCAGGCCGCCGGATGCGTCCTTCCTGTTCGAGGCAAAGCAGGGCAGCGTGATAGCGCTGCCACAGCGCTAGCCGACTCGCGGTTGCTTCCTGCGCCTCCTCGAGCTGTGCACACAGCACGGCGGCTACGAGCTCGCTCGGCAGATACGACGAGCCGATATCGATCCAGGTGTACTTGTCCAGCTCACCTCGTAAGAAGCGGCTGCGGTCCGTTCCTTTTTCCCGGATGATGTCAGCGCGTTCCCTCAGCGCCGCGTCATTGACGAGCAGCGCGCCGCCTTCGCCCGAGAGCACGTTCTTGGTCTCGTGAAAGCTCAACGTCCCCAGCGCACCCATTGTTCCGAGCGCCTGTTCCCGGTAGAACGCGCACAGTCCCTGGGCCGCATCCTCGACGACTGCCAACCGGTATTCTCGGGCGAGCGCCTGCACCCGTGCCATGCCGCAGCCCACGCCCGCGTAGTGCACCGGTACGATCGCCTTGGTGCGTTGCGTGATCGCCCCTTCGAGCAGGCGTTCGTCGAGGTTCAACGTATCACTGGCAACGTCCACGAATACCGGCGTCGCCCCCCGCAGCACGAAGGCATTTGCCGTCGAAACGAAAGTGAACGAAGGCATGATGACTTCGTCGCCGGGACCGACCTCGATCAAGATCGCGGCCATCTCCAGCGCGGCGGTGCACGAGTGCGTCAAGACGACCTTCGCGCAGCCGGT
Organism: Burkholderiales bacterium; assembly: GCA_020848435.1. GTDB lineage: Bacteria > Pseudomonadota > Gammaproteobacteria > Burkholderiales > WYBJ01 > WYBJ01. The sequence continues at coordinate 118,239 of JADLAC010000005.1, read as the reverse complement.
GAGCGCTTCGATCAGGCTATTGCAGCGCGCAGTGAAAGGGCCGCCGCCCGCGAGTCGGCGCGACGCCAGCGCCGCGGCCACATATTGCAATTCGCGGGTGGCGGATCGAGGTTTGTTGAACGCGATATCCACCCGCGGAAGTATCGCTCAAGCACCCCGCCAGGTCACGCGTGGGCCGCGACGGCCTCCCTGCCGAGATCGGCGACGTACCAGGTAAGCGCGTTCTCCATGCCTTGCCGGATCCGATGCGTCGGCGCGTAGCCAAGGAGGCGCTGTGCTTTCGCGATATCGGCCTGGGAATGGCGCACGTCGCCCGCCCTGAAATCGCGGTAGAGCGGTGCTTGCCGAGCAACATGCGGATAGCGTTCGCCCAGCAGAGAACGCAGCAGCTCGAACAGCTCGAGCAGGGAGGTCCGATCGCCGACGGCGACGTTGTACGCCTCGTTCATGGCCGCCGGGTTCGAGCTCGTAGCCGCAAGCAGATTGATCTGCACCGCGTTGTCCACGTAGCAGAAGTCCCTGCTGGTCTCGCCGTCGCCGAAAATCTCTACCGGCTTGCCTTCGATCAACGCCGCGATCCAACGCGGAATGACCGCTGCATAGGCGCCATGCGGGTCCTGCCGTGGACCGAAAACGTTGAAGTAACGCAATCCGACGGTTTGGATCCCATAGCTCCTCGCGAACACCGATGCGTACATCTCGTTGATGCACTTGGTTGCGGCGTACGGGGACAGCGGCTGCCCGACGCGCTCTTCGACCTTGGGCAGCCCCGGGTGGTCGCCGTAGATGGAGCTCGACGAGGCATAAACGAAGCGTTTCACCTTGGCATCGCGCGCGGCAATCAGCATATTGACGAAGCCGTCCACGTTGGCTTCATGAGTGGTTCTCGGATCGGCGATCGAACGCGGGACCGAGCCGATTGCGGCCTGGTGCAAGACGAAGTCGACCCCGTTGCAGGCGCGCACGCAATCGGCGGGCTGACGGATGTCACCCTCGACGAAGGAAAAGCGCTGCCACGCCTGCGCGCTCAGCGCGGCGCGCACCTGGTCGAGGTTGACCCGAAAGCCGGTCGCGAAGTTGTCGATGCCGACCACCTCCTGGTCGAGCCGCAACAAGGTTTCGAGAAGGTTCGAGCCGATGAATCCAGCCACACCGCTGACGCACCACCGGTAGCGGTGCTCGACCAGGTGCGAGCGCAGGCGCTCGTAGGCGCTCGAAGCTTGGTGCGCACTCATAGGCGCCACACGTTCAGGCCCAGCGCGGACAACGCCTGTGCGTCGAGCTTGCTCTTGACGTCGATCACAGCCCCCCTCGGCACCACCTTCTCCAGATACTTTTCTTGCGGCATGCGCAGATACTGCTTGTGCGCTACCGCGACCACGAGCGCATCGGCTCTGGGAAGGGCTTCCCAGTTCTCCAGCTCGACGCCGTACTCGTGATGCGCTTCCGCGCCGTCCGCGACCGGGTCATGCACGTGAACCTCGGTGCCGTAGGATTGGAGCTCGCGAATGACATCGATAACGCGCGAATTGCGCAGGTCCGGGCAGTCTTCCTTGAAAGTGAGCCCGAGCACGTTGACGTGCGCGCCCTTCACCGGCGAGCCGCTGCGAATCATGTGCTTCACCGCCTGTTCGGCGATGAACTTGCCCATACCGTCGTTGATCCGGCGTCCGGCGAGGATGACTTGCGGGTGGTATCCGAGCTTGTCAGCCTTGTGCGTGAGGTAGTAGGGATCGACCCCGATGCAATGCCCGCCGACGAGACCCGGCCGAAACGGCAAGAAGTTCCACTTGCTTCCGGCGGCTTCCAGGACTTCGAGGGTGTCGATGCCGATCCGATCGAAGATGATGGCGAGCTCGTTCATCAGCGCGATGTTGAGGTCACGCTGCGTGTTCTCGATGACCTTCGCGGCTTCCGCCACTTTGATGCTGGAGGCGCGGTGGACGCCCGCCTTGATGATCGCTCCATAGAGCGATGCGACCTTGTCCAGGGTGTCGGCATCGTCGCCCGAGACGACCTTGACGATCTTGGTGAGCGTGTGCTCCTTGTCGCCGGGGTTGATGCGCTCGGGCGAATAGCCCACGTGGAACCCCTGCTTCCACTTCAGCCCCGAATGTTTCTCCAACACGGGAATACATACCTCTTCGGTCGCACCCGGATAGACGGTCGACTCGTAGACCACGATCGCGCCACGCTTCATGTGCTTACCGACGGTTTCGCTCGCGCCGACGAGCGGCGAAAAGTCCGGCTGATGCGCTTCGTCCACGGGTGTCGGGACGGCGACGACGATGAAGTCGGCCTCCCTCAAGGCCGCCGGATCACTGGTGGGAAAGAGCTGGGACGCGGCGCGGAAGTCGTCTGTCGATACCTCACCGGTCGGATCGACGCATCGGCGGTAGCTTTCGATCTTGCGGGCCGAAAGATCGAATCCGATGGTCTTCCCGCGCCTGCCGAATTCGACGGCCAACGGAAGGCCGACATAACCGAGCCCGACCACTGCAACAACACTCATCTCAACTCCTCGGTTTCCGCAGCGTACCCGCGGTCGATACGCCGAGCGGGAGCGCGACTGCTAGAATGATCACGAACAATGTGCAAAACCGCAACAGCGTTGCGCCCGAGCGGCAGCTCCCGCGCCGATGCGCCGAACACACCCGGCGCCGCCGATGCGCGCGCCGCCCGGTTTCCGGCGACGAGGACTCGAGGGAGCGCGCTCGCGCTCGCGCTGACGGCTTTGACCGCGATGCCCGCGGCCTTCGCGGCCGATGCGCTCCCCGATACGGCCGCAAGAATCAAGCCATCGATCGTAGGTATCGGCAGTTTCCAGAAAACCCGTAGCCCTGCCACGATTTTCAACGGCACCGGGTTTGCAGTCGGCGACGGCCACCACGTCGTGACCAATGCCCATGTATTGCCCAAAGACCTCGATCCCCAGCGCAAGGAAGCCCTGGTCGTGCTGATCGGCGGCGCCGACGAGCCCGAAGCGCGGGAGGCCCAGGTCGTGGCGCTCGACCGCGGCCGCGACCTCGCGCTGTTGCGCGTCGACGGTGCGCCGCTGTCGGCGCTGGAAATCGCCGATTCCGGGTCCGTGCGCGAGGGACAGGCGCTCGCATTCACCGGCTTCCCAGTCGGCATGGCCCTCGGCCTTTATCCTGCAACGCACCGCGCCACGCTGGCGGCCATCGTCCCGATCGCCCGGGCCGGCATTAGCGCAAAACAGCTCAATCCCCGGATGATCACCCAGTTGCGCAACTCGGCCTATGTCATCTTCCAGTTGGATGCCACCGCCTACCCTGGCAACAGCGGCAGCCCGCTCTACGATGCCGCCACCGGCCGGGTTTACGGCATCATCAACAGCGTGTTCATCCAGGGCACGCGCGAACAGGCGATCAGCCGGCCCAGCGGCATCACTTACGCCATACCATCGACGCACATCGTCAACCTGATCGAGCAGGCCAAGATTCCGATCGCGCGCTGAGCATCACGCCGGGCGCAGGCTCGGATAGATGAAATCGACTTGCTGCGGCGACCTCGCGCGCCCGGGCGGGGAAAGGCGCATCAGCTCCGCACCCGATGCCCCTTTGAATCGTCCGACCATGGCGGCAAGATCCGACATCTTCATTCCTTGCCGCGCGAGAAAAGCCGCGTAGGTGAAGTGTAGCGATCTGCCCGTCACCTCTTCGGGATGACGCAGGCCCGAGTCATGCGCCATGCACGCGAGCTGGCCGTCGATGTCGGCCTCCTCCAGAGGATTGCCCGTGGCGTCGGTCAACACCGGCGCGTCGGGATCCGCCTCGGCGCCAGGCAATCGGTCCACCAGCGCCTGCTGGATCGGGTCGAGCAATGGCAGGCGACGCGCCGACCCGCCGGGAACGTCGATGAAACGATCGTCGAGGTGCACGTGCTTCCATTGCAGCCGGCTGAGCTCGTCGGGCGCGATACCCGCCAACAGCGCTACGATGATGAAGCGACCGTCGGCATTCGCGGCGCCCCAAAGCGCGGAAATCTCTTCGGCCGACAACTCGGACGAAGCGCCGGCTGTCGCTGGCAACGCCGGGAGCAGGCCCGCGGCGGCGTTGGCGAGCGCCATCGGCGATGCGCCAACCGGCTGCGGCAAGCCCGGATACGCGATCTGAATGATCGGCGGCATTGTCGTCTGGGTGTCCGCGCCGGGATGCCGCCGCAGATAGTCGAAGATCCATACTGCGCTGATTGCCAGCCCGAGCGCGCTCGCCACGGCAATCAGCGCATCGCGCAAGTAGTTCGGAGCGATCGGATCCGGGATCGCCGCCGGCGCCGAGAGCACCGCGATCTTCACCGCTGACGGCTTGTGCGCGGACTCCAGCTTGGCGAGCCGTTCCCCGGCCTGCCGCCTCGCCTCCTGCAGTTGATCGAGGTCCGCCGCCATGCGCTTCAACTCCATGAAGCGCACCGAGAAGGCCTGGCTCTCCTGCTTCAAAGCGCCGGCCTGCTCGCGAATGCGCTGCGCCGCGCGCTGTGCGCTCGCATACTCCTCCTGCGCCTCGATCAGCGCCGCCTTCTGGCTGCGTTCCCGCTCCTGGTCGATCTGTTGTTCGACCCGCGCCAGATTGGCCTTCAACGCCTTGAACTTGGGATCCATGGCCAGGTACTGCGCGGTGTAGTCATGCTCCAGTTCCTTGAGCTTCTCCCTCAGGTCGACCGCGCGCATCTCCAGGCTGGAGATCGCGTTGCGATCGCCCGAGCGGACGATGCCCCGACCCTGGCTCATCCCGTCGTTCACCGCCTTCAGCCGGGCCTCGGCATTGACCTCCCGCGTCGACGCATCGTTCAACGCTGCATGCAAGCCCTTGAGCCGCGCAGTCCCCGGGTTCTCGTCACGCTCGATCGAAGTGATGTGATGGCGCTGGCGGAATGCCTCCATCTCGCTCTTCTTCTGCTCCACCGAGCGCTGCGCGACGCGGGCCGCGTGCCTTGCCTCGGCCAGCGCCTCGGTATTGCCGTCCTGATCGCTCAGCTTGCGGCTTGCGCTATAGGCATCGATCCAGGCGCTCAGTGCCTCGGTCAGCCGGACCTTGTCCGGACCTTCGGCGCGCAACTCGATGACGTTCGTCTGCGGCAACGCCTCGGCGAAAAACTGCCGCTCGAGGGCGCTTGCGGCGGCGTCGTTCGTCTCGCCGGCGGCGAGACGACGCACCACGCTCTGCGCGAGATCCGACCTGCGCAGCGACTGGGCCTCGGCGATCGCGAACTGTGATCTGGCGACTTGATCGGCGGCTCCGGGAGGATCGACCGAGACCCGGGCGGTCGCGCGATACACCGCGGTGCGCGAGAAATCATAGGCGAGGCCGGCGCCCGCAACGAGCGCGAAGGTCAGCACGAACACGAGCAGCCGCACTCGCGTATCCCGGCGCGGGTCCTCGGCGGCCGCTAGGGTGGCGGCGCGGTGCATTCCGAATACGCCGAATACCCGTTGCCCCGTTACCATGTTCGTGCCCGAAAGCGCAGGCGCGCCCGCTAGCCGCCGCCGCGGCGCATCGCGCTCAATACCGGCGACGGCGCAACGACTTCCGCGCTGTAGGGATGCGTGAGCTTCTTGTACATGGACGAAATGCGCTGGACGTAGCTTTTCGTCTCTTCGTAAGGCGGGATGCCTTTGTGCCGCTCGACGGCCCGTTCGCCGGCGTTGTATGCAGCCAATACCAGCTTCACCTCGCCTTGAAAGAAGGCCATCAACCAGCGCAGATAGGCGAGCCCGCCCCTGATGTTGTCGGCCGGATTGAATACCTTCTGCACGCCGAAACGTTGCGCGGTTTCAGGAATGAGCTGCATCAATCCCTGTGCGTTCTTCGGCGAGACCGCCTTCGGATTGAACCCGGACTCGACCGAAATGAGCGCCATGACGAGCTGCGGATCGATCGCGTATTGCGGCGCGAGCTGCTTCACCAGGGCTTCGATTTCCGGCCGCCCTCTGATCTCGATGGCCGGCTCCTCGACCGCGACGTGGACAGGCTCCACGCGCTCGGGCAACAGGCACGAGGGCAGGTCGGTGTTCGGCTGGGCGCGCACGTACTGCAGCAGCCGGCGTGCGTACTCGTGGCCCTGCTCGGCGGCCATCACGAATAGCACCGCCGCCACGCCGTCATCGCGCGCCACCCCCCGCCCGTTGGCATAGATCCAGCCGAGGCGGAATTGCGCCTCGGCATGGCCTGCTTTCGCGGCGCGGCAATAAAGCTGGTTGGCCCGCGCGAAATCCTTCTCCACCCCTTCGGCATGCTCGTAGCGCTGGGCCATGCGGGTCATGGCAGCCGGATCGCTGCCGGTATGAAGATCATCGCCGCGTACTGCGACTGCGCTCCCATCCGTGCCGGCCCACGCAGGCGAGCCCAGGAGCAGCGTCACCTGGATCAGTAGCAAGCGAAGCAAATGGCGCATGTTGTTGTACGGGTGCAAGCTCTTGTTGTGATCCGGAGCGGCGTTGCAAGAGCCAAACCAGGCTGCGTTTATAGCCCCTGCACCATGGAACAAGAAGTTAACCACATCACGCTAGGCTACGCGTGCTGCCGCGTCGACACCGGCGTCGGATTCTAGACGATACGCCCTTAGAGCCGCACTCACGCCCTCCCGTAGATGTCGCCGAAGCGCACGATGTCGTCTTCCTCGAGATAAGCCCCGGTCTGTATCTCTATGATCTGGAGAGGGATCTTTCCGGGGTTTTCGAGCCGATGGCGGTGTGTCTTGGGGATGTAGGTCGACTGGTCCTCTTCCAGGTAGATCTCCTGGTCGCCATTGACGATGCGTGCGGTACCCGCGATGACGACCCAATGCTCCGACCGATGATGGTGCATCTGCATCGACAGCTTCTGCCCCGGATTGACGACGATGCGCTTGATTTTGTAGCGATCGCCCTCCTCCAGCACGGTATAACTGCCCCAGGGCCGGCTCACGGTCAGATGGGTCTCGGTCAGGGCACGATGCGTGTTCTTGACCTTTGCCACCAGGCTCTTCAAGTCGGCAGTGCGCTCGCGCGGACAGACCAGCGTCGCATCGCGCGTCTGGACGACTGCGATATTCTCGAGCCCCAGCGTGGCCACGGTGCCGTGATCGCTCCAAAGCAGGTTGTCGCGGCTGTCGACGGCCACCACATCGCCCTCAAGCATGTTGCCGGCGGCGTCCTTGCCGCGTTGCTGGTACAGGGCCTCCCAGCTCCCGAGATCGCTCCAGCCCATCGCGGCGGGCACCACGGCTACCTTGTCGGCCTTCTCCAAAATCCCGTAATCGATCGATATGTCCGGCAATCCCGCATACAGCGCGGCCGGCGCCTCGTTGCCGCATTCCCCAAGCTGGCGCATCGCGGTGAAGATCGCGGGCTGATGCGTTTCGAGCAAGGCGAGGAAGGCATCGGCGCGGAAGACGAACATGCCGCCGTTCCAGAAATAGCCGCCATCGGCGAGAAAGCGCTCGGCGCTCGCGCGGTCGGGCTTCTCGACGAAGCGCCGCACGAGGTGCGCTGCGCCGGCCGGTCCGCTCAGTGCCTGCCCTGCCTGGATGTAGCCGAACCCGGTCTTGGGCTCCGTCGGACACATGCCGAAGAGGACGACGAATCCCTGCTCGGCAGCAGCCTCCGCGGCCGTCCAGGCAGCAAGGAAGGCCGCCTCGTCGGCGATGGCATGGTCGGAGGAGAAGACCCCCACCAGTGCATCCGGCGTAGCGCGGGCAATGCAGGCGACGGCCCAGGCGATCGCAGGCAGGGTATTGCGCGCGGCCGGTTCGGCCAAGACGTTACCCGCCAATCGGGGATCGACGGCATGAAGCTGCCCTGCCACTTCGAAACGGTGATCCTGGTGCGTCACGGTGAGCGTGCGCTCCGGTGCAACCAAGGGCCGCAAACGCTTGGCGGTCTGCTGCATCAAGGACTCGGCGCCATTCAGACACAGGAGCTGCTTGGGCATGGTCGTACGCGAAAGCGGCCACAGTCGCGTGCCCGAACCGCCAGCCAGCACGACGGCATAGCGGCGGGCATGAACCGAATCGGACGCGCTTGCTTTCGCCTCGGACAGTGAGATATTCATACGAGCATCCTTTATCGCCGCCAGCACTCGGACGCGAACCTGCGCCTTGCTCGATGAGCGTCGGTCCTTGCCCGGACCCGTAGTCGCGCCTCATCGTATCGGCGGCAATTGCGGGGCACGGCAGGCCGGCGAGCGGAAAACGGCACCCCGATCCGAGCCGCACGGGTGTGATCGCGGCGGGCCCATACGTTAGCATAATCGGGACCAGCGATCGGCCACCTGCGCGTGCGTGCGGGCTACGATTGCGCACCGCACGACGGGATACATGCAGCGATGACCTCCGATCGAACCGCAGGAAACGCCCCGGACAAGCTCGCCGGGAGCGTCTTCATCGCGATTGTCGCCGCTACCGCCGTCTACATCGGAATCGCCGCAGCCGAGGCAGGCTTCGGTCCCGCCGGGATCATGTTGTGCTCGCTCCTGGTACTGTCGCTCGCCGCCGTTGCCTGGCTGCCGGTCATTGCGCTCGGCGCATTCGTCCTCGCCGGATATGGCGTGTTTCGCTATAGCGACCAGTTCGACGCCGTATTGAGGATGAACCTGCCGAGCTGGATCGCTGGCCTGGGCTTCATCGGCTGGATCATCGCGTTAGCCGGGTCGCGGCAAAAGCCGCAGATCGATGACTGGCTCACCGTCACCATGTTCTGTTTCGTGTCGTGGGTAGGCATCACCATCGTCGCAGCCTGGGGACGGGGCGAGGCGTTCGACTATTCGCACTGGAACCACCCGGCGCAGTACCTGCAGGGCCTCGCCCTGTTCCTGATTGCCGCACACACGATGCGACGCCAGTCCCTGTCCTGGGCACTCGCGCTGCTGCTTTGTGCCTTGCCGGCATTGCAAGCAATGCAGCGTGCCAGCCGCGGCATCCATCTCGAGAGCGATCTTCCGCTGCTGGGCGCGATGCTGTTCCCCTTCGCCGCGCTTGGCGCGTTGTTCGCCCCGCATCGCGCCATGCGCGTCATCTTCGGCCTGCTGGGGTTGAACATGCTGGTCATCATCGTGTTGGCGCAGAATCGCGCGGCCGCGGTCGGTCTGGGCGTTGCAGTGGTCTTCTTGTGGTGGAGCTCGCGCCACCGCACGCGATGGGCGCTGATCGGGATACCGGCTATCGCATTGGCCGGCTGGCTCGTGGTGCCGAAGGACTATGCCGACAGGTTTCGTGCAATCTGGGACACGCAGGCGACGCAGCGCAGCGCACAGCGCGATCGCGGCACCGTACAAGGCCGCTTGAACCTATGGGATGGCGCCGTTCGCATGCTCGCCGATCACCCGATTGTCGGTGTCGGGGCCGGCAATTACTCCCGAGCGGCGGCAGACTACTTGCGCAGAAAGACGCGCCTGCCCGCGCACAACAGCATCCTGCACGTCGGCGCGGAAATGGGCCTACCGGGTGCGCTGCTCTACGTGGCCCTCTTCGTAGGAGCGGTATTGACCTTGCAGCTACGAATTCGGCGAGATCCCGTGGCATGGCCCGCGCCGATGGCACGCATCCTCCAGGCTTCGCTCGCCGCGTACCTGGCGGGAGGACTGTTCATGAGCCGCCAGGACATGCAGCTCGCATATCTCATGCTCGGCTGGGCAGTGGCGCTGCTTTCGCGGGTAGAGCCGCGGCAGGTCGCGGATCCACGCCCCGCGCCCGAGCTCATGCGCCGCCGCGTTCTGCGCGAGCGCTCCTGAACCCGTAGACGCGCGAGTACACCGCTAGCATCGCGACGTAGCCCGCAACGCCGCCGGCCACCTCCAGCATCCAGTCGGTGAGATCCACGGTCTTGCGCGGCAATGCAAGCTGCGCTGCCTCGATGGCGCATGCCGTGGCGACGATGAACAGAACCACGGCCGCGTGCCGAATTCCCCGCGGCACACGACCCGACAGACTGGTCGCGAGTCCGCCAAGCAACACGCCCAAGGGAAACATGAACCCCGTCTTGTGCAAGACTTCGGTCACCGCCCGGAAGGGCGACCCCTTCCAGTACACCTCGAGCGGAACCGTCTTCAGCATGAGGATACGCTTGCGCAGGTGGGAAGCGTCGAAATCGAAGTCGAACGGGTACCAGAATACCATCGCCAGCACGCCGAGCCATGCCAGCAGCGCGAGCACCCATGGCAGCAGCCGTTTCGCAACCGGCCGGTGGCGATGAGCGCGAACGCAGCTGCTTGGCGCATCGGCTCGCTTCAGTCCTTGGCCGGCGATGATACCCAGCGCAGCCCCGAGCGCGGCCAGCACGATATCCGTCGAATCGCTCACGCGGCTCATCACGAATAGCTGGGCGAGCTCGACGGTGGCGGCCGCCGCGACGGTCTTCTTCCAGACCTCCAGGTTGGGTTGCGCGCTGGACAGCCGCCACAGGAACGCGGCCGGGATCCAGAGAACGACATCGCTGACCAGCTCGTAGAGGCGTTGCGCCTGGCTCGCATAAGCCCAGGTGAAGGGCACGAGCACGACACCGCCGCTGCGCCACTTGCGGTAGAGCTCCAGCGGATGGAGGCTCAAGTCCAGCGGCAGCACGTTATACCCGAGCAGCACGAACAGGTAGATCAAGAGCAGGCGCTCGGAGACTTCCATCCTTCCGCGCGCCAGCGGCAGCGATGTGATCACCGCGACGAAACGGGTGCCGTAGTGCCACCACAAGGTGATGCCGGCGATCTCCCCCAGGAGCTGCGCCACGATGTCGTTGAGCGATGATGTACGCGCCGCGAAGAACAGTTGCCCGAACTCGGCAGCAACGCTGACGGCCAGAGCGCACAGCAGCGCCAGCGCAAGCGCCGGCAGCCGCAGCACGTTGGGCTGGGCGGGCCACATCACTCCGGCCCAGAAGAACCCGAGCGGGACGCCGAGGACGACGTTGGTCGCCCAGTCGATGCGTGGGCCGCCGCCCAAGTCGAGCGCGCTGAACGCCGCCAGCGCTTCGGACCACGACATCGGCTCGAAGCGCAGCGGCACCAAGCTGCCGTAAATGACGAACGCCGAGTAGCCGGCGGCGGCAATGACGAGCAGGCCGCGCGACGAGACGTTCCTCACGCTTTCAGGCTCCCGCGGATACGCGTACCAGGTTCAGAAGATCGGCGCGCAGCGGCCCGAGATCGTCCCGGCATAGCAGGTAGTAGCGGACCCGCGGTCGCACGAAATCGATCACGAAACGAGCAAGCTCCGCCAATGGCCGTCGAACGAAGTTAGGGTCGAGAATCCGGCTCGCACCGAAGAATATCCTGTGCAGGCGTTTCAACTCGGTGGCTACCATGCGACAGCGCAAGTCGGTGCGCGGTTCCGGGAGGTTCAGCTCTTCGCCCAATCCGGTTACGAAGTAAGCGTACAGCGCGAATCCGGCGCCGCAATGAACCGCGAGCGGAAAGCTGCCCCAATACCTGCCGTTGATCTCCATCAGGCGCGCGATGCCGCTGCCCGGGTCATACCGGTACTCGACCATCGCCACGCCTTCCCAGCCGATGTCGCGCAGCATGGCCACGGATTTCTCTTGCAGCTCGCGATGCGCGCTCAACGCTACGGCATCGCATACGCTGGAGAACCCGCCTTCGGGCGGCCACTCCGCGACCCGGACATGCTGGAAACGCCGCAGCGCGTGCCCGCCATGCATGAAGAAGAACTGGCCGAGTCCCTTCCCCGGGCAATACTCCTGGATGAGAGGCCATGCCTCGAGCAGGTCGTAGCGATGCAATGCCCGCGTCAGCTCCGCGGGGCTGTGAGCATACTCGACCTTCTTGAACTCGACGCCGGCCCGCGCGAGCTTCGACATGACCGCATTCGCATCGGACCATTTGAGGATACAGGGGTACGACATCGCCGAGGCGATGCGCTCGATATCCCCGGGACCTGCCGGCTGGATGCTGGCGGGGACGCGAATACCATGCTTGGCGGCGATGGCGAGGGTTCGTTGCTTGTCGCAGGCGATCGCCAAGGCGTCTTCGTCCGGCACCAGCGCTTTGACTTCGCCGAGACCGCCCCGGTTGCGCGCGAGGAACATGCAATTGCCCTCGGAGACCGCGAATATGGCGCGTGCGCCGCGCTCGGCGCCGAGTCGGCGAATCTGCTCCAGCAATGCCGGGCCGCGAGGCTGGGCCGATTCGCAATGGACGAGATAGCGGCAACGCCGCCCGATCGCCCTGTCATCCTCCGCCAGGCCAAGCACGGGAATCCCCTGGCGCCCGAGCTCGCGGACGATGTTCACGCCGATCTGGCTCTCCAGTCCCCAGACGATGGCGGGCGGCAGCCGATCGGAAGCTCCTGTAGAAAGCGCCGGGACACCCGCCACAGGCGCTGTCACCTCACTTCCATGAGACGGTTCTCCGCGTTGCGCGACGCGGGCGGCGAAGGCAGCTTTGCCGGCTGCTCGCGCAGCGGATGGCCGTCCTTTTCCAGCTCCGAAAGACGCATCTGGCTGATCTGATCCGCGGTGAGCCCCAGCACGCCGATCAAAACGCCTGCAGTGATCACCGTGGCCGCCAGCACCGGAAAGCCCTCTCCGCGAGTGAAAGCAACCCACAAGCCATACGCGAGGCCGGCTGCGATCATGCCGACGCTCAGACGCAGGAAGATCCGCATGGGAGAGAACAGGCAGATCAACCTCAGCACCAGGAACAGCGTTTCAAAACCATCGGACAAGGCGACCTTGCTCTGGCCGATCCGGCTGTTGATCGAAATGCCGTGGAAGGCGAACGGGAATTTCTTTTCCACCAGCATGATGGTGGAGGTCATGCTGGCGCTGTAGCCGTTCGGCAGCAGGTGGATGTGTGGCTGAATCACCTCGCGGCGGAATACGCGCAAACCGCAGTTGAGATCGTGCCCCGCGCGGATCTTGAGCACGAATGCGAGCAGCCGGATGAGGAACTTGCCCATGCCGCGAAAACGGCTGACCGAGGAGCTGCGTTGGCCCAGCACCGCCGCCAGGCGTTCCGCGTCGATCCGCCGGATCATGGCCTTCAGCACCTCGGGCTTGTGCTCGTTGTCCGCATCGAACCAGGCGATCAAGCCGCGACTCGCGTGCCGCATGCCGGTCTTCAACGCCGCCCCGTAGCCGCGGTTGAATCGATGCTGGAGCAGCACCACGCTGGGAAACCGGCGTACCGCGGCTGCCGTGGCGTCGGTGCTGCCGTCGTCCACCACGATGATTTCGGACTCCGGCAGCTCCGCGGTCAGCGTTGCGAGCGTCGCCTCGATGCCCCGCTCCTCGTTGTATGCAGGAATGACCACGGTCACGTCCCTGAAGAGCGCGTCGTTCTCGATGTCTGCCAAGGCGGTGTCCCCCACAAAGTCGGCGCAGCGATCGGTTGCAGCTATAACGTGTGAACGCGTTGCACGTCTATCGGCAGCCGAACCAGCACCGCCAATGCAAAAAAACCAACGTCGCCGAGGATCGTCAGCACCCGGTAGGCGACGACCGACAGGATGGCGGCCGCACCATCGAGCATGCCGCCGATCGCCAGCAGCAGCAATGCATCCCTGATCCCGATGCCTGCTGAAGCTCCCGGCGTGACGTAGCCGATCAGCCAGATCGCGCTCACCATGCTGACCAGCTCGAACCAGCCGAAATCCAGCCCGGGCGCAACCGAGCGCAGCAGCATGACGAACGCGAGCCCGCTCGCGACGAAGAACGGCACGTAGATGAGAAACAACAGGTTGAGCCGGAGGTAATCGCCCATGCTGCGCGCCGGCAGGGCGAATCTGCGCGTGAAGCGCAAGCTCTGCAGCGAGCGCAGGAAGAGCAGCGGCAGCAATGCGAGCGCAGCCACCCCGGCGAAGAATACCGGCTGCGGAATCCGTAGCACCGCACTGGCCCAGCCGCTCGCCCCGGCGCATGCGAGCAAACCCGCGGCGTAGAGCATCCCGAACACTTCGAGCAGCGAGGCCCACGCCAGCGCCATGTGCGACAGGCCTGCCTGGCGCCCGAGAAGCTGCCGTCCGACGAGGCTGAACACGTTGCCCGGTGCGTACTTGGCCAGTTGCGCGCGCCCGTAGATCCCGATCGACACGGCGAGCGAGCGCGGATCCCCGCCCGACCACGCCAGCTCGGCATGCCAGGCCAGCGCGAGGAGAAGGCTGGCAAAGGAATACACGACGATGCCCAGCACGGTTGCGACCCCCAATCGCGCCAGGACCGCGGGCTCGACCTCCCAGATTCTTTCGTCATACGCCTGGTAGAGCACGTAGAGCACGGACAGGCTCGCGGCGGCGACCCCGAGTGCATACACCACGCGCTTCCACGGTAGAGCTTGCACGCCGCTTCACCCCTCGACGCGATACGCGGCAACCGGCCGGTTGGGCTCACTCAGGCGCCGCCACAGGCTCGGATGGAGCTTGTCCTTCAAGCCCGCGGCTTTCAGCATCACGCCCAGTATCCGCTCCGGATCCTGCTTTTGCCACAACACAGCCCAGTTGGCTCGCGGCTGATAAGCGCTCGGATCGAATCCCTGGCTACGCAGGTCGCGCTCGCGATTCGGATTGTAGTAGTAGATGCTTCCCGCGGGCGGCGGGTCGGTCGAAACGCGCTTGTCCAGGCCGTCGAGCTCCAGCAGGAACTTCGCCCTGCGAGCCGTCTGCGGGTCGGTATGTACGATTCCGGGGTGGGTCTGCAGCAGTTCCTTCAACGCCCTCTCGCCGGCGAGCGGATTGCGATTGTCGACGTAGATGGCCATCAGTCCGGCGGCGATGACCCCGCCACCGACCAAAGCGGCAGCCTTCCAGTGCCTGGGCCACAAGCCGTGAACGATCCAGAGGGCGCAGACGATCGCAGCGGCGTAAGCCGTTACCGTGAAGTACCGCGGATGCATGTTGGCCAGCATCACCGCTGCGGCAATGAACCACACTGCCCCGAGCACTGATAGAACGCGCGCGATGCTCGCGGCCGGCGCCGGCAACTGCGGCCGGCGCCACAGCCAGACGAGCGCCGGCAAGACGACGAGAAAGAGGACGCCGAACTCATGATTCACGTACAGGGCGAGCAGCGGATCGATCCAGCGCGCCACGTGCACGTTGCCGATGCCGTCGAACAGCTCGCCCTGGTGCTGGCCGCGATAGCTGAAAGTCTCTCGTGCCGACAGGATCTCCATATACCGGTATAGCGGATTGCCTGTCATCGCGTACATGAGCAAAGCTTCGGCCAGGACCACCGCCAGGAACCCGCCCGCCATCAGGAAGTAGCGCCCTCGAGGGATACCCCAGCCCGCAAGAAAGAGGATGGCGTAGGTGAGCAGCAGGGCGATCGTGGTCTCGCGGGTGAGCCACGCGCAGCCCGCGGCCACGCCGGAAACGACGAGTAGGGCCGTATTGTCCGCTCGCTCGCGAGCCGCCAGGAACAGCCAGAACGACACGGCGACGAAGAACAGCTCGGTGATGTCGCTGAACACGACCGTTGCCTGGATCGCGAACACCGGCAGCGACGCCAGGATCAGCAGCACGGCGAGGCTCACGCGCTGCCCGAAGTAGCGCCCCACCCAGAACCAGGTGAGCGCAAGCGTCGCGACATAGTAGAGAAGCTGCGGCGCGATCAGGGTCGCCTCCGAAACCCCGAACAGTCGGAAAGCGAGCGCCATCGGCAGGGTGATGAGGTGGCGGAATTCGCCATGGTGCTGGGGGAGATAGGGGAACTCCCGCGACCATCCCAGTGCGCCGTCCACGTGGCGATGGTCGTCGCTGTCCAGCCAGCCCACCCAGGCAAGCCACAGGGTATAGACGACGAACGCGCCCGCGACCAGCAGCAAGCCTGCGCGTTTGGACGTTCCACCCTGCATTTCAACTCTTCCAGATTGCATAACCTGTCGATCCTAACCGCATCGTTGCGAACCTCGGCCGAAAAACAACCCGGCGTTTACGGGTCTGCTTCTACCGCGGCTGACACGCTGCACGGTGGGCGCCGGACCTGCCAGGGCAACAGCCCGCGTTCAATGGCCCGGAACGCCGAGCCTGCGTGCGCCGCGAATGCCGAACGACAGCAGCCGTTCCCGAATCCACGCGGTTACGCGATACCGCTTGTGTTCCGTGACATAACCTATCGCGACCACTGAAATCCCGACCGCCCCGGTGGTGAGTATCCAGTAGCTTGGGCCCGCGGCATCGCCGCGGATGACGCTGGCCCAGAACAGGAACAATGGCTGATGCAGCAGGTACAGCGTGAACGTGTAGGAGGCCAGAAACCGAATCGGCCTTTCGACCAGCGACGCAATGGACACGATCCGTGCCGCGACATTGCGCATGCCCGCCAGGTGGGCGAAAAACAGGATCGCGAGGACATAGTCGCTCAGGAAGTGCCACGACCAGACGAGGCTTCGATAACGCTCCGCTCCGAGCACGTCCTTGACATATCCGTCGATCACGGCCGCGGCGCCGCTGAGCGTAAACCCGACGATCGCGAGCGTCGAACCGATGACCAAGGCCCACGATGCGGCATACGACAAGGAGCGCATGCGCTTCCAGTGATAGAGCAGCGCGCCCAGAATCCAGATGGGCGCGAGTAGCGCGATCTTCGGCCCGAGCACTGCCAGCAAGCCGAGCGCGAGCACGAGCGCCCACTTGCGTGGCGCGAACATAAGGATGCCGAACAGCACGTAGTACCACAGCTCGTAGCACACCGACCAGTACGGAACGTTGGAGAAGCTCGTGATCGAGACGAACCAGACCTCGTTCAAGAACAACAGGCTGCTCGAGATGCGGGTAGCGAACTGGTCGAACGGATAGCCATAGATGTCGGGATAGAGCGTGCGACCCGCGGCATCGAGCGCGATCGTGAGGAATACCGCGGGCAGCGCGACGGAGTAGATTCTGGACAAGCGCGCCGCGAGGTAGTCGTGCCAGACCCGCTCCTTGACGTCGGTGACGTACGCGATCACGTACCCCGACAAGACAAAGAAGACGATGACCGCTGCATGGGCATGACCGCTCGCCGGGAGGGGATCGTCCACCAGCCAGCGCTTGTTGGAATGCGACAGGTAGACCAGGCACGCGGCGCTGAAGCGAACGATATCGAGGTAGAGTGAGAATCCCCGGTTCACGGCCGCGGCTCCATGGTCCAGTGCGGCATGCGCATTCGGCTCACAGGCGCCGCCATGCCTGTTCGAGGTAACGCACGCCGGTTGCCCATGCACTGACCTTCGGAATCGGGCTGCCGGCAGTGATCGCGTCCTCCCCATCTTCGTCGGCGAAGCCCGCGGTGCGAAAGCGGCCACGCTCGCGGGCGAGAAACGCGCACAGCTTGCTGAAGCGGTTCATGACGACACGGTCCGGCACACACGAGCCCGGCTCGAGCATTTCGAAGTTGTGCGACAGCACCACGTACTCGCCGAGCCCGGCAGCGTACGCCGCCTCGAGCCCTTGTCGCAGCTCCATGAAGCTACAGGCGCCGACTTGCGCATGGCGAAGCCGCCCGAAACCGTCGCGAAACACCGACATCGGATGCACCCGCACGCCCTCGCGCACGAATGGCCGCAACAGCGCCGCGCGCTCATCCAGGTCGGCGCTGGAAATCGGCAGGCACACGTCGAAGCTGCTGTCGTGCTTCAGACCGACCTGCGCGAGCGCTTCGTAGGTCGCGCGATTGGCCGCGAAGCTGCCGGCGCGAAAGGCGTCGATTCGCGAGCATCCCGACTTCCCCAGCATCGCGACCCCATGGCCTATGAGCGCCGCCTGCTCCTCGCGCGTGTAGTACGACAGATGCTGGCGCTTCTTCGAGACATCGGCGATCAGCGCGGGCCGGATCTCGTCGGTCCACTCCGGGTGCAGGTGCAACTGCACCTCCTGGCCTTGGCCGTGGATCATGCCGACGATGATGTCGAGATAGCGCTGTCCGAAGCGCGCGGCGAACAGCGGCTCGACGAAAAACACGCCGCGCAGGGCGTTGCGCCCGAGAATCTCCAGGGTCTTGGGCAGCGCATAGTCGCCGTCCTTGGAGCGTCCGTAGACGTAGCGCTCGAAGCTCGCCGGAAACTTCGCATCGAGATCCGACCAGCCGTTGCACCAGACCTCCACGTCGAAGGTGAGATACACCGTCAGGGGCGCACGCATGCGCTGCCGCCTTGGCGCAGGTAATCGACCAGGTTGGTCACGCCCGAATGGATGATGGTGAAGCAGGTCTTGAAGTACGCGGCGTTGAGCGTGTGCGGATCGTGAATATGTACCCGGTGGGGATTCGACCAATGTCCCAGCAGGGTAATGCCGCCATGGTCATAGCCTGCGCTCACGAGCCGCCGCGCGTGCCTGATCTCCATTGTCACGAGCAGATCGCCCGGCGCCGCTGCGTAATCCGTCATGTCGGTGGTGCGATGCTCCGTCAGGTCGATGCCGAACAAGCGCGCGGTCGACACGGCCATCGGATACGCCGGCTGTCCGCTCGACGATGCGAGACCGAACGAAGCACAGCGCGCGCCGAGACGCTCGCCTACGGCATGGGCGAATGCGCTGCGGTTGATGTTGCCGAGGCAGACGAAGACCAGCCGCTGTACCGATTCGGTCCGCGGCGCAACGAAGGCGTCGATGCGCCCGCACACGTACTCGCATTCCCCGAGCAGAAACCGTACCAATCCGCGATACGTGCCGAAGCCCTGACAGACCAGGTTGGAGGTTCGGCGTTGCAGCACCAGCGCGTTCATCGCTGCCATCCGCGGCATCCCATCGCCTCAGCGCGCCTTGCCCAGCTCGTCGAGCATGCGCTGGAGCATGCGTGGATCCTTGCTCTTCGCGACGCCTTCGGTGAGCACCTCGCGGGCCGTGTCGACGCGCTCCCTCATGACGAAACCCTCCGCAAGGCGCGCGTACGCAGGCCAGTAATCGGGCTTGAGCGAAATCGCCCTGCGCAGCGTTTCGTCGGCTTCCGCGAAGCGCTTCAGATGGATCAGGGCTTCGCCCTTGCGAGTGAGGACTTCGGGCAACAGGACATAGCCGTCCTTGAGGTGGCCGAGGACGTAGTCGAGCTCCTGAATCGAAGAGCCGTAAAACCTCGTCCTGTCCTTCCCGCCCGCGGCGCGCGCCCGATTGATCCAATTCTGCGCGGCGCAATAGTGGTGCAGGTGGGTGATCTCGCTGCCGAGCATCTGTTTCCAGTACGCGCGCCTTGCCTCGCTGCCGCCCGTCTGGCCGAAGGTGTAGCCGCAATACTCCGGCAATCCCGCGGGCAGAGCCTTGCCCTGCCCCATGCCGGGCAGCGGCAGCACGCCCAGGCAAATTGCGATCAATGACCGCCGCAACGCATGTCGCATGCCGACCTCCTGGTTCCACGATCAATCATGCCGGCGTGCGGCGTTGTGCAGCCGGCATGGCGTTGGTGCCGAGGCAGACGCCATCGAGCACTCTGCCGAGTAGCATGGCGCGGTTCTCGCGAGTATGCGAAGCCACCACCGCGCGTTCGGGCAGGGGAGCGTCGCCGTTATGCAGCAGCGCGATGAACCGGTCCAACGCGGCCACCATGGCATCCTTCGACTCCAGCGCGGCGATCGTGTCGATGCCGGCCCCGCGCAGCACCGCCGCGGTATCGCCCCGAGGATCGGCCAGACCCAGAATCGGCCGTCCCGCCCGCAGGTATTCGTACACCTTGGCAGGAATCTGGTGATTGCAGTCGGCGCCCTGGAGCACCAGCAACCCATCAGCATCCTGCATTTCGCCGAGCGCGTCGCGGTACGCAACCGCTGGCGCGATCTCTACCAGGTCGGCCACGCGCTGCTCGGCGATCAATCCGTTCAAGTACGTTTCATGACCGGGCGCGCGCAACACAATTCGAACGCTGTGCGCACCGATGCGCCCGCGATCGCGCAGCTCGGCCAAGGCGGCGAAGAACTGAGTGGGATCGCGTTCGGTCGGATAGATCACCCCGCTGTGGACCAGCTTCAGCCGAGCGCGTCGCACCTGCTCCGAGCGCGGCCGCGGCTCGGTGCCCGCGAAGCTTGCTTCGTCGTAGCCGTTCTCGATGAGTGCGAACCGGTCCGAAGGAATCGCCGGGTAGCGGCTGGAATACATGCGGATCGCGCCCGGCGTGGTGAACACGGCCTTGGTACAGTGCTCGACGGTCTTGCGCTCGATGCGCTGAAACCATTTCCTGGTCGCGGGATCGCGCGGGTATTCCGCCTCGGTCATCGAGTCCCGGAAATCGGCGATCCAGGGCAGCGCGCACAGCCGGCTCAGCGTCATCGCAACCACATGCGCCGTCGCAATGGGGTACGTCGACCATATCGCCTGGGGACGGTATTTTCGAATCAATCCGAGTCCTGAAGGCACGGCCCCACACCACCAGCTTATCCACCGATCGGGCATCGCAATGATCTTGGGATACCTGCCCGCCAGGGCCAGGTGGGTCGCCGAATCGAGCGCGAAAGCACGTTTCACCGGCACGTGCGCCGGAACGTCGGCGAGCTGATCGGCGCTCACTTCGGGATAGGCGCGCGGATGGGCGGTGAGGACGATCGGCTCCCAGCCGAAGCGAGGCAAGTGTTGCGCGAACCGTAGCGTGCGCTGGACCCCGCTCGTTCCCGACATCGGCGGAAATTGAAAGGCGACCAGCAGGACGCGCTTCACCATGATCGGACCCACTGCGCGGTGAGCTGCTCGACCTGGGCGCGCCAGTCGGCCCGCGAGAAAGTATGGTTCGCATCCGCCACTTCGTGCAATCGAACGCGCGGCTGGGCGACGGCGCGCTTCCACTCCGGATCCTGTGCCATCAGGCTGCGGAACTCGTCCGCGGTGAGGTCCTTGCCGCTCAAGATGAGCAGGATCGAGCCGCGGAAGGCGTGCCAAGCCTCCAGCATCCGCCGCGGCAAGCCCTGCTGACGCTCCTGCGCGGGCTCGCCCGTCGGCTCCGGCGCACGCGGCCGAACTGCGGCAGCGACATGCGCTACCAAGCTGCGGCTCGACTCGACGAAGCTGAATTGGCCGCGCAGCATCTTGCCCCAGAACTCGGTGTCGAGCACGCGCTTGGCGTAATACCCCTTGAGGTAGGCACGAGCGACACCTTCGGCAGTGCGCACCCAGGGATTCAGCAACACCAATCCCGTCACGCGAGGATCGTGGCGAGCATAGAAAAGCGCCGCCGACGCGGCGTCGCACAGCCCCCACAGCGCCACTTCGCGGACATCCGGATGCTGGCCGAAGAAGTGGTCTACGGCGGCCCGTACATCATCCGCCACCGCTTCGAAAGTTCGCGGCGCGCCTTCGCTATCCCCCATCCCACGGTAGTCGAAACGCATCGCCGCGATCCCCTGCGCGGCCAGCATCCGGCACAGCAGCGTGAACTGGCGATGGCTTCCCGCACGATACTGGGGTCCGCCAACGACGATCAGGACACCGCGCTTGAAGCGAACCTGGGGCGTGGCCGAAACGGCCACCGCCCGCTCGCCCTCGCACGAAAAGACGGATGCGCGCTCGAAAAACGCGATCGATGTCACGGTCATTGCATCAGCACCGAGAGAGTCGCGTCCAGCAGCGGCGGGCATTCCACGATCTCCACGGTCCCCCAGAACGGGTCTCCCCGAATCACCTGCAAGTCGACCTGCATGCCTTGGCGGCGCAATTCTTCCGTGGCGCGCAGGGTCGCGACTCCCGCCTCGGCGGCGGACTCGCCGGCCAGCTCGAACCAATGCGCACGGGCCCCGGCTCGCGCCGACCCGACCAGGCTGGCAGCGTCGATCGCCAGTGCGAGCGCGGGCGCGAGCGTATAGCCCGACACCTCGAGCGGCTCGCCTCGGCTCAGCCGTGCGCGCAGCGCGCCAGTGCCGCTACGCTCTTGTCCTGCGAGCATCTCGGTCGCGACCTTCTGCCGCAGGAACTGGGTGAGGAACGCCTGCCCGCTTATCACCGGTTGCCACAGCAGCAACGGCCCGTGTGCCGCGCCAGACTGCGCGGCGTACTCGGCGGCAAGCGTTGCTCCCAGGCGCAGACCCCATAGGGATATCGGTGCCGCGTGGACGCTCTTGAGCCAGGCGCATGCCACCTCGATGTCGCGCTTCCAGATGTCCCAGCGTGCATCGGCGAAATCCCCGTCGCTGTCGCCGCAGCCATACAAGTCGAGTTGCAACACCGTGCACCCGGCGCCCGCCAACAGCCGGGACTGCAGCGACGCCATGCGCCGGGACTTGTTCATCTCCTCGGCGAACGGGTGTACGTACAGCACCGCCCCCGTACGCGGCGCCGCCGCGGGCGGCTCGTGCAGCAGGCAGAAGCGCTTGCCCGGCGCTGCATCGAGAAAAAAGGGCGTGATGCGCGATCGCGTATCGGTGCCCATCAAGCGGCGAGTTTTTGCTCGACGAACCGGGCGAGGCTGCCGAGCGTCTCGAACGTAGCGCCTTCGATTTCGTCGTCGGCGATCGAAATGCCGAAGCGCTCCTCGAGCGCCGTGATCACGTTCACGACCGCCATCGAGTCGAGCTCTGGAACGGCGCCCAGCAACGGCGTGTCGGCGTTCATCTGCCTGGTTCTGGCGCCAAGCTGCAGCACCGTGCCCACGACCGAACGCACCTCGTCAAGCGACATCTTGAATCCCCCGCACAGAAGTATTGTGTCCGCGCTTCGAATCGGCCCGGTGGGCGCTTTCGCATCGGCTGCCGCGCGTTGACGCCGCTTGACGCTCACCCGGATCGCCGGACCGGGCCATCGAAGCAAGTATAATGCCTCATCCTTATCGGCCTTGACGGCGGTGGCATTAAATCTGCTTTTGGGCAGGCGCTTCAAAACGTGCTTTGGCGCAGTCGGCGGCCGTCTCGATGAGTGCACTTCCTGCCATCTATCCGAGGGAACGGATTCCGAAGAACGCGGTGCTGACCGCGGGCATGTTCCGGACGCCGAGCGATCCGGTACCTGCGTCGTTCCTCGACGTGGGGTGTTCAAAGTTCGTCAGCAGCGGGTCAATGGCGATCAGGTTATGCCTCACCCATGCCGCCATCGGTGCCGGCGATACGGTGCTGCTGCCGGCCTATCACTGCATCTCGATGGTCGAGCCGGTCGTCTGGCGCGGCGCCACGCCGCGCTTCTATCGCATTCACGACGACACCTCGATCGATCTGGCGGATGTGCGCTCGAAGCTCGATCGATCGGCGCGTGCGCTCATCGTCCCGCACTATTTCGGTTTCGCGCAGGATGCGGGCCGTATCCGCGAATTCTGCGATCGGCATGGCTTGATCTATGTCGAGGATTGCGCGCACGCGTTCTTCGGGTCGCATGCGGATCGTCCGCTCGGCGCGTTCGGCGACTACGCCATCGCCAGCCCCTGGAAGTTCTTTCCCACCTTCGACGGCGGCCTGCTCGCGTCCAGCCGGATCGACCTCGACGACGCGCGCTTGGCGGGGCCCGGGGCGTACTACCACTGTAAAGCGGCGTTGAATGCCCTCGAGTATGCCTTCGACTACGGCCGTCTGGGCGCCTTAAAGATCGCGTTGTCCTTGCCGCTAAGAGCCAAGTCGTATCTATGGCGTAACGTCAAGACGGTCGATCCGGAGGTGCCATCGCCGAACACGCAATCGCCGGACAGCGCCGGCGAGCAGTGCTCGCGCTGGCATGCGCAAGCGATGTCATGGCCGTCGCGGCTCACGATCGCGCTCGCCGCCACCGCGAGCATTGCCGCGCGACGGCGCCGAAACTACCAGAAGCTCGAGGCGGCGCTGCGTGGCAGTTCCGGATGCCGCGCGCTGTTTTCCGGTCTGCCGGACGCTGTGGTGCCGCAAGTGTTTCCCCTGCTGGTGGACGATCCCGATCGGGTCTTCCCGCAGCTCAAGCATGCCGGGGTGCCCATCATTCGTTTCGGCGAGTTTCTCTGGCCGGGCGTAGACGAGCGCACTTGCCCGCAGACCATGGATCTTTCCCGGCGTGTGCTGCAGTTCCCCTGTCACCAGGACCTGCGCCCCGAGGAGTTGGACTGGATGATAGCCACCATTCACCATGTCGTGGAGCATCGCTAATTGAGCAGCGCCTTGAATCCACCAAGCGTGTCGGACTCCGAGCACCCCGCCATCGCCGGCGCGGCCATGGAGCGTGCGCTCTATACAACGAACGTCTACCACGACCTCGCATCGGTTCCAGCCAGCTATGAGCGCCTGTTCGCGGAAGCCGCGCGCGCGAGCCTGTTTCATAGCCTTGCCTGGTATCGGAACTTCGCCGCCAATGCGCTCGCTCCCGGGGAACGCGTGCGCATCTACGGTGCCGCTTGCGGCGAGCAGACCGAAGAGCCGGGTGCAGCGTTGCTGATGCGTCATTGCGAGCATCCCGGCGCCATGTGGCCACATCGGCGGCTGCAGTCGCTCGCCAATTACTATTCGTCGCTCACCGGCCCGCTTGCTGCGCATCCGAACGATGCGCAGCAAGCGCTGCGAGCGATCACCGACCGGATCGCGGTCGAGCGACCGCGGTGGGACAGCGTCGTCATCGAGCCTCTCGACCCGGCGACAGCCGCCTTTTCCGCGCTCGAGGAGGCTCTGCGGCAGAGCGGCTTTCTCGTCGATCGTTTTCTTTGTTTCGGCAACTGGTATCACGAGCTCGGCGGCCAGTCGTTCAAGGAGTACTTCGCCAAGCGACCGAGCAAGCTGTCGCAGAATGCCCCGCGAAGCCGGCGCAAGTTGGAGGCGAGCGGTCGCATGCGCCGTGAGATCGTCACCTCGCGTGCGGGCCTCGACGAGGCGAAGGCTGCCTATCACGCGATCTACCTTGCGAGCTGGAAGCAGCCCGAGCCCTTCCCGAGCTTCATCGACGGTCTGCTCGCACTCGCCGCCGACCTGGGATGGTTGCGACTCGGCGTCATCCATATCGACGGCATTCCCGCGGCCGCGCAAATCTGGTTCGTCGCCGGCGATACGGCATCGATCTACAAGATGGCCTACGACGCCAGGTTCACCAAGGAATCGGTCGGCACCGTGTTGAGCAGCTACCTGATGGAGCACGTGATCGACGTCGACAAGGTGCGGGTCGTGGACTATCTGTCCGGGGACGATGCCTACAAGCGCGACTGGATGTCCCAGCGCCGCGAGCGCTGGGGCATCGTCGCGTACAATCCCAGGACCCTCGCCGGACTGACTCAAGCCGCGCGTCACTTCGGCGGCCGCGCCCTGCAGCGGTTGCGCTCGAAACACGCATCCGCGGCAAGCGCGGTGCCCGCCAAGTAAGCGCGCCGGCGCGAAGCGATTGCATCCATGGCGAGACTACTGCACGAACTGATACTCGAGGCCGCGGAGGCTGCCGGCGAGAGCACGGCCATCACGCATCAAGCGCAAGTCTTGACCTACGCCGCGCTGGCGGACGCGATCCGGCGCTGCGCCGACGCTTATGCCGGGCTCGGGCTGGCGCGCAGCGAGCGCATCGCGATCTATCTCGACAAGCGCTTCGAAACGGTCATCGCCGCGTTCGGCGCTGCCCAGGCCGGCTGCGTGTTCGTCCCGATCAACCCGCTGCTGAAACCGGCGCAGGTCGTCTACATCATGCGCGACTGCAACGTGCGTGTCCTGGTGACCTCGGCAGAGCGGCTGGGCTTGCTCGCGCCGGCGCTGCGCGAGTGTCCCGACCTGCGCGCGGTCGTCGTAGCGGGCACGCACGCCACGCAGAACCCCGGGGCGAAGCCGGTCCACTCCTGGACCGAGCTCATGTCGCAGGCGCGCCCGGGCAACGCGCATCGCGTGATAGACATCGACATGACGGCCATCCTGTACACCTCTGGCAGCACCGGCAGCCCCAAGGGCGTGGTGCTGTCCCATCGCAACATGGTGGCCGGGGCCTACAGCGTCGCGCAGTATCTGCGCAATCGGCCGGAGGATCGCATCCTGTCGGCCCTGCCGTTGAGCTTCGATGCCGGTTTCAGCCAATTGACGACGGCGTTCGCGAGCCGTGCCCAGGTCGTGCTGATCAACTATCTCGTCGCCCGCGATGTACTGCTCGCCTGCGAGCGCGAGCGCATCACGGGCCTCACCGCCGTGCCGCCGCTGTGGATACAGCTCGCCAACCTGCAATGGCCCGAGACAGCGCGCACCTCGCTACGCTATATCGCGAATACCGGCGGGCACATGCCGAGGCAGACCCTGGACGCGCTGCGCGAGCACCTGCCCGGCACGCTGGTGTATCTCATGTACGGCTTGACGGAGGCGTTTCGCTCGACCTACCTGCCGCCCGAAGAAGTCGACCGGCGGCCCGACTCGATCGGCAAGGCGATCCCGAATGCCGAGATCATGGTCGTGCGTGAAGATGGCAGTCCATGCCGCCCCGGTGAAGCGGGTGAGCTCGTGCACCGCGGGGCGCTGGTGTCGCTCGGTTATTGGAACGATCCCGAGAAGACCGCGGCGCGCTTCCGCCCCGCACCAGGGCAGCCGGCCGGCTTGGTGATGCCGGAGATTGCGGTCTGGTCCGGCGATACCGTGCGCACCGACGACCAAGGCTTCATCTACTTCGTCGGCCGGCGCGACGAGATGATCAAGACCTCGGGCTACCGGGTGAGCCCGACCGAAGTCGAAGAAGCCGTCTATGCCAGCGGGTTGGTTGCCGAGGCGGTTGCGCTCGGCGTCCCGCATCCCGTGCTCGGCCAGTCCATCGCGGTCGTCGCGACGCCGCTTTGCGGACAGGCCGTGGACCAGGAGGGCCTGTTGCGCGATCTGCGCGAGCGGCTGCCCGTATACATGGTTCCCGCGCGCATCGTCTCGTATGACGGACCGCTGCCGCGCAATCCCAACGGCAAGATCGATCGCAAGGGCCTGCTCGCCTGGCTCGATCGGCCGGCGGCGCAGAGCGCGATGCCGGCGGCATGATGCGCCACGCCTTCATACCCGCCTTCGCGGTCGTAGACGATTGCCTCTGCGTCGGGGGTGTGGCGCTGCCGCGGCTGGCTACACGCGTAGGCGCGACGCCGTTCTATGCCTACGACCGCGCGCTGATCCGAACGCGGATCGCAAGCTTACGCGAGGTGCTGGGGCCGCGCGTGCACTTACACTACGCGGTGAAAGCCAATCCAATGCCCGCGCTGGTGGATTTCATCGCACCGCAGGTCGACGGGCTCGACGTCGCGTCCGGCGGCGAGCTCAAGCTCGCGCTCGATGCCGGCATGGCGCCCGAGCGCATCAGCTTCGCCGGGCCGGGGAAGTCCGAGCGGGAGATCGCGCAGGCGATCGCCGCCGGGATCGTGCTCAATCTCGAATCCGAGACACAAGCCGAGCGCGCCGCGGCGATCGGCCAGCGGCTCGGGCTTCACGCCATGGTAGCGCTTCGGATCAACCCGGACTTCGAGCTGAAGTCCTCCGGAATGAAGATGGGCGGAGGACCGAAGCAATTCGGCATCGACGCCGAACGGGTGCCGGCGCTGCTGCGGCGCCTGGAGCCGATGGGCCTCGATTTCCGTGGATTCCACATCTTCAGCGGCTCGCAGAATCTGCGTGCCGAGGCGATCGTCGAGGCGCAACACAAGAGCATCGCACTGGCTTGCCGCTTGAGCGCTGACGCGCCTTCGCCGGTACGCATCCTGAACATCGGCGGCGGATTCGGCATCCCTTACTTCCCCGGCGAGGAACCACTCGCGCTCGAGCGCGTGGGTGCGGGTCTCGCCCAGGCGCTGCCGCAGGTGGCCGCGGCGCTGCCCGAAGCAGCCGTGGTGATCGAGCTAGGCCGCTACATCGTGGGCGAAGCCGGAATCTACGTCTGCCGCGTGCTCGAGCGCAAGCTGTCGAGAGACCAGGTGTTCCTCATCACCGACGGCGGATTGCATCACCACCTGTCGGCATCGGGCAACTTCGGCCAGGTCATTCGCAAGAACTATCCCGTAGCCGTCGGTAACAAGATGCGCGGCGCCACACGCGAGAGCGCCACCGTGGTCGGGCCGTTGTGCACCCCGCTCGACCTTCTCGCCGATCGCATGGAGCTCGCGCGCGCCGAGCCCGGCGATCTCATCGTCGTTTTTCAATCCGGTGCGTATGGCTTGAGCGCGAGTCCCACCGCGTTCCTCAGCCATCCGCCGCCGCTGGAGGTTCTGGTATGACACTGCGCTCGAGCACCGGGGATCTTCGAGGATGAGCGGGATCTGCGGTTGGAGCGGCGTTGCGCTCGCCGCCGCCGAGCAAAAGGCGGTGATCGACGCCATGTCCGCAGCGCTGGTTCGCTTCGACGCGAGCCAGGCGCGTATCGCCAGCGGCAAGTTCGGGGCGCTCGCGGCCGCCCACGTCGGCAACGCGGCGAGCGTGGCAACAACGCCTCGAGCGATCGTCGCCGTAGCGGGCCGTCCGCGTTTCGACGACCCGGAGCTCGCCGCGCTCGCCCAGCGTGAGGGCGCGGCAGCAGCCCTTGCACTCGGCTACGAACGCGCCGGAAACGATGTCTTTCCCAAGCTTCTCGGCGCGTTCGAGGCGGCGATCATCGACGAGCACTCCGGCGCCTGCGCACTGGCCGTCGATCGCGTGGGCGTGCATGCGGTGCGCTACTGCGTCGCGGACGCGGCGTTCGTCTTCGGCTCGAACACCGCATGCTTGCGCAGCCACCCCGCGATGGATGCCCGGATCGACGAGCAGGCCTTGTACGACTACGTGTACTTTCATGTCGTCCCGGGTCCGCGCACGATATTTCGCGGCGTGCAGCGGCTCATGCCGGGTGAGCGCGTCGCCTTCCACGACGGCCGCTGCGAGCGCCGTCGCTATTGGCAGATGCGCTTCGAGGAAGGCACCGCCGGGGACTTCGAAACGCTGAAGACTGCGTTTCGGGCGAGCTTGCGCCATGGTGTTGAGCACGCGCTCGATGGCGGCAGCGCAGGCGCGTTCTTGAGCGGCGGCACGGACAGCTCGACCGTCGCGGGCTTCCTCGGCGAAGTCTGCGGCGAGCCGGCACGAACCTATTCCATCGGCTTCGATGCCCCCGGCTACGATGAGATCGAGTACGCACGCATCACCGCTCGTCACTTCGCGACCCGCCATCGCGAGTACTATGTGACCGCCGATGACATCGTCTCCGCGGTACCGGCCATCGCTGCGATCCACGACGAGCCGTTCGGCAATTCATCGGCGGTGCCGGCCTTCTATTGCGCCCGGCTCGCGCGCGAAGACGGCGTCACGCGGCTGCTCGCGGGCGACGGCGGCGACGAGCTGTTCGGCGGCAACGAGCGCTATGCGAAGCAGTACGTCTTCTCGCTCTACGAGCGCTTGCCCGAATGGCTGCGCTCGAAGGTCGTCCGCCCCGCCCTCAACGGATCCGCGGTCGTCGACGCGATCGGTGTGCTGCGTAAGGCGAGAAGCTACGTTCAACAAGCCTCCATTCCGATGCCGGCGCGGCTGCAGACCTACAACTTGGTGGATCGGCTGGGGCGCGAGCGCATGTTCCAGGACGACTTCCTCGCCCGGGTGGATGCAGGCGAGCCGCTACGGCATCTGGATGACATTTACCACGGTGCCCACGCGCAAAGCCTGATCAACCGCATGCTCGCGCTGGACTTGCAGATCACGCTCGCGGACAACGATCTACCGAAGGTGGTAAGGAGCTGCCATCTCGCCGGGATGGACGTGGCCTTTCCGCTGCTCGACGAAGAAGTGGTGGAGTTCTCCGCCCGGCTCGCCCCCGAGATGAAGCTCAAGGGCACGCAGTTGCGCTATTTCTTCAAGGAAAGCCTGCGCGGCTTCCTGCCCGATGCCACCATTGCGAAAAAGAAGCATGGCTTCGGACTGCCGTTCGGCCCCTGGCTGGAGTCGAACGAGCGCCTCAGGGCGCTTGCGTACGACAGTCTCGGCAGCTTGCGCCGCCGCGGCATCGTGCGTCCCGAGTTCCTGGACGAGCTGACCAGCCGACGCGTGTCGGAGCATGCGAGCTACTACGGCTCGCTGGTGTGGGTGTTCATGATGCTCGAACAGTGGTTCGACAAGCATGGCGATGTTGCCGCAACCTGATCACATGCCAGGTCCGTACGAAGTGCTGCCGAGGCCAAGCGTCGGACCGCCTTGGCGCATCGACGGACCTGCGAGCCGCCGCGACAGCGTGTTCTGCGAATAACGGCGTACCACGTGTGCAGCCAGTCCGATATCGCGGCGCACCGGCATTCCCAGCTCGCACGCGCAACGCCAGGGAGCCGAACCCACTTGGCGCTCGCCGTGCTGCTGTCGTTGCTATATGCCTGCCTGATCTTCGTTCCGCGACTCGTTTCCGGCTTCTTCGGTACTGCCGGCGGCAGCACCGATGCCGCATCGCACTACCTGTGGGCAAAGGACTACCTGTCCGCGCTCTCGCAGGGCGTCGTACTGCCCTCGTGGGCCGCATCGATGTACGCCGGCCTGGGCTCACCGATCCTGTTGATCTTTCCGCCGCTGTTCTACTTCGCCGCGAGCGCGCTCACTTTCGTGATCGGCGATCTCTACCTGGCGATCATCGCGGTGCTGGCGGCGGCCAACATCCTCTCGGGCGTGGTTGCCTTCCAGATGTTTCGCCGCCTGGACCTGTCGCTGCTCGGTCTGCTCGCGGCGGCGCTGATCCAGCTTTCGCCGCTCGCACAGGTGACCGACACTGCGTTCGCGGCTTGGCCGACATACATCGCGATCCCTTTCGCGCTGCTGTACCTGCACTGCTCGATCCACATCGAGCCCGGACGCTTCCTGCACATCCCCGTGGCGCTGGCCGCGGGCGCACTGTGCCTGGCGCACATCCTCACCGCCTTCAATGCTTTCTTGTGTACCGGGATAGCCGCCGCGGCGATCGCTACGATCGGCGCGAGGCACGGCGGCTTGCGTCGTGACAGTCCCGCAGCACCGATTCATACGCTGGCCGGATGGGGCTTCTCGACCCTGCTCGGCATCGCGCTCGCCGCGTTCTACGTGCTGCCGGCGCTGAGCAGTGTGCCGCTGTTCGCGCCCGAATCCGTCACCAGCTCCTTTCCCTGGTACAAGGCTTTTCTCCTGTCTCCGCTCACCGGCGCGCGCTACGGCTTGTATTGGCCGCTGGTGCAGATCGTCCTTCCCGGCGTATCGATCGTGTTCCTGCTCGCGGGGTGGTGGTCGACCTGGCGCGCGAACGCGCTGCGCCAGGAGCCGGCGCGCTTTCGGCGGGCGCTGCGGATTCTGCTGTGGGTGGCGTCGATTTCGACCTTCCTCGCCACCGAGCTGTCGTATCCGCTATGGCAGCACGTTCAGGCGATACGCATGAATCTCCTACCGGCACGGCTGTTGCAGCTTGCCTTCGTGACCTCCGTGCTCGCGTTCCTGCTCGGCTGGTGGTCCTTCACGCGGCACGCGCCGCGCGCGCGACGCGTGGGGCTGGCTATCGGGGTCGCGGTACCGGCCGCGCTCGCTACCGCCCTCGCGCTCCAGTTCTATGCATTCGACGGCAAGCCGCGCGAGTTTCTCGCCTCGCCGCTGGCGACCGAAAAGCGCGACCATGCCGGGTATTACTTGCCCAAGCATGCCGCACCCGGTTGGATGAGCTACGTGGCCGCCGGCGCCCTCCACGGCGCCTGCCGGGAGAAGAATTTGACGTGCAGGATCATCGCGAACGGCGCCGAACGCAAGGCCTGGGAGGTCACCGCTCGACAGCGCGTTACCCTGGAGCTGCCGCTGTTCTGGTTTCCCAATTG
Source organism: Burkholderiales bacterium (assembly GCA_020848435.1). Taxonomy (GTDB): domain Bacteria; phylum Pseudomonadota; class Gammaproteobacteria; order Burkholderiales; family WYBJ01; genus WYBJ01. Next base: position 86,705 of record JADLAC010000005.1, on the reverse strand, counting down.
GGTCGTTACCCTCGACGGGGTGCCGCAGGCTCCAGCTCCCGCCGCGGCATCGGGAGTCATCGCCGTGGCTATCCCGCCCGGCACGCACCGGGTAGAAGCCACCTGGGAACGCGGTCGCGAGGCAACGGCGGGTTTGGCGATCAGTGCGCTCGCCGCCAGCGTATGCCTCGGCGCCTTTCTCCTGCAGCGCAGACGAGCGCCGCAGCAGCTTGCATCGCCTCCCGTACGCTAAGCGCAATCCGCTGACCGGGTGCGCGAATGACACTTTCATTCCAGTCCTGGGGACGCTATCCGGCGCTGCCGCAGCGTGTGCGCTATTGCCATTGGCGCGACGAGCTGGCTCGCGTGCTCGGCGCCGCGCTGGGCGAAGGCGACACCACGCTTCCCGTAGGCAACGGCAGGAGCTATGGCGATAGTTGCCTCGCCGCGAGCGGGCAGGTGCTGCGCATGCGGCCGCTCGATCGCATCATTGCAGTCGATTGGGCCACTGGCCGCATCGAGGCCGAGGCTGGTGTGACCCTGGAGGAAGTGCTGGCGCTGTCGATCCCACGGGGCTGGTTTCTGCCGGTGACACCCGGAACGCGCTACGTCACGCTCGGCGGCGCCGTGGCCAACGATGTCCACGGCAAGAACCACCACGTGCGCGGCACCTTCGGGCGCCACGTCCGGCGCATCGGTCTGGTCCGCTCCGAGCGGGCGCCGCTGGTGTGCGGGCCCGAAACGGAGCGCGATTGGTTCGCCGTCACGGTGGGAGGGCTGGGACTGAGCGGCGTGATAGACTGGGTCGAGCTGCAACTGCTGCCCATCCGCTCCAGCCTTGTGGACTCGATCGAGATGCGCTTCGACAATCTCGATGAGTTCTTCGACCTGTCCGCGTTGCACGATGCGAGCTACGAGTACTCGGTCGCATGGATCGATTGCCTGGCGCGCGGAAACGAGACCGGGCGCGGTGTCTACATGGCCGGCAATCATGCCGCGGAAGGCGCGCTGGCGGTGGATATGAGGCGGCAATTCGCGCTGCCGTTCGCGCCGCGCGGGTCGCTGGTCAACGCGGTTTCGCTGCGAATGTTCAACGGCGTGTACTATCGGGCTCACTCGCCCATGGCGCGGAAGCGGGTCGGCTATGGCCCGTTCTTCTATCCCCTCGACGCGATCCTCCACTGGAACAGAATGTACGGCGCGAAAGGTTTCCAGCAGTATCAATGCGTCGTCCCCGAGGACGCCGCGCGCGAGGGCATTCGCGCCCTGCTCGAGGCCGTCGCCGCCTCGGGGATGGGCTCCTTCCTTGCCGTGCTCAAGCGCTGCGGCGACCTCGCGTCGCCCGGCCTGCTTTCGTTTCCCATGCCTGGGGTGTCGTTGGCGCTCGATTTTCCGCAGCACGACGATATCGACGCGAAGCTCTTTTCGCGGCTGGATGCCATCACGCGCGCAGCCAGCGGACGGCTCTATCCGGCGAAGGACGCGCACATGACGGGCGCCGATTTCCGGCGCGCCTACCCGGCATGGGAACAAGTGGAGGCAAAGCGTGATCCCGCGCTCACCTCGCGATTCTGGCAACGGGTCACGCGCTCATGAAGCGGATCCTGATCGCGGGCGCGACCTCCGCCATCGCCATGGCGTGCGCGCGAAAGTGGGTCGACGGCGGCGCCCGATTCGCGCTCATCGGACGCAACGGCGAGCGCCTGGAGGCGATCGCACGCGATCTCGAGGCCCGCGGTGCGGAGCACGTGTCGGTCCATCGGCTGGACATGACAGCGCTCGAGCTGCATGCGGAAACCCTGCAGGCGTGCTATGAAGCCTTGAATGTAGTCGATATCGCGCTCGTCGCGCACGGCACGCTTCCGGACCAGCGCGAGTGCGAAACGAGCGTTTCGACGGCGCTGCGCGAGTTCTCCAACAACGCAGTGAGCGTGATCGCGTTTCTGACCGCGCTGGCGCAACAGATGGAGCGGCAGGGGCACGGAACGATCGCCGTGATCTCGTCGGTCGCGGGCGATCGCGGTCGCCGGTCGAACTATCTCTACGGCAGCGCGAAAGCCGCGGTGACAGCGTTCTGCGAAGGCTTGCGCGGCCGGCTATGGACGGCCGGCGTGCACCTGATGACCATCAAGCCGGGCTTCGTCGACACGCCGATGACGCGCCATCTCGATCTCCCCCGGGCGCTCGTCGTCGGTCCCGAGCACGTGGCGAAGGACATCGTCCGCGGTATCGAACGCGGCAAGAACACGCTGTATACGCCGTGGTTCTGGGCATGGATCATGCCTTTGCTGCGCGGGCTTCCAGACTCGATATTCAAGCGCATCCGGCTGTGATCGCCAGCCCCATGAGCAACGACGCCGTCGACGGCACGATCGACTACGAGAAGAAGATCGTCGTAACCGGAGCCGCCGGACTGGTCGGGCAGAACCTGGTGCTGCTGCTGCGCGAGAGCGGCTATCGCAACCTGGTCGCGCTCGACAAGCAGTCTGCCAACTTGAACTTGCTGGCGCAGCTCAATCCGGGCGTGCGCACGCTCGAAGCGGATCTCGCGATGCCGGGGAGTTGGACAGAAGCGCTCGAGGGCTGCGATACGGCCGTCATACTGCATGCGCAGATCACCGGCAAGACGGCCCAGCCGTTCGTGCGCAACAACCTGGATGCTTCGCGCAACGTATTCGACGCGCTGCGCGGAGCCCGCGTTCCGTTCGTGGTGCACGTAAGCTCGTCGGTCGTCAATTCGGTCGCCGATGATCACTACACCAATACCAAGAAGGCGCAGGAACGGCTGTTCCTCGACAGCGGCCTTACCGGCTGCGTGCTACGCCCCACGCTGATGTACGGCTGGTTCGATCCGAAGCACTTCGGCTGGCTCGCGCGCTTCATGGAGCGCGTTCCTGTATTTCCCATTCCCGGAGACGGGCGCTACCTGCGCCAGCCGCTGTACGAGCGCGATTTCTGCAAGGCGATCCAGTGGTGCATCGAGCAGCGCCCGGCGGGCAGGATCTACGACCTGGTCGGCCAGGAGCGCATCCACTACATCGACATCATTCGGGCGATCCGTAACGTCAAGGGCCTCAGAACCCCCATCGTATGCATTCCGTATCGCCTGTTCGACGTGCTCCTGCGGGCATATGCCCTGGTCAGCAGCCGCCCGCCATTCACGTCGGACCAGTTGAAGGCATTGACCGCCGGTGACGATTTCAGCGGCGTCGACATCGAGCGCACGTTCGGTTTCAAACCCCTGTCGTTCAGCGACGGCATCCGCGAGACCTTCTGCCACCCCGTGTACTCTCAGTACGCGGTCGAGCGCACAGGCTAGGTCGCGGCGCCATGGCGAACGTCGCAGTCATCGGCGCCGGCCCCATGGGTCTCGCAGCGGCGCACGCGCTCGCACGCCGGGGCAGCCGCGTGACGCTGTTCGAACGCGACGACCGCGTCGGCGGCATGTCGGCCAGCACGAACTTCGCGGGAACCCGGATCGAGCGCTACTACCATTTCATCTGCAAGCCGGACCGAACGACGTTCGATTACCTGCGCGAATTCGGCCTCGAAGCACGTTTGCGCTGGGTCGATACGCGCATGGGCTTCTACTACGACGGGACACTCTACGACTGGGGACATCCCGCGGCCCTGCTGCGCTTCCCCGGCTTGTCCTTGCCGCAGAAAGCCCGCTACGCCCTGCACGTCATGCGCGCGAAGTCGATCTCCAACTGGCGCCCTTACGACCGGATTTCGTCGACCGCGTGGCTCAGACGCTGGCTGGGAGACAAGGGCTACGAGACGCTCTGGAAGAGCCTCTTCCATTACAAGTTCTACGAGTGGCAGGATGAGCTTTCCGCCGCCTGGCTAGGCACTCGGATCAAGCGCGTCGCGCTGTCGCGCAAGAGCCTGCGACAGGAGCGATTGGGATACCTGGAAGGCGGATCGGAGGTGCTGCTCGACGCGATCGCGGCACGCCTGCGTGACGCGGGCGTGGGTATCGAGCTGGGCGCGGGCGTGGAGCAGGTTCAGGTCACGGGCAGCCGCGATGCGCGGCATGTCCGTGGCCTGCGCATCAACGGCGAGGAGCGTTCTTTCGATCGAGTCGTCTCCACGATACCGCTGCCCTATGTGGCGCGGCTCATCCCGGATCTGCCCGAGGACGAACGGGCCAGCGTGGCCGCGATCCGCAACGTGGGCGTCGTTTGCGTGCTGTTGAAGCTCGAACGCCCGTTCAGTGCGAACTTCTGGATGAACATCAACGATCCGCGCATCGAGCTGCCGGGATTGATCGAGTACACCAATCTGAACCCGCTGGACGGCAGCGCCATCGTCTATGCGCCATACTACATGCCGCACACCCACCCCAAGTATCGCCGCGACAACCAGAGCTTCATCGAGGAAACGCTCGGCTACATGCGCATGATCCGCCCCGACTTCGATCGAACGCAGGTCCTTGCCGCGACCGCGTCGCGATACGAGTTCGCCCAGACGGTGTGCTCGCCCGGGTTCTACGACGCGCTGCCGCCGATGCGCAGCCGCATCGGCGGGCTCATCATGGCAGACACCGCGCACTACTACCCGGAAGACCGTTCGATTTCCGAGAGCCTGCGGATCGGCGAAGTGCTCGCTGGGCTGGCATCGGATTCATGATCCGAACGAAGGCAGCCATGGAGCTTCAGAATCTCTATCGCCATCGCTTCGATCCGGCAAGCCTGCCCGCGAAGGCGCGGCTGTGGAAGACCTTGTGCGATGCGTTCTTCTCGCGCTACGTGCGTGCTACCGATACGGTGGTCGACATCGGCGCGGGCTACTGCGAGTTCATCAATCACATACCCGGGAGCCGCAAGATCGCGATCGATCTCAATCCCGACGTGCGCAAGTTCGCCGCCCCGGGCATCGAAATCATCAATGAGCCGTGCACGCACCTGAGCTCGCTGCCGGGCGGCTCGGCCAATGTCGTTTTCATGTCGAATTTCCTCGAGCATCTGCCTTCCAAGGACCTGGTGGTCGCGACCCTCGCCGAGGCCAAGCGCATTCTTCTGCCCGGCGGACGCCTCATGATCCTCCAACCGAATATCCGCTTCGTCGGCCACGAGTACTGGGATTTCATCGACCATCACACGCCGCTCACCGACCGCAGCCTGGCAGAAGCCCTCGAAAACCTCGACATGAAGATCGAAGTGCTCATTCCGCGCTTCCTGCCGTACACGACCAAGAGCGCCTTGCCCCAGGCCAGCCTGTTGGTGCGTTTGTACCTGCTGCTTCCGCTTGCCTGGCGCGTGCTGGGCAAGCAGGCGTTTGTCGTCGCGGTGAAACCTGGGTAGGCTCGCGTCATGAGCACGGGCTTCGCAGCGGCCGAGCATTTACGCGTCGCCAGGTTCCTCTTCGCGGGGGCGTTCGCCGCCGGTGCCAACATCGCGTCGCGCTTCGCATTCAGCCTCTGGCTGCCTTACAGTTGGGCGGTGACGTGTGCCTTCTTCGTGGGGCTCGCAACCGGATTCGTGACCATGCGCACGCTCGTGTTCGACGGACGCGGCAAACCGGTCGTGGGGCAAGCCTTTAGATACTGCGTGGTGAACGCCTTCGCACTGCTGCAGACCCTCGTGATCAGCCTGGTGCTGGCCCATTGGGCCTTGCCCGCGGTCGGCATGGCCGCGCATGCCGAAGCGATCGCCCATGTGATCGGTGTGGCCGTGCCGATCTTCACGAGCTACCTGGGCCACCGCCTGGTTACCTTCCGCTGACGCGATGACTTTTGTTCAGCGCATGCTCGCCCCGGTCGCGCTCCTGTTCGGAGTCGGCGTGCTGCTGTACGCCGGGGCGCTCATGTGGGCCGGCTCGCGCGAAACCCTGCTCGCCGCCGAGCGGATCGGCTGGGGCACGATCGCGGCCGGAACGCTCCTCGCCTGCACCGGCTTCGTCGCGCGTTTCGCGCGCTGGCACAGCGTCCTGACCTGGCTCGGGCATCGCCTGCCACCCTGGTTCGGTTTTCGCGTTTACCTGGCAGGCTTCGCGCTGACGCTCTCGCCGGGCAAGCTTGGCGAGACGAGCCGTTCGCTGTTGCTGCTCCCGCGCGGTGTCGGTATACCCGCGAGCCTCGCAGCTTTCTTTGCTGATCGCCTCTCGGACGTGATCGGCGTGGCTGCGCTCGGGGCCGCGGCGAGCTGGATCTCGGGCAGCCGTGCGCCTGTTGTCGAGATCGTCGCGGCCTGCACTTTCCTGTTCGCGCTGCTGGCGCGCGCTATCGTTCGCAGATCGCGATTCGAGGCAGCCTTGAACTGCGCGCAGCGCCGGCGGCGTGCGCAACGATGGGCGTGGGCCATCGCTCGGCCGGCCCTCGCATGGAGCACCGTCTGGACGGTCCCGCACGCGCTATTCTGCGCCGCGTGCGGGCTCGTCGGTTTCGGCATCCAGGCCTGGGTGTTCTCGATGTATGTCGATGCCACCGGGGCAGCGCTCGGGACGATGCAGTGCATGGCAATATTCGCATCTGCGACGCTGCTGGGAGCCGCCAGCATGATGCCCGCGGGTCTCGGCGCCATGGAAGCGGCGCTCATCTACCAGCTGGTCGACGCCGGCGTGGCCACCGCGGATGCCATGGCGGTCGCGCTCACCACGCGTGTGTCGACCTTGTGGTGCACGCTGCTGCTCGCCTCTTGCGCCATGCTATCGGTGGCACGCGAAGCCCGTCCGGAGGATAGACCGTGTCTCGACTGACCATCGCAGCCTCGGACGGCGATCCCGCGACGCATGGAGATGTCGTCTCCGATAGCCGGCTCATTCCGCTGTTCGTGGATTTGGACGGCACGCTGACGCGCACGAACCTTCTGCTCGAAACGGGCTGGAAGCTCATCCGCGGCAATCCCTTTTACTTCCTGTCGATGCTGTGGTGGCTGCTCCAGGGCCGCTCGGTGCTCAAGGCGAGAATCGCCGATCGCGTCGACATCGATCCGCGCGCGCTGCCGCTGCAAACCGAGCTGCTGCGCTTTCTCGAGGGTGAGCACGAGCGCGGGCGCGAGCTCATCCTCGCCAGCGCCGCCGACGCGCGCTACGTGCGCAAGTTCGCCGACCATCTGGGCATCTTCCGCCATTCGATGGGCTCCACGCCGGAGATCAATCTCAAGGGCACACGCAAGGTCGGCGCCATCCGCGCCTATGCCGACAAGCGCGCATTCGCCTATGCGGGCAATGAGCGCGCGGACCTGGCCGTGTGGCGGCATGCGGCCGAAGGCCTGGTCGTCAATGCTTCGCGGCGGCTGGTGAGCGCGGCGAGTAGCGTCACCCGCGTCGTGCACGTGTTCGATGATCGATCGCCAACATGGCGCACGCTCGCGCGCCTGCTGCGCCTGCATCAATGGCTCAAGAATCTACTGCTGTTCGTCCCGCTGGTGGGGGCACAAAGGCTGTCCGACAGCGCCGCTCTCGCCGCCGTCGCCATGGGTTTTCTTGCCTTCAGCTTGGTCGCTTCGGCGACCTACGTCCTCAACGACCTGGCGGACATCGACGCCGATCGGCTGCATCCGACCAAGCGCCAGCGTCCGCTAGCGAGCGGTGCGATCTCTCTTCTTGCCGGGATCGGGGTGCTCGCGGTCGCGATGGCGACGGGCTTCGGCATAGCCGCCATGGTATCCGCCGATTTCACGCGCATCCTCGGCTGTTACGTGATCTTGACGCTGGGATATTCGTTCTACCTAAAACAGTTGGTGGTCATCGACGTCCTCACGCTCGGCGCCTTGTACACCATCCGGGTGGTTGCCGGCGCGGTCGCAATCGACGCTTACCCGACATCGTGGCTGCTCGCATTCTCGATGTTCCTTTTTTTCGGTCTGGCGCTGGTCAAACGCTGTACCGAGCTCGAGCGTGTGCACGGCGGAGCGATGGCGCAGGTCGGCGGGCGCGACTACCAGCTCTCGGACCGCGGGCTTCTCTATGCGATGGGAATCGCCAGCAGTTATCTTTCGGTGCTCGTGCTCGCGCTGTACTTCGAATCGGCGGCGACGCTGGCGCGCTTTCCGCGGCACGAGCTGCTATGGCTGATTTGTCCGACGATGCTCGCCTGGATCAGCAGAATCTGGCTCAAGACCGCCCGCGGCGAGATGAACGACGATCCTATCGTGTACAGCCTGCGTGATCGGGCGAGCTGGCTGTTGCTGGCGCTCGTCGGCTTGGCGTTGATCGGAGCCGGCAGCGGCCGATTGCCCGCGTGAAGCCGCCGCCGCCCGCCTCGACGCTGCGCGCCGTTGTCCGTCATTGCCTGCGCGGCGCCGGAACCGGGCTCGATGGGGGCTCCACGGTGCGCAGGAACTCAGCTACCGATTTCCAGAAGTCGTCCCGTCTCTCCACGCCGTAGTGGCGCGCTCCGGCGAGCGTGACCAGTTGGCGTGGTCCGCCCCATGCCTGCGCGAGCGCGCGGCCGCGCTCGATCGGCGTGACGTTGTCGTTCTCGGCAAAGATGAACAGCCCCGGCACCTTGATCCGCGGTGCGATCGACGCCGCATCGTAGCGCCCGTTCACGACCAGGCCGACCGGAAACCACGGATAGCGTTCCCTGCCGAGCGCGGCAAAGCTGTCGAACGGCGTAGCGAGGATCGCGCCGCGCAGCTTGCGCGATTGGGCCAGCACGGCGGTGAAGTACGCGCCCAGGCTCCTGCCGAGAACGACGATGTACGCTGCATCGACATCGGGCCGCGCCGCCGCATAGTCATAGATCTGGTGGACGTCGCGCAGGATGGCGCGGCCCGAGGGCACGCCTTCCGACAGACCGAAGCCGCGATAGTTGACGAACAGCCATCCCCAGCGCTGCGGCTTGTCGCCGCGCTCGATCAGCCACGAGGTCTCCCGGCGCACGCCGCCGAGGACGATCACTATGGGGAAGCGCTCCCCTGGGCTTACCGCGGGACGCTTGAGCCACCCGCGCAGCGCTATGCCGTCGTGGGTCTCGAGCACGACGTCCTCGATCCCGCTTTGCGCCGAGGCGAGCTGCTCGAGCTGTGACCGATTCTCCATGCGAGGGCGGAACAGCAAACGCTGCTCGAGCGGCTCGAACACGCTATCCGAGCCTATCAACCAGTACGACGCCGCACCGAGAACCCCAAGGGCAAGCAGGCCGATGACGAGCCGGGCGCTGCGTATCCGTGGAGACGCCCAGCCAATGGCGCAAGCGGGCCGATTGCCCGCCTCGCAGCGCTGTGCCGCTTCGCCGCCGCTGCGAGAAGACGAAGCGAGCCTGCCATCGGTCGCAGATCGAAAGTCGTCGGCCACGCGCTACTCCGCGGTCTCAATACCCGAGGAACACGACGTTGATCCAGAACGCGGCGGCGATCCATGCCGCGCCGGCACCCAGCCGGGCACCAATCCGCCAGGCCCGCCGCGCCCGTCGCATCAGCCAGAAGATGGCTTCCTGGCCGACCAGAACGGCAAACAACAGATAGGTGAGCGTCAATCGGTACGCGGCGAGCTCCCTGAACTTTCGCGACTTGCCCGCGCTATCCTCGTAGGCCGTTTCCACCGCGCGCCGCTGCGCGGAGATATCGGCTGCCGGGCGAATTTGCAGGCGTTCCAGCTCTTGTCCGCCGGCACCCTTCACCAGGATGCGAGCACCCGCGCGCTCGATCGTGACGGTTTCCCGCGGGCCGTCGACGCGCAGCGTCCAGCGCTCGCTGCCGCCCCATTCGAGCATTTCCGGCGCTGCGTGCGCCTTCCCGTCGATTCCAGGAGGCTGCTGCGACCACACGGCAAGCGCCCACGAATCGGCCGTGGGCTGGTCTACCACGAACGCGGGTGCCGCCCTCGGCACACCATCGATCACTACCCACCCGGCGAACGGCTGGCGCGAGCCGAGGTATGTCTGGATGCGCGCGCCCTCAGATGCAAGCAAGGACAGCAGCATCGTCTTGCCCTCAGGCGATATGAGCCGGTAGGCGTTGGCGCCAGGATGACGATCGAGCCGCGTGCCCGGTTCCGTCGTCCACACGGTCGTGCTGCGGCGCCGCTGTCCATCCTCGATGTGATCCAGCACCAGCAGCGCTCCCGACGCCAGGTCGACGACCTGGCGGCGAGCCTTATAGGTATCAGTGCCATGACGACGGAGGTCGATGAGCCTCAAGCTGATGCCGTCGCTGTAACCAAGCAATTCCGTGCGCCTCGATACATGCCCCGGCTCACCCACGAGATGCGGCGCATTGGAGCCTTCCCAGCCTTCGGCGTGGCGCCGGCCCCAGCGGCCGTAGGGCCAGTAGCCCGAATTGGTGATCCAGTTATGTCCATCGCGCCAGGAGAGGACGCTCATTTCGTCAGCGAGCTTGTGCGCCCGGCTGGGAAAATGCGACCACGTGACGACGGTCTGCGAAAGCGTCGCGGCCTGGGGCCAGGATTCCAGGCCGCGCCACCACACCGAATGTCCGGCAACCGGGTACAAGGCGAAGGCGGCATCGGGTTGCCAAGACTCCTCCCGGTACAGGCGCGAATAGCCCCCGTCTCGCTGCCGCTCGGTGACGAGCGGGTAGCTGCCCGCGCTGGGGGTGTCCCCGTACAAAGGCAAGCTTGCATCGGGACGCCGCAGCGCCGCGTAGTGCGCCTTGGCGAGGCGATACTTCTCGTCCCATTGCGGCGGCACCGGTCGATCCAGCAGTGTCAAAGCCCGCAGGATCATGCCAAGCAGCTCCATTCCGAAGGCGTGGTAGCCGGCGGAGTGTTCCAGGACGACACCCTCGCCATTCACGTAGTAGCGCATCTGATCATGCAGGCGGGCGAGCGCGGTATCGCACCAGGAAGAAGCGTTCGCGAGCGACGGCAATGCGACGCACAGCTGCAGCAGGCCGATGTTCTGCATCACGCCGTGATTGGTGCGGAAGGTGAAGTGGCTCGGTTTCGCCAGGAACTGTCCGCTTCGGGCCAGCAACTGCAGGACCTTTCCGGCCTCGCCCCTATCGAAATCGGCACGCTGCCGGTAGATGCGCCAGAACTTGATCGTGACCGGGATGCGGGCGGCGATGGCATGATCGTTCCAGATCAGTCCCTTTGGACGCCACGCCGAACGCTCGAAATCCGCGAACGCGAGCAGGAACTTCTTCGCGGCGAGATAGAACTCCTCCCTGCCCGTGCTGGCATATGCATCCAGCAGCACGCTGGGCACGAACAAGCTTGCAAAAGGCAGCGCCGCGGCCGGCTCGAGCAGGTCGGCCGGGTCGAACGAAATGTCGAAGCGCCGTGATACCTGTGCGGATAAGCGCAACTCGCCTGCGAGCATGGCCTCGGCGGCCGCGACCAACTCCTGGCCATGTTCGAACTTGCGGCCGACGGCGAGCTGCATGCGCTCGAGCTCGTCGAGCACGCCGCCGCCGGGCACGTCCCGGCTTCGCTCGATCAATTCGCGCTCGATGGCGGCACCCGGTACGTAGTAGTACGCAAAGTCGGGTAGCCAGAGCGCAAACAGCACGGCCAAGGGAATGACGTAGCGCGATACGATGCGCAGCCCCCGCTCCGACAGCAGCCAATGCAGCCGATTCGCCATGGCGCGGGCGCCTCGGTTGCCGCCGCCCGAGCCCGCAGGGCTCATCGCCGCGCCAGCGCGCCGATCGGAATGCGCACCACGCGCGATCGTGGCGGACGAGACCTCAGCGCGGGCATCTGAACGTGCGTGGGGATTGCGCCCGGGCGGATCGCTGTCCATGCATGAAGCCCTGGTTGCGGAGCTGCTACAGCGCGCCCGCCATGCGAATGTCTTCCATGGCAGCCGGCCGCGCAGCGACCCGCGACGGCTCGCCGGCCAGCGCAGCCCACGCCTCGAATTGCGCTACCCGAAAGAGCTTCATCGCCACGTCGATCTCTCCGCGCCGAAAGCGCTCCAGGTCACGCAGCACGCGGTTCATGTCGTAGATGCCGCGCTCGCGCGCCTCGCGGCTCGTAAGTTGATCTGTCAGGGCTTGGTGCAGGGGACCTGAAAGCCACTGGTGCATGGGCACGGGAAAGCCGAATTTCACCGCGCGCGAGCGAACCGGCTCCGGGATTCGGTTGCGCATGCTCTCGCGCAGCAGATACTTGTTCCAACCGCCGCGCATCTTCCAGTTGGCGGGCAGCCCATGCGCCAACGTAACCAGCCGATGATCGAGAAACGGCACGCGCGCTTCCACCGAGTGCGCCATCGAGTTGCGATCTTCCACGCGCAGGTAGAGCGGAAGCGGATCGCGCCGCATCGACCATGCCATCGCCCCGTGCAGGTCGCCACGGCCGCCGCGCCCGATCGACACCGGCAGATGCCGCGACAGCTCGGGCGAAAACCATTCGTCGGCGCAAAGTCGAGCGTGCTCGTTGCGCTGCGCGAGCGCGCGGTAACGCTCTACGCGCCGCAGCTCCATCTGCACGAGGTAGCGCAACTGGCGCAACAGGATTCGCGCCCGATCTCCCCCATGGACGGCGACGTATGCGCCGATCTCACGCCAAGCCTCGCCGAGGCGTCCCTCCAGCAGCAGCGTGTTCCAGTAATGCCGGAAATAGCTGGGATAGCCCGCGAGCGTTTCATCCGCGCCCTGTCCGTTCAATATGACTTTCAGTCCCTGCCCGGCCGTGAGGCGCATGAGCTGGTAACCGATGACTGCGGTGAGCGAATGCACGGGCTCGTCCTGCGCCTGGAGAACTTCGTCGAGGTCGTCCCAGACGGCGCGCGCCGATGTCTCGAGCTCGAACATTTTCGCCCCAGTCTGCTGCACGGTAGCGGCGATTAGCTCGCGTTCGTCGAACTCCGGCGCCTGGTAGCAGAAGGCGACCAGCGGCCCATCGGCACGCGTCGCCTTGCGCACCCGCGCCGCGGAACATGCGATCGTCGTCGAATCCAGGCCACCCGACAAGTGCACGCCGACCGGAACGTCGCTGCGCATGTGCAAGCGCATGGCATCTTCGAACAGATCGGCAAATGCAGCGGCAGGATCCCCGACAGCCTCTTGAGATGCCCCATCCAGCGACCAGTAGGTTGTTTCCTGGAGCTTCCCTTCGAGATCCAGCTCGAAGCATGACGCCGGCCGGACCTGCTCGATTCCCTCGTAGAAGCTCTCGTGCGTCGCGTCGAGGCGAGCGCGAATCAGGTACTCGCCCGCAACCGCCCAGTTGGTGCTACCGCGGTACAGGCCCGAAGCCCGAATCGCCTTGATCTCGGAGGCCAACAGCACGTGGCCCGCGGTGGCGTAGCGATACAGCGGCTTGATCCCGAAACGATCGCGCGATCCGAACAAGCGCCCGATGCGCCGGTCGTAAACGACGAATGCCCACATGCCGTTCAAGCGCTCGACGCACTCGCGACCCCATTGCAGGTACGCGCGCAGCAGCACCTCGGTATCGCCCGTCGACTTGAACGTGTGCCCCAGTGCCTGGAGCTCCGAGCGCAGCTCCAGGTAGTTGTATATCTCGCCGTTGAAGACGAGCACCACGCTGCCGTCGTCGCTCGCCATCGGTTGGTGTCCGAGTGGAGACATGTCGAGGATGGACAAGCGGCGAAAGCCCATCGCCACCGGCGCCGAGACGAACGTGCCCGCATCGTCCGGCCCACGATGACGTATTGCGCCAGCCATGCGTTCCACGATCGCGGACAATGCCTGGGTTGCCGGCGCCAACTGCAGCATGACTGCAAATCCACACATGGCTGCTTCGGTCCGTCAGGAAACGCCGCGACGATCGTTCGCCGGCTTCTCGGCGAGCACCGCAAGATGGACGCCGAAATCCAGAGCCAAGGCGAGGCGCCGCCACGCATCGACTAGGCCGGCCCTTTGAAGCGCCACGTTCAGCTTCGGCGAGTTGACGAATCGATGCATTCCCATGTTGCCGATGCCGAGCGTGACCGAGGTGCTGCGCTTGAGCTGGAAGCCGACCCCATGCAACAGCGCGTTCAAGCCATGCTTGTCGAGCCAATCCTCGATCGGCTGGTTGCTCCACGTGCGCCCTCCACCCGGAATCGCGTCCATCGTCTTGCGGTTGGGCGTGGTGAGAATCAGGGCACCGCCCGGTGCGAGCAAGCCATAGGCGATCTCGAGGTACTTGCGCTGCATAGGATACGGGATGTGTTCGATCACCTCGCTGCTGACGACGAGATCGAATGCCGCCCGCGGGTACTCCCATTCCAGGATGTTGGCCGAAATGAACATGCAATTCGGGAAACGGGCGCGGGCGCGTTCGAGATCGGAAAGGTCTACCCCGACCGTCTTGCCAAAATGGCTGAGTATTCCAGAAATCCAGCCCGCGCCGCAGCCGAGATCGCATATGCGCGCGAAGGTGCGCACGTGGCGCATGAGGTCGATCACCTTGCTCACCCGGTCGAGCTCCAGGTGCCCCGGGTAGGTGAATGCTGCCCAGCGCTCGTCGTAGAACTGCCGCTGTTCGGAAATAGCTGTCATGGCCTGCCTGCCTCCCGTTTCATCGCTGCGAGGGTTTCGGCGTCAATGACGCAACGGCGGCCGGTGTTAGCACGCGCCGCAACCATCTCGACAATCCAGGACTCGAGCACGTCTACCCGTTTGTCCCAGCTATTCTCCCGCGCGACTGAGATGCGTCGCGCCACGTCCACCGGTGAGCCTGACTCCAGGGCGCGGTCAATGGCGCAAAGCCATTGCTGCGGTGTATCGGCGATATCGACGATGCCTTCGAAATCCTGGATCGCCGCCAAGCGCGCGCCGACGACAGGCTTGCCTACGGCAAGATTCTCATAAAGCTTGATCGGACTGCCGCGTAACCACCAGCCCTCCCCCGCGGTGCGATACCACAATGCGTTCACATCCATGTGCGCCATGTACGCCGGTACCTCGCCGGCGGGCTTCTGCGCCAGATAATGCACGTTGGGCAGCGCGCGCACCGCCCGCCACTTGGCATCGCAGGCCGAATCCCCGACCGACTCGGTGCCGCCATCGCGAGCAACCGGGCCAATGAACACGAGCTGCCAGTGCGGGCGCGATCGTGCCACTTCCAGTATGAGCTCGAAATCGAGCGCGACCGTAATCGATCCGACGTAGCCGATCCGCGGCCGCGCAATAGCCGCAAGGTCCGGCGGACAGGGCCGCGCCTCTGCCTGGCGAAACTCGTCGAAGCGCACTGCGCTTGGAAGGAGCCTCGCCCGCACCGCGCCCGAGCCCGGCAACACCTGCGCCATCGGTTTCGTAAGGCTGATGACCATATCGGCGCGAGCCACCAGCCGGCGCTCGAGCTCGTGGAACCCATATCGTACCTGGGGCAAGTGTGCCAGCGCTTCATATTGCATATACACGCAATGCAGCGGCCGCAGCGCCTCGACGTGCGGGAGAAAGACAGGATCGAACGCGATTGCGACGATTTCGCGCCTTCCCCGCGCACCCGCCAACGCACGAACTTTCGAAGCATGCCATTGCAACACCGGCGCATCGAGCAATCGTCCTTGCCAGCGCAGGGGGAGCCGGCCGGGTCGATCGACATACAGGCTTCCGACGCGATCGAAACCTCCGAGCCAAGGCGTCCTGCCCCAATCGTCGCCCCCGACATCCCAGGTGCTCAAAGGGCCCGTCGTGTAGACGACGCGCCATCCACGCCGGGCGAGCAAGCGCGCGAACTCGTGCCGCGGCCGCCAGATGCCGTCCCAGCGGCTGGTCGAATATAGAACGATGGGCGGGCGACCCTCGCTCGCTTTCGACGCAAGCAGGCTTGGCTTCATCGCCGTCTCTCGCCCGTCAGCCGCCATCTCGTCAGGTCCCGCGCAAATCGCGCTGTGCTCTGCGCCGAAGCGCCTTCTGGATATACGCCAACAAGTGCGCCTCCGCGCTCTCGGGCCGGCCGGACAAAATCCACAGCAGACCGACGCAAGACAAGTAGACGCTCGCACCAAGGGCTATCGACACGACCAGGGCGACAGCGATGGATACGGTGTCGGCGCCGGTGGCAACGCCCATCCTGGCCCAGGACAGCGCACTCGCCATGACGCCGGCGGCAACCAGCGGACGCCAAAGGACCGACAGCAAGGCGTCGATGCGCATCGACAACTGCCGCAAGGTCATGGCGAAGTTCGTGCAGGCGGCCGCAACCGCAGCGAGCAGTATGGACCACGCCGCACCCTTGGCGCCGTGCATCGGTATCAGGTAGACCATCAAGCTCAACGCGCATGCGAGTTGAATGCATTGGGAGAAGGCGATCAACCTTGGCTTGCCGATGGCCACGAACACCGAGCCGGTCGGACCGTGCAGAGAACGAACAATGCCGAACAAGGCCAGGATTTCGATCAACGCAATCGCATCCAGCCATTGCAGGCCCAACAACAACCTGACGATCGGATCGGCCAGCAGACTGATTCCCGCGCCCGCGGGTACCGCGACCAGCGCCACCAGCGCCAGAACTTGCTGGAACGCGCTGCGCAGTCGTTCCGGCGATCCGGCCAGCTTCGCATAGCCTGGAAATACGGCGCGCTGCACGGGCCAGACCATTTCCGTGGTGGGCAGATTCGCCACTTCGTAGGAGACCGAGTACAGCCCGAGCGCGCGCGCGCCGTTGAAGTGGCCGACCAGGTAGTCGGTGCCGCGATTGTTCGCGAATATCAGCAAATTATTGAGCAGCAGCCACTTGGAGAAATTGATCAATTCCTTCCAGGCAACGAACGTGAGCTGCGGCCGATAGGCATGCAGAAGGTAGCTCAGTGCCAATCCCAGTACGCACGACACGACGGTTCCGGCCACGAGCGCCCAATAGTTCCGGAGATGAAAGGCAAGCGCCATCGTCACCGCGAAGCCCAGCATTCTTCGCGACAGCTTGAACCAGAACTCCTTGTGCAATTCCAGTTCCTTTTGAAAGGCGACGACGCCCACGTTCTGGAAGCCTTGAATCAATGGCGCCAATGCCAGCGCATACATCAGCGATTCGACACGCGGGTCGCCGTAAAAGCGCGCCGCGGGGATGGCCAGAGCACACATGGCAATCGCATTCAGGACACCGAAGGCGACCGCCATGCTCCAGGCGGTATCGTAGTGGCGCCGCTGCGCCTGCTGGTTCTGGATGAGCGCCATATCGAAACTGAATGCGCTGAGCAGCTCCAACGCGGCCAGAACCGACGTTGCCATCGCGACCAGGCCGAAATCCGCAGGCACGAGCAAGCGTGCGAGCACGAGGGTCGACGCCAGCCCGACGGCCCGGTCGCACAGGCGCAACACGAGCAACCATGCCGCGCCCTTGGCCATTCGGCTGTTTAGATCGTTCACGCCTGTTGGCCCATCGCGAAGAGGGGAGCGAATCCTGCGCCTGTCACGACCAATGTCGCCGGTAGCGCTGCCACAAATGAGTCAACACTTCGACCCGCACGGCATTCGGCGCCTGGGTCGCGTCCACCACCCGCACCTGGGGAAATCGCTCGCGCAGCGCCAGGAACTTCTGCCTTTGCGCTTCCAGGATCGCAGGCTTCAGCTCGCCCTTGCGCTCGAACATGAGCGCGCCCGGCGCATCGAGCACGATGATCAGGCTCGGCGCCGGACACCAGTGCGCCTTCACCCAGGATCCCAGGCGCGACAGCCAATTGCGCGCATGCTCCGGCGACGCCGCCAGCGTGTCGTACGAGTAGCGGTCGAAGATGACAAGATAGCCTTGCAGGCGCAGAAGCTGCGCATGCAGCGTCCGCCACCACATCACCAGCAGGTGCCCCGGAGCGCCTATCCCTGGCAAGCGCAGGCGCGTCAGCAGCGGTGGCTTGCCGCCGCCGCCGAATCCCATGTAGATGGTTCGCACGGGGCGACAGAATGACGTTCGAATGCCATCCGCGAGCGTCGACTTGCCCGCGCCGTCCGGACCGAGCACGGCCATGCTCAGTCCGCGCCGACGCAACGCTTGGACGAGCCGCGCCGGGAAGCGTGCAAGACGCCGCAACAAGATTTCGGCTCGCTCGAGCGGCGACATCCGCTCCCGCCATGCGGCAGCCAGCACGGGAGCGGCAGCGGCCAGTGTATCCCATGCTTCCTGCGCAACGCATTGCAGCAGGCGACCCGGCGTCCACTGTGCAGGACACACCCGAGCGATGACCTCGGCAAGCGGGCTGTCGGTACAGCTCTCGTTTGCGAGCTGCCGCAATCCGGCGCGGCGCCGCTCCTGCACCGAGCCCTTGTCGAGCAGGCAGTGCAGCAGCGTGACCCAGAATTCGTCCGCCGGATCGAGCCGCCTCGCCTGAGCGTCCCAGCGCGCGCGCGCGAGACAAGTCGCTTCTGCGTGTGTCTCGAGCTCGTAACCCGGCCCGAAACCCAGCGCCGACACGATGTGCAGACACAGCCAGTGATCGGTCTGGGGGTGATAGCTGAAGAACATGTGCTCGGCGCCGGAGCCCACGCCAGGCAGTCGGGCGAACTGAAGCTCGTCCAGGGCAGCGCGCGCGACGGCGAGATCGACTCGATCCACGAGCAGATCGACATCGCCCGAGGGCCGCGCCGCATCGGCGGGAAGACGCAGCAGGCACCAGCGCACTCGGGCTTGCTCGAGCGCGGCAAAGGCCCGACGTAGCAGCGGGTGCACGTCGCCTGAACCCGAGCGCTCGCGGCTCGAAATCCTCTCGGACGAGAGCGCCTCGATTGCTTGCTCGGGCTCGCTCGCCTGAAAGCCGGTCAAAGCCGCATTGCTGGTGGCCATCATGGAGCTCCGGTGCTACTCGATCCCGGCGAAATACGTCTGCAACGGATTCCACAATGCGTTCACGTTCTGGGCCTCGGCATCGCGTTGTCCGGCGCGCTTCTTGCGATGGAAGTTGATCAGGTAGGCGTGCACGAGCAGAAGCAGCCGATTGCAGTCCGGCGCGGGAGCGCCGATCGAGCCCAGCGCGCGCTCGATTGCGTCATCGAAGCGGCCCTCCAGGAATGCGACGAACAGGTCGCTGCGACCGAGCGCGACGTCGGTGAAGATCAGGTACAGAATATCGTAGAGGAACGGCTGGTAGCGCCCGGCGATGTCCCAGTCGATGATCCAAGGCTCGCCCTGGTGCAGGAATATGTTGTGAGCATTCAGATCGCCATGTGCGGGTGCGAGCCGCAGCGCGGATCCCAGACGTTCCAGCGCCGGGCGATGCTTTTCGGCGAAACGGGCGGGAAGCGACGCGGGGGCCGACTCCAGAATCGTGGCGCTGGCGGCCTGCGTGAGATCCGGGTCGGGACCTAGCGAGTGGGTTCTCGCGAACTCGCCAAACTGGCGCAGCAAGGCGGCGACCGCGTCGATTCTCTGCGCCTCGGTACAATGCGCGAGGCTGCGGGCACCGATGTACTGGTCGAAGCGCCACAACTTGCCGTCGTCGCGAACCGTTCCCCACGAGGGGATCTTGAAATGCGCGCCGAAGCGGCGCAGGTTTTCTATTTCCGGCGCCATGTCCCGTCCGCCCAGGGGCCTGGTCCAGATCGCTGCGTTATCGAGGTCGAACAGCTTCCAGTTGCCCCCGTTCG
Organism: Burkholderiales bacterium; assembly: GCA_020848435.1. Lineage (GTDB taxonomy): Bacteria > Pseudomonadota > Gammaproteobacteria > Burkholderiales > WYBJ01 > WYBJ01. The sequence goes on along the minus strand of JADLAC010000005.1, from coordinate 67,341 downwards.
AGAGGTACGCAATGGAGCACTGGCGCTCGGGCTTGGCCATCGCCGCGCGCCGCAAGTGCACGCGCCAAGGCGGCAGGATCCTTTCCACGATCTCGCGCGCGACCTGGCGCTTGCGAATGCCACGAATCGCCTGCCGCAGCTCCTCCGGCAACTCGACCTCGCTATGCCTCGCGTAAGGCCCTTCGATATACCAGTCTCCCGGCAGGCACCAGCCGGCCGTCTCGCGCAGCGCCTCCCTGACCCGGCTCTTCTTGCGGAAGATTTCGTGAACGGTTCTTAGATCTTCGAGCAGCATGTCGCTCTCAGCGCCGATCAGAGCGCATGTCCTGCATGCAGGACGTTCTTGTTGAAGGAGTTCCTCACCAGGCGCGCGACGAACGCCCGCGGCGATCGGTCCCAAGGCATGAAGCGCGGGAGCTGATAGATGTCGGTGGTCTCGCTGGCGATGCCGGGCGCCGTCGATGCCGCGGCCGAGAATCCCGAGGCCTTCGCCATCGCGACGTGCCGCGCCAGGTAGTCGACGTCCGGCCTCCCGTTCGGATAGGCGAACAGCGTCACCTCCTCTCCGGTGATTGCCTCGAGCGCGCGCTTGCTCGAATCGATCTCCACGCTCGCCTCCGAATCGTCCATCGAGGCGAGGATGGGATGATGGACTGTGTGCGCTCCTATCGTCATGCCCGATCGGTGCAGCGCACGCACCTGCTCCGGTGTCAGCATGAGATCCGCGGGCGGCTGGACGGCCGCGATTTGCGCCAGCCGGAAAGCCTTCCGCGCGCGCTCGCGCCAGGGCTCGCGCTTGAGCGCCGGCAGAATCGAGCGCACCGCCGCGCGCCTTGCAGCGGTGTCCGCCAAGTCGTATGTCCCATAACCCAGCTCGCTCAGATCGAGCCGAGACGATGCCGTGCGGCGCAGACTCTCGATCACCACGTCGTTGAACATGATGCCGCCGCCCAGAAAATCCGTCGCGACGAAAAACGTGGCGCTGGCGCCGTGACGCCGCAACACCGGCAAGGCCACCTCGCAATTGTCGCGATAGCCATCGTCGAACGTAATCGACACTGCCCCCTGCGGCAGCGCGCGGCGGCCGAGCTTCTCGACCGCCTCGTCGAGCGGCAGTATGTGGAAGTACTCGCACAAGCAGCGCACCTGCCAATCGAAGGTGCGCGCGTCGACCTCTTCCGGCGACATCGGATCCGCCGCGGCGTGAACGCGGTGGTAGATCAGGATGGTGAGGTGCGTTCCGCGCCCGCGGCTCACCAGCGCGCGGGTCAAATGCCGCGTCCAATGCACACGCACTGGCGATGCCGCGGTGGCGGCGCACGCGTCATCCGCGGCGAGCTTCATTGGCGAAGGGCCGGCCGCGCATTGCGCCGGCCCGGCTGCGATCCGAGCGGCCGGCTCGGGCCACGCACCGCGCTCGGTTCAGGTTCCTTGACGATCTCCTTTTCCATCAGCACACGGGTCAATACCAGCGCCACGATGAGTGTGTAAGGCACATCCCAATAGGCCAGGTTGAGAAACGCGCCGCCCACGGCGAAGCCCACCAGGCTCACCTGGCACATGGACGCGAGCCAATAGGCCCACTCGAAGTCGGCGCGGCCCTTGGCGTTCTTCCGGATCCAGGATGCCAGCGACCAGCTCATCATTCCGAGCGTGAGGTATAGAAACAGCCCCGGAAAGCCGTGCTCCCCGAGCATCTGGAAATAGACGCTATGAGCGCCCTGCACCGCCGGGCTCGGCGCCCAGCGGGCAAACGCGGTCGGTGCGAATACATCGAATCCGCCCCCCACGATGGGCCGATCCTGCACCAGGTTCACGGCCATCGCCCACGCATTGATCCGGCCCTGCGCCGATCCGTCCTCGTGGGTCGTGATGGTGCTCATACGCGTTTCCCATTTCTCGGGCGCGAACACGACCAATGCGACGCCGATGCAGACACCCGCGATCAGGCCCAGAAACTTGTTCTTGCCGCGCCACCATAACAGAGCACACATCGCGACGCCCGCGAGCAGGGCGCCTCGCGAGTGCGACCCGATCACCGAGAACCCGCACAGCGCCATGCACACGAGCATGCCGCGTTTCACCCACGCGTTGTTCACCGTCATGCGGATGTAGTAGAGCAGCGGAATGCACATGATGACGGCAGCCGCGAGCGCGTTGTTGTCCTCGATGTACGACCCGCTCGGTCCCCACACGCGTTCTCCGCCGCTGATCCGGATCGTGAATAGCCCGCCCTTGACGCCGTAGAAGGCGATCGAGCCGGCGATGATCCATACCAGGATTTCGATGTGCTTGCGCGTGTGCAGCAAGGCGAGCGTGACGAACAGCATGAAGTAGATCTTGCCGACCTTGGTCAGCATGAACCACGGATCCTCGAGCGCGAAGACGCTCGTCACCGCCATCCAGAGCGGCATCAGCAGCAGCGCGACGGTGACCCGCGTGACCGGGATATGCTTTCGATCCGAGCTGAACAGCATCCCGAGAAGGGTCGCCACGGCGACCATCTGCGCCCAAGGCTGGTTCCAGGCAAAGCCCCAGGTCAGCCGGTGCGGGCTCATCACGCTGAGCCACGTCCAGAGCATCACCCCGACCCACGGCCAGCGCAAGACGGCCGGCAGCGCTCCGGCCATCAGCAGGGTGAAGAGGACGTCACGCACGCGCCGGCGCCTCCTTTGGACCGAAGCGCTCGATCACCAGCACAACCCCTCGACGGTGCTGCGATACGCACCGGCTCCGATGTTCACCAGGTCGAGCACGATCTGATCGGGACGTCCCAGGCTGGCGACTGCTTTTTGCACCTCGCCGCCGGATATTCCGAGCACGAGCAGGTCGGATGCGGCGATGACTTCGGCCAGGTCATTGCGCAGCAAAGAGCCGATGTGCGGAATGTGCTGCTCGATGAAGCGGCGGTTGGCGCCGAGTAGCTGCGAAAGATGAACCTCGGGATCGTAGACCAGGAGGCTCAAACCCTTGCCGATGAGCTGCTCCGCGAGATAGACCAGCGGGCTTTCCCGCAAGTCATCGGTCCCCGGTTTGAACGAGAGCCCGATCATACCGATTCGCCGTTTCCCGGAAGCGAGCACCTTGCCGATCGCGTGCTCGGCGTGGACGCGGTTCGAGGACAGGATCGCGGAAAGCATGGGTAGCTCGACGTCATGCCTTTTCGCCAGGTGCATGGTGGCGCGCAGGTCCTTCGGCAGGCAGGAGCCGCCGAAGGCGAATCCGGGCTTGAGATAGGCCGTCGAGATGTTGAGCTGCCGGTCCTTGCACAGCAGGCTCATGACCTCGAACGGGTCGACCCCGAGTGCTGCCGCGAGGCGGGCCGTCTCGTTCGCGAACGTGATCTTGAGCGCGTGAAAATTGTTGCAGCAGTACTTCAGCATTTCCGCCGCGCGGATCGAGGTCGCGATGAACTCGCAGGGCAAGTGGCCGAAGAGCCTGCGCAGCCGCTCCCGCGGTGCATCGGCATTGACGCCGACTATGGTAAAAGGCGGATGGTCGTAGTCGCGAATCGAGCTGCCTTCGCGCAGGAACTCGGGCTGGAAGCAGACGTGGAAGTGCCTGCCCTCGGTCTTGCCCGACTCGCGTTCGATGATCGGGCGCAGCACATCCTCCACGGTGCCCGGGACCAGGGTCGAGCGGAACACGAAAGTGTGTTCCGCCGATTTGCCGCGCAGCGCGCGCCCCAGGTCGGATGCGAGCCGCAGCATTGCCGACTGATCCTGGCTGCCGTTGGCAGCCGAGGGCGTACCCACGCAAATCAGCGAGATGTCAGACTTGCGCACCGCCTCGTCCACGTCCGTGGTGACCTCGACCCGCCCGCTCGCTACCACGCGGGCCATGAGATCGACCATTCCCTCTTCCACCACCGGCGTATTGCCGCCGCGGATGAGATCGAGCTTGGCCGTGTCGACGTCGACTCCGATCATCGAATGTCCGTCGCGTGCCAAGCACGCGAGGGATACCGCACCGACGTAACCCAGCCCGAAGATACTGATGTGCGTCGCGCTCATGCATGCTCCTGCTTGCGTTCGACCTCGGGACCTCGCGCGGCCGCGGCCCGTGCATAGTATGGCAGCGTCGTCGCACCGACGCGCTCGTATCCGAGCTGTTCGAGCTTCTGCCGCAGCGATTGCCCGTCGAAACCCGGTACCTTGTGCACCTCCATGGTGATCTGCGCGATGCGCGCCGCCGTCGACTGCGGCATGCTCGCGACGATCTCGTGCTCGGCGCCCTCGCAATCGAGCTTGAGGTAATCGCAGCACCCGATGCCGTGCTCGTCCATCAGCGCAGCGAGCGTGGTCATCCGCACCTCTTGATCGCGGCCGGCGATCTGGTGCCCGTTGACGGATGTGTACAGCGAGCTGAACAGGCGATTCGCGTCCGCATGCAACGTGATCGCCCCCTGAGTCGCGCCCACGGCAAGGCGCAGCGGCGTGATGTTGGTGAGCCCGTTGAGCTCGATATTGCGCAGCAATTGCGAATAGGTCGACTCCTCCGGCTCGAGCGCGAACACCCGCCCGTTGGGGCCCACGATTCTCGCGGCCACCAAGGTGAAACAACCGATGTTGGCGCCGACATCGATTACCGTCGAACCCGGACCCAGCCGCTGGCCGGCGGCGAGATAATCGCGCCGCAGCATGATCTCGTAGAAGCCGAACAGATCGCCCGACTTGGGTCGCAGCTCGATCGCGCCGCCGTTACGCAGGTGCAGCGTATACGGAGCTTGGCGCAACCCCATCCGGTCGAGCAGTGCCGCGCCCGGATTCTTCACTTCCGAGCACAGTGCCATCATCTTGCCCAAGCTATCGACCATGATCTGTCAGCCCTGTCTGGATCGGTGCAAGTGGCGCATCTGGTGCAGCGCGACGAAATTGGTCAGGGTATAGAACCCGTTCCAGCGCAACGACAAGCCGTCGGCATCGCAATAGACGTCTCCGATGTGCACCGGCAATCCGCTCAGGCCACGTTTCTTTAGCAGCGGCCCGAGCAGTTGAAATTCGTAGAACCGACGGCCATAGCGCACCGCCCGGCGCCAATAGCCGCGCCACTGTTTCGGGTCGAGCGGCGACACCGATTCGAACAGGAAGCCGGAGTCGGGACAAGGTACGATGCGCTCGTCGTCGAAACCCTGCTTGTCCGGCTGGAGATCCCACTTGATGAGCGCGCCGAGCAGGCCGTCGTCGCCTTCGAGGCCGAGCGGCAGACGTGCTCCGGTGTGCTGCAGGCGCTTGACGAACGGCCCGCGCAACGCGTAGAGATTCGCGACCAGCACCCTCTCCTTGATGAGGTCGCCGCGATCGCGATCGACGTTGCGGCCGGACGCCGGCGGGGCCGACGCCGCGTGCGCCTGCGGCGCGCGCTCCAGGCCTTCGGCAAGCCGGGTCAGCGCCCCCGGCACGATGCGCGCATCGCCGTCCATGAAGAAGTACACGGGCAGCTCCGGCGCCTGATCGCGCGCGGTCTCATGGATGAATACGTTCCACGCGTTGCACTTGTCCGGCATGCGGATCGATACCAGGTGCACGCGCGGGTTGCGCGAAGCGTAGTCACGCACGACCTCCTCGGTCCGATCGGTGCAACCGTTGGCCATCACGTAGACCTGGAGGTTGCGCGCCGGCTCGCCATCGAACAGGCTGTCGAGGCAGGCCGCGATATGCCGCTCTTCGTTGTGAGCCAGCACCATGACAGGCCAAGGTGTCGAGTTTGCGTGACTATCGATCATGCTCCACCCCATCAGCGCGGCCTAGTTGGCCATATCAGCGACGAACCTCAGGCTCCTAGCGCCGGCCGCGAGATGCGCCGCTGAGACGAGCGCTGCTTTTCGTCTCATCTGCATCATCGCGCCAATGACGGCGCCCGCGAATCAGCGCCGGGCTCTGGCGCGGCAGACTTGCTCGTCCGGCGTCGAAAACGCTCGATGCACGACTCGATGATTGCGTCCATCCGCGCCATGGAGGCGCGCCAGTCGTGGTTCGCCAACATGCGCTCTCGCCCCGCAGTCGCCAGCCGCGCGCGTTCCCCCGGATGATCCAGAATCCCCACGATGGCGGCGGCATACTCGCCGCGAGAACTGGCCGTAACGAGATGCGCGCCGTCCACGGCATCCACTCCACCCGCGGCCACACGGCTCGTGACCACCGGCACGCCCATCGCCATGGCTTCGAGGATCTTGTTCTGCGTCCCGCGCGCGATGTTCAGCGGCGCAACCATCAGCGCCGAAGAGCGCACGTACGGCCTCACATCGGGCACCGACCCTGTAACCGTGACGCCCGGGATATCGCCCAGGCGGCGCACCTGCGCGGACGGATCGGCACCGACGATCAAGAGCTTGATCGCGGGGCGGCGCGCGCGCAGCGACGGCAAGGTGTTGGCGCAGAAATCGAACATGCACTCCTGGTTGGGGTAGTAATCCATCCGCCCGACGAAGGAGATCGTGTCCGGATCGTAGGGCTCCTCGGATGGAGCGAAGTAGTGGCTATCGACACCGTTCGGAAACCAGTCGGCAGCTACGCCGGTGCCATAGCCCTGGAGCGTCTCCCATTCCGCCCGGGTCGTGGCGGTGCACAGGTCGAAGCGTGCGGCCAGGCGTTTCTCTTCGTGCTCGAGCTTGATGCCTTCCAGCTTGTATCCCAACGACAGCGGGAATGGCTTGTAGCGCGCATACTCCAGCCATTTCTGCGAATCCATGTCGCCGAAATCCAGGATCTTCGGCATACCCCGCAGATTCTCGACGTAACGCGCCACGGAAGAACAGTGGACGAACACCAGGTCGAAGGACACCGCCGCCACCATTCGCGCGATCCGCTGCGCGAGATCGCGCGAATGGAAGAAGCCGAATGATGACGGCGTCGAGGTCGGCAACCTGGCCACCATTCTTGCGACTTGCAGCGGATTGCTGACCCGTGCCATCTCGTAGCGGGCGCAATGCTCGCTCAAACCTTGCCCCTCCATCGCCTCTTGCGGCGATCTGGCGAGCGATGCGACGCTCACCTCGTGTTTCTGCGCGAGATGGCGGATCATGTTGAACGGCCGGATCTTCCCGCCGCGCTTCGGCGGGAACGGAAAGCGGTGGCACACGTAGAGGATCTTCATGCGAGCAGCGCCTTGAGCTCGGCGCCGACGTCCTCGGGGGTGCGCCGGTCCAAGTACATCCGAGCCCAGACCTCGAAATTGAGCAGCGTCAGCAGCCGGTCGGTGCCGTCGATGCGATTGGCATGATGGGCGACCAGAAGCTCTCTCACCGCCTGCGGCCGGAACAGCCGCCGCGCCTTCAGCGCCTGCTCGCCGAGCAACTCGCGCACCATCGGCGCCAGCTCCTTGCGCAGCCACGCGCCCATGGGCGTGCCGAACCCGCGTTTCTTGCGCTCCAGGATGTCGCGCGGCAGGAGATCCGATACGGCCTGCTTCATGACGTGCTTGAGCCGACCGCCCTTGATCTTGATGTGCTCGGGCATGGAGGCGGCAAGCTCCACCAGCTCGTGATCGAGCAGCGGCACCCTGCACTCGAGCGAGGTGGCCATGCTCATCTTGTCGGTGAGCATGAGCAAGTCGTCGGGCAATTGGGTCTCGGCATCGACGGCGAACATGCGGTTGAGCGCATCGTCCCCGGCTGCCGCATCGAAGGCGCCGGCGATGAGATCCCGGCTCTCGGCGGGCGCTCCTGCCATCAATTCGTTCACGGCATCGAGCGAGAAGACCTGGACATACGCGGCATAGCGCTCCTCCAGGGGCAGCTCGGCAGCCTCGAGGAAACCCTTTGCCAGGCGCGTGAGATTGAGCAACGAGGAATGCCGGTCGCTCGGCAGCCGCTCGCCCACCGCGCTCGCCGCTCGCCGCATCCAGCCCGGCAGGCGCTCGAACTGCGCCTGGTAGTGGTTGCCGAGATAACGACGGTAGCCGCCGAACAGCTCGTCGCCGCCCACGCCGGACAGGATCACCGTCACGTCGCGCCGAGCGAACTCCGACACCAGGTAGGTCGTAAGGAACGCCGTGTCGGCCACGGGTTCGTCCATGTGCCAGAGCAGGCGCGGCAGCAGCGCGGCGACGTCGGGCTTGACGATGATCTCGCGGTGCTGCGTGCCGAACAGCTCCGCGACGCGCCGCGCGTACGGCAGCTCGTTGTAGAACGCATCCGCCTCGCCGCCTTCAAATCCGATGGCATAGGTGCGAATGGGTTGCTCGCTGTGTGCCGCCATGAAACCGACGACCGTGCTCGAATCGATGCCGCCGGACAGAAACGCGCCGATGGGCACGTCGCTCACCATCTGCATGCGCACCGACTCGCGCAGCCGCTCCCGGACCGCATCGATCCACTCGCGCTCCGGAATCGTCCGGTCGACTGCCGAGGGCACCCGCCAATACCGGCGGGTTTCGACGCGGCCGTCCTGCGCAACCATGAGCGTCGCCGGCGGCAGCTTCTCGATGCCTGCATACATCGACAACGGCGCCGCGCAATAGCCCAGGTTGAGGTAGCTGCGCAGCGCCGCGCCATCGAGCCGCGGCTCGATGCCGGGAATCGTGAACAGCGCCTTCGCTTCGCTGGCGAATGCAATCCGGCTCGGCGTGCGCGCGACGTAGATCGGCTTGATGCCGAGCCGATCGCGGCCGATCAGCAGGCGCCGGCGGGCACCGTCCCACAACGCGAATCCATACATGCCGTTCAGGCGATGGACCAGCTCGTCGCCGTGCTCGGCGTAGAGATGGACGATCACCTCGGTGTCGGAATTGGTCTTGAAGCGATACCCGCGCGCCTCGAGCTCCGCCCGCAGCTCGCGAAAGTTATAGATCTCGCCGTTGCACACGACCCAGACCATGCCGGTCGGATCCGATATCGGCTGGTGTCCTCCCGCCAAGTCGATGATCGACAGACGGCGCATGCCGATCGCGCACTCGCGGTCCACGTGCGTGCCCTCGTCGTCGGGGCCGCGGTGAACCGTCGCCTTGCCCATCGCCGGGAGCACGGACCGATCCACCGGCTCGCCGGTCAGGTTCAAGACACCGTAGATGCCGCACATAGCGTGTCTACCTCAGTGGGAGCGGAAAAACGGGAGCACGGCCCGCTGCCACCGGCCCACTTCCCGGACCAACGCCCGGCCGCTCCAAAGCGCGCAGCACGACTCAACGACGACCGCTCCGCGCTCATATCGCCGCCACCTTGCTCACGACATAGCGGAATTTTCCGGATGCTTCCGCAGGAATTTCATCGACCAGCTCGATATCGATCGCGACGCCCGCGCCGAGCCGGCGCTCCATGCCCGTGCGTATCCGGCCCGTTACCGCTGGATCGAAGCCCGCATCGGGTACGAGCAGCACCCTCGTGCGATCCACGCTTTCCTGGATGATCTTGAACTTGCGTATCCCGGACAATTCGCGCACCACGTAGATCAGCGCCAGCCCGTGGCTCACCGTGCCGTCCCTCGATACGACGAAATCGGTCGTCCTGCCCTCGATCTCGCGCAGCATCGGCAGCCCCCGCCCGCACTTGCAGGCGCGCTCGTCCAAGGTGCCGACGTCTCCGGTGCGGTAGCGGATGAATGGAAAGCCGCCGGTAGCCATGTGGGTGACGACGATCTCTCCCGGCTGACCCGGCGCCAGAGGTCGTCCCGCCGGATCGACGATTTCGACGATGATGTCCTCGGCCGAGATATGCATCCCGCCCGCGGGACACTCGTGGGCGATGAAGCCGGCATCGCGTCCGCCGTAGCCGTTGGCAACCGGGCAGCCGAACACCTCCTGGATCGATTGGCGCTGATCGGGGTAGAGGCGCTCGGAGGTGACGAAGGCTACGCGGATGCCGCAGTCGTTCAAGCGCTGGCGCGTCGCTTTCGCATACGCGGCGATGCGCGCCATGACCGATGGGTAGCCGAACAGCATGGCGGGACGCTCGGAGCGCACGCGGGCAACGAAATCCCGCAAGAGCGCATCGGTCAGCTCGAACGCCTTGAACAGCGACGTGCGCAACACGGCATCGCGCAAGGACCGGATCCAATCCTGCGCCCCCAGCTCGATCGGGGAGCCCCAGATCACGATCTCAGGATCGCCGATATCGACGCCCCACCAACGCGTCGCCCGCCACTTCGCCGCGATGTCGTGGCTGACGCGGTCCTTGCCCACGTAGAACACGAGCGGCTCGCCGCTCGAACCGCCGGTGTTGTACCTGCTGAGGCTGCTTCCCAGCGCCTTCATCGCATCCGCATGCGCCCTGATCTCGTTCTTGCCGAGGAGCGGAAGGCGGCTCAGATCCGAGATCGAGCCGAGATCCGCGGGGACGAACCCGATGCGGCCGAAGAGATCGCGGTAGTACGGTACCGTTTCTCGCACGGCGTCGAGAAACTCCCGCAGCCGCCGCAGCTGGTAATCGGCGATGCGCTCGCGCGGCCACCATTGGGAGCGCTCCAACTCCCTTCTGCGCCGCACTGAGCTGTGACCCTTGGCGAGCTCGTGCAAGGGGAAGATCAAACTGGCGCACAGCGCGGTATAGCCCAGTGCGTTGCGTGTTATGGACGTGTTCATTTCGCTGCGGCAGCCGTGGGCGAAGCCGCGCCGGACAGGAGATCCCGGTACAGCGAAAGCAGCTTGGGGCGCACCGCGCTCCAGGCGTATTGTTCCGCAAGCGCCCGTCCGGAGGCGCTCATCCGTTCGCCTAGCCCGCGGTCGCCGAGGATTTCCAGTATCGCGCTCGCCATGGCGACGGCGTCGCCCGCGGGAACCAACAGCGCGGTCTCGCGCTGCCTGACCAGGTGCGGAATACCGCCGACATCGGTGCTGACCACGGGGACGGCGCTGGCAAGAGCCTCCAGGATCGATATGGGGAAATTGTCCACTCGGCTCGGGTTGAGCAATACATCCGCCTCACGGTACAGCCGCGCGATCTGTTCATTGTCCAGTCGGCCGGAAAAGACGACCCGCGCAGCGACACCCGATTCGACCGCAAGCTGCTCGAGGGCCGCGCGCTCCGGTCCGCTCCCGGCCACTGTCATGCGCGCCATGGGCCGGCGATCGAGGATCAGCCGAAACGCGCGCAGCGCCGTGGCGACATCGTAGATCGCTTCGAGGTTCCTCGTGACGATGATGTGCCCTGCAGCATCCCCTGCATCCGGCCGTGAACCGCCCGGCGCGAAGCGGCCGAGATCGACCACGTTCGGCACGACCTCGGCCTGCATGCCGTATCTTGCAAAAACATCGACCAGGAATCCCGACGGCACCACGAGCCGGTCGGCCAGCCGCATGGTGAAGCGAACGGCCGCCGCGGAGCGTTCGAGAAATTCCGCCGCGGCACCGCCCCGGTAGTTGACCACGACCGGGACGCGCCGGAGCTTGGCGACCCACACCGCCGGTGCCGCGAACAAGTGCCAGGCCCAGCCGGAATTGGCCATCACGTGAAACAGATCGACGCGGCCCGCGCTCGACCACAGCCGCGCGAGATAGGGTGCGAGCCGAAACACTGCCCTCACGCCACGCATATTGACAACCCAGGCGGGCCGGTACGGCGCATTGGTTTGCACCACTTCGACCGATAGCCCCTCGGCGGCCAGCAGCACCCGCAATTGTTGCGTCTGGTTCGCCATGCCGCCCGAAGGCGGCGGCAACGGCCCGATCAATGCAATGCTCGCATCCATCATGCGGCGCGCGCTGCGTTCTCTGACAGTGCTTCGTACACCGGAATGTAGTTCGCGACGCTTTGCTTCCACGTGCGCTGCGTTTCGACGAACCGCCTTCCCGACTCGCGCAGCGCCGGCCAACGCGCGCGTTCGCGCAACAACGAAAGCACCTTCGCCGCGAGATCGGACGCGTCACCCGGCTTGAACAGCACGCCGGTCTTGCCGTCCTCGATGAGCTCGCGGTGCCCGCCGACATCAGAGGCCGCGACCAGCTTGCCCTGGGCCATCGCCTCCAGCGGCTTGAGCGGGGTAACGAGATCGGTCAAGCGCATCGACAGCCGCGGATAGACCAGCAGGTCGATGAGGCTGTAATAGCGGCTCACCTCGGCATGTGCCACCCGCCCAGTGAAAACGACCTTGTCCGCGATACCGAGATCCTGCGCCTGCCGGCGCAAGTTTTCTTCCTGGAATCCACCGCCGACCAACACCAGGCGCACCTGGGGGCAAGCGCGCAGGATCTCCGGCATGGCGGACAGGAGCACGCTCAAACCCTCGTAGCCGTAGAAGGAACCGGCGAAGCCGAGCACCGTGGCCCCGGTGACGCCGAGATCGTGCGCGAGCGAGGCATCCGCTTGCGAGCCAGCGGTGAACTGCTCGATATCCACGCCGTTCGGGACGACCGTGATGCGCTCGGGACGCACGCCGCGCGCAACCAGCTCGCCTCGCAAGCCTTCGCATATGGTTACGACCTGGTGGGCGCGCTTCGCGGCAAACGTCTCCAAGCCGCGCGACAAGCGATAGCGCAGGCTGCCTTCGCGCGTCGTACCATGATCGACGGCCGCGTCTTCCCATAGCGCGCGCACTTCGTACACGACCGGCACCCCGGTGCGCCGCCCGACGCGCAAGGCGGGTATCGCGTTGAGCACCGGAGAGTGGGCGTGGATGATGTGCGGATGAAAGCGCCGCACCAGCGCGTCGATGCGATGCGCCAGCTCTCCCATCAGCTCAAGCTCCCCCATCGCCGGCAGGTCGGTGACGAGTCCCCTGACCGGGGGCGTGCGAAAGAAATGCCAGCCCTCGACGGTCTCCTCGCGGACCTCCGGGCCGGTACCTTGTTTCGGGCTGGTCAACTGCACCGTTTCCCATCCGAGCGCCTGGCTCTCCCGCAAGATGGCAATCGTGCGAAAAGCATAGCCGCTATGCAATGGCAGCGAATGATCGAGGACGTGAAGGATACGCATGAAGGATCTAATGGCACTAGACCGCGGCGCGCAGCGGGCTCGCTTGCGTCTGGCCGAGGATCGCGCCGAGAAAGGAATCGAACATGAGCAAGGACCAGATCGGCGCGCTATAGTCGCGCACACCGCTGTCGTGCTGATCGACCAGGTGACGCAGATAGCTTGGGTTGAAAAAGCCCGTCTGCGCGAGCCGCGGGCCGAGCAGCCCTTCGCGCACGCGGCTGCGCAGGGGTCCGCGAAACCAGCTCGCCAACGGCACGGCAAAGCCCATCTTCGGCCGGTACAAGATGTCGTTGGGCAGATAAGGCTCCATCGCCTCCTTGAACAAGAGCTTGCCTTCCCCGCGGCCGAGCTTGAAGCTGGGCGGAAGACCCGCAAGCCATTCCATCATCGGATGATCGAGCAATGGCTCTCGCACCTCGAGCGAATGCGCCATGCTGGCGCGATCGACCTTGGTCAGGATGTCGCCGGCAAGATAGGTCTTAATGTCCAGGTACTGGATAAGCGACAGCGGATCGTCGGTCGGCGCTCGGGCAGCATGGTGCCGCAGCACCTCGAGCGCACTGTACCCACCGAGGCTTGCACGCAAGGAATCGCTGAACAGCCGCCGGCGCATGTCGTCGCGCATGATCGACACGCTGTGAAAATAGGCCTCGACCGAATCGCGCGCCAAGGCCTGGAACGTGGTCTTCGCGCGCAAGACCCGCGGTGCCCAATCGGCCTTCGGGTAAACCTGCCCGAGCAGGCCGAACACCGAACGCCGCAGCGGCAGCGGCAGCAGCGAGCGTATCCGCTCTTCCTTCATATGCCACTTGTAGCGCCGATAGCCGGCGAAGTTTTCGTCGCCGCCATCACCCGATAGCGCGACGATCACGCGTTTGCGCGCGAGCTCGCACACCCGATAGGTCGGGATGGCCGAGCTGTCCGCGTACGGCTCGTCGTAGAGGTCCGCCAGTTTTCCGACTAGGCCGAAATCGTCGGGGTCGACCTGTTCGACCTGGTGATTGGTGTGGTATCGGTCGGCGACCACGCGCGCATACTGCGCTTCGTTGAACGCCGGATCACCGAATGCTATGGAGCACGTATTGACCGGCTCTTTCGACAGCCCGGCCATCATCGCCACGACCGCGCTGGAATCCACCCCGCCCGAGAGGAAGGCGCCCAGAGGCACCTCCGACATCAGGCGGATGCGCACCGCGTCGCGCAGCCTGACGACGAGCTCCTCACGCGCCTGCGCTTCGCTGATGAGCCCGACCGGCTTGAATTCGAGATCCCAATACGTTTGCGGCTCGGCCGGCGCGGCGCCTCGCCTCACGGTCAACGTGCAAGCCGGCGGAAGCTTGCGTACCGCTTTGAATATGCTTCGGGGATCCGCGCAATAGCCGTAGGCGAAATACTCCTCGACGGCCAACGGGTCCAGCGTCCGGTCGAGTCCCGTGTGCGCGAGCAGGGCCTTGATCTCGGAGCTGAATATGAGGCTGCCGTCGGTAAGCCAGGCGTAGTGCAGCGGCTTGACCCCCATGCGATCGCGGGCGAGGAATAGCGTTTCGCGGTTTCGATCCCAGATCGCGAAGGCGAACATCCCGCGAAAGCGCTTGACGCAATCTGGGCCCCAGGCCTCCCAGCCGTGGACGATCGCTTCGGTATCGCTGCGGGTCCGAAACGTATGGCCGAGCCCCTGCAGCTCGGTGACGAGGTCTTGGAAGTTGTAGATCTCGCCATTGAACACGACCGCGACCGAACCGTCTTCGTTGAATAGCGGCTGCTGGCCGGTCGATACATCGATGATGGACAGACGCCGGTGCCCCAAGCCTATGCCGGGCTCGAGATGCAACCCGCCCTCGTCCGGCCCGCGATGAAACTGGCGCTGATTCATCCGCTCCAGAGCCGCGCGCGACACCTCGGATCGGCCCCGAGAATCGAATATCCCTACGATCCCGCACATTTCGGTCAATAGCCTCGGGAAACCGTGAACCTCGGAGCAAGATACCTGCCATCCAAGGGATCGGGTGCCTCGCCGCGTCTATCCCTGGCAGCTTCCTGGTGCTGCCGCACGCCGTCACGCGGCTGCGGGCGTGACGTTGGAACTACGGCAGGATCATTGATTTCTTGACACTATCGCCACTGGGCCGCGGTCTAGCCGCGAGCAGCTCGTCGTACAGCTTGGCGTAGCCATCGACCATCGACTGCAGGCTGAAGCTGCCTTCAGCGCGAATTCTAGCGGCTCGGCCTTGAGCGCGGCGCAAGGCCGTGTCCTGCGCATAGCGGACGAGCCATCGCGCCAGCGCGCACGGATCGCCGGATTCGACGAGCTGGCCGGTATCCCCTTCGCGAACGAGCTCCGGATTGCCGCCCACGCGCGTGGCAAGAACGGGCAATCCGCTCGCCATCGCCTCCAGGATCGTATTCGAGATGCCCTCGTCGCGCGAAGGCAGCACGAATACGTCGAACGAGCGCAGCAGCGCGGCGACGTCGTCGATCTGGCCGAGCAGGTCGATGCGATCGGCCATGCCGCTGCGCCGTATCTCATCCTCGATCTCAGCCCGAGAGGGTCCGTCGCCGCCGATGACGAGCCTCGCCTCGCGCATGGCATCCGGTGCGCCACGCGCTGCCTGCGCAAAGGCGCGAACGAGCGTGACCTGGTCCTTGACGGCTTGCAGCCGTCCGACCGTACCGAAACGCAGCGCGCGCCGCGAACCGCCGCCAGCAAGATCGTCCGCGCGCTCGATGTCTGCCGGCCGGTAGCGCGCGATATCGACCCCGTTGTAGATTTGGTCGATGCGCGCCGGCGCGATGCCGATCTGCTCGATCAGGTATCGCTCCAGATCCTTGGATACCGCGGTGTAATGCGTAACCAACGAGCGGAAAGCACGCCGCAATCGCCGATACTTCGGATTGCTGCCGCCGAGATCGTCGGCGTCGCGACCGTGCTCGCCGTGGATACGCACCCGCACTCCGGCGCAGAGCGCGGGCAGCAAGGCATCCAGGCCGGACAGGTTGCGCGTATGCACGATGCTTGGGCGTAGGCGGCGAAAGACAGCGAACAGATCGAGATAGGTTCGCCACAAGGGGACCGAGCCGCGTCGCATGGCGATCACCGGCACGTCCGCGCGCGCGATACGGCGCTCGAAGTCCCCGGAGTGCGTCATGCACACGAGCGCATGGCGGTAGCGGGCAGGCGACATGTGGTTGACGATGTTGACCAGCCCGTTCTCGAGACCACCGACGCCGAGCGAGTGAACGACATGGACGACCAGCGGGATGTCGCTCATGGCTGGGCGCATGGCAAAAGAGCACTCGAGCCGCGGAGCATTGGAACGCAAGCGCCTTATCGGCCGTCTATCCCGCCGGCGCCGGCCGTAACCAGCGTGGAAGCCCGCGAACGCGACAGCGCGGCACCGATCGAGGGCAACATGTCGGCGTAGAACTCCGCGAGCAGCTTGTGCGTCGCCTTTTCGTCCCCCGCGAGCGGCGTGTACATGACCACCACGGCAGCGTCGTCGCCGTTGCGGCTCAACCTGTCGAAGGCTTGCAGCGCCTTCACGATCTCCGGGCGCACGACCCAGCGATTGCCTGCCCAGTACCAGTGCCACACCAGCCACTCCGCGCCGTTGCGACGCAGCCGCGTCTGGACCGGCGGCGTGCCCGTTTCGATGCCGGCAACCCGGCCCTGGCTGAGCACGACCCACGATCGATCGCCGGCCGGGCGGACCGAGTTCCTGCCCATGATCAGCTCGCTTCCTTGCCGTTCTCGCGCATAGTAGGCGATGAACAGTCCGACGCTGCGACCGCTCTTCGCGTACGCCTGGTCGAGCGTGTCGCGTGCGCCCCGGTAATGGGGCCGATAGGCGTGCGTTTGCGCCGGCACGCCCACCCAGCCATTCAGCCCATCGGGGGCTGCAAGCGTTATCGAGGCATTCGGCGCGCTCGCATCGAGAGCCTGCGCATACCACGGGGCCGTCGCGATCACGGCGGACGTGACCAGGGCTCCTGCCACCATGTTCGGGCTCAAGGCCACGGGACCTTTCGCCTGGCTCACCGAGATCGTGCTGCGCTCCGGCGCGTCCTGGCGCCAGTGCGACCCGATCCAGAACAGAAGCAGCATGACGACCCCGAAGAACAGCCAGCCGTAGAGCAAGTGATCCACGCCCACGGCGTATTGCATCCCGCTCAGGTGTCCGATCATCACGATCATGTAGGCGCGTACCCAGTTCGCGACGATGGGCACGGCGATCGAGCCGAGCACGAACAGGAGGCGGCGCGACAGGCTCGTGTACGAGATGTACGCGTAGAGCAACCCCAGCGTGACGGAAGCAATGAGGTACCGAAGTCCGCTGCACGCTTCCACGACCGACCAGCTTCCCGTCGGCAGCACGAAGTTGTTGGCTTCACGGTAGACGGGTATCCCGCTGAGCCGCAATGCTCCGACGGTGAAGTCCGCGGTGTGCTGTATGAGCGTGGGCAGAAGAAACTCTCCCACCGGAACCGCGAGCAGCGAGAAGGCAAGCGGAAAGGATATCGCGCGGGCAATGGGCGTACCGAGAACGGCCCAGACGCTACAGGCGATCAACGTCACCAGGCCCAGGTGCCGGGCAGCCTGCACCCCCGCCAGATCGCCGAGCAGCCAGCCGAGCCCGGCGCCGGCGCCGAGCGCCACCGCCAGCCATGACGGCCGGCACGGCAGTGCCTTCAATGCAGATCGCTTGCGCCAGACGAGCCACAGGCTGATCGGATAGACGATCATCCCATGCGCAAAGGTTTCCGATTGCCACCATATGCCCGCCATGGACGCCGCGGTATCCCAGTACCAGGCAAGGGTCCACACCAGCACCGCGGACAGCAAGCCCAGGCGAAAGTACCAGGGGCGCAAGGATTGATCCGAGGACGCTGCGATCGAGACGGCGGCCGCTGCGCTTGCGGCGGGCACAGCCGGTCTCTCCTGCATCAGCGCCTCAGCCGATGTTCTTGACGACATAGGGCCCGATCAGGTTGGCGAGGGACAAGGGCAGCCGCTGCCACATCGAAATGAAAAGCCGATATTTCGGATTGAGCGGATTGTGCTCGGGCACCGCATCCGAGCGAACCAATCGGTACGCGTAATTGAGCGGCTGCGGCTCGAAACCCCAGTTCTTCTTGAAATCGAACGATCCGGTACCGCGCTTGCTGCGGCCGTAATCGAAGATGCGTACGCCGCGCTCGCAGGCGCGCCGCATGACCTCCCAGTACATGAAGTCGTTGCCGGCGACATCGCGCGCAAGCCGGGTACCACCGCCATAATACGGCAACACCTCGTCGCGAAAGTAGAAGCTGAGCACGCTAGCGACGGTCTCGTCTTGCAGCGTCACCGTCAGGATTTCAACGTCGCGGCCGAAGACATCGAGCAAGATGTCGAAGTAGCGCCGGGCGAAAACCGGCGTTCCGAGCCGATGAACGCTGTCCGAGTAGGCGGCGAAGAAACGGCTCGTGTCCGAGTCGACATGGGCGCCGAGCCCGGCCTTGATGCCCTTGCGCACCATCGCGCGTTGCTTGCGCGGAATGGCTGCGAGATTTCGCTCCGGGTCGGGGTCGAGCGCCTTGCGGAAGGTGACGTACAGGTCCTTGGTGGCCCAGTCCGGATGCCGCCGCTCGATGTCGCGGTACTCGAGATGGCCGACCTGGAGACTCTCGGCGAGCCGGACGGCAGCCGCATCGAGCGCCGCACGTGCCCGTTGCGTCCGAGCCGCCACGCCGCCGTAGACGCAAAACGGCAGCGATGCGAGCGAATGGCCGAACAGGAAGCTCTTCACCTCCGCGAGCGGCAGCACGCCTTCGATAGCGCCGTCGCATTCGGCCAGCAGGTAGTGTGTCCGATGCCCGAAAGCACGCTCGATCACGTGCTGCCAGCCCACGCGATGAAAGAAAGTCGCCCCCGGACATTGCAAGACGAACTCATCCCAACGCGCTCGATCCGCGGCTTGCAGCGTGCGCACCGCCACCGGATGCGTCATGTTCGCCCGATCGACGTGTGCCACGACCGCGCTCATGGCGTCGGCTCCAGAAAGATCCTGTCCATGCGATCCCAGCGGAAGTCCCGCAACAGCCGTTCGATCCGCGAGCGCATGCGTGACAGGTTCACATAATGGCGAAAGCGGGTCTTGAAGCTCAAGCCGTCCTGGCGCGGCTGCTCGGGATCGATTTCCCACGGATGGAAATAGAACACGCAAGGCAGGTTATCGAGCCGATTGACGCGTCGCAAGCACCAGCTCGACATGGCGTACGGCAGCAGGCGGAAGTAGCCCCCGCCGCCCGCCGGGAGATTCCTGTTCCAGACACGCACGGTCGTCACCGGGATCTCGAGCAACCCGTTGGCATGGCTCGGCCGATGGGCGCAGCGCGGAGCGTCCGGCATGCCGTAATGGTCATGGCGAATGGGGTAGATGCTCGAGCTATACGTATATCCCTCCGCAGCGAGGAGCTCCAATGCCCAAAGATTCAGGCGGCCGATGGAAAAGCTCGGAGCGCGGTAACCTTTGATCGCCACGCCTGCCGTGTCCTCGAGAAGCCGCTTGGCGCAGCGCACATCCTCGCTGAATTCCTGCGGAGTCTGTTCGTGCGCGCGGCCATGCGAAAAGCCGTGACTTGCCAGCTCGTGGCCGCTGGATACGATCGTGCGCACCAGGGCGGGATAGCGCTCGGCGATCCAACCGAGAGTGAAGAAGGTCGCCTTGGCATCATACCGGGCAAGCAGCTCCAGGATCACGTGGAGATTGCGCTCGACCCGGCATGGCATGTCGTCCCACGCAGAGCGCGGAATATGGCGCTCGAACGCGGAGACTTGAAAATAGTCCTCGACGTCGATCGTCATGGCGTTGTGCGCGGCACTGATGTATTCGGCCATGGCTTGGTTCATAGCGATTTCGCTTGCGAAGCCGGCGCACCGGCGATGCGCCCGCGTCGCGGGCAAGCGCCGGCGTGCTGCTCGGCCTGCATTTCGAGCTCAGAAGACGCCGGTGCGCGAGCGCTCCGGCAGGAACGATCTCTTCCGGTTCCAGGTCCCGGCGGCGATTCAGGACCCGTCGCGCTTCTCGGGTTGCCGCTCGTGCGCGAGGTTTAGCAATTCCCGTGACAGCTTCAGGATGTTGACGATGGATCGCTCCATCTTCGACACCCGCCGATCGAGCTGTTCGAGCATTCGGTCCTCGCCCTGCGCACTCTTGCGTGCTGCCACGCGCGACGAGCCCACCTCGTTCGCCGCCAGCGTCGGCATTTCGCCATTGAGATCCCCGATCACCGCTTCGACCGTCTGTGCGTCGATGCGATGCCGATCCTCCAGGTAGCCGAACAGGAGTACCCTGTCGCACAATGTATTGATGCGCCGCGGAATGCCGCCCGTATAATCGTATATCGGCCCGAAGCAGTCCTCGCTGAACTCCGGGTCGCCGCCCCAGCCCACGGTCTTCATGCGGTGCTCGATATACGCCCGTGTCTCGGCGGCGTCCATGGGCCCAAGGTGATAGGACGCGATGATCCGCTGGCGCAACTGCTGCATGCCTTCGCCTTGCAGGGTATAGCGGAATTCGGGCTGCCCCAGCAGAAAGCTCTGCAACAGGGACTTCTCCCCCGTCTGAAAATTCGACAGCATCCGCAACTCTTCGACGGCCCGCGGCGTCAGGTTCTGAGCTTCGTCGACGACCAGCAAGGCCCGCCGTCCCTGCCGCGCGACCCCGAGAAGATACTCTTCCAGGCGCTTGAGCAGGATCGCCTTGCTCTGGTCTTCGTGCTTGAGCCCGAAGGCCGCGGCGATCAAACGCAGGGTATCGTCGGCATCGAGCTGGGTGCTGACGAGTTGCGCTGCCACGAAACTGTGCGGGTCGACCCGGCGAAACAGGTTCTTGACCAAAGTGGTCTTGCCCGCGCCGATCTCGCCGGTAATGACGATGAAGCCCTCGCCTTGATGCAAGCCGTACTCGAGGTACGACATGGCGCGCTTGTGGCCGCGCGAGGCGAAATAGAAGCTCGGATCCGGATTGAGCTGGAACGGCTTGCCGCGAAGCTTGTAGAAGGATTCGTACATGGATGGCCGTCAGAACGCTACGCTGAGCGTTCCGATGACGGCATGCTCCCGATAATCTGAATTGCCGGCGCTGGAATCCCGCTCCACGACGCGAAGATTCACGCCGCTATGCACCTTGGGTTGGAGCTGATAGGTCAGACCCACCCGTGCATATTGGTTCGTGTCTTCCCTCCCCACGTCCGGAAACCGGCTGCGATTCTGCCCGACCGTCGCGGAGACGGCGCTGCGGTTGCTCAACCGCCAGCTCAACACCGCCGAGTATCCCACCTGCTCGACCGTATTGCTGATGGCAAACGGGTCGAACGCGCCAAACGACGATCCGCTGCTCTCGTTCGTACGCTCGTCGCGGAAGAAGTTGACGAGCAGGCTGCTGCGTACGCCGAGCAGGCCGACGCCGGCATGCCAGCGCTTCGAGATCGAGATCTGGTTGGTAAGAAACTGGATCGGATTGTCCAGCGACTGAGGCAACCCGTTTTGCAGGATGAAGGCTTGCACGGCGAGCTGGCGCTCGAGCGGGTCGGGAATGCGTGCAAGCAACAACCTGTCGATCGCGACGCTCGTATCCGCGCTGGCGGGGATGAGCAAGGGATTGGTGGCGGCGTCGAGGACCTGCTCACTATAGCCCGCCGTCCAGGTCGTCAGACGCGTCCGATGCGATGCATCCAAGCTGAACGTCCGGCCGAAGAATCGATGTCCGAATGAGCCGCTCACACTCGTGCGCTCCGAGGGCGTCCAGTGTGCGCCGGCGCTCCAAGTCGTTCCGGACGCGGAACCCCGCGTGCGAACATGATCGTTTTGTTCCCGCCCGGCTGTCGCAGTCAGGGCCAACGTCGGCCAGACTCTGTAACGCAAAGACCCCGTTGCCGATTCGCTTTCGTTCTTCGCCACCGCGCCCGAGGAAGAATCGGTCTGGCGGATACTGTAGTTCAGGCCCCAACCCAGGTCTTGAAACGCGGGGCCGCTGGCCAAGCCGACGCTGATGCCGTTGGCTTCGCTGTTCAGAGCGCTCGTCGCCCCCGAGGTTTCGACCCGATTCCATGAGTAACGCGCGTTGAGCGTCGCCCAGCTACCGATGCGCCCTTGCCAGTACGGAGCGAGCGAAGCGCTGCGGACCTCGGTCCGATTGCCGGTGACATTGACATTGCTCAACGCCTGCGCGCCCAGGGGGGAGATGTTCTGCTGCGATATCGCCGCGCTCGCCGCGACGAACAACTGCCGGTTCCAGGCATCCAGCAGCGCATTCGACATCAGCGAATGGTTATGGCCGTTCGCGTTGCTGTTGTTCATGTAGATGCGATTCTGAAGCGCGTAGTTCGCCTGCAACTGCAATCTCGCGCCCCGTGCCGTGACCGAAACGCCGGGATGAATCTCCGTCACCCAGTCGGAACGCTCCTGCCCCTCAGGGGCGAGCGTGAGATTGTCCGTGTAGGTTTCGAGCAGGCTGATGCGCGGGATTATTCTCCATTCAGCCGCAGCGAGCGATCCGGACAAGGTCGCGTTCGTGATGAGCGCCGCGAGCCACGGCTGGGCGCCGCGCCATGCACCATGCCCTGCCTTTCCAATCAAACCAATACGAACTGTAGGCGTGGTGTCGATCGCGCTAGTTCCCTTGGCTGGTTTCAGCGCCGTATCCGTAGCCGTAGCCGTAGCCGCCGTAGCCATAGCCATAGTAGCCCGAGCCCCCCCGGAATCTCGTTTTATTTAGCAGCAGACTGACGTTTTCCAAAGACTCGATATGATTGAGACCCTCGCGCAGATTCTGCTGTGTGGTCTTGCCCGCTTCGACGACGACGACGACCTGGCCCATCTGGCTGGCGAGAACGCGCGATTCGGTCGTTGCGAGCAACGGCGGGGAATCGAAGATGATGATACGGTCGCTGTAGCGGCTGGACATTTCATCGAGCAGCTCGCGCATCGCGCCGCTGGCCAGCAATTCCGTGGCATTGGGGTGATGCCGGCCCGCGGTGAGCAGCTTCAGCTTGTCGATGTTGGTACGGATGAGCGCTTGCGAAACCGGCAAGTGGTCCTCGAGCAGCACGTCCATCAAGCCCAGTCCACCATCGATGCTCAGCATGCGCGGAATCGAAGGCTTTGCCACGTCGGCATCGACCAGCAGAACGGTATGATCCATTTCCATCGCGATGCTCATCGCGAGATTGACCGAGCAGAAGCTCTTCCCCTCTCCCGGCATGCAGCTCGTGACCATGATGAGATTGCCGCGCTGGATCGGCGTCGGCCCCTGCCCGAGCGCATTCTTGAGCAAGGGCCGCTTGATCAAGCGGAATTCCTCGAAGATCTGGCTGCGGGTGCCCTCGGGGGTGACCATGCCCGCTTCCTTCAAGCGGACGAGGTCGATCTCCTCGTAGCGCAGCGTCCTTTCGCTATGCTCTTTCGACGCAGCGGCGATCGACCCGTCACGTGCGCCCGAAATGTCGCTCAAACTCGCGTGCGACTCACCCGCGGGATCGGGTTCACTCGTGACGGCGGCTTCCGCTGCCGTGCCGAGCCGCTGCGTGGCAGGGGACCAGTCCCCCAGCCTCGCCACCGCCTTTTCAATAATGCTCACGCTGTGGCTCCTAGCCGTTCGTAGGCGTCGATTCGAAGCGAGATCACGCTCGGCCCGTCAGTGAGAGCAGAGCCATTGCGACACCGAACGATCCAAATAGACTTGCGACCGAGGCGGCCAGCGCAACGATGCCGCGGCGCTGCCTTTTCACGTCGTTCTCGGTCCAGCGCATGCCGACGGTCCCGAGGATCGGAAGGTTGGCGAAATCCTGCAACGTGCCGCGGTCGTTGAATACGGGCCTGACTTGCGACATCAGAAACGACAGTGCAACACCGGCACCTGCACCGACCGCCAGCACCAGCCACATCAACAATGGGCGTTTCGGCGCAACCGGTGTCGGCGGCACGCGCGGCGGATCGATGATGCGAAAGTCCATCACACCGGCGTTCGACTCCATTTCGCCCGATATCTGTGCCGACTCGCGCCGTGCGAGCAGGGTCTCGAAGTTTCGCTTGTTCACCTCGTAGTCGCGGTTGAGCTGTACCAGGTCCGCCTCGACTTGAGGCACGGCGTGCGCGCCCTTCTTGAGCTCGTTGTGTTGTTGCTCCAGCTCGGCCGCGCGCGTTCGCAAGGCCGCGACCGCGGCCTCCGCCTCGGCCAATGAAACGGTGAGCTGCTGCAACACCGGATTCGAGCCGGAACCGCGCACGCTGCGCACCGCGGGCTGTGCCTGTGCCGTCGCCTGTCGTGCTTCGATCTCCTTGCGCAGCTTGGCGATATCCGCCTTCTTCTGTGCCTCGAGCTGCTCGATCACGCGCTTGGTCGCGATGACGTCGGGGTGGCGCTCGGTGTAGCTCAGTTGCAGCGCGTCGAGCTTCAGCTTGAGGGCTTCGATACGCTTTTCCAGCTCGGGACTCGCACGCAGCTCGACTTCGCTGCTCCCCCCGGAGATCACCCGATCGGCGAGCAGATCGGGCTCCTGGATACCTTCGCGAACCGCGGTCACCTGTTTCTTGAAGGCATCGCGGGAGTTCTCCGCCTCGCGCAGCTCGAGCCGTGCTTGGGCCAGGCGATTCTGCGATTCCTGCAGCTTCGAGATGAAGTCCCTGCCCTGGCTCGGCATCATGCCGATGTTCTGGCGCTTGAATTCCTTCAGCGCGTTCTCCGCTACGACCAGCTTCTGCTCGTAGAGCTTGATCTGCTCGTCGATGAAGCGTTTCGCCGAATCCGCATCCTTGCGCTTGTCGCCGAGACTGCCTTCCACGAATATCGTCAGGAGCGATTGGACGACCCGCTTGGCCTCCTCGGGTTTGGTCGCCGCATAGGTAATCGTGTAGAGGTTGTCGCGGCCGGTGCCGGCAAGCTTGATCTGCTTCTTGAGCCCGTCGATCAAGCGCTCGCGCTCTTCGTTGGTCTTGAGCTTGATATCCAGGTCGGACATGCGAATCACCCGCTCGAGGTTCGGCCGGCTAATGAGGGTGCGGCTCATCATCGCGATCTGCTGGTCCACGTTCGGCTGCACTGCGAGTCCGGACAGCAGCGGTTTGAGGACGCTCTGGGTATCGACGTGCACGCGTGCCGTGGCTTCATACTGGTTCGGCATGAGGAACACCACGACCCAGCCCACCACGCATACGAGCCAGCTCATGGCGACGCCATACCACCGGTACTGCCACATCCCACGCAAGTAGGACAGTATCTGCCTTACGACCTCATGCATGACTAGCTCCCAGTGGACTCCAACCGAGCTTCGGGCTAGAGCCCATTTCCATCGAAGGTCCGTAGCCGTTGCGGTACGGTGGCCAAACCATTAGCAGGGCAAGTTGCATACCACGTCGGAACCCCACGCTTCGATGAACACCTGCTGGGAGACCGGAAAGGCCGCCAGGCGAGCCAGCGTCGTGTTATCGGCTCGTTGCCCATTTTCCATCGATTTAGAAAAAGCTCTCCGGAATGATCAGCACGTCTCCCGGGCGCATTTCCACATTGGCGCTCACGTCGCCATACTTCACCAGGTCACGCAAACGCACGGTGAACTGCTGGGGCTTGTCCGCGCCGCGCAAGATGGTCGCCTTGTTGCCGTCGGCGAACTCCGTGATGCCGCCCACGGCAATCATGACATCGAGCAAGGTCATCTTCTCGCTGTAGGGCAGCGCCTGAGGCTTGGCCGCCTGCCCCACGACCCGAACCTGGCGCTCCAGCGGGCCGCGGAAACCGGTGACGATCACGGTCACGACCGGATCCTGGATGTACTTGGCCAGCGCTTTTTCGACGCTACGCGCCAGTTGCGTCGGCGTCTGGCCGGTCGCGGGAATGTCCTCGACCAGAGGCGTCGTGATGCGGCCATCGGGCCGCACCGGGACACTCATCGACAGCTCTGGATTACGCCAGACGTTGATATTGAGCGTGTCGCCGGCACCGATGATGTAGTCGACCTGGCCGCCACCTTCCGGCATTGCGGGTGCCGGAGGGAAGGGAGAGCTCATGCATCCCGTCAACAGCGCTGCGAAAAACAATAACGTAACCGCCTGCCACACACGCCCTCCCAAGCTTGTGCCGTTCATTACCAGCCTCCTACGTTTTTTCGTTTCGATCCCAAGAAAGAAGCAGCGCCATCGGTTCGATTGCATGCTAGCAGAATGCAGCCCAGCAGGCCCGCAATCCCGCCGCCGCTGCGCCGCGGCACGCCTCGGGCCGCGAACGGTCCCCGAACGCCTAGTGTTCTTCACGTAGAATCATACTGGTAACCGAGGTGGCTAACAATTAACTGTAGCTTTTGCCGGCGCAGATTCCGGTCGCTGTGTCGTTTCCATGCCCGTAGGCAACGATCCGTCGGCTCCGAGCATAGGGGCAAGCGACGGTCGACGATCGGACGGTTAACGGCGGTATCTCATCGCTCTTGACCGCGTTGTGGATAAGTTTCCGGCCGATTATGTGAACTAGTTAGCTGGAAGAACGTGACTCACCGGAGTGAAGATCGGCGTATCCTCGAAGGGAGGAAGCATCCGTTTCTGCTTGCGCGACGGGGCCTGGAAGGGCCGGTCGAGCACGTCAACCCGCCAACGAAAACTCGAGTCCGCGCGTTTGTTCCGCCACGACGAAATGATGGCATCGACTGCCCTGGCATCGATCGAGCCCCTTGCGGTCACTCGTTCGTTCGAGCGCAACGCGGATACGTCGACCGCGCCCGCGGATCACCTCAACCCCGGTGATCGGCTGATCGGTCAGCACGAGTTTCGCTACCCTGGCATCGACTTCAGAGTTTCCATATTCGCCGGGTTGCGGCCGCTGCCTGCCGACAGGCTCGTCGATGAAGCCTATTCGCGCCTGGGTTACGCCAGTTGCCTCGCCCAGCCGGCGCCAGCCCAGTGGCCCACCGAGGACGGCGCGACACTCCAAGCCGAATCGGAGCGACGCACCGTGGGCGCGCTCTCGATCCACCTGGACCGTCCCCAGGGGCTGAGCGCCGAATCACTCTACCCGGCTGAGATCGCGCCATTTCGAGCTCGTGGCAAGGTCTGCGAATTCACGCGGCTCGCGCTCGACCGCAGCGCAGCCGGCCGGGAAGTTCTGTGCTCGCTTTTCTACATGGCCTACGTGTATGCCCATCGAGTGCATGCTGCCGACCATTTGTTCATCGAGGTGAATCCGCATCACCAGGCTTTCTACGCGCGGATGCTGGGGTTCAAGCGTTTGGGCGAGGAAAAACTGTGCCCGCGCGTCAATGCACCCGCCGTATTGATGCACCTCGATTTCCAGCACACGCGTGATCAGATACAACGGGCGCGAGAAGGCTTGGCCGTCGCCGGCACGACGCTCTATCGCTACGCCGCTCCGCTCGGCGACGAGCGGCTTTTGATTCGACGCATCTCCAACGCTGCCGTTTAGCCGTTACCGTCGTTGCGACGACTAACATAGGTACTCGGCGTGGCTGCCATACCTATGAGCAATTCTCGCGATCCCTTGGGCACGATGCACGCAGCGCACTGGCTCGGCGCTGCATCCATAGCCGCGGCTTTGGCGTCCCTGGGCGATGTTTTGATGCTCTGGATCGCAATGGGCAGAGCCGACCAACCGATCCTACTATGGCTCGGAGGCCTCGCCGGCGTGCTGGCGATTCCGCTCTACACGGCGGGTTATCGGGCGAGCACCGCGCTGGTAGCGATCGACCGCGTTTCGGCACGGTACGCGATCGTTCTCGGCGGCGCCTGCGTCGGCCTCTTCGGTGCCGCCACCCACGGGTTCACGGCCATGGATATTCATGCCACGATCGAGGCAGGCCAGAGCCTGAGAGCGCCGCAGGACGCGTTCGCGCCCGCCTGGACGCCCTTGTTTGTATGCGGCGCGATCGCAGGCGCGGCGACGCTGGCGACGGCCCTCGGGTTCGCGATCAACGCCTGGCCCGGCAGCCCACGTGTCGCGAAAGCCGCGATTCTTGCCAACCCCGTACTCGGCACGATCGCGCTCGCCGGGATCGGTGCAGTATCCGACACCTTGCGGCCGTTCATGATCCCTGCCGCGCCCAATCTGGCTCACCTGGTCTTTTTTCTCGCATGCCGGCGCGCCTTGCCGGCGCGCCCGGCGGCGCTATCGTGAGACGCCACCCTCGCGTGGTAAGCCCTTGTCGGATCAGCGCAACAGTGGCCGTCCCAGGAGCGTAAGTTTCTGGCCCGCCGCTTCGGCTGCGTTCGAGCGGCCGTTACAATGCATCGAGCGCGCGAGCGGCGCAGCCATTGAAACACGAATGCATATCCGGACCGTCATGACTGCATCGAATGCGGTAACTGGAATCGGCGTCGTACTGGCGACGGGACTCATTGCTTTGAGCGCCAATGCAGCGGACGAGGCGCATGGCATCCCGGTCTCGGATGAGCGACCCTGGGCACAAGCCGCGGCATCCGGCTCCCGCGATGCGCTGTTCGGAGACGACATCCCGAAGCCGCAGAAGCCGAAGCCCGGCTCCCGGGACGAATTGTTCGGCGACGAGAAACCCAAATCGCAACCGGCCAAACCGAGCTCACGTGACTCGCTCTTCGGCGACGATCTTCCGGCGACCAAGACCGCGCCGGCGGACGCCGCCCGGTTGAAAGAACGCCCGAGCGCGGCGGCACCTTCGGCTTGGCGCGGCTATCTCCAGACAGAATTTGCGCACACCTACGAGAACCCGGACCACTGGTCCAAGGCCCGCGCCCGCGTAGAGCTCGGCCGCCAGGGGAGGCTGACAGAGAGCCTCAAGTATAAGATCAGCGCGCGGGCGGATTACGATGCCGTGTTCGACATCGAACGCAACTTCTATCCTGCCGAAGTCAAGCGCGACCAACGGCGCGATTTCCAGCTCCGTGAAACCTACCTCGACGTCTCCGCCGGCGATTGGGAATTGCGCCTTGGACGCCAGCACGTCATCTGGGGCGAAGTACCAGGCTTGTTCTTCGCCGACGTCGTTTCGGCGAAGGATATGCGCGAGTTCGTATTGCCGGAGTTCGACGCGCTGCGGATCCCGCAATGGGCGGCGCGCGCCGAATACTTCGGTGCGAAGGCGCATGTCGAATTCCTGTGGATCCCCTATGTGACGATCGACGAAGTCGGCAAGCCCGGCGCGGATTTCTTTCCGTTCCCGCCGCCCTCGCGCCCGCCGTACGATCCGGTGTTCCTGGGCGAGCAGAAGCCCAGTCGCAAGCTGAGCAACTCGAGCTACGGCATGCGCGTCTCGACGCTGACCAACGGCTGGGATCTCTCGGCGTTCGCCTATCGCGCGATCGACACCGAAGCGAACTTCTACCGCCAGGTCGTCGAGCCCGCGCGACTGGTGATCTATTCGCCGCGTCATGACCGGATCACCCAGCTCGGCGGCACGCTGTCGAAGGACCTTGGTGATTTCGTGCTCAAGGCCGAGGCCATCTACACGCGCGACAAGGGTTTCAGCGTGCAGCGTCTGAGCCATCCCGGCGGCATAGCCCGCCTCGACATCTTCGATTACCTGGTCGGCGTGGATTTCGGCCTGGGCGCCGATACGCGGCTCTATGCCTATGGCTTCCAGCGCCACTTTCTCGATTACGACTCGGACATCGTGCCGGATCGCAGCGAGTCGGGCGCCACGCTCCAGCTCACCCACAAGCTCACGAACACGCTGGAGCTCCAGGCGCTCTTCATCACCAGCTTGAATCGCAACGACTGGATGTTCCGCCCCAAGGTCACCTGGAATTTCGCCAAGAACTGGCGGCTGAACGCGGGCGTGGATGTCATGCACGGCCCGCCACTGGGTTTCTTCGGCCGGTTCGCGGACAAGGATCGAGTTTACGCGGACGTCCGCTTCAGCTTCTGACCCGTTCCACCGTCGCGCGCACCAGGACCAACCAACGCGCTCTGCGTCAATGCGGGTGCGGCTGCGACGCCGTGTGCTGAATTCAGATGTTGCGTCTGAGCGCGTCCGCGACGTGGCTTCTCGAGACGCGCCATGACGGCATGGACGCCGCCGTTACCGCGGCCATCAATCCGATGACGAAAGCCCCGAGCAAATCCAGCGGCACGAGGCGGATATACGCGACGTAGGGCGTATTCGAATTCGGCGGTGGCGGCATGGGAATGCCCACGGCCGAGATGGCCACCGCGAGCAGGATGCCGAGCACGATACCGATCGCTGCCCCGGTCGATCCAACGATGACGTTCTCCGCCAGGATCAAGCCGAACACCGTGCGGTTGCGATCCCCCAGGGCGCGCATGGTGCCGAACTCGCCATAGCGCTCGAAGATGCTCATGTTGACGCTGTTGGCGACCCCCAGGACCACCATGCCGAGGATGATCAAGCGCAAGACGCCGAACTGAACGTCGTAGAGCTCGACGGTGCTGCGGTAGAAATCGCTCAGCTCTTCCCACGTCTTCAGCTCGTAACCTTTGCCCGAGAGCTGAAGCCGGGTCGCTGCCGCAACCGCCTCGGTGTCCGCGGTGCGCTGCAGGGAGACGACCAGGCTGTTCACCCCGGGCGAGGTGAGCAGCTCCTGCGCCGCGGCGAGCGGTATGCGCACCGCGCGCGAATCGAACTCCTTGGAAAAGGATCGAAAGACACCGACCACCTCGAAATCGAGGCTGTTGAGTGAGCCATCCTTGTTGTTCATCAATAGCGTCACCCGCTCGCCCGGCGAGAGCTTCTGCGACTGCGCGACGCCCTCGCCGAGGACGATGCCGAACTGATCGTCGTCCGTCAGGTGCCTCCCGGCGATGATCGACAGATAGGTTCCGAGCTTCTGTTCTTTGTTGGGCTCGACGCCTTCGCCGATGATGGCCAGATCGGAGCGGCCGTTGCTCATGAGCCCCGAGAAATTCAACCGCGCCATGACATCGTTGACCTGTGGATTCTTGAGCAAGGCGGCCTTGACGGGCTCGGGGTCATCGATCACGTACTTGGCGGGAGCCTGGGTGCCGTACTGGTAGTAGCCCTCCTTGTACACTTGCATGTGACCGAGCTGCGAATGAATGGTGAATTCGCGTAGCTGTACGAAGATATCGGCGACGAACCCCCCGGCGAGAACCAGGCTCACGACGCCGGCCGCGATCGCACCGACCGTCATGGCCGTGCGCAGCTTCTGGCGGCTGACGTTGCGCAAGGCGAGCTTCCACATGATCTCAGCGTCACCGATTGTGACGCAGCGCGTCGACGATGATCATGCGCGAGGCTTTCCAAGCGGGATACACGCTGGCGATCAGCGTCGTGAGAATTGCGAGAACGAGGGCCTGGCTGGTCAGCCCCGGGGTCAAGCGGATCTTCGCGGTGAATCCCTCGGTCGCTCCGGGTGGCGGCGGCATGGGAATGCCGATGAAGGAGATCACCGCGGCGAACGCCCAGCCCAGTATGACGCCCAACAACGCGCCGGCGATGCCGAGCATCAGCCCTTCGCTCAGGAACAGCGAAAGCATGTCCCGGCGTGAGTTGCCCAAGGCCATCGCCGTGCCCACGTCGCCGGTTCGTTCCATCACGCTCATCATCATGGTGTTGGAGATGCTGAGCACGATGATCGCCGCGATGATGAGCTTCATGACGGTCACCTGGCGCGAGAACAAGGTGACCGTCTTGTTGTAGAAGTCGGCGAGCTGTGACCAGGGGACGATGTCGAATTTCTTGCTGTCGAATTGTTGCCTGAGCGCAGCGACGACCGCCGCGGTGCTCTCGGTACGATCCAGCAGCACCACCCAGCGGTGTGTTCCCTGGACGCGAAGCAACTGCTGCGCGGTTTTCAGCGGCAGTCTAAGCGCGACGTCGTCGTAGGCCTTCGTCACCGTGCTGAAGGTGCCGCGCACGGTGACTTCGACCGCGTTCACGCCGCCCTTTTGCGTGTTGGCGACGAGGACGACCTTGTCACCCAGCTTGGCGCCCAGGCTGGTCGCAAGACCCTGTCCCAGGATCACCGTCTTGGGCTCGGTCTCGGACAGATTCTGGCCCGCGACGATCTTGAGCTGCTTGGCGAGGTTCTTCTCCTTGTCCGGTTCGACGCCGTCGGCAAGGAAGGACACGGTGGTGTCGCCCAGGCTGATCAAGCCGTTGAACGTCAACCGCGGCGAAACCACCACCACACGGTTCGTCTTCTCGAGCAATTGCCGCTCCGGCCAGTTGTCCGGCAGCAGGTAATCGAACGGCGCCGCCAATCCCGCTTCCAGATAATGCGGGCGGGTGATCTGAACGTGGCCGAGGTGCGTTTCGATGGTTTCCTCGCGCATGCCGTGCAGGATGTCGTCGATGAACCCGGCGGCGAGCAGCATGGCGACGATACCGAATCCGACCGCGATCAGGGCAATGGCCGAGCGCCGGGCGTTACGGGTAACGTTTCTGAATGCAAGCGCGGCTGTCGTCGGATAGGGCATGGGCTCGTTCGCTGGCCGCCTATCTGCCGCCCTTCCCCGCCACGCCAGCGACGCTTTGATCGTCCAGCAGCGCTCGGCGCAGCTCGGGATCCTCCATGATCATGCGCCGCAGCTCGGGATCTTCCTTCAACAATTGCTGCATCTCGGCGTCGCTGGTGGGAATCGGCACGTCCTTTTCCTTGACGTACTTCCAGACGTTCCCCGCACGCACGCCCAGTGTGGTCAATTCACCGTCTTCGATGCGCACGAGCCGATCGGCCATCCCCATGACGCGTTGGTCGTGGGTCGAAAACACGAAGGTCGTCTCGAAGGCCCGATTGATCGCTTTCATCATCGACAGTATGCTCTCTCCCGTCTTGTAGTCGAGATTGGCGGTGGGCTCATCGGCGAGCACGATGCGGGGGCGGGTGGCCAGGGCGCGCGCGATGGCGACCCGCTGGCGCTGTCCACCCGAGAGCTGGTTGGGCCGGTGGCCTGCGTACTTGGCCAAGCCGACAGTATTGAGGAAGAAGGAGACCCGTTCCTTGCGCTCTGATTTGCTGATGTCGGTGCGGCGCAGCATCGGATACTCGACGTTCTCCTCGGCGCTCAACACGGGAAAGAGATTGAAGGTCTGAAAGACGAAGCTGATCGTACGCGAACGCAGGTCCGCAAGCTCGTCCGGGGTCTTGCCGCTAACGTCGGTGCCGTCGACGACGATCTTGCCGGAAGTCGGGGTATCGATGCAGCCGATCATGTTGAGCATCGTCGACTTGCCGCTGCCGGAGGGGCCGGCAATGGCGAGAAACACCCCATCGTCGATGTTGAACGAGATATCCTTCAAGGCGTGGACGGTCTCTTCTCCCAGCTTGTAGTCCTTGCAGATATGCTCTACCTGTACGACGGGAGCGCGCGTAGCCACCTTGAAGGCCTTTGATCAGTCCGGGGAATTCCGATGTCAGTGATTAGACTCGAGAGCGTCGCAACGTATTGTCTCCTCGCCTTGTGTAGCACGCTTGCGGTGAATGCGGGAGCGCAGTCACCCGAGGACGCTCAGGCAAAAATTATACTGGAAAAGGCCGACGAAATTCGCTTCCCCAGGACGGGTTTCCAGGTCGATATCAACGTCAACAGCACTCAGGATGGCCAGCCCTCCGACGCGCGCAAGTATCGCGTGCTCTCGAAGGGCAACGCCAATACCGTGGTCATGGTGACCGAGCCCGCCTCGGATCGCGGGCAGATCATTCTCATGAAGGACAATGATCTGTGGGTTTTCCTGCCTGACGTGTCACAGCCCGTGCGGCTTTCGCTGTCGCAACGCCTCACGGGACAGGTGGCCAACGGCGACTTGGCGCGGGCGAATTTCGCCGGCGACTATACGCCCAAGCTGCTGCGCTCGGAGTCGATCGATGGCCAGAGCTTCCACGTGCTGGAGCTGATCGCCGCGGCCAAGGGGGTGACTTATCACCGCGTCCTGTATTGGGTGAACCAGGCCAACAACCGCCCGTACAAAGCCGAGTTCTACTCGGTATCGAACCGGCTGCTGAAGACGGCGCGCTACGAAAACTACCAGTCGATGCTGGGCACGACCCGCCCTACCCGGCTGGTGTTTCAGGACGCTTTGCGCAAGGGCGAGCAGTCGGTGCTCGAATACTCCGACATGAAGGCGCGCGAGCTGCCGGATCGCGTCTTCACCAAGGAGTACTTGCGGCGCCTCGAATAGAGGGACGCTCCTGGCTGCGCTGGATGCCTTGCCGGCGTGTCAGCGGATATCCGGCAGGGACATAGCCGAGCCCTGGCCAACGCGCACCGGCGGATCCTTATCCCGTGCCAGTGCGCTGCGCGCCACCCACGCGAGCGTGAGCGCTACATTGTCGGCGATCGCTCCCGGCGCGTCGTATCAGCCGCGCGTTACTGGCGCCGCAACCATCTCCGCGGCTCCGGTCTTCCTCAGATCGTCCTCGATCACTTCCAGCAGCCCTCGCACCGGCGGCGGCACCCCGGCGTAGAGGCCTTCGCGGGATATGAAGAACGGCGCGCGTTCGCCCCGATGCTCCACCGGATCGCCTACCTGGATGAACTTGATACCGTACGTGCCGAGACGGCGTGCCAGGCGCGGCTCCATCAGGGCGAACACGCCGTTCAAGCCCCTGATGAGGCCGATCGCCGCCGCGGACAGGTAAAGCCCCAACGCGATCCATGGCGTGCGCATGTTGCCGAAACCCGATTTGCGCTCTTCCACGATGCCGCCCGGAACGCCGCTCTCGCCCTTGCGCCGGCGAAACGACGAGCGCACGGCCAAGCGCGATATCTCCGCGACCTTCAGGCGATCGGGCACGAGCTCCCGCAACAGATCCGCGTACATCCGGTCGTGGCACAGCCGCTCGAACGGAAGCGGCTCGGCGGGTGCTTGTGGATTGACCTGCACCAGCCGCACGCAGCCTGCAAAGGCATCGCTTGCCTTGTGCAACAGCAGGCAGTGGAGGGAAAACTGGTCGTAAGGATCGACCTCGCGCTTGTCGGGAAAGCGCGCAGGGTCTTCGAAACGCAACTCGTCGCAATAGACGTCGTAGCGGATTCTGAAGACCTCGTTCCTCAGCTCCTCGCTGCCGGCCGCGACGGCATTGAAATAGCGATGGAACATGTATCCCGCGAACGCGCGATATGCCGAGCGCGTCAGCGCGAGGTTGTTCATGAACCGGACGATGCCGGTCGAGCGGGCCGCCTCCCTCACCGCCACTACGAGCTCTCCCGTGTCAGGGCGCGTTCGCGATCCCGAACGCCTCCATATGCGAGCTTCCGCTGCCGAGAAGTACAATAGCCGTTATGCCATGCACAGGCAACCGGTATTCGGACCGGTCGGGAGCGGGAGGCTCGACAGGATGAGACGTTGCAAGCGTTGTTTGTTGCCTGAGGCCGTCCCGGGATCGGAATTGAACGCGGGCGGGATATGCAAGCCATGCCGAGACTATCGACCCACCGACCAGCGAAGCGCAGAAGAAGCACGCCAGGTTCGTGAACAAGATCTCGAATCGACGCTACAGCACACCCGCGGTTCGGGCGAATACGATTGTCTCGTCCCCTTGAGCGGCGGCAAGGACAGTGTCTATCTCATCCACAAGCTCAAGCACGATCACGGCCTGCGGGTTCTGGCCCATACCACCGACATCAACATCGGCCCCATCGCCTGGAGCAATATCCACCGCGCCGTCGACAAGCTGGACGTGGAGCATGTCGTCTATCGCCCCTCGATGGCGTTCTATCGCAAGCTGTTCCGCTTCCTGCTGACCAACCAGGAAGCGCGCGGCGCGGTTCACACGATCTCCTACGCGTACGGACCGTTGTTCGAAAGCAATGCGCTGCGTACCGCGGTCACGCTGCGCATCCCGCTCGTGCTGGCCGGCTACTCGCCCGGCCAGCCGGTGGCAGAGCGTATGTTGTACGAGTTTCCGCGAATGTCGATCTCGAGCGTCGATTGGGCGCCGCCGGAGCTGCGAGAAAGTGGTCTGTTCGACGAAGCCGATTTAGCGCGCTTCTGGAATCCTCGAAACTATCCGGAGGGCACGGCGTTCCCGCGCTATCTCGCGCCGTATCACGCCTGGCGCTACAACCAGGACGAAATCATGTCCAAGGTGGTCGAGCTGGGACTGATCGATTCGAAGAAGAAGGCGAGCCCGGTCTACAGCAACTACCCGATCAACTGGCTCTTGATGTACTCGGACCTGAAGAATTTCCGCTACAACCCGTACGCACCGGAGTTCTCCGCGCTGATCCGGGAAGGCAAGGCGAGCCGTCTCTACTGGACGTTCATGGCGCCGTTCGTCGATTGGATGATCCGTCGCAAGGTCCTCATGGGACGCGAGGTGGCGACGCACATGGATTGGCTCGGGCTCGACGACGCGGACCTGGTGATCCGGCGGCCTAGCCGCCGCGAGTGGCCAGACTTCGTATACGAAGATTGGAAGCGTGCGGTGCCGTGGGGCGAGCAGATGCTCGCGGACGCATGAAGTCGGTGTTCCTGACCGGCGCAACCGGCGCAATCGGCAGCGCGCTCGTGCCGCTGTATCTGAACGAGCCGGATACCGCCGTGAAGCTGCTGCTTCGGGCCAAGCGAGGACGCGCTGTCGCCGAGCGCCTGGCCGCGCTCGGCGAATTCTGGGACATGCGCGGAGATGATCCACGATGGGCGCGCGTCGAAGCGATCGTCGGCGACGCAGCCCTGCCCCGCTTCGGCATGGAAGACGGCGTGTACGAGAGGTTGAGCCGCTCGACCAGCCATATCGTGCACTGCGCCGGCGCGGTCAAAATGACGCTGCCATTGGAGGAAGCGCGCGCGCATGCGGTCGTTCCGGCGCAGGCAGCACTGGAGTTGGCCGAACGCAATCGCGACGCCGGGGTGCTGCAAAAGGTCGAGCTCGTCAGTACCGTCGGTGTGGGCGGGCGCACCCCGGGCCTCGTTCCGGAACGCCCGATGCCCGAGGTGGCGCGCTTTCACAACACCTACGAAGCCGCCAAGGCAGAAGCCGAGCAGATCGTCTTTGCCCGTTGGAACGATCTCCCGATCACGATCCATCGGCCCAGCATGGTGGTGGGCGATTCGAGCAGCGGCAAGATCATTCACTTTCAGGTGTTCTATCACTTGTGCGAATTCCTGTCGGGGCAGCGCACTTCCGGGCTCATGCCTTCTCTGGCAGGCGCCACGCTGGACGTGATTCCGGTCGATTATGTCGCGCGAGCGATCCATTGGTCGTCGCTGACACCGGTCGCTGCCGGCAGGATCTTGCACTTGTGCTCGGGGCCGCAGGCAGCGGTGCGGTTGCCGGATCTCGTCACGCTGATCCGCTCACGCGCTGCGGCTGCCGGGCAGAAGCTGCCGAAGCTGCGCCCGTTGCCCCTCGGTGCTTTCCGCGTTGCGGTTCCCGTCCTGGGCTTGCTGGCTTCTGAGAAGGTGAAGCGGGCTCTGAGCAATCTCGAGTTGTTTCTAGCGTACCTCGATGAGCTGCAGACGTTTGCCAATACATCGACGGCGGCGCTGTTGGAGCCGGCGGGTATTCGGGTGCCCCGACCCAGCGAGTATCTGGATGCGGTGCTGAGCTACTATCAGCAGCGCAGGCGCTAGCAGACCGTGTCGCGATCCACTGGCGCCGAAACGGTCCCTGATCTGCTCCGATCTCGCGCCGAGGTATCGCCCGCGGCCGTGGCGTTCTTCTACCAGCAGGACGGCGCGTGGATATCCATCAACTGGCGCGACTTTCACCGGCGAGCGGAAAAGCTCGCACGCTCGCTTGCCGGAGTCGGATTGGTGCCGGGCGACCACGTGGGGATACTGGCACCCACGGGACTCGCCTGGGAGCTTCTCCACCATGCCGTACAGATCGCGGGCGGGGTCGTCGTCGGGCTCGAGCCCCACGACACCGGCGAGCGCTTACAGTACATCGCCGACCATGCGCAGCTGCGCCTGTTGGCCGTCCAGGACGAAAAGCTGCTCGGCAAACTGAGCCCGAGCCAAATCTCCGGCTTGCGCGCGGTGGCCATGGTGGAGTGCTCGAACCAGCGAGGCTCGGGCGGCAACATCGTGGCGTTGAGCGCGTTGGAGGAAGCCGAACCCGTCCCTCGTTGCATGCCTGACGTAGTTCCCAACGCCGCAGCGACTCTGATCTATACGTCCGGCACCACCGGACAGCCGAAAGGCATCCTCTACCGTCATGAGCAGGTCGTGCTCGCGGTGCGCGCTATCGCACGCGCCTACCCCTCCATCACCGTCGGGTCGCGCTTCGTCTGCTGGCTACCGTTATCGAACCTCTTCCAGCGGATCATGAACCTAGCGGCGATGAGCGTCGGCGGCACGACCTACCTGGTCGGCAATCCGTTGACCGTGATGCAGGCGCTTCCCGCAGCCAGGCCTGAGGTCTTTATCGGCGTGCCGCGGTTTTACGAAAAGCTGCACGAGGGGATCCTGCAGCAGATCGCGCGCATGCCGCCTTGGATGCGATCCGTGGTAAACAGCGCGCTCGCCGTGGGTGATCGCGTAGCCCGCCAGCGGCGCGCGGGAAGCACACCATTCGTTGGCACGGCGTTGATGCACCGCCTAGCCGACCTGCTCGTCCTACGGAAGCTGCGTGCGGTCATGGGGGGCCGAACGCGCTTCATGATCACCGGCTCCGCACCCACGCCCGTGCGCTTGCTGGAGTTCTTCGACGCGATCGGACTGCCACTGTATGAAGCCTACGGCTTGAGCGAAAACGTCGTTCCGATGGCGCTGAATCGCCCGCATGAATGCAAGCTGGGCACGGTGGGCAAACCCCTCGGCGAAAACTCCATGCGTATCGCCGACGATGGCGAGCTGCTGGTCAAGGGGAAGGGCGTATTCGAAGGCTACTGGAAGGATCCCCGGCCGGATCTCTTTACCGGCGACGGCTTCTACCGGACCGGCGACTACGCAACGATCGATTCCGGCGGCTTTCTCCAGCTGATCGGCCGCAAGAGCGAGATTTTCAAGACATCGACCGGACGGCGCGTCTCGCCGATATCGATCGAGGCGGCTTTACAGGAGGTAGCGTCGATCGACCGGGCGGTCGTCGTGGGATCGGGACGAAAATGCTTGGCAGCGATCCTGTCGCTGCGGCAAGACGGGCCCGAGGAAAGCACGGCCAAAGATGGCGGTATGCCGGCCGGCGCGAAGTCAGGCTCGGTCTCTGCCATCCCCCCGTCGCTTGCGCCCGCGCTCGAGCGGGCAGTGCAGCGCTTGTCCCCGCATGAGCGCCCCGCCGGCTTCTTGCTCGTTGAACGCGCGTTTTCCATCGAAAGAGGAGAGCTGACGAGCAACCTGAAGCTCCGCAGGCAGGCGATCGAGCGCAACTTCGCCTCCGATCTTGAAGGCCTCTACCGGCAGATCGACGCGGGTTGCGACAACCCGCCGCTGGTTCTTGCGCTCACCGATCGAGCGCCCGCTCATTGAGGGCTCTCGGCGCTCCCGAGATCCGCCGACAACCGTTTTAGCGCCGCTTCCCATCCTGCCGATCGCTCTTCTCTGTAAAGCGTAAACCCGGAAAACCAAGGCGACTGCGCGCACGCCTCGGTCCAGCGCCAGTCGGGTGGATTGGAAACGAGCACGCGTGCCGTGCGCCCTGCGGAAGCGCGCAGATGCACGTTCACGCTGCTCACGCCGACGTACTCGTCCATAGACGCCAGCAGCGCAAGCAGCCTTTCCAGGTCCTCGTTGGCCTCGGATAGATCGCCGACGGCCTTCCCGCACGCCGATGCGAAGCGAGTGATCTCGTCGGTCGATGGCTGGCGCTGCAAGGAAACGATGGTACCGGGCCAGGCCTGCAGCGCATGCGCGAAATCTTCCACCGGAATGGATTTCCGCCGCGTCGGCCGCTTGCCGATCTGCGGCGTCGAACCGGCGCGCCACGAGACCCCGAGATAGGGCGGCGGACCGAGCTTGCCCAATTCCTGCCGAGCATCCGCGACCATCGCAGCGGAGGCCGCAAGGTCCAGAGCCGGAGGGCAGGGCTGCGTCGCCGAGGGCCGTGCGAGGGGCAGATCTCCGGTCAACATCACGCGGTCAACGATCTCGGGCAGATCATCGCCCTCGAAGATCTCGTCGATGCAGTCGACGCCGCGGAGCAGTTTCGCCATGCGCGGCGACGTCTGGTATCCCATCCAGGACACGCGCTGCTTCAAGGCCGGGGCGAAACGAAGGAAGAACAACTCATCCCCTATCCCTTGCTCGCGCACCACCAGGATGCGCTGGCCCGTGAGATCGCTGCCCAACCACGTCGATGGCCGCTGGAGCAAGGGATGGGGCGGTCTTGGATCAAGGGCATAGGAAATACCCTGCTCGGCTTCGACACGGAACTCGTGATCGAGCCATGCGTTCTCGCAGTTGCCGAGCAGCAGTTGGCACAAGGCACGAGAGAAATGGGCCAGCGCGAAATCAGGCCGCAATGCGATCGCCCGTTCGCATTCGCGCAGCGCCTGCTTCAGGGCGCCAGAATCGCGCAAGCCGTTTGCGAGGCTACAGTGGTAATCCGCGGACTGGGGAACGAGGCTCAAGGCGCGTCGGAAAGAGGCGATCGCCTCGGTGTAGCGGCCCGCTGCCTGCAATGCGAGGCCAAGATTGTTGTGCAACTCCGCGTCGCTGCGCCGCGAAGGCAACGCCCGCTTGATCAGCTCGACGGCGGGCTCATAGCGGTGGGCGAGATAGGTGAGGACGCCGAGAAAGTGAAGTGCCTCGGGATGCTCGGGGCTACCCGACAACACCTGCCGAAAGATCCGCTCTGCCTTGCCGTACTCGCGGGCGAAGAACAGAGACTTCGCGGATTGTATGGCAGACTCGATCGGATCACTCATCCGCGCCCGGCATCGAAGGATCGGTGAAAGCTCGACTATAACAGCCGGAATCGGTGAGCTCTGCGATGCGGGTCACGCAGTCAAGCTCCCGCCATCTACCGATCCGAGGGTCGCCGCGCACCCGCCGGATTCGCCCACGCAGATCCCAGCGCGTGGCCGCCGGCGGCGATCCATGCGACTGTCGCTGCGGGCGCCGATAACGCCGCCCTCGGCACCGCGATAAGCAACTGGCATAGCACGAGCATTATCGGCGGCATTGCTTTGCGCCAATGCCCCATCCGCGCCGTCCTTGTCCCGCCAAGCGGTGCGCCCTGACGGGCGCACCAAAGCAAACGGGCGGCTGGAAAGCCGCCCGATCGCTAACGGTGGTGCTCGTCTATGCTAGCGCTTCGACTTCCGCGCCACCACCCCTAGGCCGAGTAGGCCGAGCCCCAACAGGGCCACAGTTCCCGGCTCGGGTACATACACCAGGCGCGCGTTCGCGTTCGTTTGGTGCGCAATGGTGAAGGTGTAGAAACCTGCCGGCAAAGTGATTTCAAGCTCGAACCGCCCGGACGCTTCGTCGATCAGATCCTCACCGGTGCTGTTTCTTCCGGTGTTGCCCAGCATGTCGAACGCGTCACTGAACTCGCTGCAAACGTACACACCGCACGAGCCGCCGGCAGAACCGTTCGGGCGCCACGTGAAGCTGCCGGGTGTGCCAACGATGCGAGCGGACCAGCTGTATGCCGCAGTCGCATTGTTACCCGCGCCGCTCTGACCGAGCGCGGAGCGCAGATAGCCGTCGCCCAGGAACTCGACTTCGAACGTTTGCTCGACAAGCAAGTTGACCGTGAACTCGGTGGTCAGGTTCTGGTTCGCGGCTGCCGCCCCGGTCGTGTTGTTTACCAACGAGACCTGGTTATGGACCGGGACCGTATCCGGCGTGAGCGGGCTCAGCGCGTTGCCGACCGAAGAGGTATGCGAGCCGGCAAAGGTGCCGGGGGCATTACCGCCGATGGTCGTGCCCGGCGTGAACAAGCCGCCCGCGCCTTCCGTCACCGTCATGCTGAAAGTGCCACCGAGCCCTACGGCGGTGCTGTTGGTCGTCGGCAGGCCCGCTCCGACTTGGGCGCTCACTTCTGCGGTCGTCTCGACGCTATGGAGATAGACGCCAGCGGGAGATCCGCCGGGTACGGCGGGCAGGAACGGGCCCACCGGGTTGATCAGGGGTAGTGGCGTCACGCTCTTGCCCGCAGCGCCGTCGCCGGCCAAAATCGTGAAGTCATCAACCAAGAGATATGCATCGGCTATCGCCGCAGGCGCGAGGGGGGTCGCTGCCAGCGAAGCACCAGCCAGTCCCATCGCCAACGCGGCTCCGACGCTCGCTGCCATCGTTTTTTTGCTGAACATTTGGTTTTGCTCCTACCTGAAATGAGACACTTGGTTCCCGCCCCCACGGCGGCAGGGACTCGCTGCCTTTAAAGCATGCTGTGTGCCAAGTTCGAGGCAGTCAGAACATACATTACTAATCAATGGATTATGGAAGCCTCGGGGTCGATCGCAGAAACCCGCCGATGGGACTGTAAGGCCCACCGACAGTTGACGACGGGCATGATGAAGGGTACTGACACCGAGCATTCGGTCGCCGAGGGCTTTCGGCTCTCTGTCTGCCGTGCGACGAGCGTTCACGGGAAGCACTGAATAGGCGTCTGTCGGAGAGGCTTACAGACGCCGTAGCAGCTCCTTGGCGTCGCCATCGCCCGGGAAGCTCGGCTGAGTCGTCAGCAGCTCGACTAGGATCTTCTTCGCGTTCGCATGCTCCCCTGCCTGGGCCAGTACGGCCGCGAGGTGATAGCGAACCTCCAGGTTCTGCGGCGCGAGCGTTGCCGCTTTCTTGATGAGCGGCATCGACTGGGCGAGCTGACCCTTCTGGAACAGCATCCATCCCAAGGTGTCCAGCGCGACGTACGAGTCGGGGTAGAGGTCGTGCGCTTTCTTCGCCAGGTCGAGGGCTCGGTTGTCCTGGAGCATCATGTACGTCCAAGCCAATCCGTTCAGCGCTTCGGCATCGTTTGCAGCCTGCTTCAGAATGAGCGCATAGGCTTCCGCCGCCGCCTGGTATTCCTTCTTCTCGATGAACAGGTAGGCCAGAACCTTGCGCGCCTTCGGGTCGTTGTTCTTCGACAGCCACTCTCGAAGCTCCGTAGCGGCGGCCGATTCGCTGCCTGCCTTGCGCGCCGCCCGGTACACCCGAACGGCGATCTCTC
This sequence comes from Burkholderiales bacterium, assembly GCA_020848435.1. Classification (GTDB taxonomy): domain Bacteria; phylum Pseudomonadota; class Gammaproteobacteria; order Burkholderiales; family WYBJ01; genus WYBJ01. Next base: position 24,505 of record JADLAC010000005.1, on the reverse strand, counting down.
CGCTGCCTGCTATCTTGAGCGCACCGCGGTATGCCGACGCCGCATCCGGATACTTGCCCGCTCGTTCCAATATCTCCGCTTCCATGATGAGGCCCGCGGGCGAACGCGGGTTCGAGCGATGGACCTCCCTGGCAAAGCGCAGGGCGTCGTCGACGCGCTTTTCCGTAACCAACAAGGACGCGAGCGCACTCTGCGCGACCGGATCGCCCGGCCGAAGCGATAGGGCTTTTCGAATGCTGGCCTCCGCCTCGCTGCGGCGGCCGTCCAAGATCTGCGCTTGCGCGAGCTGTATCCTGGCTGATTCCGACTCAGGCATCAGTTGGACCAGCCGCGACAGCGTCTGGGTTGCTCGATTGGTATTGCCCGTCTGCAACTGAATCGTGCCGGCAAGCGTCAACGCCTGCGGCTCATCGGGATTGGTGACCAGGCCGTGCTCTGCCGCTTCGAGCGCCTTGCTCTTGTCGCCGCTCGCAAGATAAAGCCCCGCAAGGCGCATCCTCGCCTCCACCGAGGCCGGATGAGCCTTGGTCGCTTTCTCCAGGATCGCCTGTGTTTCCCTTGCCTTGCCCAGCCGATGGTTCAAGTCCGCTTGAGCGAGCAAGGCCTTGAGGTTGCTCGCATCCGCAGCCAGGACGCCCATATAGCGCTGCATGGCAGCCTCAGCGTTGCCCGCGCCCAGGTCGAGCTGGGCCAGGTTCTTTGCGGCCGGGAAGAACGCCGGGTCGCGCTTGAGTGCGTCTTGAAACGACTGTATCGCGGCTTGCTTGTCGCCTTTGGCCAACATGACCAGACCGCGCAGATTCGCCGTGATAGGGTTCGCTGCCGCGGCCGGCTGCTTTTCCAGAGCGTCCACGGCCTTGGCTGCACCCTCGACATCCTTGCGCCCCAGGAGCGTCAACACCAGGACCTCGTGCCACTTGGTAGCGTCGGCCTGGGTTCCGAGTACTTCCGCGAGATCGCGGATACCGTGCTGCGTATCGCCATGGGATATGCGGATGACGGCCTGGCGAATCCGGACAGGATCGGCGTCCGGCGCGAGCTTCACCGCTCGCTCGTAGTACTCCAGCGCTTTGTCATACTTCTTGACACGCACATTCGCCTCTCCCGCCAATGCGTGCGCCACCGCATCTGTTGACCCGTCGCGCAGCATTGGAGCCAGCAGCTCTAGGGCGCGATCGGCCTTGTTTAGCTTGATCATGGTCTCCGCCAGCGCACGGCGTCCCAAGGGACTTCGCGGCAGTCGCTTCAGGTACAAGTTGAGCACGAGCTCCGCTTGCAGATGCTGTCCCAGCGCTTGATGCGCAAAGCCGGCCAGCAGCAATGCCTGGACCGGCTCCGGCTCTGCCTTGCGGGCGACCTGCGCAGCCTCCAGGGCCTCGCGCGGCTTGCCGCGCGCGAGATGCAGTAAGCCCGTCTGTATGAAGACCTGGGGGTGGCCCTTGTAGGCCCTGGACAGGTTGGCGATATTCTTCTCGGCCTCGTCCAGCCTGCCCAGGCCGATGAGGAGGCTCGAGCGATTGGTCAAGGCCCGAAAATGATTCGGGTGCAGCTTGAGCACGTGCTCATAGGCGGCCAGCGCCTCGTCGGTCTTGCCGGACGCACGCAGCAGCTCGGCCCGATAGTTCAGCGCGCTGAAATTGGTGGCTTGCCGTTCCAGTACCGTGTCGACGTGCCGCAGCGCATCGCTCAAATTGCCCCGCCCCGCGCTCATCTGGGCCGCCAGCAAGGCTGCGTCGGGCAGATCGGCTTGAATCTTCCTGGCCGCCGCCAGGCTGCGCTCGGCGTCTTCGGCTCGCCCCAGCGCGAAAGATGACCGGCCTCGCAGCGCATGAATCGTGGCCAACGCTTCCGGCTCGAATGCCTCCATCGGCTGGATCTGCGCCAGCACTTCCTCGAGCCGGCCCTCCGCGACATAGGCGCGTGCCAGCTCGACGCTCACCCGTCCGCCTTCCACGAGACCGGAGTCCTTCGCCCTGACGAGCTCCTTCACCGCCGAGGCGGTATCGAACACCTCGTTGTACAGCTTGCCGAGATGAAAACGCATCGGGCCATTGCCGGGGTCTTCCTGCAGCGCGCTTTTGAGGTCCAAGATGGCCCCCGCTCGATCGCCGCGCGCCTCGCGCGCTTTCGCGCTTTCGAATAGCTGTGCGGCATCCTTGGCGCAAGCCGCGCATAGAACGGTGACAACCAGCAGTACACATGCGTGCCGAAGCGATCCGCGACTGAGAAGCACGGCTTACCTACCTTTCATTTGCCAAGCTCGAGCAGGGCGCTATTTACGCAGCGCGGTCAGCAGCTTCATGGCTGCACCGTGCTCGCTGAATGCCGGAAAATCCAGAAGAAGGCGCTCCAGCTCCTCCTTGGCCACAGCCGTGTCACCGGCCGCGACCAATGCTCGAGCGTAATGAAACCTGATTTCGGGCGACTTTGGGCTGATGGCCTTGGCCTTCTTCAGCAGGTCCCTGCCGCGCTCGATCTTGCCTTGCTCGATCAGGATCCCGCCCATCGTATCGATGACAGCCGAGTTCTCCGGCGCAAGGCCGAGCGCCTTTTCCGCCGTCTCCAACGCCCGCTTGTCCTTGAGCTTCTGATAGCACCAGGCGAGGTTGTTGAGCACGACGACGTTCCCCGGCTCGGTCCGGTCGAGCATCTCGTACTCCGCAGCCGCTTCCGGGTACTTGTTTGTCCTCAGCAAGGTCTCGGCGAAGTACAGCCGGACGGCCTTGTCGTTCGGCTTGCGCTTGACCCACTCCCTCAGGCGGGATTCGCCGTCGGCGACCCTGCCTGATTGCGCGAGTGCCGCATGTAACTTGATGAGGCTCGCACCGGAGGCTGCGAGCGCAAACGCTTTCTCGTACGCCTGGACGGCAGTCGCGAAGCTCTTCGCGTGCATGTGAATGTCGCCCTCAAGCAGGAGCCCGACAGGGGATTTCGGGTTCTGCTGCTGCAATGCCGCCGCAACTTTGAGCGCCTCGGTGGATCTCCCTAGCCTTGCCTGCGTCTCGGCGAGGACAACCTGCGCCTCGTGAAAACGCGGTTGATATTCTATCGCTTTGCGCAGCGAGTTGATCGCGCCGTTGAGGTCCTGATTGGCTATCTGGGCCCGCGCCATGCGAAAGAACGACATCGCCGAGGGCTGCTCCGTCACCCACCTCGAGATCGTCGTCAGGGCGCGGTTCTTTTCTCCGGCAGCAAGTTGCACTTGCCCGGCGAGGTCGAGCACTTCCGGGTTGCTCGGCGCTTCGATCATGGCCTTATCCATCAGCTCGAGCGCTTTCTTCGGTTCGCCCGCCTGAAGATGAAAACGTGCCAGCATCACGAGCGGCTGGATCGTCCCGGGACTCTCCTTGCGCGCCATTTCCAGCCAGCCCTTGATCTCCTGCGCCGCCGCGTCGATACGCGGTCCGAGGGATGCGAGCGCGATGTACGCCTGGGTGTTGGCGCGGTCCCTGGCAATGATGTCCTCGAAACGCTTGCGGGCGGCTTTCTTGTCGCCTTTCTGAAGGTCCAGTTGTGCGAGATTGGCCGCTGCCGGGTTGTATCGCGGGTTGATCTCGAGCGCCTTCTCGAGCGCCTTGCGCGCGCTGCCGGCATCCTTCTTTCCGATGTAGGCGGCAGCGAGCAGGTTGTAGCTCATCGGACTGTCGGGCTGTTTTGCGACGAGTCCCTGCGCCGCCTTCAGCGCCCGATCGAATTGGGCGCGCTGTAAGTGGGTGGAGATAAGCAACACGTCGGCATGATGCTTCGACGCATCCAACTGCGATGCTGATTCGAGATCCGCGGTGGCAAGATCGACCTCACCGGAGGCCAATCGACTCAGTCCCAAGCCGGTTCGCATCGCCGGATTCTTCGGATCGAGCGCCGCTGCCTGCTCGAAAAACACGCGCGCCTTGGCATAGTCGTTCGACTGGAGGTGAACCTCCCCGGCAAGCGCCAGTATGGCAGGGTCCTTCGAGCCCTGCTTGAGCACAGGCTCCAGCAGCTCCATGGCTTTGTGCGTCTGGCCTGCGCGCGCGTACGAGGCGATCAGCAGCCGGCGGGCGTACAAGTTCGATGGCACCCGCTCCAGGACATATTTCAAGCGTGATTGGGCCAGCTCCTGAGAACCCAGGGCAAACTCCACGGCGCCCCCCAACAGCACGCTGGGCAGGTGGTTCGGGGCTACCTTGAGAACGGCGCCGATGGCGTCCCGCGCGGCTTTGAAATCGCCCTTGCGAAAGTCCAACAGCGCCTGAAAGTACGACGCCATCGGATTGCCCGGCGAAGCCTTGCGCACCGCCTCCAGGTGAACCCCGGCCGCGTCGAGCTTTCCGGCCGCGATCGATCCCGATACGAGCGCGAGCAGCGCGTTCACGTGATCGGGATACAAGCCCGCGATCTGCTCGTAGGTGCGCACGGCTTCGTCCGGACGACCCATCGCCCGCAGGAAATCGCCACGCAGCATCAGAGCGTCGGCATTGTTGGGTGATCCCTGCAGCGCTCTCTCGACCTGCTGCAGACCTTCTTCGAGCTTGCGCTCCATCGCGAGCAAACGCGCCTGTCCGAGCAGGCCGTCGGGATAGCCCGGTTTCAGCGCGAGCGCCTTGTCGAACGATGCCCGCGCATCCTCCAACTGCCTCAGCGAAAGGTATGCGAGGCCGCGCCACGCAAGTACCGCGGCCACTGCGTCGGCATCGCGCACACTGTCCGTGGGGATCTCGGCCAGCACGCGCTTGGCTTCGCCTTGCATGACCAGAGACCGCGCCAGTGCCGGCATCCCCAGAGAGGCATCGATTCCGAGCTCGAGTGCGCGCTTCAACTCTTTCTCGGCGCCGCGGAAATCACCGCTTTCGTTGTACAGCAGGCCGAGGTAGAAGCGCGATGCCGCATGCTCCGGCGCTTGCTGCAAGGAGCTCTTCAATTGCAGAACCGCTCCGTTCCTGTCGCCCTTCGCGTGCAATGCCTTCGCTGCCGCGAGATGTTGGTCCGGGTTGTTGCCGCTGCAGCCTGTCAGGAGAACGAATACGGCCAACCAGGCGCCGCGCAAGGCATGCTCTAGGATTCGTTTGTTCATGGCGTGCTATAAGACCGGACGCACTCCGGCCTTCAGTCCGTATCGATTGAGCAGGTCGTAAAGGGTCGGTCGGCTCACGCCGAGAAGCTCGGCGGCCTTGACCAGGTTTCCGTCCGTTCTGCCTAATGCTCGCACCACGGCTTTGCGTTCGGCCTCGTCTCGGACTTGCCGCAGGTTGACCGGTTCGGGCTTGACGACATCGCTGCTCAGTCCGAGATCGTCGCGCGCGATCCTGCTGCCCTCGGCCATGATGACGGCGCGCTTGACGGCGTTCTCCAGCTGGCGCACGTTGCCGGGCCACGCATGTGCTTCGATCGCTTCCGCGGCCTCCTCCGAGAAATGCATGGTCGGCTTGGATTGTTGCTCCGTGAACTTGGCGAGGAAGGCCCGCGCGAGCAACAGCGAATCTCCGTCGCGATTGCGCAGCGCAGGTATGTCGATGACGATCTCGCTCAAGCGGTAGTACAAGTCCTCGCGAAACCGCGCCTGGTCCATCATGTCCTTGAGGTTCTGATGCGTGGCACAAACGATTCGCACATCGACCGGGATTTCCTCTCGCCCGCCGATGCGCTCGACCACCCGCTCCTGGAGGAAGCGCAGCAGCTTCGCCTGCAGCGCCGGCGGCAGGTCGCCTACCTCGTCGAGAAACAAGGTGCCGGCGTTGGCGTACTCGATCTTGCCGCGGGTTTGCTTGACCGCTCCCGTGAACGCGCCTTTTTCGTAGCCGAAGAGCTCGCTCTCCAGCAGGTTCTCCGGGATAGCCGCACAATTGATAGCCACGAATCGATTCGCGGAGCGCACGCTCAAGTCGTGCAGCGCGCGCGCGAGGAGCTCTTTTCCGGTACCACTCTCCCCGAGCAACAAGACGGTTGCATCGGATGGGGCAAGCTTCTCGACCGTGCGCACCACGCGCTGCATGGCCGGGTCTCCGGTCAGTATTCCGTGCGAGGGGGACGCCATGGCACGAAGTTGCAGCTTGCGATTCTCCTGCTGCAACTGATGTAGACGAAAGGCGCGATCGATGATCAGCCCCAGCATGTCGGGATCGAAAGGCTTCTGGTAGAAATCGTAAGCTCCCATTCCGATCGCGTTTACCGCATGCGCTCTGTCCTGGTTACCCGTGATCACGATCACCTTGGTATCCGGAAACAACTCGAGCGCCTTGCGCAGCGTTTCGAATCCCTGCGATACCCCGTCGGGATCGGGAGGCAAGCCGAGATCGAGTGTCATCACCGCCGGCTCGAACCGGCGCATCTGGGCGATTGCACTATCGCAATCTCCCGCGATCAACACCTCGTAGTTATCGAACCCCCAGCGCATCTGCTTCTGCAGGCCCGGATCATCTTCGACGACCAGCAAATTCGCCTTGCCGTTCTTGCTCACCCGACACCTTTGCGCAAAGTCGTTTCATTGATCGAGCGTACCCGCTCAGACACCGGAAGCGCAATGACAAACGTCGAGCCGGCGCCAGGTTCGCTGCGAACTTCCATCTTTCCGCCGAGCTCGCGAATGTACTCGCGGCTTTCGTAAGTACCGATGCCCATCCCATTGCTCTTGGTGCTCTCGAACGGCTTGAACAAGCCGTTGCGGATGAAATCTTCGGTCATTCCCTTTCCGGTATCGGCCACTTCGATGAGCGCATTGGCACCCTGCCGCTGGACCCGCACGGTGACCGTCCCGTCAGGCGGTGTTGCCTCCACCGCATTCTGCACCAGGTGCCCTACCACCCGTTCGAGACGTTCCGAGCTGGCGGCGACGCAGAGCGAACGATCGAGGATCTCCGCGCTCGGCTTGGGCCGATACATCTGCTTGGACGCGACCGCGCGCTCGACGATATCGTCCAGTACCACGGCAGCCGGTTGCTCGACCGGCAATCCGCCGCTTCGCAACTGCATGAGAATCCGGTTCATCTTGGCGACCGAGCTCTCGATGGTTTCCAACATGTCCTGCTGGAATGCTGGATTGTGTTTGTGCCGCTGGGCATTACGCAACAGCAGCGAGAGCTGCGCGACCAGGTTTTTCAGGTCGTGCACGACGAACGCCGAGAGCTTGTTGAAAGACTCGAACTGCTTGGCTCGCGCCAGCGCTTCAGCCGCCTGCGCCTGAACCACGTAGCTCGCCGCCTGCGATCCTGCCGTCTTGAGCAGATCGCTGATCTCCCAATTGAACGTAACCCGCCCCCTCGAACGCGTCAGCACCACGAACCCATGCACGCTGTCATGCAGTGCAAGCGGCACCACCAACCACGCGTCGGCAGTGTTCGCGAGCCATTCGGGGAGTTGCAGCCCCTCGTAGACCTCCGAGGCGCCGCGAAACTCATCGAGGTTGATCACCCATTGGCGCGTCCTCAGATGACTCACCAACGCGCTATCGGCCGCTTCCGTCTCCCCTGCGGCGGAATGATTCCAGCGCGCCACCTGCTCATAGGCGCCGCTTTCCTGCCGCAACCACAGTGCGCCGGAGGGGCTTTCGACCAACTGCGCGAGCGCTTCGATGCATCGCTCCTGAATTCTTCCTTCCGTTGCCCCTTCGGACAGCGTGCGGGTAAAACGCAGCCACTCTTCCCGATAGTCGTACCGGTAGCTGAAAAAGTGCTTGCTCAGGAAAACCTTGACACGCGCGCGCAGCGTCCCGGAAAAGAGCATGAGCACCAGCAGCACGCCGGCGCCGAACAGGAACATGACTTGGAGCAAGCCCCCCCAGCTCCCACCGAAGTAGCGGATGTAGTATCCAGCCGTTGCCATCACGAGCAAATAGGCAGCCGCGCCAAGCAGCGTCGTGGAATGGAACACGACCTGGCGCGAGACGAAGACATCGAGCGACCAGGTCGGATTGCGCGCCGCCGATACGGCAATGAGCGGCGCGATCATGGCGACAACGACACCGCGAGCGCTCCAGATATCCGCATTCACCCGGCGAAACAGCATTGCCTCGGAAAAGAGATAGAAATCGAATGCGAAATAGGCCCCGAGGCCGAGGCAGAGGAACTTGACGCTCCAGCGTTGCTGAGGATTGGTGTTTCGATAGAGATGCTCGACCAGCAGCATGCCGAGCAACGCGAGCAGGCCCGGCGCGACGATCGACGTGGAAAAGCGCCACTCGCGTAGAAACGGCGAATCGCCCGCGCGCAGCGCAATCACCAAGATCATGATGGTTACGCAGGCGCCCAGCGTCGTAAGTGCGACTCGACGTAACGCGCCGTCGATCGGCCGCGCGGCCTGGCGGGCGTACCCCAGAAGAATGAAGAGGAAAGCAAACCACGCGGTCTTGTGGCCGATTTCCAGCAGCTCGCCGGGAAGCTTCGACGCATCCGGGCGAGCCCCTTGGTACGCCATGGCAAGCGCCCATGCTGCTGTCATGACGCTTGCAAGCCCGAGCAGCGCTCCAGGCAGGCGCCCGCGCCAGCTCGTGATGAGCAATACGCTGAGCACACCATAGGCGAGCGCAGCGGACGCGTAGCTTAGCGTTCCAACCGAGACGACCATCGGTACGCGCGTCCCGCGGCCATGCTAGCCGGGGTATTTCATCGGGACCGACATCCGACCCGAGTACCCGGTTATTCGCTGAACGGGTCTATTGCTCAAGAGACGGCTCTTTCACGGGCTGGCCCTGGGAAATGCCCGGGCTAGCGTGCGCCTTTGCCCCACAGAACGACCTGAACGGTTTCGATCAGGACCATGATGTCCAGGAAGAGCGTGTGATTCTTTACGTAGTAGAGATCATATTGAAGCTTTTCCACTGCGTCATCAAGCGACGCGCCGTAGGGATAACGCACCTGCGCCCAGCCCGTTATGCCCGGCTTGATCGAGTGACGCGCCGCGTAATACGGAATCTTCGAAGCGAGTTGCTCGACGAAGAACGGCCGCTCGGGACGAGGGCCGACGAAGCTCATATCACCCCGTAGAACATTCAGTATCTGCGGTAGCTCGTCGATTCGAAGCTTGCGAATGAGGCGTCCGACGGCGGTGGTCCTGTCGTCGTTTGCCCCTGCCCACTGCGGCCGCCCGTCCCTTTCCGCGTCCTTGCGCATGCTACGGAACTTGAAGATGGTGAAAACGCGACCGCCCTGACCCACGCGTTCCTGGCGATAGAGTATGGGTTCGCCATCCTCGAGATAAATGGCGAGCGCCGTCAGGAGCATGACCGGCAGGGTGATGAGCACCAGCGCCGAGCTCGCCGCCACGTCGAAGAATCGCTTCACCGTCTCACGCACGAATCCCTGGCGGAAGCCTTCACCGAAGATCATCCAGCTCACATTGAGCGATTCCAGGTGAAGCTGGCAGCGTTCGCGCTCGAAGAAGGAAGCGAGGTCGGTGACCGCGATCCCGCCGAGCCGGCATTCGAGCAGCTCCTGCACAGGCAATACGCCGCCACGACGGTCGCGGACGGCGATCACGATCTCGTTGACGTCATGGCGCTTCACAGCATCGAGCAACGACTCCTGCCGAGGCAATATCCGTCCCGTCTCGACGTGGTTTTGCGCCGGTCGCGTAGGAACATAGCCAACGATCTTGATGTGTTTGTCTTTGCCTCTCACCAGGTCTTCGACGCTCGCCGCCCGGCTTCCCGTGCCCAGCACCAAAACGCGCTTCTTGAAAGCCCGCGGCGTGATCCAGCTCACCAGCACCAGGCGCGTGAATGCGCTGCCCAGAAGGGCGAGGGCGAAGGTCGTGATCAGGGCGTAGGGCCCCAGGCTGAATGCGGGCATCAGGGTGACTGCGAGGCTGGCGAGGACCAAGCCCAGGACGAAGGCGAGCAGCAGGCGCAACAGCGTGATCCCGGCGGCTTCGTTCACTCCCGAATCGTAGAGCCCCATCGCCGTCATCGTGGAGAGCAAGAAGATCGCCAGGACGCCCACGGTCAGGGCGATGGGCAATTGAACCGCCGGCAGGCCGGAATCGGGGCTGAGGACGCTGTAGGCGAGACCCATGTAGATGGACCCGACCAACACCAGCGATTCGAGCGAAAGCAGAAACAGGGTGCGTATGGGGATGTAATGGCTGAATATTCGTATCATTGCGCCGCCCGCTAGCATCCGGTTGATCCGGGGCGATTGAACGCATCACATATGCCAGCTACAGGGACCGCCGAGAACACGTGAATCCTCTTTTAATTCAGGTTCTTGATTAGGTGATCACGGCGCCGCGCCGAGCGCGGATGTTAGCTTTTCAGCGGGCTTGGCGAGCACACGACGGCCAACCCATCCGCAGGCCGGCTGTGCATGGTCGTGGTTACGACGCGCGGCAATGAAAGTGGAGCGCTAAACAGGCACCCTGGCTGGCTGCGAGCTGCTGACTGTGCCGACTGACGCTGCGGGCACGCGCCCTTCAGCGACGTCGGCGTCTCCTGCGACACGTGACGCCCCATGGAAGATGTGAAATATTTCTCGAATGAGCCGTTCTCTCGGCGACTCGATTGTTGTTCGGATGCACGGCGAGCATCGCGCTAGGACATGTGAAAGCACCGGTACGACCGCCGCTGCCGAACACATGGGAGCGAGGTCGCGATTCGATCGCCCGCTCGAGGGTAGGCGCAATTGTTCCTTTCGTCTCCACTCCCATGGCGGCATCGGCTCGTGGCTCGACCACAATCCACGCTTTGCGATTCGAGCTTCCTGCTCGGCAGCGGCATACAGACGCGCGTCCGCTGGCCTTTGCTCATGGGCGTACGCGCGATACCACCAAGCCATGCCGGCACGCACCTGCTCCAAGTTGATATCGTGCCCAAAGGCGATCACTACGCCGGTGAGGCGACCATAATCGTCGCGCTTGTGCCAATCCACGATCACCTCCTGGCGTTGAATCCATTGCGCCAAGTGTTGTCGAGACCGGCTCGAGAAGGCTTGCCCTTTCTCGGGAGCGTCGATTCCGGCAAGTCGGATGCGGTGGGTCTTCCGATCCGAGCTGCGTATCACGATGCTATCTCCGTCAGCCACGGCGACGACGCGACCTCCAAGCTCGGCGGCATGCGCGGCGACGAGACAAGATGAAAAGACGACTGCGCCAAGCCAAGCGATCATGGTGGGAGTTTACGTGGACTCCAAGCGTGTTGCGATTGCGGCCGATCGCCGTGTCGGGCTCGCAGCTATAATTCAGTCACCTTGAGTAGGCCGATGGGGAGTAGCGCACGATGAGAAGGATAAGCGAATGAACCTGTGCGTATCATTTGCTCTGTGCGCCGCTGCGTTCGTCCTGCCGAGCGCCGCGCAGGCTGCCGCTCAGGAGTACCCTACCCGGCCTCTCCGCATGATCGTCCCATGGGTCGCCGGAGGCGGCACCGACATCGTCGCTCGAATTCTCGTTCCCAAGCTTAGCGACTCGCTCGGACAGCAGGTGCTGGTCGACAACCGTCCGGGGGCAAACGGCATCGTTGGCTCGGAGATCGCGGCTCGCGCCACGCCCGATGGATACACCATCATTCTCGAGGCCGTCGAGCACGTGATCAACGCGAGCACATACGCGAAGTTGCCCTACGACACGATCAACGATTTCGCGCCCGTGGGACTGATCGCCGGGCACTCGCTCGTTCTCATTGTGAGCCCGACGCTTCCCGTGAAGTCGGTGAGCGAGCTCGTCGCGCTCGCCAGGACGAAGCCCGGCCAGTTCAATTTCGGCTCGTGGGGCGAGGGCAGTCTCGCCCACTTCGCCGGCGAGTTGCTCAAGATTCACGCCGACATCCGGCTCACGCATGTGCCCTACAAGGGCGCACCCCAGGCGATTATCGACATACTGGGCGGGCGCCTCCCGCTCATGTTCACGACCATGCCGACGGGCGCACCGCCTATCAAGCAAGGCAAGTTGCGCGCACTTGCGGTCACCAGTCCCAGGCGCGATCGTGCAGTACCGGATGTCCCCACCATGGTGGAATCCGGCTATCCTGGCTTCGAAGTGGAGTCGTGGCGCGCAGTCTACGCGCCGGCCGGTACGCCGCGCGCGCTGATCACTCGACTCAATCGCGAATTCGTGAGCGCGCTGCAGATGCCCGATGTGAAAGAGAGGATCGTCGCGGCCGGTTTCGACGTGAGGACCAGCACGCCCGAAGAGCTCGACAAGTTCGGGAAGGCGGAGCTCGCCAAATGGGCCAAGGTGGCGAAATTCGCCGGTGTGCGGATCGAATGACCCACGGCAGGCGTTGCTGCATACCTCTCGCCCGCGCGGGACGTGCTCGCGACACTGAAAGCATCGACCAAGCGCAGCAACGAAGAAATCGCCTCGAAATGGCGATAGCGAGCGGCGCACATCGTCACGGACGGGTCGCGTGAGTCGCCTGCCGCCTCGCCGCAGACCGTCCCTGCGACCCGCGGTCGCCTCGGAACGACTTCGACGAACGAGGTACATTCGTCGATGAGATCGAGCATCGGAGTAGCCGAATGAAACGGATCCAGTTCATGGACACGACGCTGCGTGATGCGCACCAGTCGCTGTGGGCGACGCGCATGACCACCGCGATGATGCTGCCGGTGGCAGAGCGCATGGACCGCATCGGCTACGACGCGATCGACCTGATGGGACTGATTCAATTCGACGTCGCCGTGCGCTATCTCAAGGAAGACCCTTGGGAGCGCGTGAGGCTCATGCGGCAGAAGGTGACGCGAACGCCGATGCAGTCGTCGATTCGCAGCAAGAGCCTCACCGGTTTCGACGTGGTGCCGAACGACATCCTGCTTCTTTGGTGCGATCGTCTGCTCGACAACGGCTTGCGCCGCGTGCGCGCGTTCGATGCGCTCGCCGATTTGGACAACATCGTCTACATCCTGCGGCACGCGAAAGCGCGCGGCGGCTATACGGCCGGCGCGCTCGTCTATGGCCACAGTCCCGTGCACACCGATGAGCTGTATGCGCGCAAGACCAGGGAGCTCATCGAGCGCGCCCAGGTCGACGCCATCATGCTCAAGGACGCGTGCGGATTGCTCACGCCCGACCGAATCCGCACGCTGGTGCCGGCGATGAAAGCGGTCATGGGAAACGTTCCGCTCGAGCTCCACAGTCACTGCCTGACGGGGCTGGCGCCCCTTGTCTATCTCGAAGGCGTGAAGCTTGGCGTCGATCAGGTGCACACGTCGATCGCTCCGCTCGCCAACGGTCCCGCGCAACCGGCGACCCAGACCATCGCCCGTAATCTGCGCGAGATCGGTTACCGCGTCGAGCTCGACGATCGCTTGATCGACGAGGTCGGCACGCATTTTCGGCGCGTTGCGGCACAGGAGGGAAAACCTCTCGGCGTGCCGATGGAATACGACGCCTTCCACTTCGAGCACCAAGTGCCCGGCGGCATGCTCACCAACTTCCACGTACAGTTGAATCAGGCTGGCCTCGCACACAAGCTCGATCACGTACTGCACGAGTGCGCGCAGATCCGACAGGAGCTCGGCTGGCCGATCATGGTGACGCCCTTTGCCCAACTCGTCGGCACGCAAGCCGTGCTCAACGTGGTGCAGGGCGAGCGCTATAGAGTTGTGCCCGATGAAGTGAAGAAGTATGCCCTCGGCTACTACGGGAAACTGTTGGCCTCAGTGGATCCGAACGTGCTGGACAGCATCGTCGAGAATGGCTCGGCGAAGATTGCATTGACACCGGAGCCGCTGGCCGATGGCGTTCCGGAGCTTCGCCGCAAGTATCCCGGCATGAGTGACGACGAGCGGCTGCTACGTTACTCGTTCGCCGGCAACCAGGTCGACGAGATGCTCGCTGCCGGTCCCACGAAGACCGAGTATGATTTCCGGACGCCCCTGGTGGAGCTGTTGAGCGAGCTCGCGAAGCGTCCTCGCGTTCGGCGGTTTTACGTGGAGAAAGGCGACACACGCGTGCAGCTCGCGCGTTGAATCGTCATCGTCGCGCGCCTCGCAGCCTAGCCCGCAGCGGCGATGAAGCGCCGGAAGGCGCCGCTCGTGAAACAACGCTGCTGCACGCGTCGTTGCTCCCGCAAACCGCCGAGCAGCGCGCGCTCGATCAGCTATCCGCCCGAAAGCGATCTGGAGCGACACGCCGCCACGACACGCGTTTCGCGCTGGAGTATCCGCGGGCTCATGCAGCGGTCATCGACCCACCGCTGTCACCTCCGCCGGTGAGCGAACCGGCACCGAGGCTGAGGTGTTTGAAGGAGGTGGGGTGGACGACGGGACTCGAACCCGCGACAACCGGAATCACAATCCGGGACTCTACCAACTGAGCTACGTCCACCACTTGTGTCGGCACAGTGGCGTGCCCGACAGGACTCGAACCTGTTACCCCCAGCTTAGAAGGCTGGTGCTCTATCCGGGTGAGCTACGGGCACTTGGAACCCTCTCCCGGACGCCTCCCGCCGCTTGTCGGCGCCAACGCCAACGATCGCCGAAGCTCGGGTCCGCGACCTGAGCCGAGGATGCTACCCTGAGCCGCTTCGTCCGGTCAACCTGATCGGTCGGTCGAGACACATTTGCCGGTCATTCCGGGGACGCACAAAACGCCCGATATCAGCCCGTGTTCGTCCTTATCACGTTGTTTCTTTCCGGTATAATGCGCGATTTTCGGCTGGCTCGCCGCACTCCCAACCCAGAGAGCGCTGATGGAAACAGAGATCACCAAACACTTCACGCCCTACAAGCCGAAAGCTCGTGAAGAGTACATGAACCCGAAGCAACTCGCCCATTTCCGCGGCATCCTGGATGCGCTCAAGACGGAGTTGAGCAAGGACATCGATCGCACGGTTCACACGATGCAAGACGAGGCGACGATCTTCGCGGATCCGAACGATCGGGCGAGTCAGGAATCCGACATGGCGCTCGAGCTCCGGAATCGTGACCGCGAACGTAAGCTCATCAAGAAGATCGAGGAAACGATCGGCCGCATCGATGCCGGCGAATATGGTTATTGCGAAAGCTGCGGCGTGGAGATCGGTCTACGGCGTTTGGAGGCGCGGCCCACGGCAACCTTATGCATCGATTGTAAGACGCTGGAAGAGATTCGCGAGAAACAGGTTGCCAAGTAAGGCGCGGGCTACGGCGACCTGTTCGAGCGAACGCAAACGGGGCCGATGACAAACTGCTAACGGTTTCTAGCGATCCATAACAGAAAAGGCGGAATTGATCCGCCCTTTCTTCTTGCTTGGTTGACGGTCTGGCTCTACGCCGTCGTCTCGGCGCTCACGGCCTTCATGCTCAAGCGCAGTCGTCCCTTCTCGTCGGCTTCCAATACCTTGACTCGAACGTTCTGTCCCTCCTTGAGATGGTCCGAAACGCTCGCGACACGCTCATTGGCAATCTGCGAAATGTGCAGCAACCCGTCCTTGCCGGGAAGCACGCTGACGATGGCGCCGAAATCGAGGAGCTTCAGGACGGTCCCGTCGTAAACCTTGCCGACCTCCACCTCGGCGGTAATCTCCAGGATGCGCCGCTTGGCGAGCTCTCCGCCTTCCGAGGAAACGCTCGCGATGGTGACCGTGCCGTCCTCCGCGATGTCGATCGATGTACCGGTCTCTTCAGTGAGCGCACGAATCACGGAACCGCCCTTGCCGATCACGTCGCGAATCTTTTCCGGCTTGATCTTGATCGTGATCATGCGCGGCGCATAGGCCGAGATATCCGCCCGTGGATTCGGAATCGCTTGCTTCATGATACCCAGGATATGCATGCGACCTTCTTTCGCCTGGTCCAGAGCGACCTGCATGATCTCCTTGGTGATGCCGTTGATCTTGATGTCCATCTGCAGGGCTGTTATGCCCCGCTCGGTGCCGGCCACCTTGAAATCCATATCGCCGAGGTGATCCTCATCGCCGAGAATGTCCGTGAGGACAGCGAATCGGTTCCCGTCCTTGATGAGGCCCATCGCGATGCCGGCCACGTGCGCCTTCATGGGAACGCCGGCATCCATCAATGCCAGGCACCCGCCGCACACCGATGCCATGGAGCTCGACCCGTTGGACTCAGTGATCTCCGAAACCACGCGGAACGAATACCCGAATTCCTCGGAGGTCGGCAGCATCGATATCAGCGCCCGCTTCGCCAAGCGCCCGTGGCCGATCTCCCGGCGCTTGGGTGAGCCCACCCGGCCTGTTTCGCCGGTGGCGTAGGGAGGCATGTTGTAGTGGAACATGAAGCGGTCTCTGAACTCGCCCTGCAGTGCATCGATGATCTGTTCGTCGCGCGAGGTACCGAGCGTCGCCACCACGAGTGCCTGGGTCTCACCGCGCGTGAACAAGGCGGAGCCGTGAACGCGAGGCAGCACACCGACACGCACGCTCACCGGGCGTACCGTGCGCGTATCGCGGCCGTCGATCCGGGGCTCGCCGCGCAGAATCTGTCCGCGAACGATGCGCGCTTCGAGATCGCCGAACATGGACTTGACGAGATTGGGGGATGCACAGGACTGCTCGGCGCCAGTCAGTTCCGCCAGCACCTTCGCCCGCACCTCATCGACCCGCTGGCTACGCGCCTGTTTCAGTTTGATCTGGTACGCTGTCTCCAAATCGGTGCGTGCTAGGGTTTCGATCCGAGCGAGCAAATCGTCATCCTGCTTCGGCGGCTCCCAATCCCACAAGGGCCGCCCGGCATCATCGGCAAGCTCGTTGATTGCATCGATGACGAGCTGCATCTGCTGGTGACCGAACACCACCGCGCCGAGCATCACTTCCTCGGCCAGCTCCTGAGCTTCCGACTCCACCATCAGCACGGCCTGCTGGGTACCAGCCACGACCAGATTCAGCTCGGATGTCTTGATTTCGGTCGCGGTCGGATTGAGGATGTACTGGCCGTTCGCGTAGCCGACCCGCGCGGCGCCGATCGGCCCATTGAATGGCACACCCGAGATGGCGAGCGCCGCGGAGGCGCCTATCATCGCGGGAATATCCGAGTCGATTTCGTTGTTCGAGGATAGGACGGTTGCAACGACCTGAATCTCGTTGAAGAAACCGTCGGGAAAAAGCGGGCGGATAGGTCGATCGATCAAGCGCGAGGTAAGGATTTCCTTTTCCGAGGGACGGCCTTCGCGCTTGAAGAAGCCGCCTGGGATCTTGCCGGCAGCGTACGTGCGCTCCTGGTAGTCGACCGTCAGAGGGAAAAACTCCTGTCCGGGGGACACCTCCCGCTTTGCGACCACGCTCACCAGCACCGCGGTGTCGTCCATGTCCACCAGCACTGCGCCGTGCGCCTGGCGCGCGATCTCGCCTGTCTCCAACGTCAGCCGATGCCGGCCCCACGTCAGCGATTTCCTGACTTGCTTCAATGTATATTCCTCGATGGTGAGTGCGCCACGGCGTGTCGAAAGCGAGGCCGCCCTGAGCCTGATCGAAGGCTCTCCGAGCGTCGCGCTACTTCCGCAAGCCCAGGCGCTCGATGACGGATTTGTAGCGGTCGGCGTCGGTGCGCTTGAGGTAATCCAACAGTTTTCGCCGCCGACTCACCATGCGCAAGAGACCGCGGCGCGAATGGTGATCCTTGACATGCAACTTGAAGTGCTCCGTCAAGCTCGAGATCCGTGCCGAAAGAAGCGCGACCTGAACCTCGGGCGAGCCGGTGTCGGTTCCGCTGCGCTGAAAATCATGCATGATCTTGGACTTGGATGACGGTTCCATGAATAGGTCTCGACGACGCCGGAAAAACGGGCATTTTACCGGGTACGTCCCGACTGCCTCAAGTCATTTTAATCGCGGCGCGCGTAAACCAGACGAATCGGGCGCAACCGTTCTTCCGTGCAGTGCCCCAGCCCGAGGAATCGTCCCGTTGGCTGCTCGTACAGGCGGACGATGCCCGGCGACGTTGCCTCACGACCAGCACTGACCGCTTGCCCTCGAAGCACCAAGAGCGTTTCTTCCGCCGATAAGCGCGCGGCGGGAATGTGCATGAGGCCTGCATCGACGGACAGCAGGCGTTGCAGGCGCTGCGCCTCGCTGGCGGACTCCAGCAGATCGAACGACACGGCATTGCGCACGTCGAAAGTCCCGACCGCCAGCCGGCGAAGCCGCTTCAGCGTTGCGCCGCAACCGAGCGTCGTGCCGATATCCTCCGCCAGAACCCGAATATAGGTGCCCTTGCTGCAACGGACGTGCAACTGGACTTCATCACCCTCGATGCCAACGACCGCGATGTCATCGATGACAACCGCCCTGGGTGGGCGCTGGACGACATCCCCGCGCCGGGCGAGCACGTAGAGGGGTGTACCCGCGTGTTTCAGCGCACTGTACATGGGAGGCGTCTGCATGATTTCGCCCCGATAATGCGCCACGGCCGAGGCAATCGCATCGGCGGTGATACCCGCACTGCTGCGCCATTCGAGGACCTCGCCCGCGACGTCCCCCGTCGCTGTGACGACGCCGAGAAGGAGCGTCGCGTGGTAAACCTTGTAGCTATCGGAGAGGTACGAGGCGAACTTGGTCGCCTCCCCGAACAGGATCGGCAACAATCCGCTCGCGAGCGGATCCAGGGTTCCCGCGTGGCCGGCCTTCACGGCGCCGAACAAGCGTTTCGCGTGCTGAAGCACCTGGTTGGACGACGGGCCGGGCGGTTTGTCCAACAGCAGTATTCCGTGGACATGCCGCTTTCGAGCTGTGGCGCGCGCTTCAGACACGTCGGCGTGGCGGGAAGCTCCTATCCCTCGTCCTCCTTGTTTCGATCCGGCTCGGCTACCGCCGATTCGATCAGGCGGGTAAGCCGTACCCCCCGATCGACGCTTTCATCATAAACGAATCGAATGGCGGGAACGCTTCTTACGCGCATGAGCTTGGATAGCGCGCTGCGCAGGAATGGCGCGCCGTGGTTTAGCCCTTCCAGCGTGGCCTCGGTCGTTTGATCGGTACTGAGCACCGTGACGAAAACCTTGGCATGGGCAAGATCGGGCGACACATCGACGTCGGTGATGGTTACGATGCCGCGAACCCGTGGATCCTTGACCTCACTACGAATAAGCTCGGGCAGGAGCCGTTGCATCTCCTGCCCGATGCGCCGTTCGCGACCTCCTCGCGCCATGGCATCCCGCTCGAAACCAGCGCAGCCGAGCCGCTACAAGGTCCTCGCGACTTCCACCACTTCGAAAGCCTCGATCTGGTCGCCCACTTTGAGGTCGTTATAGTCCTTGAGGGACAGTCCGCATTCGAAGCCCGACTTCACCTCCCGAACGTCGTCCTTGAACCGCTTGAGCGAAGACAACTCACCTTCGTGAATGACGACGTTATCGCGCAACAACCGCACGCGCGAGCCGCGGCGCACCGTGCCGTCGAGCACATAGCAGCCAGCGATCACGCCAACGCGCGAAATGCGGAAGACCTGCCGGACTTCCACCAGCCCGAGAATGTTTTGCCTACTCTCCGGCGCGAGCATGCCCGACAAGGCCGCCTTGATCTCATCGACCGCCTCGTAGATGACATTGTAATAGCGCACATCGACGCCATTGGCGGCGATCAGCTTGCGCGCGGTCGTATCGGCACGCGCGTTGAAGCCGATCACGAGCGCCTTGGAAGCCATGGCGAGATTGATATCGGATTCGGTGATTCCGCCGACGCCGCAATGCAAGACGTTCACCTTCACCTCGTCGGTCGACAGTTTTCCGAGCGCGTGCGCCAGCGCCTCGTAGGACCCTTGCACGTCCGCCTTGATGATGACGGACAATGTTTTCGTGCCGCCCTCGCCCATCTGTTCAAACATGCTTTGAATGTTCGAAGCCTGCTGCTTGGCAAGTTTCACGTCGCGGAACTTGCCTTGGCGGAACAGGGCGATCTCGCGTGCCTTGCGCTCGTCACCGAGGACCAGGAATTCCGACCCAGCGGCCGGCACATCGGCGAGACCTTGCACTTCAACAGGAATCGATGGGCCGGCGGAATCGATGGCCTGCGCGCTTTCGTCGAGCATCGCGCGTATGCGGCCGAAGACCGAGCCGGCCAGGACGATATCGCCGCGGCGCAAGGTTCCCGATTGCACCAGCACCGTGGCGACCGGGCCGCGGCCCTTGTCCAATCTCGATTCGATCACGATACCGCGTGCCGGCGCATCCTTGGGTGCCCTCAGCTCCAAGACTTCCGATTGCAGCAGAATGCTATCGAGCAGCGTATCCACGCCCTGGCCCGTCTTGGCGGATACGGGTACGACGATGACCTCGCCGCCCAGATCCTCGGGTACCACCTCATGCGCGAGCAACTCCTGTCGCACGCGCTCGACGTTGGCGTCCGGCCGGTCGATCTTGTTCATCGCCACGACGATCGGTACCTTGGCCGCTTTCGCGTGATGAATGGCTTCGACCGTTTGCGGCATCACACCATCATCGGCAGCGACCACGAGCACGACGATATCGGTCACTTTGGCCCCACGTGCTCGCATCGCCGTGAATGCCTCGTGACCCGGAGTGTCCAGGAAAGTGATCACGCCGCCGGGCGTCTCGACATGATAGGCACCGATATGCTGCGTTATGCCTCCGGCTTCACCGTGAGCAACCCGGCTGCGGCGGATGTAATCGAGCAGGGATGTCTTGCCATGATCGACGTGGCCCATCACGGTCACTACGGGAGCGCGCGGCTGTAGACTCGCCGGCTCGTGTTCCATCGTTTCGGCGAGGAAGGAGTCTGGGTCGTCGAGCTTCGCGCGCTTGGCGACGTGTCCCATTTCCTCGACGACGATCATTGCGGCGTCCTGGTCCAGCACCTGGTTGATGGTGACCATGCTGCCCATCTTCATCAGTGCCTTGATGACCTCGGCCGCTTTCACCGACATCTTCTGCGCAAGCGCGGCGACCGTAATCGTCTCGGGAACCACGATTTCGCGCACGATCGGCTCGGTCGGCGCGGAAAAGCTGTGGCGCTGCGCTTCCTCTTCCTTGGCACGCGCGGACCGATCTCTGCGCTCGCGCCACCCCAATCCGCCCGAGGCATCGCCACGCGTCTTGATGGTTCGGCGCTTGGCTCCTTCGTCCTGCCACACGACTGCCTTCTTGGCCGGCTCCTTCTTGATCTTCGCTTGCTCGTCGGGCTTCGCAGCGGGCTTGTGCAGGGTACTGTCCGCAACGGGAGCAGCAGCCGGCGCCGCAGCCGCCTCGGGCGTCGCGGGCATCTCGGCCGCCGCCGGTTCAGATAGAGGTTTCTCGACTGCGACCGCATCGGCAGCGGCAGCGGTTTCAGCTTCCTCTTGCTGCAGCTTTGCGCTGCGCGCCGCTTGTTTCGCTCGAAGCTCCTCGGCTTGGCGCGCGCTGAGCTCCGCTTGTTGGCGCGCCTCCTCGTCACGCTTGGCTTGCTGCTCCAGATCCACGACCGGCGCCGCGGGCGTTTCGGCAGCGACCGGCTCGGCGACGGCTGCGTCGCGCTTCACGAATACCCGCTTCTTGCGCACCTCGACCTGGATGGTGCGCGCCTTGCCGGTGCTATCGGCTTTCTTGATCTCCGTAGTCTGGCGGCGGGTAAGCGTAATCCTGGTCTTCGGCTCCCTCGCACCATGAGATTGGCGCAGATACTCGAGTAACTGTGCCTTGTCGTTTTCAGTCAAAACAGTTTCTTCGCCAAGCGTCTTCTTCACGCCCGCCGCTTGTAGCTGTTCGACCAGCAGCGCCGGCGGCAAACCGAGCTCGGTTGCGAATTGAACGACACTCATCTGGGCCATACGATGCTACCTCCCCGCGCCCTACGCGAACCACGGCGCACGAGCCGCCATTATGAGCTGCTTTGCGCGCTCTTGATCGATCCCGGTCATTTCGATCAGATCATCGGTCGCAAGATCGGCCAGTCCCTCGCGCGTCACGACGCCTTGACTCGCGAGCTGCCGCGCCGTTTCGGAATCCATTCCTTCGAGCTGCAACAGGTCTTCCAGCTCGTGTTCCAGCTTCTCCTCGCTCACGATCGCCTGCGTGAGCAACGCGTTGCGCGCACGGCTGCGTAGCTCGTTTACCGTGTCCTCGTCAAAGGCCTCGATCTCCAGCATTTCGTTGATCGGAACGTAGGCGACCTCCTCCAGGCTGGAGAACCCTTCCTGCACGAGGATGTCCGCAACCTCTTCATCGACGTCGAGCTTCTCCATGAACACGCCGCGCAGCCTGGTACGTTCCTCGTCCTGCTTCTGCCGCGATTCTTCCACGGTCATGAGATTCAGCTCCCAGCCCGTGAGCTCACTGGCCAGCCGAACGTTCTGACCGCTGCGGCCGATCGCCTGCGCGAGATTCTCCTCGTCGACCACGATGTCCATGCTGTGCTTCTCTTCGTCGACCACGATGCTGTTCACTTCGGCCGGCGCGAGCGCGCTGATGACGAACTGAGCGGGGTCGGCGGCCCAGTTGATGATATCGATACGCTCGCCGGCGAGCTCCGCGGTCACGGCCTGGACACGCGACCCGCGCATCCCCACGCACGTGCCGATCGGATCGATTCGCGGGTCGTTGGACTTCACCGCGATCTTGGCGCGCGAGCCTGGGTCTCGCGCCGCAGCCTTGATCTCCAGCAGGCCGTCTTCGAGCTCCGGCACTTCGAGCTCGAAGAGCTTGACCAGGAACTCGGGAACGGTGCGCGACAGGATGAGCTGAGGGCCGCGGGCATTGCGGTCGATCTTCCAGAGATACGCGCGGGCACGATCGCCCACACGAAGATTCTCCTTCGGTAT
This sequence comes from Burkholderiales bacterium, assembly GCA_020848435.1. GTDB lineage: Bacteria > Pseudomonadota > Gammaproteobacteria > Burkholderiales > WYBJ01 > WYBJ01. The sequence goes on along the minus strand of JADLAC010000005.1, from coordinate 1,913 downwards.
CATCTGATCCCGCGGCAACAGCGCCTCGACCCGTCCCGACTCGATAATCGCGTTGCCGCGATCCATGCGCTTTATCGAACCGGTAACCAGGTACTCTTTCCGCGCCAGGAAATCGTTCAGGATTTGCTCGCGCTCCGCGTCCCTGATCTTCTGCAAGATGATCTGTTTTGCCGCCTGCGCACCGATACGCCCGAACTCCACCTTCTCGAGCGGTTCTTCCACGTAGTCGTGAACGTTGATCTCGGCGTGCTCGCGCTGGGCGTCGCCAAGGGCGATCTGTATCGCAGGCGACTCCACCTCGTCGTCAGGCACGACTTGCCATCGCCGGAAGCTGGAATAGTCGCCGGTCTCGTGATCCACGCTCACGCGCACATCGACGTCTTCCTTGAAGCGTTTTTTCGTCGCGGAGGCAAGCGCCAATTCCAGCGCACCGAACACGATGTCGCGACCGACGTTCTTTTCGCGCGCCAGTGCATCAACCAGAAGCAGAATCTCACGACTCACTTGTGCTCTCCAACTACGATTCCGGCACCAAACGCGCTTTCTCCACGTTCGATAGATCGACCACGACTACCGAATCGCCTCCGGTGGCCATGGCCACCGAGCCGGCTCGAGTTTCGCGAATGATGCCGGTAATGTTTCGTCTGCCGTTGACAGGCACCCGCAATGCGACGCGGGCCTTGTGACCGCAAAAGCGCTTGAAATCGTCTTCCCTGGCGAGTGGCCGGTCCAAGCCTGGCGACGAAACCTCGAGCCGATCGTAATCGAGACCCTCGACCGTCATCGCACGCCCCAAATGCTCGCTGACCCGCGCGCAATCGTCCACGCTCACGCCACCAGGCTTGTCAATGTATATCCGCATCAAGCCGCTACGCGGCACCCATTCAAGATGAACGAACTCGTATCCAAGCCCGCGCACCGCAGCTTCCACCCATCCATATCGATATCGATCCATGCGCACAAACAAAAAATGGGCCGCAGCCCATCTCGTATCCTTGTGCCATCAAAACTGATCAAGTTTAGCAAAATCGCCTATGGAAATAAACACGGGTTCGGGTCAAGGCAGCCGTTGCAAGGTCGAGCCTAGCGCCGAAAGAGTCGCGACGATCGATGGCCCCGGCTCGTGCCGCCGGGACCGTGTTGGATCGCAGTCACGCCGCGGCGTCAGTGCCCTCGGCCACCTCTTCTCCTTGTCGACTAGGTAGAAGTCCTTCACCCAGAACTGGGTGCGCCTTGCCCGGCGCAGAAAGCAAAACGCCCAGCCGGAATCCGGCTGGGCGTTTCTCCCAGGAGGGTGCCTGACAATGTCCTACTTTCGCACAGGTAGTCTGCACTATCATCGGCGCTGAAGCGTTTCACGGCCCTGTTCGGGATGGGAAGGGGTGGTTCCACCTCGCTATGGTTATCAGGCATTAGCGGTGACCACACCGCCGCCGATCGCAATTGACAGCCGCGGTGTGATGCATTCCGGAAGATACATGGGTTCGAGCGCAACGCCCCGGCCGTCGCCTTCAAGGGGCAACGATCAGAGCTATAGAGTCAAGCCGCACGGGCAATTAGTATCGGTTAGCTTCGACGATCGCTCGCCTTCCACACCCGACCTATCAACGTGGTGGTCTTCCACGGCCCTTCAGGGAGGTTGACCCTCCGGGAAGTCTCATCTTGAGGCAAGTTTCCCGCTTAGATGCTTTCAGCGGTTATCTCTTCCGAACGTAGCTACCCGGCGATGCCACTGGCGTGACAACCGGTACACCAGAGGTTCGTCCACTCCGGTCCTCTCGTACTAGGAGCAGCCCCTCTCAAACTTCCAACGCCCACTGCAGATAGGGACCAAACTGTCTCACGACGTTTTAAACCCAGCTCACGTACCACTTTAAATGGCGAACAGCCATACCCTTGGGACCGGCTACAGC
>JADLAC010000004.1 GCA_020848435.1 Burkholderiales bacterium | reverse complement strand
TCGCGCGATGCGTTGTGCCCACAACGCGCGCAGGCAAGGCGCTCGGTGCAGACCAATATCGGGAATATTGGCAAGCCGAGCAACGCCGCATGCGCGCGTTGTGGGCGCAACCCGAAGGGACGGGGCGCTTTTCGCGCATGGCGGTGTCGGACGACTTGCCGATAGTCTCGCTATCGGCTGCGTCGTCCTCCTAGCCCTGCGCGAAAATCGCCTCCGTCGCACGCGTGAAATCAACTCCGACAGGCTCCTAGCGCCTCGCGAGCAGACCCTCCTCGATCGCCTTGATCTGCAGTGCCACGTAGCGCGAGTAGGTGCGGCAGTTGCTGAAGCTGCCGCCCACGAACCAGAGTCCTTCCTGGGCGGTGCGCTTCCACATGTTGTTCATCTCGCCGTCCGCACCGATGCCCCACACCGGGCCGATCTTGTTCGCGACCGTCTCGCCCAGCATCTGCGCCACCACCTCGGCCTGCGGCACGAAGCCGGTGGCGAGGACGATCAGATCGGCGCGCTCGATCGAGCCGTCCTTGAGCAGTGCACCCGCTGCGACGAAGCGCTCGATGCGCTCGAACTGGAGCAGCCCGATGTCGCCCTTGATGATCAGCTCGGCCCCGCCGGCGTCCAGGTAGTAGCCGCCGTAGCGCTTGCGGATCATCATGTTGTGGCCGGTGCCATCCTCGCCCATGGTCCACTTGAAGCCGCACGCGATCAGTCCTTCGATGGTCTTGCGGTCGAGCTCCACCATGCGCGCGGTGATCATCTGCATGATCTTGCGCACAACAGGCAGCGTGTTGGTGCTCACGAGCAGGTCGCCGTCTTCGAGCGGTATGCCCTCGTACACGCCGTAGGTCAGCTTGGCGCTGGGGTCGATGCTGAGCACCATGGTCTCGCCGCGCTGAACGAGCGTGACTTTGCAGCCGTGCGCATGCAGGTCCTGGGCGACGTCGTGGGCGCTGGTGCCGGTGCCGATGATCAGCGCCTTCTTGCCGCGCCAGTCGATGCCGTTGGTGAACTCGGCGGTGTGTACCACGGCGCCCTCGAAGTCCCTCAACCCGGGCAGGTCCGGACGGCGCGCGGAACCGACCAGGCCGTTGGCGAACACCAGGTGGGTCGGGTGAAGCGTGCGCTCGGTGCCATCGGTCTTGCGCACCAGCGCGTGCCACTTGCCGGCGGCTGCATCATGGCGGGCATGGACGAGCTCGGTGCCGGTCCAGAAATTGATTTCCATCGCCCACGCATAAGTCTCGAACCAATCGGCCAGCATATCCTTCGGCAGGTACGTGGGCCACGACGGCGGGAACGGCATATAAGGCAGGTGGTTGAGCTCGGTGCTGTTATGCAGCGCGAGCGAGTGATAGCGCGTGCGCCAGCAATCGCCGACCCGCGGCAAGCGGTCGACGACCAGCGTGTCCACGTCCAATCGCCCTAGCGTCGCAGCGAGCGACAAGCCCGCCTGGCCGCCGCCCACGATCAACACCGCCGGCTCGCGGTCGCTATAGGCCTGGCTCGCCAGGCGCTGGTCCTTCCAGTTCATGCCGCCGAAGTTCCGCGAATAGGCCGCGCCGGTCGGGCGGCGCTTGCCGATCTTCTCCTCGAAGCCCTTCAGCTCGCACAGGCCGGTCATGAGCTGAAAGGCCTGGGTGGGCTCGCCGGCGAGCAAGCGCACCACGCCGAGGCCGCGTCCGAGCTGCGTTTCGAATCGGATGATCGCCTCGATGACCTCGATCCCGGCGCGCGGAATGCGCCGCGGTGGCGTGCGCCCTTCGGCAATGACGAACCCGCGCGCCCTGACGGCGCTCTGCTGCGCCAGCATCGCTGCCGCGATGGCGCCGGCGCCTTGCATCGGCGTGATCGACCAGGTCAAGGCGAGCAAGTCGCGCCAATGGCCCTCCGGCGCAAACAGCGCTGCCAGCGACTCGCGGCTTGCGCCTTGCAGCGCGCCATCGAATCGTGCCAGCCATCGCTCGACCAGCGCCCGCTCGGAGGTAACGACCCGGTCCTCGACAGCCGGCTGCTCGGTTACGGCGCTCATGCCTTGCTCCATTGGTTGCGTCAACGGGCTCGCCGCGACTTCAGATTTTGGCCCGGAATGCCAGGATCGAACGACTCTTGCTTTATCGCTATGCCCTGACGATAGACAATCGGCGAATTCGAATCGATCGATCCGTTATCGTCACCATGCGGAAATTGGGCCACCGTGGATGCTGCCAGCTCCATCGCATAAGCGATACCGTAGCGCTTTATCGATCGCAAATTATCATAAGCATGAGCGATATAGGATCAATATATCAGCGGTCAACAGCCTGCCGTTGTCGCTGCCGGCCGTACTCTTCCGGTCTTCGCCTACATGCTGTCCCATAATGCCGCCTCGTAATCGATCGTCTCGTATGCCACTGGTTTGGTCGGGACTTTTGGGGTGACGCCCCCATGCGAGTTTCCGGACTGTGCGAATCAACGAGGGAGCGTAGCACTAGTGGATCGCAACGCAGCCACGCAGATTGACCTTTCGACACTCGAAGCCCACCTCTGGGAGTCTGCGAACATACTTCGAGGTCCCGTCGACGCCGCCGACTTCAAGACCTATGTCTTCCCGCTGCTTTTCTTCAAGCGCATCTCCGATGTCCATGACGATGAGTACGCAGCGGCACTGGCCGAGTCCGGCGGCGACGAAGAGTACGCACGCTTTCCCCAAAACTATCGGTTTCAGATTCCCAAGGGTTGTCACTGGTCGGATGTCCGCGCCGTCGCCAGCAATGTCGGGCAAGCGCTGCAGCGCGCGATGCGCGGCATCGAGAAGGCCAATCCGGAAACGCTCTACGGCATCTTCGGCGATGCGGCCTGGACCAACAAAGAGCGCCTGCCCGATGCACTGCTGCGCGATCTGATCGAACATTTCTCCCGCATTGCGCTCGGCAATCAAGCCGCCCAGGCCGACATCCTCGGCCAGTCGTACGAGTACCTGATCAGGAAGTTCGCCGACCTCACCAACAAGAAAGCCGGCGAGTTCTATACGCCGCGCGCCGTTGTCCGACTCATGGTCAACATCCTCGATCCCAGGGAGGGCGAATCGATTTACGATCCCGCCTGCGGCACCGGCGGCATGTTGCTGGAAGCGGTTCATCATGTCCGCGAGAACCATGGCGACGACCGCACGCTCTGGGGCAAGCTCTTCGCCCAGGAGAAGAACCTGACGACATCCGCCATCGCGCGGATGAATCTCTTCCTGCATGGCGCGTCCGATTTCCAGGTCGTGCGCGGCGACACGCTGCGCCAGCCGGCGTTCTTCTCCGGCGACAATCTCGCCACCTTCGACTGCGTCATCGCCAATCCGCCCTTCTCCCTTGAAAAGTGGGGCGATGAAGTCTGGGCCGCCGATCCCTACGGTCGCAACTTCGCCGGCATGCCGCCTGCCAAGAGCGGCGACTATGCCTGGGTGCAGCACATGATCAAGTCGATGGCACCGGCCACGGGGCGCATGGCGGTCGTGCTGCCGCACGGGGCGCTGTTTCGCATGGGCAAGGAAGGGGAGATCCGCAAGAAGATCCTGCAAATGGATCTGCTCGAAGCGGTCATCGGCCTCGGCCCGAACCTCTTCTACGGCACGGGGCTTGCCGCCAGTATCCTAATCTTGCGGCAGCGCAAGAAGAAGGACCGGAGGAAGAAGGTGCTCATCCTCGATGCCTCGCGGGAGTTCAAGACCGGCCGCGCACAGAATGAGTTGCTGCCCGCGCACGTCGAGCGCATCCACGGTTGGTATCGCGACTATCTCGACGTGGAGGGTATCGCGCGCGTCGTTACCCTGGACGATATCGCTGCCAACGATCACAACCTCAACATCCCGCGCTACATCGAGCCGAAGAACGCACAGGAAGTGCTGTCGGTCGAGGAAGCGATGAAGCGCCTGCGCGAAAGCGCGGATGCCGCATTCGCCGCCGAGGACAAGCTGATCGCGATTCTCAAGCGCGAGGGTCTGATGCTGTGAGCGGATCGACCACTCGCATCACCCAACCACAGCTCGAATCCTACCTTTGGGGCGCTGCCACGCTCCTTCGCGGCACGATCGATGCCGGCGACTACAAGCAGCTCATCTTTCCGCTGCTGTTCTTCAAGCGCGTGTGCGACGTGTTCGACGAAGAGACGCAAAGCGCGCTGAAGGAATCCGGTGGCGACGCGGAGTTCGCGGCCTATCCGGAGAACCACCGCTTTCAGATCCCAGCCGAGGCGCACTGGCGCACGGTGCGTCAGACCGCCAGAAACGTCGGCCAGGCGCTGCAATCGGCGATGCGCGCGATCGAGACGGCCAATCCCGACAAGCTCTACGGCATCTTCGGCGACGCGCAATGGACCAACAAGGATCGCCTCTCAGATGCCATGCTGCGCGATCTGGTCGAGCACTTCAGCACGCTGGAGCTCACGCTCGCCAACCTGCCCGAGGACGAGCTGGGCCAAGGCTACGAGTACCTCATCAAGAAGTTCGCGGATGATTCCGGGCACACGGCCGCCGAGTTCTACACCAACCGCACGGTCGTGCATCTCATGACTGAGATGCTGGAGCCCAAGCCCGGCGAATCCATCTACGACCCGACCTGCGGCTCCGGCGGCATGCTGCTTTCGGCGATCGCGCATCTGCGCCGCCTCGGCCAGGAGTGGCGCAACGTGCGCCTCTACGGCCAGGAGCGCAACCTCATGACATCCTCGATCGCGCGCATGAACTGCTTCTTGCACGGCATCGAGGATTTCCAGATTGTGCGCGGCGATACGCTCGCCGAGCCCAAGCTCGTGCAGGGCGACCGCCTCATGCGCTTCGACGTGGTGCTGGCGAATCCGCCCTACTCGATCAAGCAGTGGGACCGCGATGCCTTCTCCGCCGATCCCTGGGGACGCAACGCCTACGGCACCCCGCCGCAGGGTCGCGCCGATTACGCCTTCTGGCAGCACATCCTGGCGAGCCTCGCGCCGCGCAGCGGCCGTTGCGCGATCCTGTTTCCGCATGGCGTGCTCTTTCGCCAAGAGGAAGCCGAGATGCGCCGCAAGCTTATCGAGGCCGATCTGATCGAATGCGTCCTCGGGCTCGGACCGAATCTCTTCTACAACTCGCCGATGGAAGCCTGCGTCGTCATCTGCCGCACGGCCAAGACCAGGGCACGCAAGGGGCGCATGCTCTTCATCAATGCGCTGAACGAGGTGACGCGCGAGCGCGCCCAGAGCTTCCTGACGGACGAGCATATCGAGCGCATCGTCGGCGCTTACCGGGCATTCAAGGACGAGCCGGGCTTCACGCGCGTCGCCACGCTGGAGGAAATCCGCGCCAAGGAGGGCAATCTCAGCATTCCGCTGTATGTCTCCGCACAGGCGAGCGAGGCGCGACAGCAACGGGCGGAATACGGCGCGGGCGCGTTGCCGGAAGCTCTGTGTGCTTGGCTGGAGAGTTCGAGTCGGATGCGCAAGTCGCTGGCATCCGTGCTCGCCGGCCAGCCAGGACGGCCGGGCGGCCCTAAGTAGCCCTTGTTTTTGTCAGAAAAATAGCGCAGGATTTCTGACGAAAATCTCTCGCCGCCATGGGTAGACACAGCCAATCGATCGATTCGCGCATACTTTCGAGGATACAGGCCGCCAGCCCCGGTCAGGTCTTTGCACCCCGGCAGTTCCTCGACCTCGGCAGCCGCGACGCCATCGATCAAGCGCTGTCACGCCAGTGCCGGGCCGGGGCCATACGCAAGATCGCACGCGGGCTCTACGACCTCCCGCGCGACCACCCGCGTTTCGGCCGTCTGGCGCCGAGTTCGGACGCGATCGCCAACGCGCTCAAGGGCCGCGATGCGATACGGTTGCAACCCTCCGGCGCTTACGCAGCCAACATTCTGGGGCTCTCCGATCAAGTCCCCGTGCGCCTGGTGTTCCTGACCGATGGACCGAGTCGACGCGTGACCGTCGACGGCCGCGAGATCGTCCTGAAACGCACCACCCCGCTCAACATGGCGACCGCGGGTCGCGCGAGCGGCCTCGTCATCCAGGCCTTGCGCTGGCTCGGTAAAGAGCATGTCGACGACCGTGTCGTCGCGAAGCTGCGCCGTCACCTCAAACCCGAAGACAAGGCCGTGCTGCTGGCGGATGCGCATCTCGCTTCGGGATGGATCGCGGCGGTCTTTCATCAGTTGGCGGGCACGCAGAAGTAGCCCATGGACGCGTTTCTCTCCCTATCCCCCGAGGACCGGCGCGAAGCGTGCCTGCAAGCGGAAGCGCGTACACGACTCCCCGCCGCCAGTATCGAGAAGGACTTCTGGGTATGCTGGACCTTGCGCGCGTTGTTCACGCTGCCGCAGTGGGCATCGCACCTCACCTTCAAAGGCGGCACGTCGCTCGCCAAGGCATGGCGGCTCATCGAGCGTTTCTCGGAGGATATCGATGTCGTCATCGATCGAGACTCCCTCGGTTACGGCGGCGTGCGCAGCCCGGAACATGCACCGAGCCGGAAGAAACAGCGCCAGTGGCTCACCGAATTGAAGGCGGCAAGCCGATCGCAGATCCGGGAATCCTTGCAGCCCAGCCTCACCGCGAGCATCGCTGACGCGCTCGGCCGCGAAATCTCATGGCGTCTGGAATCGGACCCCAACGATCCGGACGGACACACCCTCCTCTTCCATTATCCCAGCGTGTTCGACGCGCGGGCTTATCTATCGCCGTGGGTCAAGATCGAGCTGGGCGCCCGCTCGGATACCGATCCGAGTGAAACGGCGCAGATCGAACCTTACCTTGCCGGAGTGTTTCCGGATGTCGTCGTCCAGAGCCGATTTCCGGTGAGAGTCGTCTCTGCGCGACGGACGTTCTGGGAAAAGGCCATGCTGCTGCACGAGGAAACTTACCGGCCGCTCAGCAAGCAGCGCCAGGAACGCCTCTCACGCCACTACTACGATCTCTATTGCCTGATCACCGGGGGCGTGTCGGATCAGGCGCTCGCCGATGCGGGTCTGTTCGATCGCATCGCCACCCACCGGCAGGTGTTCTTCCGCTACACATGGATGGATTACACGATGCTGCGCCCGGGCGCATTGCGTTTGCTGCCGGCACCGGAGCAGCGCGTCTCCTGGACACAGGACTACGACGCGATGCGCGAAACCATGTTCTTCGGCAATGCGCCGAGCTTCGACGACATCCTGCGTGTGGTCGGCGAATTCGAGCGGCGGTTCAATGCCGCCGACGGGGTGTCGTCGTGATCATCCACGCGCCAGTGATGATGATCGTGGCGGTCACGAGCACGGTGCGCTGAATCACGAACTCATATGGATACACTCGATGACGAAGCGCTGCCAAAACGGCATCGAAAAGCAATTCGTCCGCAGAAAACGTGTCGAGTGTCGCGGTCCGCAGAAAACGTTGGATCTTCTCTGCGCTTTCGATCACATCATCGAGATAAAGAAGCCAATCACGCGACACGTACGGGGTCCTTTTCCACATGCCGTCGGGCCCGTGGCTTGAGCCCGCGTTCAGTGACGAGATCAACCGAACGTCCGAGCAGCTCCTGAAGATAGTCCTGCAGCTTGAAATAACCGTCATACGTAGTTGGTCCCTCGAATTCGACCAACACGTCGACATCGCTGTCATCGCGTAATTCGTCGCGGGCAGCCGAACCAAACAGCGCCAGCTTCTTGACGGCAAAGCGTTGTGCGATCTCCTGCCGGTGATCCGCCAAGGTCTTGAGAATCTGTTCCCGATTCGTACGCATTGTGCCTCCGCAGTCGAAGTCTAGCCTCTCGCGTGCCAGCCAGGTAGTGCAGAGCTCACCAGCAGTCGAGCATATATTCCTGCCGACCCGTGCTGCATCACGCCGCCGGTCGCTGAAACTGCACCACCTTCCGATCCCCGGCGAGCGCCTCGATCCGCTCTGCCCAGGCCTTCAATGCCGCTTCCCGCTGCGACAGATACTCGTTGTGGTTGTAGTGTCCGAGCACGCCCGGCAGCACATGGTTCGCGATCTTGTGTCCGATGAAGGGCTCGAAGCCGAGATCCGGCAGCCGGGTGATGAGCGTTCGCCGCAAATCGTGCACGTGGCACGGCGTCACCTTGCCGAGTACGCCGCGCTTGAACATGCTGCCCAGCGCATTGTTGACGCTGCGTCCGAATATCGACCGGTTCTCTCACAGGGGCGATCAAAGACGTGGCGCTTCTTCCCCGTCCTCTCCTGCAGGCCCTGAAGTATCGCGACCGCCTCGCGAACGGTAGGCTGCGCGGCTTCCAAAGCAATGGCCTTGCGCTGCTCTTCGTCAGCGGCGCGCCGTGCTCCGAGGCGTGCTTCCCACTCAGCGATCGGATCGCGTCCCGCTTGCCGATCCGCCTCCCACTGACCGGCGATCGCGCGCGCCTGGGCGAGCGTCAGGCGGCCGTTGTCGAGCCAACTCGATATACTCTCTCCGGCTGCGCCGAGCTTATCGAGAATGCCGATCGTGAACTTGCGCCGCGCACCTTCGAACAAGTGTTCAATCACCCAGGTTCGGGTACCGCACGGATGCGCAGAAACAGTCCGTCGCCGTCGCCGAGCATGCGATCGCGGCCCTTGCGGTCGGGCTTGGCGTTGAAGCATTCGACTGCTGAGAGTCTGCCCATCGGCTGCCTGCCGGGTCGAATCCTGGGTGGGACTTTGGGTGGGAATTCATCGGCTTGGGTGAGAGTTCACAAGACGACCGAATTCCATGAAACTACAGTAATACGCTGATTATATTAGCTTCTCTGTAATCCCCTGGATCTCCCTGGAACACCCATGCGCTATTGGCTGATGAAATCCGAGCCGGCCGAATTCAGCATCGACGACCTGGCCGCCGCACCGGGTCAGACCACGGCCTGGTTCGGCGTTCGCAACTACCAGGCACGCAATTTCATGCGCGACGACATGCGCCTCGGCGATGGCGTGCTCTTCTATCACTCGAGCTGCCCCGAGCCGGGCGTGGCCGGCATTGCGGAGGTCTCGCGCCTCGCCTATCCGGATGACACCCAGTTCGACCGGGACTCGCCCTACTTCGATCCGAAGTCGACGCGCGACGCTCCGCGCTGGCTGCACGTCGATGTAAGGCTCGTGCGCAAGACGCGTCTCATCGGCCTGGCCGAGTTGCGCGGCCATCGCGAGTTGGCCGACATGGTGATTCTGCGTCGAGGCAACCGGCTGTCGATCACACCTATCACGCCGGCGCAGTGGAAGCTCATCCTGCGCTTGGCCGAGCGCAAAGCCTGAGTGGCGGGGGCGCGGCCGGCAACTTAACGCTGCCTTAAGAAAGCGCCGTTAGCCTGCGCAAATCGACATCGCTTCCAGCCTGCGACCGCCGAAGTGGATTCGTCCAATGAACGCCGGGCGCAGCGCCAACGCCGCATGCATCACCAGAGCTTTCACGCGGGCGAGCAGCAAGCCCAAGCGCGTTGGCGCACCGCCGCCCTGTGGGACGATGCGCGCAAGCAGCGCCTGCTGTGGGATCGCATCCCGGAATCACTGCACGCGCGCATCGAAGCGGCCCCATTCTTCTTTCTCGCGACCAGCGCCGCGGACGGCCGCTGCGATTGCTCGTTCAAGGGCGGCGGTCCGGGGCTCGTCCGCGTGTTGGATGCGCGCCGGTTCGCGTTCCCCGACTACGACGGCAACGGCGCCTTCATGAGCCTCGGCAATATCCTCGCCAACCCGCGGGTCGGCTGCCTGTTCATCGACTTCGCTGACGGCGCGCGGCTGCGCGTCAACGGCCGCGCGAGCGTGCACGACGACGGTCCGCTCGCGGCGCTGTTTCCGGCCCATCCCCGAGTGGTGGTGGTCGACATCGAGCAGGTGATCCCCAACTGTGGCCGGCACGTTCCCACGCTGGTAGCCGCCGCTCGGGCCGATGACGTGGTGCGATGACCAGCCCCTATCGGATCGCCGTCAACGTCGAGTGGAGCAGCAAGTGCAACGCGCGTTGCGCCATGTGCCCGCGCGAGGCGATCACGCATCCCGAGATCATGTCGATCGCCACCTGGAAGCGGATTCTGGAGCGCATTCGTCCCGAGGACGTGTTCCGCGCCGTCATCGCGGGCTATGGCGAGCCGACCACGCATCCGCGCTTCTTCGATTTCATCGACGCTTTGCGCGGCCATCCGGCGCGCTTCGACCTGGTGAGCAACGGCCAGCTGCTCGATGCGGGCAAGCTCGCACATCTGGACGGCGCGATCGGGTTTCTGATGGTCTCGTTTTCGAGCATCGATCCGGCGGTGTATCGGCGCGTGCACGTCAATCTCGACCAGCGCCGCGTCATGACGAACCTCGTCGCCGCCCGCGCGACGCTCAAGCACACGCGCCTCGGCGTGAGCCTCACCCCCATGCCGGAATGCCTCGCCTCCTTGCCCGACACCATCGCCTGGCTCAAGGCGCAAGGCGTCGACACGCTCACCATGTCGCCCACCTTGTACAACCGCGGCGGCAACTTGACCGAGCACGCAACGGCGAGCCTCACGCTGCGGCGCCTGATCGAACGCCATGGATTGCACGCGCAAGACCTCGATTTCGTTCCGAGCGTGCGCGAAGTATGGGGTCAATGGCGCAGCAATCGCTTCAAGTGCGTGCCGCGCAACGTGGACCTGTTCGTCGCGGCCTCCGGCGAGTACCTCTATTGCTATAACGACATCGGCCACCGCAACCCGATCGGTCACGTCGCCACCGACAGCGTTCGCGCCGTACTGCGCCGGCGCGAGGCCATGGCGGCGATCGCCTCGCTCTGCGATGGGTGCAATATGCGCGGTCGCTACCGTGCGCCCGAGCTGATCAAGTCCGCGATCGCATACGCCCGCGCGTCCCAGGCGCGCGCTCGCGCCGGCTGAAACCGAAGCGGCTATCGCAGCGAACGCTGCATGAGCACGCTGTCCACCCAGCGGGCGTGCTTGAAGCCGACGGCTTGCAGTACGCCCACGGTGCGGAAACCGAGCGCCGCGTGCAGCCCGATCGACGCTGCATTGGCGCTATCGCCGATGACCGCGATCATCTGGTTGAGATCGAGCCGCTCGCAGCGCGCGATCAGCGCGCCGAGCAAGGCGCGGCCGGCGCCGCGGGCCACCAGGTCGTGGCGCACGTAGACCGAATCCTCCACGGTATAGCGATACGCCGAGCGCGGCCGGTACGGCGAGGCATAGGCGTAGCCGACGATCGTCCCGTCTAGCTCGGCGGCGAGGTGCGGCAGGCCGCGCGCGAGCACGTCTTCGCGCCGGCGGCTCATCTCCGCAACTGGCGGCGCCTGCTCTTCGAACGACGCCAAGCCGTGCAATACATGCCAGCCATAGATGGCCTGGATCGCGGCGACATCTTCGGCCACGGAATCCCGAACGATCAGTGCCATGGCGTCAAACGGGCCTATCCGTCAAACAATGCCCGCGGCGCGCAGGGCCGCGATATCGGCCTCGGAGCGTCCGAGCAGCTCGCGCAACACTTGCTCGGTGTGTTGTCCGAGCGTGGGCGGGGCGCTGTGGAACGCGAGCGGCGTGGCGGAAAACTTCATCGGGCTCACCACCTGCGGCAGCTTGCCCGCGCTCTGGTGCGGCAGCTCCTGCAACATGCCGCGCGCGCGCACCTGCGGCTCCTCGAACACCTCCTTCAACGAATTGATCGGCCCGCACGGCACGCCCGCGGCTTCGAGCGCCGCCACCCATTCGCGCGTCGTGCGCCTGCGCGTCACCGCTTCGATCAGCGGCTCGATCGCGTCGCGGTTGCGCACCCGATCGGCATTGCTGGCGAAGCGCTCGTCCTGCGCGAGATGCTGGCAGCCGGCGACCTCGCAGAACTTGCGGAACAGGTTGTCGTTGCCGCAGGCGACGATGACATCGCCATCGGCCGTGCGAAAGGGCTGATAGGGCACGATGTTGGGATGGACATTGCCCGCGCGCGTCGGCGCGACTCCGGTGGCAAGATAGTTCATCGCTTGATAAGCGAGCGCAGCGACCTGGCAATCGAGCAGCGCCAGATCCAGATGCTGGCCGCGGCCGCTTTCGGCTCGGTGCGCCAGGGCCGCGCATACGGCGATGCTGGCGTACATGCCCGTCATGATGTCCGCGATCGGAATGCCGACGCGTTGCGGGCCCTGACCGCGCTCGCCGGTCACGCTCATGATCCCCCCCATGCCTTGAATCATGAAATCGTAGCCGGGCTTTTCCCGATCGGGACCGGTCTGGCCGAAGCCGGTAATGGAGCAGTACACCAACCGGGGATTGATCACCTGCAACTCATCGTAGCCCAGGCCGTAGCGGTCGAGGTCGCCGAACTTGTAGTTTTCGAGCAGCACGTCGGCGTGCGCGGCGAGCGCGCGCACGAGCTGCGCGCCCTCGGGCTTGGAGATGTCCACCGTGACCGACTTCTTGCCGCGATTGGCGCAGCAGAAGTAGGCCGACTCGGCGGTTTCCCTGCCCTGCGCATCGCGAATGTACGGCGGCGCGAAGGCGCGCGAATCGTCGCCCTTGCCCGGGCGCTCGATCTTGATCACCTCGGCGCCGAGATCGCTCAGGTTCTGCCCCGTCCATGGCCCCGCCAGAACGCGGGTCATGTCGAGCACTCGAATGTGCGCAAGCGGTCCTGCCATGGTCGCTACCTCTCGCTCCGTTTTATCCGGTTGGGGCTATCGTCGCACAGCGCTCATCGACGAGCCGGCGTGCGCCGTGATCGGCGCGTCGCTGCCGCCAGCGAGCCAACCCGCGCCCTGCGCGTCATGCCCCGCCGCTGTCATGGCAGCGCGCAGCGCCTGCGTCACGCCGCAGCCTGGATCTGCGCGGCGATGGCGAACGCGGACACGCCGGACAGCGTTCCCAGCAGCAGGTTGCGGCGGCTGGCGAAGTACACGATCAAGCCGACCGCGCAGGCGAGCAAGCGGTGCGAGAGCATGGTTTCGGCGAGCGCTCCCGAAGGCATCAAGACGATTCGGGTCGTCAATCCCAGAATGATCGCATACGCGACACAGCCGACCCAGGCGAAAACCGCCGAGTCCGGGCGGATGCGCTCGGAAAACATGACGCCGAGGCCGCGCCACAGGTAAGTCGCCACAGCGCAGATGACAATCACGCCCCACAGCCGGGCGCTATCCATGGGAACGCAACCAGCGATCGAGGCCGAACGCGGCCGTCCCCGCGACCAGGGCACCGGCGAGCATGCCCCAGTGCGGATCGAGCAGATGCGCGAGCGGCCCGGCGAGCGCACCGAACAGCAGCGCGAGGCGTCCGGCCCGGTGTCTCACCTCGCCCGTGAGCATCAACAGGTAGGTGAGCGGGACGAAGAGCAACAACGCGCCTTGGACGGAGCGCGGGATCGCGCCGGCCAGCGCATAGCCCGCGGCGACGGAAACCATCGCGATGCTCCAGCAGCAGGTGCTGAAGCCGAGGAAGAAGCTCAGGCGCTCGCTTACCGGGATCTCATCGCAGCGCGGCGTCACGGCCGCCCAACTGATGTTGGAGATGAGATGCGCGGCGGCGAAGTAGGCGGGCTTGCCGTGACGGGGGTGGCGCATGAGCGGAATCAATGTGAGCGACATGGGCAGGAAGCGGGCGGCCGTGAACATCACGGCCGGGACGATCGCAAACATGCCCGCGCCGAGCACCCACGCCTCGACCAGCACGAATTGACCCGGCAGCGCCCAGATCGCGACGGTGCTGAATACCGCGGCCGCCGAGGATATGCCGTTGGCCTGGGCGAATGCGCCGAAACCGATGTGGCTCGCGACCATGACCACGGCCGGCGCGCCCATGGCGTAACGGGCGCCCAGCGCGAACCAGCCCATGCGAATTGCGGCGCGGCAGCGAGCTCAGGCAGCCGCCGCGCCGCGCGGCATCATCTCGGGAAACAGCGCCGATAGACACGGCAACAGGTCGCGGCCGACCCGGCTCTTGGGCACGAACGCGTCGGCCCCGGTCGCCTCGGCTTGCGCGCGCTTCTCGTCGCTATCGTGAAACGTGACGACGATGATCGCCGGCGGACCGATCAGGGCCTTGATGCGCTTGATCGCCGCCAGGCCGCCGATTCCCGGCATCTCGAGATCCATGAGCACCGCGTCGGGACGATCGGCCGCGACCCGGGCGAAGGCGAGCAAGCCGGACTCGACCCGGTCGCTCACCTCGATGCGAGGATCCTCGTTCAGGATGCCGGCCAGCCGTTCGGCCACGACGGGATTGTCATCGACCACCATGACTCGCAGACGCCGCGCATTCATCGATAGCCCCCTCCCGCATCGACAGCACCCTTCTAGCACAGCTCGCGCGGGAGCAAAAGCAACCGGCGCTAATTGCCCGTGTGTTGCAGCGCGGCGTGCAGCACGCGCGCAACGTGCACCGCCTCGCGCCCGGCGCCGTCGCGGATCTGCTGGCGGCAGCTCGTGCCGTCGGCGACCAGAAGCGTGTCGGGACCGGCCGCTCGCACCCGCGGCAACAAGCTCGCCTCGGCCATGCGCATCGAGATGTCGTAGTGCTCGGCCTCGTAGCCGAACGCGCCCGCCATGCCGCAACAGCTCGATGTCACCGGCTCGATCTCGAGCTCGGGCACCAGCCGCAACACCCGCTCGACGCTCGCCATGACGTCGAACGCCTTCTGATGACAATGGCCGTGCAGCAGGGCGTGGCGCTGCGGCAGTGGCTTGAGCGCGAGCTCGATCCGCCCGCTTTGTGCTTGGGCATCGAGGAATTCCTCGAACAGATAGGCGTCGAGCGAGAACACGCCGCTCTCGCGCGCCGGTACGAGCGCGAGCAGCTCGTCGCGCAGGCTGAGCAAGCACGAGGGCTCCAGTCCGATCACGGGAATGCCGCGCTCGACGTAGGGCGCCAGCGCCGCGAGCAGCCGGCGCAGCTGCGCGCGTGCCGCCTCCAGCATGCCTTGCGCGAGATAGGTGCGGCCGCAGCACAGTGGACCGGCCGCATCAAGCGCTCGCGCGAGATGCACCCTGTAACCCGCGTGCTGCAGCACGCCGATGGCGCAGCGCACGTTCTCGGGCTCGAAATAGCGATTGAAGGTGTCCACCAGCAGCACTACTTCCCGGTGCGCGGCCCCTGCGCCGGGTTGTTCGCGCCCGGCGCCAAGGATCTCGGCGAGCACGGGTTGCCTGGTCAGCTCCTGGTCGCGGTAGCGATCGCGGCGCCACTGCGGCAGCTTGCGGCGGGCGGAAAATCCAAGCAGACGCTCGCTTGCCGCGGCGAGGCCAGGGATGCGGTCGCGCAGGTTGAGCAGCGGCGCGACCCGGGCGGCCCACGGCGCGTACCGCGGCAATGCGCCGATCAGCCGCTCGCGCATGCTCGGCGCGTGCTGCAAGCGCCACTGGTACGTCGCTTCGAGCTTCATGCGCGCCATGTCGACGCCGGTCGGACACTCGCGCTTGCAGCCCTTGCACGACACGCACAGATCGAGCGCCTCGCGCACCTCCTGCGAGGCGATGCCGGCCGCACCGAGCTGCCCGGAAAGCGCCAAGCGCAGCGTGTTGGCACGCCCGCGCGTGAGATGTTGCTCGTCGCGCGTCACGCGATACGAGGGGCACATGGTGCCGGCATCGAACTTGCGGCAATGGCCGTTGTTGTTGCACATCTCGACCGCCTTGTCGTAGCCGCCCCACGGCGACCAGTCGAGCGCGGCCTTCAGCGCGACGGTGCGATAGCCGGGCTTGAAGCGAAAGAGACTGCGGTCGTCCTGCCTGGGGGGATCGACGATCTTGCCCGGATTCATCAGCGCGCGCGGATCGAAGCGCTGCTTGATCTCCCCCAGCACGCTCGTGAGCCGCGGGCCGAAGAAGGGCGCGATCCACTCCGAGCGCACCAGGCCGTCGCCGTGCTCGCCTGAATACGCGCCCTTGTACTGCTTGACCAGCGCACAGGCTTCCTCGGCGATCGAGCGCATCTTCGCCGCGCCGTCGCGGCGCATGTCGAGGATCGGGCGCACGTGCAGGGTGCCGACCGAGGCATGCGCATACCAGGTGCCGCGCGTGCCGTGCTTGGCGAACACCTGCGTCAGGCGCTCGGTATACTCGGCCAGGTGCTCGAGCGGCACCGCGCAGTCCTCGATGAAGGACACGGGCTTGCCGTCGCCCTTCATCGACATCATGATGTTGAGGCCGGCCTTGCGCACCTCCCACAGCTCCTTCTGCGCGCGTTCCTCGGTGATCGGCACGACGCTGCCGGGCAAGCCGAGATCGGCCATCAGCTCGCCCAAGCGCTGCAAGCGGCGCACTTGCTCGGCCTGGTCCTCGCCGGCGAATTCCACCAGCAAGATGGCGTCCGGGTCGCCGCGGATCGAGCGCTCGACCACCGCGCGAAAGGCCGCGTTTTCGCGCGCGAGCCCGATCATGGTGCGATCGACCAGCTCCACCGCCACTGGGCCCAGCTCGACGATGTGCTGCGTCCAGTCCATCGCGGTATAGAAGCGCGGGAAATGGCAAACGCCGAGCACCCTGTTTCGCGGCAGCGGCGAGAGCTTCAGGTGCAAGCGCTCGAAGTAGGCGAGCGTGCCCTCGCTGCCCACCAGCAGGTGCGCGGCATTGGCATGCGGCGGCCCGAGATGATCCAGGTTGTAGCCCGCCACGCGCCGCAGCACGCTTGGGAAACGCGCCGCGATCTCGTCTTTCTCGCGCTCGTAGAGCGCGCGCAGGAAACGGGCGAGATCCCGATATCCGCTCGGCCAGGCCGACGCCGTCGGGTCCTCGGCGATCGGGCCGAAGCAATAGCGCTCGCCCGTGCCGAGCATGGCGTCGATGGCTAGCACGTTGTGCACCATGTTGCCGTAAGCGATCGAGCGCGAGCCGCAGGAATTGTTACCCGCCATGCCGCCGATGGTCGCTTGCGCGCTGGTCGAGACATCCACCGGAAACCACAAGCCGTGCGGGCGCAGGAACGCGTTCAATTGATCGAGCACCATGCCGGGCTGCACGACCGCGACGCGCTGCTCGGCATCGAAGCGCAGCACCTCGTTGAGGTACTTGCTGTCATCGATGACGAGCGCCGCGCCGACCGTTTGCCCGCACTGCGAGGTGCCCGCGCCGCGCGGCAGGACGGGAACGCCGCACTGGTAGGCGATCTCCACGGCGCTGCGCGCGGCTTCCTCCGTGCGCGGCACGACCACGCCGATCGGCTCTATCTGGTAGATCGATGCATCGGTCGCATAGCGCCCGCGCGCCGCGGCATCGAACGCGATGTCGCCATCGACGGCGCGCGCCAGGCGCTGCGCGAGCTCGGCGTAGCGGGAAGGAATCGGCACGGCGTCGTGGCGCGCGGTGCGCGCGTCGCGACCCGTGTCCGCTCGCGGTCTGCGCGTAGCCATGGGTATCCTTGACAGGCACTGCCATCCATTCTACTTTCGCCCGGCTGAACGGCAATGCTGGCGCACCGGGGCGCGCCCTTCGCTCCGCCATCCGTCACCGATCTCGCGAGCGTGCTCATGACTTCTCCCGCCGGCCGTCATTTCTTGCAGATCCCCGGACCGACCAACGTCCCCGAACGCATTCTGCGCGCGATCGATCGGGCGACCATCGACCACCGCGGGCCGCAGTTCGGCGCGCTGGGGCGCGAGGTGCTGGCGGGGATGCAAGCGCTCTTCAAGACGCGCTCGCCCGTGGTCATCTATCCCGCCTCCGGCACGGGCGCATGGGAAGCCGCGCTGGTGAATACGCTCGATCCGGGCGATCGCGTGCTGATGGCGGAAACCGGCCAGTTCGCGACGCTGTGGAAGAACATGGCCGCCCGCCTGGGCCTGCAGCCGGAATTCATCGCGGGCGATTGGCGCCGCGGCGCCGATCCTGGCGCCATCGAGGCGGCGCTCATCGCGGACACGGCGCATGCGATCCGCGCAGTGTGCGTGGTGCATAACGAGACATCCACCGGCGTCACCAGCCGCATCGGCGCCGTCCGCGCCGCCATCGATCGGGCGCGGCATCCGGCATTGTTCATGGCCGACACCATCTCCTCGCTTGGCTCGATCGACTATCGCCACGACGAGTGGGAGGTCGATGTGACCGTCGGCGGCTCGCAAAAAGGACTGATGCTGCCGCCGGGGCTGTCGTTCAACGCGCTGAGCGACAAGGCGCTCGCCGCGGCACGACGCTCGAAGATGCCGAAGTCTTATTGGGCATGGGAGGAGATGCTCGCCTCGAACAAGAGCGGCTATTTCCCGTACACGCCGGCAACCAACCTGTTGTACGGCTTGCGCGAAGCGCTCACGATGCTGCTCGAGGAGCAGGGCCTGGAGCAGGTGTTTCGCCGTCATGACCGCCACGCCGATGCCACGCGCAAGGCCGTACGTGCCTGGGGACTCGAGCTTCAATGCCTGGAGCCTGCCGAATTCTCCAGCTCGCTCACCGCCGTGCGGATGCCGTCCGGGCACAGCGAAGTGCGTTTTCGCCAGATCGTGCTCGAGCGTTTCGACATGTCGCTCGGCAGCGGGCTCGGCAAGATCGCGGACAAGGTATTTCGCATCGGACACCTGGGTGATTTCAACGACTTGAGCCTGCTCGGTACGCTGGCCGGGGTCGAAATGGGGCTCGAGCTGGCGGGGGTGCCGCATAGCAAGGGCGGGGTCGCGGCGGCGATGAGCGCGCTCACTGCCGTGGCCACGGTCGCGAGCGCAGAGGTGCGCAGCGCGGCTTGATTGGCGCGTGCGCGGCGCGCCGCCCATCCTGAGCCCTGAATGACAGCAAACGCCCGCCGCACGCCAGGCTGCGCGCGCGCATCGAGCGCGCAGCCGACCCGGACGCGATCGGCTCGCCGGGTCCGCACGCTTGCGCTGGCGCTTGCCTTCATCGCCCCGGCCGCCTGCGCGATCGACTATGCGCGCGAACGCCGCTGGGCCCAGGAAATCGAGCCGGCGATCCTGGTGGGCGATCCGGTCTATCTCGCGCTCGCCAGCGGGCAGAAGTTTCTCGCCCTCTACACGAGCCCGGCGCAGCCGCGTGGCGCCGCCATCCTCGTGCATGGCGCCGGCGTGCATCCGGACTGGGGCTTGATCGGCACGTTGCGCAGCCGCCTGCCCGATCTCGGCTATGCCACCTTGTCGGTGCAAATGCCGGTGCTCGCCGCCGAGGCACCGCGCGAGGCGTACGCCGAAACCTTTCCGCAGGCTGCCGAGCGGCTGCGGCAAGCGCTCGCATTCCTGCGCCAAAGAGGCCATGCGCGTATCGCCATCGTCGCGCATAGCATGGGCGCACGCATGGCCAACTACTTCTTGACGAGCGCGCGCGATCGGGCGCTGGCGAGCTGGGTCAGCATCGGCGTGAGCGAAGGCGAATTCGTCGGTCTGGAAGCAGCGGGAATTGCGACGCTCGATCTGTATGGCGAGCGCGATCTGCCTGCCGTGCTGGCCGGGGCGGAGCGCCGTGCCGCCATACTGCAACGCTTGCCGAAGTCCTCGCAGGTGGTCGTAAGCGGGGCTGACCACTTCTTCCGCGATCACGAAGACGCGCTGCTCGCGTGGATCAAACGGTTTCTCGATCGGACCTTGCCGCTCTGATGCCGATGTGCTGAAATCGGCGCCTGCGGGCTCGGCCCGCATAGAGGACTTTTCGCCATACCTCCCAAAGCGCTTTCCGGGACGCGCCTGCGGGCCGCGCGACGCCCGCGGCCTGCAGGCTTGGCTCACCGTACCGCCCGCCTGGGCGCGCTTGCCGCCTTGGGCGAGGATGCGCTTCGCGCCAGCTCGTCCGAAGTGCTGATGGAAGAGATCGTGCGCGTGCTGCGCGACGCCTGCCGCGCGCAGATCGCGCTGGTGCTGGAGCTTTCCGCCGACGGTAGCACGCTGCGCCCGCGCATCGCCGCCGGATTGGATTGCACCGATATGGATGGCGCAACCGAGCTTGCGGACGGCCGCTCTCAAGCGGGCTATGCGCTGCGCCATAATGCGCCCGTCATCGTCACCGATCTGGCGCGCGAGACGCGCTTCAGCCCCTGCCGGATGCTGCTCGACCACGGTGCGATTTGCGGCATGAGCGTGGCCATCCGCGGCCGAGCCCGGCCCTACGGCGTGCTAGCCGTATTCCGCACCCGCCGGCGCCGCTTCGCCGCCGACGACGTCCAGATGCTTGCCGCCACCGCCGGCGTCCTCGGGTTGTCGCTCGGGCGCGCCCACGCCGAAGCGCAGCTACGTGCGAGCGAAGTGCGCAGCCACTTGCTTGCGAGCATCGTCGGCCAATCCGAAGATGCCATCCTCACCCGCGATCTCGATGACGTCATCGTGAGCTGGAACCCCGGCGCCGAGCGTCTGTACGGCTACAGCGCGCTCGAGGCGATCGGGCGGAAAGCGCGCGAGCTGCAATTGCGCGACATGTCCGAGCAGGAGTACCGGCGCGTGCTCGCGCGTATCCGCGGCGGGCAGCCGGTGCGCTTCGAGACGCGCTGTACGACCAAGGACGGCCAGGCTGTCTACGTCTTCGGCACCGCCGGCCCGATGTACGACGACGCCGGCAAGCAGATCGGCGAGGTCGTGGTCGCGCGCGACGTGACCGAGCTGCGCAAGGCGCGCAAAGCGCTCCAGCAGGCGAACAACGCGCTCGAGCAGCGCGTCGCCGAGCGCACGGCGCAACTGGAGGCGGCCTACCGCGAGGCCGAGGCGTTGTCATATTCGATTGCGCACGATCTGCGCGCGCCGCTGCGCGCCATCAGCGGCTACGCGCGCATCCTCGAAGATGAGCTTGCCCCCATCCTGCCCGATCAGGCGCAGCGCTACCTCAAGCGCATGGGCAACAACGCCGTGCGCCTCGGTGCCCTGATCGACGCCTTGCTTTCGCTGCAGCGCTTGTCGCGCCAGCCGCTCGCGCGCACCGCGAGCCGGCTCAATGAAGCCGTGGAGGACGCGCTCAACTGGCTGCGCGGCGAGCAGCCGGGACGCGATATCCAGATCGCGGTCGACGAGCTCGGCGCGGCCGAGGTCGATCCCGCGCTCATCCGGCTCGCCTTCGCCAACCTGCTCTCGAATGCGATCAAGTTCACCCGCGGCCGCAACCCGGCGTGCGTCACCGTGGGGACCCTGCAGCGCGAGGGCGAGCAGGTGTACTTCGTCCAGGACAATGGCGCCGGCTTCGACATGCGCTTCGCCGACAAGCTCTTCGGCGTCTTTCAGCGCCTGCATCCCGAGGCCGAGTACGAGGGCAGCGGCATCGGTCTCGCCAGCGTGCATCGCATCGTGCAACGCCATGGCGGGCGCATCTGGGCCGAGGCGGAAGTCGACCGCGGCGCAACTTTCTACTTCACGCTCGGCAAAGCCTGATCCGACCCCGGTCCACTATGGGGTGTCGGGGGGGCCGGAGCCGGCTGCGGCGCGGGTGAGTCGATCGAGCACGGCCAGCCATTGCGGCTGCGGCGGCGGTCGCTCCACGACGATGAGGTCGCTGCCCGAGGCATCGAGCAGGCGCAGGTTCGCGTACAGCGCATGCGCATAGCCGGGGGCATCCGCCGGCGCGGAAACCCAGGCGAGGCCGGGAACGAGCGCACGCATGGTGCTGAACGACAACACGGCGACCGTCTTCTCCTGGCGCGCGAACGATCGCACCAGCTCGGGCACCATGTCCGGATCGACCAGCATGAGCGGCGTCGCCGGCGCGTAATGCGCCTTGAGCGTTCCCGGCGCACGGGGTGCGTCGGTACCGATCGCGCCGAGCGCTGCGCCGAGCGCCTGCTCCAGTTCGGCGAGCGAAATCCCACCGGGACGCAGCAGCGCGGGTTGCGTCCCCGAGACATCCACGATGGTGGACTCGATCCCCACTTCGCAGTCGCCGCCATCGAGCACGACATCCAGCGCCGCGCCGAATTCCTCGCGCACGTGGGCGGCCGATGTCGCGCTGACCCGCCCGAAGCGATTCGCCGAGGGCGCCGCGACTCCGCCGTCAAAGGCGTGCAGCAACGCTTGCGCCACGGGGTGGCTCGGCACGCGCAAGGCGACGCTATCCTGCCCCCCGGTCACGGCATCGAGCACGTGCGCGGCACGGCGCAAGATCAGCGTGAGCGGCCCGGGCCAATAGCGCGCCGCGAGCAGGGTCGCGCTCGCCGGCACCTCGCGCGCCCATTGCGCGAGCTGCTCGGCCGCGGCGAGATGCACGATCACCGGATGGGTGCTCGGGCGAGCCTTGAGGGCGTAGATCTTGGCCACCGCCGCGGCATTGGAGGCATCGGCGCCCAGCCCATAGACCGTTTCCGTCGGGAAGGCGATGACACCGCCGGCTCTCAGTACGGCGACAGCGTGCTCGATGTGGGCGGGGGCGACCATGGCCGGGGGTGCGAGCCCGCGTTCATGCGGCCGTCAGCAGGCGCAGCGCTTCGGCATACTTCTCGGCCGTGCGCGCGAGTATGTCTGGCGGCAGCGCCGGCGCGGGCGCCTTCTTGTTCCAGGGCTGCGTCTCCAGCCAGTCGCGCACGAACTGCTTGTCGAAAGACGGCGGGCTCATGCCGATGCGATACTGCGCGGCCGGCCAGAAGCGCGAGGAATCGGGCGTCAGCGCCTCGTCGATGAGGTAGAGCGCACCGGCGGCATCGACCCCGAACTCGAACTTGGTATCGGCGATGATGATGCCGCGGGTGGCCGCATACGCAGCCGCTTCGGTATACAGTTGAATGGCGTAACGGCGTACCGCGGCCGCGTAGCGCGCGCCGATGATGCGTTCGGCGGCGGCGAAATCGACGTTCTCGTCGTGACTTCCCGCGGGCGCCTTGGTGGCCGGCGTGAAGATCGGCTCGGGGAGCTGCTGCGCTTCCTTCAATCCCGCGGGCAGCGCGACTCCGCACACTGAGCCGTTGGCCTGGTAGTCCTTCCAGCCCGAGCCTGCCAGGTAACCGCGCACCACCGCCTCGATCATGAGCGGGCGGTAGCGTTTCACGACCATCGCCCGGTTCGCGACCTGCGAGCGCTCCTCGGGCGCGACCAGCGTTGCGGGATCGGCCGCGGTCAGATGATTCGGCAGCACGTGGCGCAGGCGCTCGAACCAGAACAGCGACAGGCTGGTCAGCACTTGTCCCTTGCCCGGGATGGGCGTGGGCAGAATGACGTCGAAGGCCGACAGGCGATCGGTCTGCACGACCAGCAACCGGTCCTCGCCGAGCGCATACAGATCGCGCACCTTGCCGCGATGGAGCAGCGGCAGGCTGGCGATGCTGCTCTCGAACAACGCAGGGGAAGGCGGCACGACCATCGCAACTCTCCTTCGAACGCCGGTGGGTTCAGGGTTGATGCGGCAGCGCGCCGCGCAGCCGCAAGGCTTGTTCGAGCGCGCCCTCGACGCTCTCGCCGAGCACGGTGAAATGGCCCATCTTGCGCCCGGGCCGCGCCTCGCGCTTGCCGTACAGGTGCAGCTTCGCCCGCGGATGCGCGAGCAACTTCTCCCAGCGCGGCTCGCCTGGGGCCCAGGTCTCACCCAGCAAGTTCACCATGACGGCCGCGCAGTGCAACGACGGCGCCCCCAAGGGCAGCCGGGCGAGAATGCGCGCCTGCTGCTCGAACTGGGACGTGACGCATGCATCGATGCTGTAGTGGCCGCTGTTGTGGGGCCGCGGCGCGATTTCGTTCGCGAGCAGGCGGCCTTCGAGCACGAAGAACTCCACGCACAGTACGCCGACATAGCCCAGGCGCTCGGCGATCGCGCGGGTCGCTTCCTGCGCCTGGCTGGCAAGGCGCGCGCTCAGTCGTCCCGGGATGATCGACAGATCGAGTATCCCGCCGGCGTGGATGTTTTCGGCGACGGGGTAAGCGATGCACTCCCCCGCATCGGAACGCGCCACGATCACCGAAATCTCGTGCTCGAACGCGAGCATGCGTTCGAGCACGCAAGGCTCGCCGCCCATGGCGCGAAACGCGGCCTGCGCTTGCGCGGCGCTCGCCACGCGCACCTGGCCCTTGCCGTCGTAGCCGAAGCGGCTGCGTTTGAGAATGCCGGGTAGCAGCGACGCATCGAGGTTGCCCTCGAGATCGTGCTGCGCGCGGATGATGGCGTACGGACCGACCCCGACCACGCCGGCGAGAAACTCTTTCTCTCGGATCCGATCCTGCGCGATCGCGACGCTGTCCGCGGCCGGGCTGACGAAGCACGACTGGGCCAAGCGGCGCAGCGCCTCGGCCGGGACGTTCTCGAACTCGGTGGTGACCGCAGCGCAGTCGCGCGCCAACCGCGCCAGCGCGGCATCGTCCAGGTAATCCGCGCGCAGACACGCATCGGCCACATCGCCGGCTGGACTGTGCGCACCCGGATCGACCACCATGACGCGATAGCCCATGCTCTGCGCGGCCATGCTGAACATGCGTCCGAGCTGCCCGCCGCCGAGCAACCCCAGCCATGCACCGGGGGCGATCATTTGAGCGCCGGCAACTCCGCGTTCATTACGGCGCGCGTTTGCTTGCGGCGGAAGGCATCGAGCTTGAGCGCGAGCTTGCGATCGGTGCGCGCGAGCATCGCCACCGCGTGCAGGCCCGCATTGGCCGCGCCCGCTTCGCCGATCGCGAAGGTGGCCACCGGGATGCCGCGCGGCATCTGCACGATAGAGAGCAGCGAATCCATACCCATGAGGTGACGGCTCGGTACCGGCACGCCGAGCACCGGCACGATGGTCTTCGCAGCGAGCATTCCCGGCAGGTGGGCGGCGCCGCCGGCGCCGGCGATGATGCAGGCAAGCCCGCGCTGGGCTGCACTTTCGGCGTACTTGAACAGCAGGTCGGGCGTGCGGTGCGCGGATACGACGCGGGTCTCGAACTCGACGTTGAAATCGTCCAACTGGCGGGCGGCGTACTGCATGACTTCCCAGTCGCTCGTGCTGCCCATCACGATGCCTACCGCCGTGCGCGCCATCCGGATCCCCGCAGCGGACAAAGCTCGATTCTAGCGAGCTTTGCTCCTCTCGCGGCAGCGATCGAGCTGCGCTGGGCGCAGGCGGGATCGCGCGCCGCTCCTGGGGCAGGCAGCCGTCTTGCAGTCAAGCGCCATCACTGCACGCACCGGCCTCCAGCGCCTGATCGATCGTCCATTTGCGCGATGACAATGGCAGGCCAGCAGTGCATCATTCGCCGATGGTCGCGAGGGGAAATCGAATCGGCGGGGTAGCCCGGATGGTGCTCATCCTGGGCGTCCGTACGCCGCTGGAACGAGAGCGGCATCTGTGCGCGTCCCGCCGAGCACGCAGTGCCGCCGGTTGGAATAATGCGCGTATGCGCCGCTCGCACTGCGCACAGACTGATGTGTGAGCCTCCGACTTGCCTGTTAGATCCCACGACCCATACCCCATCACAGAACCCGCGCACGCAGGACGAAAGCCATGGATTTCAGACTGAACGACGAACAAACGATGTTTCGCGATTCCGTGCGCTCGTTCGCGGAAAAGCATCTGCGGGCAGGCGCCTTGGCGCGTGCCCATGACGATGCCCACCCCTGGGATGTGTCCAGGCTCATGGCCGAGCAGGGCCTCATGGGCATCACCATCAAGGACGAAGACGGCGGCCAAGGCGGATCGCTCATGGACGCGGTGATCGCGATCGAAACCGTCGCCTGCGTTTGCCCGCGCAGCGCGGACGTGGTCCAGGCGGGGAATTTCGGCGCCATTCGCGTCCTCGCCGAGCACGGCAGCAGCGACCAGAAAGCGCGCTACCTGAGAAAGATTCTGCGCGGCGAGTCGGTGATCACCGTCGGCATGACCGAGCCCGAGGCCGGATCCGCGGTCACCGATCTCACGACCTCGGCCACGCCCGAGGGCGAGGGCTACCGCATCAACGGCGTGAAAGTCTTTCAGACCCACGCCGCCTTCGCCGAAGTCATGCTGACCTACGTGCGTTTCGGCCCCGGCGTCGGCGGCATCGGCTCGGTGCTCATCGCGCGCGATGCGCCCGGCTTCAAGCAAGGCACGCCGTCGAAATTCTTCAACGGCGAGGAATGGGTACAGACCTATCTCGACAACGTCTACGTCGGCCCCGAAAACGTGCTGCTGAAGCAAGGCGGCTTCAAGAAGCAGATCGCGGGCTTCAACGTCGAGCGCATCGGCAACACCGCCCGCTCGCTCGCCTTGGGGCGCTATGCCTACAACGCGGCCCGCGACTGGGCGCTGCAGCGCAAGCAGTTCGGCCGCCTGCTGTGCGAGTTCCAGGGCATCCAGTGGAAATTCGCCGAAATGAAGATGAAGCTCGATGCCGGCCAGCTCTTGCTGTATCGAGCCGCGGTCAACGCGGACAACGGCATTCCGTCGGCAGAAGAGACCTCGATCGCCAAGGCCTTCTGCAACCAGGCGGGGTTCGACTGCTGCAATGAAGCGATGCAGATCATGGGCGGCATGGGGTACACCACCCAGACCCTGGTCGAATACTGCTTCCGCAAGTGCCGCGGCTGGATGATCGCCGGCGGCTCGCTGGAGATCCTCAAGAATCGCATCGCCGAAAGCGTGTTCGAGCGCACGTTCTCGCAACGCCCGCCGAAAGCCTGAACGGCGCGCGCCTCTGCCCCGAGGGGGGCGCGTGCTACCATTTGCCCCGTCCGCCTCGCCGCCTCAGCCCCCCATGTCCGATCCCAGCTTCGCGCGAGCGCTGCTCGCGCCCCGGCGCATCGCGCTCGTCGGCGCCTCCGCCGACCCGAGCAAGAACACCGCCCGCCCGCAGCGCTACCTGCGCGCCCACGGCTATGGCGGCGAGATCGTTCCGATCAACAGGAACGCCGAGCACTGCCTGGGCGAGAAAGCGTATCCCTCGCTCGACGCAGCGCCGGAAGGCATAGAGCACGCCCTCATCATGGTGCCGGGCGCGCAGGTGCTCGGGGTGGTCGAGCAATGCGCGCGAAAGAAGATCCCCATGGCATCGATCTACAGCGACGGCTTCGCCGAAACGGGCGAAGCGGGCCGCAAGCTGCAGGATGCGCTGGTCGCAACCGCTCGCGCAGGCGGCGTCCGGCTCACCGGGCCCAATTGCATGGGCATCATCAATACCCACATGCCATGCGCGCTGTCGATCAATGCCGTGCTCGACATCGATCGGCTCATCGCGGGCCGCGTGGGTCTCGTCTCGCAGAGCGGCAGCGTCATGGGTGCTTTGCTCTCGCGCGGTCAGGCACGCGGCGTCGGCTTCTCCAAGCTGGTCTCGGTCGGCAACGAGTGCGACCTGTCCGTGGGCGAGATCGTCGAGGTGCTGGTCGGCGATGCCGATACCGACATCATCCTGCTCTTCCTGGAAACCATACGCCAGCCCGAGCACCTGGCCCACGCGGCGCGCCGTGCCTACGAAGCCGGCAAAGCGATCGTGGTCTACAAGCTGGGGCGCTCCGAGGTGGCGCGCGAGCTCGCCGCATCGCACACCGGCGCGATGACGGGCTCCGACGATAGCGCCAACGCGTTCTTTCGGCGTCACGGCATCGTCCGCGTCGATACCCTTGAAGCCATGATCGAAGCACCGCAGTTGCTGCTGCGCGCCAAAGCGCCCAAGGGGCGGCGCATCGCGGTGTTGACGACGACGGGCGGCGGCGCTGCCATGGTGGTCGACAACCTCGGCCGGCTCGGCGTGGAGGTGGTGCCGCCGACCGATCGCATCATCGAGACCCTGGCGGCACGCAACATTCGCATCGGCAAGGGCGCGCTCACCGATCTCACCATGGCAGGCACGCGCAAGGAAACCTACAGCGCGGTCTTGGGCGAACTGCTTCGCTCCGAGCACTGCGACGCGGTGCTGGCCGTGGTGGGCTCCTCCAGCCAATTCCATCCTCAGCTCGCCGTCGAACCCATCGTCGAGGCCATGCCGGCGCCCAAGCCGCTCGCGGCTTTTCTGGTTCCGGACGCGGCGCGCTCGCTGGAGCTTTTGCGTGAGGCCGGCGTGGCCGCGTTTCGCACCCCGGAATCGTGCGCGGACGCGCTCGCCGCGTACTTCGCCTGGCGCGCCCCGCAACCGCCAACAGCGCCGCAAGCGCTGGAGGCGGCCGAGCGCCTGCTCGATGCGGCGCCAGGCCCGCAGCTCAACGAGTACGCCGCCTGCGAAGTGTTCGACGCGCTCGGCGTCGCGGTGGCGCGCACCCAGGTCATCGCGGCCCCGGCCGATCCGGTCGCCCTGCGCTTCCCTGTGGTCGCCAAGATCCTCTCGCCCGATATCCTGCACAAGACCGAAGCCGGCGGCGTGGCGATCGGTCTCGCCACGCCCGAAGCGCTCGAACGCGCTGCCGCGGACATTCTGCGCCGGGTGCAAGCATCCCGGCCGCAAGCGAAGCTCGACGGCATTCTGGTGCAGGAGATGAAAACCGGCCGCGCCGAAGTCATCCTCGGCTACCAGCACGACCCGCAGGTCGGACCGGTGGTAGTGCTGGGCGTGGGCGGCACGTTCGCGGAAGTCTATCGCGACTTCTGCGTGCGCATCGCGCCCGTGTCGGTCGCCGAGGCCGGCGAGATGGTCGAGCAGGTGAAGGGGCTCGCCGGGGTCCGCGGTTTTCGCGGCCAACCCAAGGGTGACCTCGACGCGCTCAAGCGCGCGGTGGCGGCTTTTTCGCAGCTCGCCCACATCAAGGGCCGCCGCATCGCCGAAGCCGAGATCAATCCGCTCATCGTCGGCGCCGAGGGCCAAGGCGTTGCCGCGGTCGATGGGCTCGTCGTCCTGGCGTGAGCGCACGCTGTTAGAATTTCGGCTGGACCTGGTCGATCCCTCGCACCATCGCTTCGGTCGCCCCTTCCTCATCGCCGTTCGGAGCACCCATGAGCGAACGTCCCACCACCCGCTTGAAGTCGCTGCTGTCCGGCAGTCGTTGCATCGTCGCGCCCGGGGTCGCGGACGCATTCGCGGCGCGCATGGTCGCCATGGAAGGGTTCGAAGCCTGCTACATGACGGGCTTCGGTACGAGCCTCACGCGGCTCGGCATGCCGGACATCGGCCTGCTCACGATGAGCGAAATGGTCGACAATGCCGCTCGCATCGTGGATGCGTGCGCGTTGCCCCTGGTCGCCGATGCCGACACGGGTTACGGCAATCCGATGAACGTCCGCCGCACCATCCACGAGTACGAGCGGGCCGGCGTCGCGGCGGTGCACTTGGAGGACCAGGCCTGGCCCAAGCGCTGCGGCCATCTTGCCGGCAAGCGCGTGATCCCCGTCATGGAAATGGAAGCGAAGCTCAAGGCCGCGGTCGATTCGCGGCGCGATCCGGATTTTCTCGTCATCGCGCGCACCGACGCGATCGCCGTCGAAGGCTTCGATGCGGCCCTCGAGCGCGCCGAACGCTATCGTGCCGCGGGCGCGGATGTGCTGTTTGTCGAGGCACCGACCTCGACCGCGCAACTGGAACAGATCGGCCGGCGTTTCGCGGGCATTCCCCTGCTCTACAACATGGCGGCAAGCGGCAAGACGCCCGACCTCGACAACGCCGCCATGGCGCGGCTCGGATTTCGCATTGCGATCTTTCCCAACTGGCTGCTGCTGGCCGCCATACCGGCCATGCGCCGCATGCTCAAGGAGCTGAAGCAAAAGGGCGGCGTCGCCGACATCCGCGGCGAAGTGGCGACATTCAAGGAATTCACCGAGATCGCCGGTTTGCCCGAGGTGCAGGCGCTGGAAGATCGCTACGGCCTGCCCGAAGACCAGCGCGCGGGTCTTTGAACCTGCGGCCGAATCGGCCGCGCCCGTCGATCGACTTCGTCGTCCAGGTCGTCGCGCGCCGGAACGCGACTCGCTCGCAGCGGCTTCCTGTTACCACGGGCTGCGACGCCTGCGCTGGAGCGGATCCGACGCGCGCGAGGCGCTGATCACGGCTGTCGGACGGATTTACACGGCATCTCGCGCCGCGTTCGCAAGCCTTTGAATTCAGGATCGGCGGTCATAGGCACAAGGGTTGCTGGAGTCAGCACCCCAGCAGATGCCGGAGCCCGTCGATGAACAAGTCCTTCCCCGATGCCCTATACCTGGTCGCCATCGCCGTGTTGCTGCTCGCCACCATGCTGCCGAGCTTCGCGTAACACCCTTGCTGTCGGGACGATTTACAAGCCGGCTCGGCCGCATGCCCAAGGCATTGAAAGCACGTTCGCTTTCCTCTGGCATGTGCATTGCTTCACATAATGCCGCACAAGGTACGTCGAGCCCACCATGGTCCAATTCGTCCGTGACGTCATCATCCTGGTCGCCATCCTAACGTCGCTGATGGCTTTTGCCTTCTATCCCGGCCAGGATGCCGATCCCGTGCAGCGCCACGAGACGCAGGACAGGCGCATGGGCTTGTCGACCGCGACGACTGTTGATCCGGCCACCACCAGTGCACCCGTAGCCCCGGCACCGCGTTAGGCGCGGCAGCCTTCACACCGGCATCCGCCTCGCCTGCCAGCGCTGGTTTGCGCGCCGCTGCCGCACCGCGATCGCTATCCCCCCGTCCCCAAGTACTTCGCTTCCCGCTCGCGCCAAAGCGCGGTATTGACCGCGACTTCACGGTCGTTGAAGGTCGCGAGGCGTCCTTCGATCGCTGCCGTATCGCCGTCGCGCTTGAGAACCGCCAGCACGTCTTGGGCGGCGCGGATCGCCGCGCGGTGCGTCTGCGAGGGATAGATGCCGAGCCTGAAGCCCATGGCTTCCAATTGCTTGGCGGGCAGGGCCGGCGTCTTGCCGCCTTCGAATATGTTGACCAGCGCGGGTCCGCGCAGGCGCGGGGGCACGGCGGCGAGCTCGTCGATATTCTGCGGCGCCTCCACGAAGCCCACGTCCGCACCCGCTTCGAGATAGGCGTTCACCCGCTCGATGGTCGCATCCAGACCCTCGATCGCGCGCGCATCGCTGCGTGCGATGATCACCATGTCGGCATCGCGCCGGGTGTCGACGGCCGCCTTGATCTTGCCGACCATCTCCTGCACGCCGACCACGGCCTTGCCCTCGTAGTGCCCGCACTTCTTCGGCGCGACCTGGTCTTCGATGTGGAAGCCGGCGACCCCGGCGCGCTCGTATTCGCGCACCGCGCGCACCACGTTTATGGCGTTCCCGTAGCCGGTATCGATATCGGCGATCACCGGAATGTCGACGGCATCGACGATGCGGCACAGTACCTGCACGTTCTCGGTCAGGGTGAGCAATCCCAGGTCGGGATAACCCTGGGAGCGCGACACGCCCCCGCCGGTGATGTAGACCGCCTCGAATCCGGCGACCTGCACCAGCCGGGCGATCAACGGATCGTAGGCGCCGGGCACGACGGTGTAACCCGGGCGCTCTACCAGCTCACGCAGCTTCTTGCGCGCATTCATGACGATGGTCTCCAGGGTCGTGTCGCCGCCGGTCAGCGGCGTGGCGCGGGCGCCGTGAGCTGCATCAACCGGCGTACGTTGTCGCAGCGTTCGATCGCCTGCACCATCTCGGCCAACTGCGCGCTCCGCTTCTCGCCCAACACCGGCGCGGCGAGGCTGTCGAACTTCGCGCGCAGCTCGGCGTCGCTCATCGGATTCTGAATCGAGCCCTTGGGATAGTCGACCTGCGAGACGAGCTTGCGGCCGTCGGCCAGCTCCATGCTCATCTTGCACGACACGCCGCGGGGCAGGCGCTTGTCGACCACGAACTCGACGCGCCCGGACAAGCGCTTGATGAGGGCGTTGGCGATATTGGCGTCGGTGTACTGCTTGAGCAGGGCCGCACCCTCCTTGAGCGCGACCGCGACCGAGAAAGGCAGGCTCACCTGCGCTTCGTGATACGTGCGCGGCGTGGCGTTCTGGTGGTAATGCGCCCAATCCGGATGACGCGTCATGACGATGCGCGCGATCGCGTTGAGATCAGGGTTGTAGCGTTGGCGGATGTCGAGCGCGCAATCGATCGCGTTGTGGATCGGGCGCGCGCACGAATAGGGCTTGAACTCGATCTCGAGCTTGTAGGGCCGCTGCAAGCCGTCCACCAACTGCGACGGATCGGCTTCGCCGCTGAATGCGTTGCAGAACCCACGCTCGCCTTCGAAGATGGTCGCCGCACCGGTGAAGCCTTGGCGCGCGATCGAGGCCGCGGTCACGCCGTTTCTCGCGGTGGGCCCCGGATTGAAGCGCTTTTGCATCGACGGGCCGTACATCTCCATGAGCCCGGAGGCTTGCGCACCGGCGAGCCCCAAGGCCGATGTCATTTGCTCGGCGTCGAGCCCGAGCAAGCGGGCGGCTGCAACCGTGGCGCCGAACACCCCGCAGGTCGGGGTGGTGTGAAAGCCGCGATTGCGCAACGCGTTGTTGGTCGCCTTGCTGGCGCGCTCCATCATCT
Organism: Burkholderiales bacterium; assembly: GCA_020848435.1. Taxonomy (GTDB): domain Bacteria; phylum Pseudomonadota; class Gammaproteobacteria; order Burkholderiales; family WYBJ01; genus WYBJ01. The sequence continues at coordinate 46,215 of JADLAC010000004.1, read as the reverse complement.
CGCAGCCGGCCGCCAGCGCCGCCACCAGGTCTTTACCCGAGGCGCCCGCGGCCTCGCCGGCCGCCAAGGCCGCCGAATACACCGGCGGACTGAAATGAAACAGCGCCAGCACGTCGATGTCGTCGAGCTCGATGCTGTGCGAGCAAATCGCATTGGCGAAACCCGCCACCTCCATGGGCACGCGCGCGCCGTTGCCGATGAGCGTCGCTTGCGCCTTGCCGCCGAAGGACCGCGCATATCGGGTCGCGACGCGACCGCTTTCGCTGCGGCTGCCGGCGATCGCAACGCCGAGATAATCGAGCAGTAGCCGCTTGACGCCATGGCGCGTCGCCGCCGGCAAGCTGCCCGCCCGCATCCGCGTGAAGTGCTCCGCTAGGCGCTCTGCAATGGTTTGCTTCATTTCCTCTCCCAAATTTGAACAGCGGGGGTCAGTCAGTTTTCGGGGGCAGGTGTCGGGGGCAGGTCTTGCGCGTTGCAGGACATCATGCAACGTGCAAGACCTGCCCCAAACCTTGACACCAAGACGTTCAGGCCGCCGGCCGAGCCATGATCGCGATCAGCTCACCGAGGTCGCTGAGCTTGTCCAGGTCGCGAACGAGGCCCACGACCCGCTCGATGTCGGCCGGCGACAAGCAGGCGCGCACGACTTGCCGGAACTTGTAATCGATCTCCTCGGGCTTGAGCGGATTCTCGGCGCTGCCGCGGCGATTGAGCAGCTCGCGCTTGAACGTGCGGCCGTCGCGGGTGCGCACGCTCACGCGCGCGCCATGGCGAAAGGCCGCGCCCATCGCCTCGATCTCGGGATCCACGCTCGCCCGGATGCGCGCGATGAAGTCCAGCACCCGCGGGTCGTTCAAGCGTTCTTGCCGGTATTGATCGACGAACGCCGTGCCATCGAGCGCAATCATCGCCAGGCCAAAGTACAGGTTCATCTGCGCCGCGGTCACGCCTTGCGCCTTGTACTCCCAGGCGCAATGGACATAGGTCGCCTGGCTCAAGCCCGCCTCCACCGCCGCGATGTCGCCAGCGTCGAGCTTGTGCTCGCGCATGATCTGCGCCAGCGCATCGAGCGCGGTATGAATGCTGGTGACCGCTGCATAGGGCTTGTAGCCGACGTTGCGGGTCTCCCACACGCTGCCCAGACCCGCGGTCAATTTCTGCGCCGCAGGCTGATCGGAGTGGGTCACGAGGTAGCCGCCATAGGCGGCTTCGAGCACGTCCTCGATGCCGGTGAAGCCACGCTGCGCCAGCAGCACGGAATAGACGCCGCTCTGGGCGGCGCGCCCACAATGCAAGCGCTTCACCATCGCGCCTTCCTGCGCGGCCATCAAGCCGCCGGCTTGCGAGCCGGCGATGCCGAAAGCATGCACGGTATGCGCCGCATCCAGGCCCAGCATGCGCGCCGCCGCCGCGGTGGCGGCAAAGACACCCGAGGTGCCCTGTGGATGAAACCCCTTGAGCAGCAAGCGCACGGTGGCCGCGTTGCCGACGCGCGCCCCGACTTCGTAACCGGCGATCATTGCCGTCAGCAGATCGCGCCCGCTCGCCGCGCCTTGCGCCTCGGCGAAAGCGAGCGCCACCGGCAGCGCCAGCGAGCCGGGATGAATGATCGATTCCTTGTGTATGTCGTCGAGCTCGAATGCGTGCCCGGCCGTGGCATTGACCAGCACGGCGTTGGCCACCGAGGTCTTGCGTCCGCTGCCGTAGATGGAGGCTTGCGCGCGCGCGCCCTCGGCCTCGACCATCGCCTGCACGTGACGGGTCCACGGCAAGGTGACGCCGTGCAGGCACACGCCGATGCTGTCGAGCACGGACAGCTTCATGTGCTCGATCACCTCGGGCGGAAACTGGTCGAACTGCAATTGCGCGCTGAAGCGCGCCAGCTCGCGCGTGGCGTTCGGCAACAGCGGTGGAAGCGATGCGCTCATCGAAACACTCCTATCGAAACGACTCGAGCGCGCGCCGCGCTCGGCTCGAGCTCATTGCCGCGGGGGCAGGTCCAGGCGCACGGCGATGCCGTCCAGCTCGCGCCCCGGTGCCGCATAGCGCTGCATGACCAGCGGGTCGTGGCCCGGCACGATGTGTTGCAGCGAATCGGCCAGCCGCCGCAAGGTCTCGTAGCCCTTCATTACCTCGCCCAGGTTGAACGTGGTCGGGAACACGCGGTACTTCTCGAAGTGCTCGTAATAGTGGCTGCTATCCGAGGCGAGCACCACCCAGCCGCGCTGCGTCCACACCCGCATGCACTGCATGCCGTGGCTGTGACCGCCGATACGGTGCAAGCTTATGCCCGGAGCGATCGAGGCTTCCCCGTCGATGAAATTCACTCGTCCGTTGAACACCAGCCGCACCATGCCGCAGACTTCGTCGGGCTCATAGCTGTGGGCGAATTGGCGATAGCCCATGTTGCGCCCGGTCGCGTACGCCATCTCGGTATCTTGCAGGTGAAAGCGCGCGTTCGGGAACTCGTCGAAGGTGCCGACGTGGTCGTAATGCATGTGCGAGATCACGATCTCGGTCACGTCCTTCGCCGCCAAGCCGAGCATGGAAAGGCCCTCGGCGGGCGTGCGCAGCAGCGTGCGCGCGCGCTTCTTCGCCATCGCGGCGTTGAAACCCGTGTCGACGACGATGCTGCGCTCGGCGTTGCGCACCAGCCAGATGAAGTAGTCCATCGGCATGGGTGTATCGTGCGCATCGCCGCCGACGAAATGGGCCGGACGATTCGCCTCGCGGGTTGCGTAACGGATGGCGTAGATTTCGTAAGGCGTGGTCACGATTGCACTCTCCTCATAGCTTGACTCGAGCTCGCCGCTAGCGGCAGCGTATCGACCGCTAGCGCCACCATCCAGGCATCGCGCAGCGCCGCCAGGAAATCGCCGGGCCGATAGCAGTCGCCTGCCAGCTCGTAAGCTACCCCGGCCGCTTCCAGGATCGGCAACGCATCGTGCACCGGGCGCGGACCGATCGCGATCAGCAGCACATCGCCGATATCGACGCGATGCTCGCGCTTGTCGGCGCCGAGGCGCAGGATCAAGCGTTCGTTCTCGATCGAGGTGATCTCGGCATCGGTCAACAGCTCGGCGCCTTGCGCCTGCACCCGCTCGATGAGCTCGAGCCGGTTGTTGCGCGCCATCCCCGTGGCGAGCGTGCTCAAGGCTTCCACCACGACGACGCGACCAGCGCGGCTCGCCAGCAGATCCGCGGCCTCCATCCCGACCATGCCGCCGCCGACGATGGTCACCCGCGTCGCGCGCGCGATGCAATCGGGATCGCGCAGATAGTCCCAGGCGTGCAGCACGCGAATGCGCTTGCTCAGGCGCGAAAGGTCGAAGGGCGCGGGCCGCGGCTGGGCGCCGGTGGCGACGATGGCGAAATCGGGCGCATAGCGGCGCAGCGCCTCGACGCTCGGCGTGGTGGCGGTTCTTACCGCGATACCGAGCGCTTGCACCGCGCGCCAGCGATATGACCAGATGGGCTCGACTTCGCGCTTGTCGGGGGCAGCCATCGCAAGCGCCATCTGCCCCCCGGCCTGCGCGCTCTTCTCCCATACTTCGACCTCGTGGCCGCGGGCGCCGAGAACGCGCGCCGCTTCGATGCCGGCGACGCCGGCGCCGAGCACCAGCACGCGCTTACGCCGTGCGCGCGCAACCCGCTGTTGCGGAAAAAGCTGCGGCTCCGCGTGCTCCAGGGCTTCGAACTCGGTGCCGATCACCGGGTTGTGGACGCAGGCGACATCCTTCTCCAGCGTGAGGCGTTCGTAGCAGACATTGCAGGCGATGCACTCGCGGATCGGCGCCGCGACAGCGCCGAAGGCTTTCAAGCACCAATGCGGATCGGCGTAGAGCGCGCGGCCGAGCGAAATGAAATCGGCGGCGCCGCAGGCGAGCACGGCTTCGCCGTCTTGCGGATCGACGATGCGTCCGGCGACGAAGCACGGAATCGACACCGCCTGCTTGATGGGCTTCGCATATGGCGCCAGCATGGCGCGGGGAAACGACGGCGGCTGGATGCAGTATTTCGAGAGCTGCGGGCTTTCGTTGCTGCCCCCGGAAAGATCGAGCGCATCGACCCCGGCGCGGGCGAGCGCCTGCGCCAAGGCGATGATGTCGGCTTCGCTGTAGCCCTCGGGTACGTACTCGGTACACGACAAGCGCACGATCAGCACCGTGGCCGGCAGCGCGGCGCGCACGCGCTCGACCGTCTCGAGCAGCAGCCGCATGCGGTTCGCCACGCTGCCGCCGTAGCGGTCGGTGCGCTTGTTGATGCGCGGGGTGAAGAACTGCTGGAAGAGGTAACCGTTGCCGGCGTGGATCTCGACCCCGTCGTAGCCTGCCTGCACCAGCCGGCGCGCGGCTTGCACGAATTGCTGCTGGATCGTCGCGATTTCGTCGCTGGCGAGCGGGCGCACGGCGTCCCCGGTGTTCGGATTATGCCAAGGCGAGGGGCCGACGGGCTCCATGTTGAGCACCGAGCGGCGCAGCAGGCCGCCGCGGTGATTGAGCTGGCCGAACACCAAGCAGTCGTGGCGGTGAATGGCCTCGACCATGCTGGCGAGGCCGGGGATGAAGCGATCGTGATAGACGCAAAGCGAATTGTGGTGCGGGCGCGCGTGCTCGGTGACGACCATCGCTTCGGTCATGATGGCCGCGACCCCGCCGCGGGCGCGCTCGGCGTAGTAGAGCTTGTCGCGCTCGGTCGACAAGCCGTCGGTGGTGCTGTAGTTGGTGCCCATCGGCGCCATGATCACGCGATTCTTCAGCGTGAGGGCGCCGATCTTCCCTGGCTGCGCGAGCAGCATGTGCCATCGTCCTCTCGGTGAGGCTCGATGTTAATTGTTGTTGGCGCGTGGGGGAATGGGCTAGCATGCGCCGACGCGTCGCCGCAGCGAGCGGCCGCGCATTCACCATCGAACCGCAAAGCGCGCATGGATCCGATCGAGTTTCGTTTCGGCGGCTACCAGGAGCCCGCGTCGATTCACAATCGCGCGGCGGCCTACTTCGGCGAGCGGCTGCGCCAGCGGCTCGGCGATCGCATCCGCTTCGAGCTTATCGGCAGCGTGCTCAAGCTCGGCCGCGCCTCCGGCGACCTGCCGCTCATGGTCGCGGGCGGCGAGCTCGATTTCGCCTACATGGCGACGATCCGCTTCACCCGCTGGGTGCCGGAATTCAAGCTGTTCGATCTGCCGTTCGTGGTCGAGGACCGGGCGTCCATCCAACGCGCGCTGATGGGCGCGCTCGGCGAACGCTTCAAGACCGCGATGGCGTCTTCGCCCTTCAGGCTCCTGGGTGTGTGGGACAACGGCTTTCGCTACTTCAGCAACAAGCTGCGCCCGATCCGCACGCCGGCCGACTGCAAGGGCCTGCGCATTCGCATCCAGATGAGCGAACTGATCGCCGAGACCATGGCCGCGCTCGGCTTCGTGCCGGTCCCGGTCGACATCAAGGAATTCACCGAGAACATCGGCGGCGATCGCTTCGATGCGCAGGAGAACCCGCTCACCAACATCTACAACTTCGGCGTCCACCACCACCACCGCTACATCACGCTCTCCGGGCACTTGTTCGGCGCGGCGGCGATGATCTGCGACCAGGCGCGCTTTCGCGCCTGGCCGCCCGAAGTGCAAGCGGCGGTCGACGAAGCCGCGCGCGCCGCCACCGCCTATCAGCATAGGCTTGCCGCCGCCGAAGACGACGCGGTGCGCAAGCTGCTCGACCCGGCGCAGAACGAGATCATCGAGCTGACGAGCGCCGAGCGCGCCGCCTTCGTCGCAGCCGTGCAGCCGGTGCTCGCCAAGCATCGCGGCTCGCTCGATCCGAAGCTGTTCGACTATCTGCGCTGACAGCGCGGACAGCGCAGGGCAGGTCTTGAACGTTGCAATCGGACAACCTGAACCGAGGCGCACCGACCGCCCGCGAATCCAGCGTCAGTCGCCCCCGCTTACCTTGACGAGATCGATCAATACCCGGCCGTAGCGCTCCAGGCGCTTCGATCCGATACCGGGGATCCGTGCCAGCTCCGTCTCGTCGCGAGGCCGGCGAGATGCGATTTCGGCGAGCGTGGCATCGTGCAGAATCACGTAGGCAGGCAGCGCCTGTAGGCGCGCTTCGTCGCTGCGCCAGGCTTTCAACCTGGCGAGTAACTTCGCATCGAGCGATGCATTCGGCGCCATGGGCACGGCACCCGCGGGCAGGCGCCTGCCTCGCTTGCGCTCGGCGATGCGGCGCATCGCCACCGGCTGTTCGCCGCGCAGCACCGGACGCGCGGCCGCCGTCAGCTTGAGTGCCCCGTACCCCGCATGGTCGACCGCGGCGTATCCCATCGCCACGAGCTGGCGGAACACGCCGCGCCACTGGGCGTCGTCGAGCGCCGCACCGATCCCGAACACGCCTAGACGATGATGATCCCAGCGCAGTAGCCGCTCGTTCATCCTGCCCCTCAAGACATCGACCAGGTGCACGGGACCGAAGCGCTGCCCTGTCCGATAGATCGCCGACAGCGCCTGGCGGGCCGCTTCGGTCGCATCCCAGATGCGCGGCGGATCGAGGCAGGTGTCGCAGTTTCCGCACGCTTCGCTATCCTCGCCGAAGTACGCGAGCAGCCGAACGCGGCGGCATTGCGCGCTCTCGCACAGCGCGAGCAGCGCATCGAGCTTGGCGGTCGAGACGCGCTTGTACGCCTCGCCCGCCGCCGAGGCATCGATCAGTCGCCGCTGCTGCACCACGTCGCCCAACCCGTAGGCCATCCAGGCATCCGCGGGCAGGCCGTCGCGGCCGGCGCGGCCCGTCTCCTGGTAATAGCCTTCGATGCTCTTGGGCAGATCGAGATGGGCGACGAAGCGGACATCGGGCTTGTCGATGCCCATGCCGAAGGCGATGGTGGCGACCATGACGATGCCTTCCTCACGCTGGAATCGCGCCTGGTGCTCGTTGCGGCTCGCGCTGTCCATGCCAGCGTGGTAGGCAAGCGCGCCGACTCCCTGATCGCGCAGCCAGTGCGCCGTCTCCTCGACCTTTCGCCTCGACAGGCAGTAGACGATGCCCGCCTCGCCGGCGTGCTCAGCGCGAATGAAGCGCAGCAACTGCAAGCGCGCATCGGCCTTGTCGACAATGGTGTAGCGGATGTTGGGCCGATCGAAGCTGGAGACGAATACGCGCGCCTCGCCAAGCGCGAGGCGTTGGATGATCTCCGCGCGGGTCTGCGGATCGGCCGTGGCCGTAAGCGCGATTCGGGGCACCGCCGCAAAGCGCTCGTGCAGCACCCCGAGCTGCAAGTACTCGGGCCGGAAATCGTGGCCCCATTGCGAGACGCAATGCGCTTCGTCGATCGCGAACAGCGCCACCCGCGCACGGCCGATGAGATCGAGACAGCGCGCCGTGGTGAGGCGTTCCGGTGCGACGTAAAGCAGATCGAGCTCGCCGCGTGAGAACGAACGCTCGAGCGCGTGCGCCTCGTCGATGGCGAGGGTGGAATTGAGGAAAGCCGCGCGCACGCCGAGCTGACGCAGCGCGCCCACCTGGTCGTGCATCAATGCGATAAGCGGCGAGACGACGACCGCGGTGCCTTCGCGCAACAGCGCCGGCACCTGGTAGCACAACGACTTGCCCCCACCGGTGGGCATGAGCACCAGCGCGTCACCGCCCCGCGTTACGTGCTCGATGATCGCCCGCTGTGGTCCGCGAAACTCGGCGTAGCCGAAAGTCTCGCGCAGAACGTCGAAGGCGGGGTCGTTAGCGGACATTCATCCGGCGCATCGTATTCCTGTGGAGATCACGTCCTGCAGCTTGCACGATTCAATGAATGGCACGCAATCGCGTGCGGTCCTTGCAGGGCCATCTTCATCTCGCTTGGGCGCGCCGAGCCAGCCCGTGGTCACGTGCCGAGCCTTGCTTCAGGTCGACGATCCAGGAAAGGCATGCGGATCAAGTCGGAAAAGCCGCCACGATCGCGCCGGCCGCAGCCGGGACCTCTTCGAGATGCAGCACCAGATCGGCGAGCCGCTCGACCCGCACACGCTCGGCTCCCAGGCCAAACGCGAAGCAGCCGTGGAACTTCGCGATCAGCTCGGCTTCGCTCATAGGGTTTCGTGGGCTGCCTTTCGGATCCTCGGCGTGCAGCACCAGGGTCTCGCCGTTGCTCAGCGCGAGCAGCACGCGCACGCCCTGTGACGCGGCGTGGATCGACGGATCGTCGATCACCTGCGTCCTCGCGGTGAGCGCGGCGATCGCCGGCTCGGACAAGGCCTCCGGTTCGTAACTGCGCAGATCGAGGCGTCCGTCCGAGAGCGCGCGCGCGAAGCTGTAGGCGGCATTGAACTGCGCGTGCGTGACCGAGCCGCTCGCGGGATCGTAGCGCGCGCCGACGGTGATCCAATTGAGCCGGCCGAGGCCGATTTCGATCCGCTGCACCTGCGCTGCTTGCACGCCTTGCGCGTGCAATCGAATGCCGAGCCCGACCGCGGCGTGATGGCAGCGGCAGCCTGGCCAGGGTTTGAAGCTGTACTCGGGAATCCGCCACGTCTTGCCGAGGCTCGCGGTAAGCGCTTGCGGCTCGACCTCGTCGCGTTCGTACAGCGAGAAGAGGCCCGCGTTGCCCTCGAGCGGGCGCGCGGTGCCCGTCAGCCCGTCGGCGGCGAGAAATGCGCTCAAGACCGCATTGCGGGCAGCGAACCCAGGCCCGAGCCGCTTCGAGAGCACGCCGTCGCGCATGCTCTGGGCGCTGCCGCCTGCCTGGTGAAAACCCATGCCGAGCGCATTACGCAGTCCCGCCGCATCGAGCCCGAGCAGCTTGGCCGCGGCGATGCTCGCTGCGAGCGTTCCGAAGATCATGGTCGGGTGCCAGCCGTGGGCGAGACTTTGCCCGCACGCGACGCCCAGGCGCGCGATGAGCTCCGCGCCGATCGCGAAGCCGAGAATGAAGTCCCGCCCGCCGACATCGCCCGCGGCTTCCGCCGTCGCGAGAATCGCAGGCAACACGACACAGCTCGCGTGCGAGCGGGCGGGGTCGTGCTGGTCGTCGAAGTCGAGGGCGTGCGCGGCGGCGCCGTTGGCGAGCGCCGCGCTCGGGGGCGAATAGCGCCGCTTGCCGATCAGCCCGGTCGCCGGGCCACCCGCCTCCCATTGGCCAAGGCGCTGGTTGAGCGCAGCGATGCCCGGCGCCCGCGGCGCGCCGCCCATGACCCCGAGCGTATCGAGCACGAGCAGCTTGGCCGCGCGCACCACCTCCGAGGGCAGATCGTCGTAGCGCCACAGGGCGATCCGCTGGCAAAGACGCAGGCTGTAGTCGTCGCCGAGCTCGACTTTGGACACTTGCGCGGCTACTGCTGCTCGAGCTTGATGCCCGTACTGCGCACGACCTTGTTCCAGCGCGTGAATTCATCGCGTACGAAGGTCGTGAACGCGCCTGGCGAAGCCGACACGGCCGGGTCCATGCCCAGCGCCGCGTAGCGTTCCCGCGTCTCGGGCGCCTGCGCGGCCGCGACGAGCGCGGCGTGGATGCGCGTCACGGTTTGGGGCGGTACGCCGGAAGGCGCCATGACGCCGTACCAGTTGGTCGATTCCAGCTCGCGATAACCTTGTTCGCTCGCCGTCGGCACGTCCGGCAGCAGCGAGGAGCGTTGCCCGCTCGTGACCGCGAGCGCGCGCAGCTTGCCGGCCTTCACATGCGGCAGCGGCCCGGGCAGATCGCCAATGATCACGGGGACGTAACCGCCCAGCACGTCGACCAGCGCGGCGCCCGTGCCCTTGTAGGGGACGTGCTCGATGTCGAGCTTGGCGATGCGCTTGAACAGCTCGAGCGTGAGATGCGATAGCCCACCTACACCCGGCGAGCCCGCCGAGAGCTGGTTGGGGTTGCGCCGCGCGAGCTGTGCGACTTCGTTCAGCGACTTCGCCGGCAAGCGCGGATGCGCGACGATGATCTGCGGCAGCGCTGCGACCAGCGTGATCGGAGCGAAGTCCTTGAGCGTGTCGTACGCGACTTTCGAGTACACCAGGGGATTGAGCACGAAGGTGCTCACGCCGGAGAGGAATATCGTGTTGCCGTCGGGCGCGGATTTGGCGACGACTTCCGCGCCGATCATCCCGTTGGCGCCCGGACGTGCTTCGACGATCGCATTGACCCCGAGCTGCGAGCCGGTGCGCGGCGCGAGCAGGCGCGCGACCGTGTCGTGGCCGCCGCCCGGCGCGAAGCCCTGGATGATGCGCAGGGGCTTGCCGGCATCCTGCGCGTACGCGCCGCCGGCCATCGCAATGCAGGCGGCCCAGAGCAGGGCGTGAAATCTCGATGCGATCATGGCGTGCGTTCCTCTCTTCTGGACGAGCATCGTTTAAACTGCGAATCCCACTCGAAGCTTCGCCGACAACCATGAAAATTTCCGCGGTCGACGTCATTGCGTATCGTATTCCAAATCGCGAGGTTCACCGAATCGCCACGCTCACGCTCTCGGCGATCGACAACGTCATCGTGCGCATCCGCACCGACGCAGGCGTCGAGGGTATCGGCGAATGCGTCACCGAGGCGAAGTGGAACTCCAGCGTGATGGAGGCGCACGCGGTCCTGCTGCAAAAGTATCTCGCGCCCGCGATCATCGGCACGGATCCGTTTCGCATCCGCGAGGTATGGGCGCGTATGGATGGCGTGGTGAACGGCCAGCTTCCCGCCAAGGGCGCCATCGACATCGCGCTGCACGATGTCATCGGCAAGGCGCTCGGAATTCCGCTGTGGCGTTTTCTCGGCGGCAGCAATGAAACGCCGGTGCTCGTGGAAGGCCCGGGCTACGGCATCGGCTTCATGCGCCCCGAGGCCGCCGTGGAGCTCGCGCTCAAGGGCATCTCCGAAGGCTGCCGGCAGATCGAGATCAAGTGCGGCCATCCGTCGGGACCCGAGCACGACTACGCCGTCATCGCGGCGGTGCATCGGGCGTGCGGCCCGGAGGTCTCGCTCAAGATCGATTGCACCGAGGGCTATACCTTCAAGGACGCCCTGAAGTATCTGCCGCTGTACGCGGCGCAAAACGTCGTCTGGGCCGAGCAGCCGCTGCCGCGCCACGAGCTGCGCTCGATGAGCCGGCTGCGGGCGCTGGTGCCGCTGAAGATCGCGCTCGAGGAAAGCGTCGGCGCACCCGCCGACATCCTGCGTGTCGCCGAGCTGGGCGCGGCCGACGGCATCCACGTGAAGCTCGCGATGCTCGGCGGCCTGAGCAAGTGCATGCAGATCGCGGCCGTGTGCGAGGCCGCCGGCCTCGACGTGCTGCCGGGCTGTTCCACCGCTTCGGGCATCGGCCTCGCGGCGGCCCATCACTTCGCGGCGGCGATCAGGCCCGCGCGCGGCTGTCACGCTTCGCCGCTCGCGCGTGCGGTCGACGACATCATCAAGGATCCGCTGCCGCCGTATCCGGCCGAAGTGAAGCTCACCGACGCGCCCGGTCTCGGCGTCGAAGTCGACTGGGACAAGGTCGCCAAGTACCGCGATTGAAGCTCGGCGCGCCAATGGCCGCGGTCTCGACCAACCGGAACCCGTGCGCCACCTCGCGATTCAATCGACGCGGATGTTGGCCTGCTTCGCCACCCGCGTCCATTTCGCGACTTCCGCCTTCATGAAGGCGGCATGCTCGTCGATCGAGTTGCCGATCGGATCGGCGGCTTGGGCGATGAGCTGCTTGCGGTTGGCGGGATCGCGCACCGCTTGCGCCAGCGCGCTGTTGAGCTTCTCCGCCACCGGGCGCGCCATGCCGGCCGGCCCGATGAAGCTGAAGCCGCTGCTCACGACGAAGCCGGGAACGCCCGCTTCCTGCATGGTCGGCACGTCGGGCAAGGTTTCGAAGCGTCTTTCGCCGCACTGGGCGAGGATGCGCAGCCGCCCGGTCTGGACATGCCCGACCACCAGGGGAAGGCTCACGAAGGTGGTCTGTACGTGGCCCGCGATCAAGTCGATGACGCTCGGACCCGCGCCCTTGTACGGCACGTGCACGAGCTTCACGCCCGCCATGGCGTTGAACAGCTCCGCCGCCATGTGGCCGATCGCGCCCGCGCCGGAGGTGGAATACAGGATCTGTCCGGGGCGCGTCTTGGCCAGCGTGATCATCTCCTTCACCGTCTTCACCGGCATCGACGGGTGCACCATGAAACCGGCCGGCAAGTCGACGATCAGGCCGAGCGGTGTGAAATCTTTCAGCGTGTCGTAAGGCAGCTTGGCGCGCACCGCAGGATTGATGAGGAAGCTTGCGGCGACCAACGCGGTCGTGTAACCGTCGGCCGGCGCCCGCGAGGTCAGCTCGACCCCGATGATGCCGCCCGCGCCCGAGCGGTAATCCATGACGAGCGGCTGGCCCAGCGCTTCGCTCATCTTCGGTTGCAACAGGCGAAACAGGATGTCGCTGTTGCCGCCGGGCGCGGCGGGGTTGATCACGCGTATGACCTTGGCGGGATACGCCTGCGCCAGCGCTCCGGCCGCGGCGCCCGCCAGGGCGAACGCGACCCATGCCTGCGCCAGCTTGGCGACGCTCGATTCCACGCTCATTGCATTGCCCTCCTCGGTGTCTTTGGGGTCAGCTCTTGCGCGTTGCACTTGCTGTAACGGGCAAGACCTGACCCCCACGCTTGACCCCCCACGCGGCCCCTTCCGTGTCTCCCACGCCCGCCGCCGATTGTATATCGCGCCAGCAGCGCACATCGCCCGACTCGCGCGCAAGATGACTGTCACTGTGGATCGGGTGCGTTGCGACCCGAAACGCGCGCAGCCTGGATCCGGTTCCATCGGCTCCAGGCCTCGGCGGCGCCCCGTGGCGTATACTGCCGCATGATTCGCCCGCCATTTCCTGCCGTGCGTGATCGCAAGACTTGACCCGAGAGCTCACCATGTACGATCTGCATCTCAGCGCCGAACAACACGAGATTCGCGATACCGTGCGCGAGTTCGTCACGAACGAGATCAAGCCCGTGGCGATCAAGCCGGCGCGCATGGAATCGCTCGATCGGCGCCCGCCCGCGGACATCCTGCTCAAGGCCGCGCAGATGGGGCTGCGCACGCTGGCGCTCTCCGAGCCCCTGGGGGGCGCGGGCGCCGACGGCATTACGGCCTGCATCGTGGCCGAAGAGCTTGCGGCCGGCGATCCCGACGTGGCCGCCGTGCTGGTCGAGACCTCGGCGTTGAGCCATGTCCTGTTCGATCAGCTCATGAGCCCGGCGCAACGCGAGCGCTTCCTGCCGGCGTTCATCAAGGACGATGCGGCCCAGCTCGCGCTGGCCGCGCACGAGCCCGACAGCGACACCGAGCTGGGCGTCAACTATCACCGGGCCGTGCCCGTTGCGCCGGCGACCAACTGCGCCGCCACGCGCACGCCCACCGGCGACTGGATCATCAACGGCACCAAGAGCTTCGTGCCGAACGCCCCGCTCGCCACGCTGTTCGCCGTGCAAGTGCGTACCGACCCGAAAGCCCCCGCCGGCCAGGGCATCAGCACGCTGCTGGTCGCGCGCGACACCGCCGGCATGACGGTACGCGAGCTGGATCAGAACGCCGGCTGGTATCACGGCCTGCGCGGCGACGTGACGTTCAAGGACACGCGCGTACCCGCGGACCAGTTGCTGGGCGACGAGGGCAGCAGCCCGCTCGCGGCGGGGCTGGAGGCCCTCGGGCGCGGCCTGCCGCTGGTGCAGGCCATGAACATCGGCATCGGGCGTGCTGCCTACGAAGCCGCGGTCGACTATGCGCGCATACGGGTTCAAGGCGCACGGCGCATCATCGAGCACCAGGCGATCGGCACGCTGCTGGCCGAGATCGCGATTCGCATCGAGCTGGCGCGCACCATGGTGTGGAAGGCGGCCTGGGCCGCCGACCATCCCGCGGCGGTGGCCGAGCGCAGCGTCACGGACCTGCCGCTGCAAACCATCGCCCGCGTCTACACCGCCGAGGCGATGCACCAGGCCGCGCTCGATGCCGCCGAAGTGTTCGGCGCGATGGGCGTCATGCGCGACATGCCGATGCACAAGTACGTACAGGATGCCTTGATCTTCCTGCACTCGGGGATGAGCCCGGGGGACGGCAAGCTGCGCATCGCCGAGGCCATCGCCGAATTCCGCCGCGACTAGGCGTCGGATTGAAGGAGACGCATACATGGATTTTTCGCTCAACGACGAGCAACGCGAGTGGCAGCAGAAGGCGCGCAAGTTCGCCGAAGAAGACATCCGCCCGGTCTCGCTCGCGCGCGATCGCATTCTCGATCCGCGCGAGACCTGGGATTGGGATCTGTTCAAGAAAGGCTCCCAGCTCGGTTTCCGCACGCTCGCCGTGCCCAAGGCATACGGTGGCCCGGGCGCCGATTTCGTGACCCAGGCGCTGGTCATGGCCGAGCTTGCCCGCGGCGACAGCGCGATCTCGAAGGCCTTCAGTCAGAACTGGAAATGGAGCCACCTGATCGCCAGCGCCTGCTCGCCCGAGCAGAAGCAGCGCTTCCTGAGCGCCTTCCTCGCCGACGATACCTTCGTCATGGGTAAAGGCATCACCGAGCCCAATGCGGGCTCCGACAACCGGCTGCCGCCCGAGGACGAGGTCCGTGCCGGGGTCCGGCTCAAGGCCGAACGGCGCGGCGACGAATGGATACTGAACGGCGAAAAGTGCTTCATCGCCAACGGCAACATCGGCAAGCTGTTCTTTCTGGACGCGCGCTCGAATCCCAACGCGAGCTTGAAAGAAGGCGTCACCATGTTCCTCATCCCGCGCGATACGCCGGGATTCCGCTCCGGCAAGGTGTTCAACAAGAGCGGCTGGCGCTTCTATCAGAACGCGGAGATGATTTTCGACAACGCGCGGGTCCCGCATGCCAACGTGGTGGAACAAACCGGCGGCCAGTCGCGCCTCGACAAGAGCGAGCGCACCGGCGGCGACCTGTTCGGCGACCTGGAGCTCGCCGCCAACGCGCTCGGCGTGTGCATGTGCGCCTGCGAGTCGGCCTTGAAGCTCACCCGCTCGCGCACCCAGGGCGGCAAGCCGCTGCTCGAGCAGCAGGCGGTGCAGCTCAAGCTGGGGCGCATGAACATGCTGACCGAAGCGCTGCGCAGCTACGTGCTGCGGGTGGCCTGGGAGCACGACCAGAAGCTTCCCTCCACCAATGCCGGCTTCGTCATGAACTTCTCCACCGACGTGATCCAGGAAGTGACGCAGATCAACATGGATCTGCACGGCGCCGCCGGCTTCACCATGGACGCGCTGGCGAACAAGCTCGTGCGCGACGGCATCATCTGGACCCACCTCGCGGGCGACGCGGTGCAGCGCATGAAGGTCGTGCGCCGCATGGCGAAGGCGACAGGCTAGTCGGAAGGCATCACTCGAGCTTCACGGCCGCCTTCTTCACGACCGTCGCCCACTTCGTAATCTCCTCACGCAGGAACGCGGAATACTGCTGGGGCGTGTCCGCGATGAGGTCGCGGCCCTCGCCGCTGAGCTTTTCCTGAACGTCCGGCAGCGCGAGAACCTTCACGGTCTCCGCGTGCAAGCGGGCGATGACCTCGCGCGTCGTTCCTGCCGGTGCCAGCAGACCCGTACCCGCGCTCACCTCCAGCCCCGCAAGCCCCGCTTCCTGCGCGGTCGGTATCTCCGGTAAAGCAGGCGAGCGCTTCGACGCAAGCGTGGCCAGCGCCTTCAACCGCCCGTTCCTGAAGAAAGGAAGCATGCTCGGGACGGTGATGAAAACGGTCTCCACCTCACCGCCGACCACGGCCACCGTTGCGGGTCCGCCGCCGCGGTACGCGACGTGAGTCATGGTCGTCTTCGTGAGCAGCTTGAAGAGCTCCGCGGCGAGATGATTCGCACTGCCGATCCCCGCAGACGAAAAGCTCAGCTTGTTCGGCTGACTTCTCGCGAGGCCGATCAGCTCGCGGATGGAATTGGTGGGCACGCTGGGATGCACGACGAGAGCGAGCGGACTCGAGCCGATTTGCGTGATCGGCGCGAAATCCTTGAGGGTGTCGAACGGCATGCGCTCATAAATGGCGGGGTTGATCGTCAAGTTGCTGAGGCTCGCCATCAGCAACGTGTAGCCGTCCGACGGTGCCTTCGCGACGATAGCAGCGGCGATGTTGCCGTTCGCACCGGGCCGGTAGTCGATCAGCACTTGCTGGCCCACCAGCTCGGTGAGCTTGTGCGCGACCGGGCGCATCGTAAGGTCGATGGAGCCGCCGGGGGACGAGCCGATTACGACGCGCAGCGGTTTGCTGGGATAGCTTTCCGCGCCATGCGCGGCTCCGCCCGGCGTTACGATCAGGTGCAGGATGCCAACGATGACGGCCTGTCTTATCGGTCCGAACATGTTCTCCTCATCTGCGCGCTGTCGGGGCAAGCCTTACCTCGGCTGTAGGCGAGGGCTTCCAGACTCACCGCGCCGAAGCAGTGGCTGAGGTCATGCGTGCTCTCCTGCACGCATCATCAGGCGTCGCCCAACAGGATGCGTTCGACTTGAGGCGCCAGTATCGCCGCTCTGGCGCGAAGCTCGTCGTCGGTCGCAGCACCCCCCCACTCGCTGTGCGAGTAGCGGAACATCGCGAAGCTCAGTGACGGATAGCCCTGCGCCCTGGCCATGCCCTTTCCCGTGGTGGCAAAGAGCTTGTCATGGCCGATGACAGCGGCGGGAACGCCCTTGCGTTCGAGGTTGATCGTGTCGAGCACACTGCCCGACGTGCAGGACCCTCAGTCGCCGAGGCCGACCACCACCGCGTCGACTCTGGAGACGAGATCGTCGATGACTTCCGGCGGCGCCGCGTTGCCGATGAACGTCTTCTTGGTGAAGTAGATCTCCTTCAACTGATGTTTATCGTTCAGAAGGTTCGCGACGTTCTTGAGGATGCGGTCGCCACCGAGGCGGTTGTTCCACAATAGGCCGAGGCGCTTGTCGTGCAGCGTCATCAGGCGCTGCGCCGGAACGACCATGCTTGCGCTCGGCGCCTGCCTGGGATCGAGGACGACCAACTTCGTGCTCACGGTGTAATCTCCTGTGTTAGTCAATGGCGCTGCGGCGGCTTGATCGGCTTGGTTACGGGCGAGGTGGATTGGCTGTAGGGCTGACAGAATCCCATGGTAGCGCCCGCATCCCCGCCGGTGGCCACGATCAGGATGTCGGCGCGCCGTCCCACCGCGCCTTCGTGGAAGACAAACGGATCGATCTCGGGGTTGCGCTTGAACAGGTAGACCCAGCGCTCGGCATCGCCCGGTTCGATCGCAGCGATATCCTTGAGCCCGCCCACGAAGCGCGACGCGAGCCGGCCCCAGCGGCCGGCTTCCTTCAGCGACTTCACCGATCGCCAGCAGTGCTCGAACAGGTGATCGCGTATGTGCCTCTTCGTCCACCCCTGGGCAAGAAAGAGCTCTTCGAGCGTCGGCGGGATTGTGACCACGATGCAACCAGGAGAAAACTCCTGGTGACTGATTCCATCGATGAGCGGGGCGAGGATGCCGGTCGGCGTGCTGCACGGGCTGCGCGCGAGACACAGGCTGTAACCGGAGGCGACGGTGACCGTGCTGGTTTCGCGCCCGTAGCCTTCCCATTCGTTCAAGCCCTGCCACTTGGTGTCGGGGTTCTCGGCAATACAGAAAGAATGGCGGCCCAGATGGCCCAGGTCGCCCCGCTGGATCGCGTCGGGGCGCACCTCGCAGCAGTTCCAGAGCAGCAGGCTGACTGCGCGCCCTATCGTTGCGGTCGCGCGATTACCCGAGCCGAACACGTACCGGCCGCAGTTCATCTCGAGCGAGCGCACGATCGGACCGCTCACGATCGTCAGCGGCCAGGGCGAGCCGAGACTGGCGAGGTGATTGAACTTGAACGCGGGATCCGCGAGCGCCTCCGCCGCCGCGACGAGCACGGGCATGTACTCGGGCAAGCACCCTGCCATGACTGCGTTGATCGCGAGCTTTTCGGCCGTGATCACGGCCGCGCGCTCCGCGACGACCGCGACCTTCGCGTCCGGTGCCAACGCAACGGCTTCGAGAAACTGGCGCACGCGCTGCTCGGTCGGCGGAACCACCGGCAGACCGTCGGTCATGTTCTCGCGATAGAAGTGCTCGACGCATTCGATCGCGTCCGACACCTCGATGCGGTTCGACGTGAGTTGCATTGGAACCTCCTCCGATCGGGCTGCCGAGTCGTCGCTATGGTAGCGCGGCGTCCTCGCCCGCAAACGTTACGTCTATCGGGTCGCCCTCCCGAATGCATTGATGTAGATCAGGGACGAAGGAGGCGGGAGCTCTTCGCGTAGGTATGGGCGGGCCGCGCAGCAGCAGCGGCGTTTCTTTCGACACCGCCATGCGCGAAAAGCGCCCCGTCCCTTCGGGTTGCGCCCACGACGCATCGCGCGAAATCAAGTCCGACAGGCTCCTAGGTGATCGCGATCGGCTTGCCGCGGGCGGACGACTTCTCGATCGCTTCCAGCACCGCCACGCCGTTCACGATTTCGGCCGGCGGCACGAGGAAGCGCTCGCCGGCTTCGATCGCCTCGGCGAAGGCCTCCAGCTCGGCGCGCTCCTTGTCGAGCGGCGCGAACTGGAAGCGCTCGGGCGCGCCCGTGAGAGCGCTTTGCACGAGCTCGGTGTCGTTGCGCAGCTCGAGCCACCCCTTGGTGCCCACGGCGAGCACGCGCCAGTAATCGCCGGTCACGAATACCGCGCTCAAGCAGCCGCTCGCGCCGTGCGCGAATTTCAGCAGCATGGCGGTGGTGTCGTCCATGTCGATCTCCGCCGGCAGCGCGCGCTTTTGCGAGGCGGCGTACAGCGTCGCCACCGGCCCGGCGATGCGGATCATGCAATCGAGCGCGTGCACCCCGCGCGCCGTCATCGCGCCGCCGGGCGCTTCCTTGCGCGTCGAGCGCCAGTAGCCGGGCTTGAGCGCATAGCCGGTCGGCCCCGAATTCTGGCCCTCCACGTGCACCACCTCGCCGATCTCGCCGGCCTGGATTCGGCGCAGCATGTCGGCGAACGATGGCGCGTAGCGGCGATTGAAGCCCACACCGAGCGTCACGCCGGCGGCCTTGCAGGCGTCGATGGCGCGCTCCGCGCTCGCGCGCGTGAGCGTGAACGGTTTCTCCACGAACACGTGCTTGCCGGCCCTGGCCGCCTGTACCACTTGCGCGCCATGCTGACTGTGCGGCGTGGTGAGGATGACTGCATCGACGGCGGGATTCTTCAACACCCGCGCATACGACGACGCGATCTCGATACCCGCGCTTTGCCTGAGCTCGGCATGCCTTGCAGGATCGCGCGAAATCCCGGTGGTGATCCGCAGCTTGCTGCTGTCGCGCACCGACTCGAGCAGCCGGTTGCCCCATCGTCCCAAGCCGTAGATCGCTGCTCGAATCATGTTGCTCCCCCGTTCGCTTGCCGTCGTTCGTGTCCGGGCTGGAATCTACACCGAGCCGCTGGCGCCGTCCAAGCCCGATGCCAGCCACGCGCGAGCGTCGCCGCGCGCGGCCCGAGCGATTACACTTACGCGCGCAGTCCTGCCGTGCGCCTTTCCATCCGCGAGCGATCATGACCCAACCGTCCAGCAAGTACCGCCTCCTGCTCATACACGCTTTCAGCATGCCGCCGGGCTCGAAGTTCCTGCATCGTCCGGTGGAGGGCCCCAAGGAATCGCGTTTGCCGAACTACGACCTGGTGAAGCCCATGCTCGAAGGCATCGAGTGGGACTTGCACCCCGGCCCGATGGCGCCGTACGGCGACTGGGCGGTCGAGAACCGCGAGGAATTCGCCCAGGTCGCGGCCGCGCGGCTGCCGATCGTCAAGGAGGCGTGCCGCAGCGGCAAGTACAACGCCATCGTCCTTCTGGGTGGCGGCGAGCCGGGATTCCAGGAATCGCGCGAGATCGCCCGCCCGTTCGGTATTCCCGTGACCTCGTGCGCGTTCTCGCAAATGCATGTCGCCAGCATGCTCGGCAACAAGTTCAGCGTGATCGACCTGGCCGAGTCGCACAACATGTACTACTACAACCTGGTGATCCAGCATCGCTTCGAGCGGCGTTGCGCCTCGATCCGCAACGTGCAGATTCCGTTCATGCGCCCCGGCCACGTCGCCGAGCACAGCCCGCAGGAGGAGCGGCAGAAGGCGCAGCGCGGCGAGCGTTCCGAAATGGTCGAGCGCGCCGTGAACGAAGCGGTATGCGCGATCGAGGAAGACGGCGCGGAAGTGATCACCTTCGGTTGCTCGGCCACGTTCTGGCTACAGCCGTTCGTGGCGAAGCGGCTGGCCGAAATCGGCTGGGAGATTCCCGTGCTGGAAGGCTACACCTGCGCCGTCGCGCTGGCGAAGTCGCTGGTCGACCTGGGCGTGAGCGCGAGCGGCCTCACCTTCCCCGGCGACCGGCCGAAGAAGTGGCGCCGCAAGAAGACCTTTTAGCGGGCTTTCGGGCTCCAGGCGCCGCGCGCACGGCCGGCTGCTCATGAGCGCCTTTTCGTGGAATCTTCGTTCCACCGCGCCGAATCAGGCTGCTACGCGCTCACAAGGACAGCCGGCGCTTGAAAGCCCTTGGCGATTCCCCAAACTCCGAGCTAGCCCTTGCCGTGCAGCCTTCCCGCTTCGGTGCGCGACATGCCCCGCAGGACGGCCTCGGTCACGCGCTCGTTGATCTCCGCCGCCTGCTCGGTCGCGGCGATGATCTCGGCCGCGCTCGCAAGCGGCAAAACGATCGCCCCATCGTGGTCGGCCAGCACCAGATCGCCGGAGCGGGCCGCGATGCTCTCGGCGAGCCCGCGCAGCTCGATCGGCGCGTCCACGGCAGTCACGGCGAAACGTCCGACGAATCGAATCGCGCTCACGCCGCGCGCCAACACCGGCAGGGCGCATTGCGCGATCTCTTCGCTATCGCGCACGGCGCCGTCGACGATGACGCCCGCGACCCCGCGGCGCTGCATGGCGAGCGCGGTGCCGCCGCCGAATACCGCGGCGTCGTCATAGCCGCCGGTGCCCAGGAGCATCACCGCGCCGGCCGGAACGCGCTCGTCCAGACCGTCGTAGAGCGAGTCGCGCCCGGTCGGCATGGCGAGCCATCCGGCGGCATTGAGCTTGCGGCCCTCGACGCAAAAGGCCACACCCGCGAATTTCTGCGCGCGGCCGACGGGGTGCAGCTCGCGCGCGAGCACCGGCGGCACCAGGGCGCGCCGGTCGAACTGGTCGGCGATGTCGGCCACCGATAAGCGCGCGAGCCGCGACACGAGGGTATGGGCGTCGATACTCATGGTCGGATCCTGGATCGAACGGCGAAGCGGGTTTTCGCCCCGGCGGCTCGGCCCACGCCGATGCCTGCATGGACGGGCGTCGTAGGCTCGGTTGGCGCGACGGCCGCTGCGTTGCGGAGTCGAGCCGCTTCGGGCCGCCGTGCTCGGACGCGAAAAGGCGCCTGCGCATTATAGGCGCTAACCGCTGCGACTCGGCCAACGCCAGCGCGCCGAGACGTTGCGAGGCGCATGCTATATTTCCGTCGCACCGTCGCTGCGGGGGATCACGCATGGCACGCACATTGTTCGAAAAGATCTGGGACCGGCACGTCGTCACGCACGGCTCGGGCGGCGATGCGCTTCTGTACGTCGACCGGCATTACCTGCACGAAGGTTCGTTCCACGCTTTCAATGCGCTCGCCGGCGCCGGCCGCGGCGTGCGCAAGCCCGCGCAATGCTTCGCCTTCGACGATCACTACGTGCCCACCGCGGGGCGCGAGCGCGGCAGCGCTGGAGTGGCGGACGAGGAGGCGCGCGGGCTGATCGAAAACATCGCCCGCAATACCGCGCGCCACGGCATTCGTCATTTCCACATCGACGATCCGCGCCAAGGCATCATCCACGTGGCGGCTCCCGAGCTTGGGCTCACCTTGCCGGGTTTCGTCATCAACTGCGGTGATTCGCATACCTCGACCCATGGCGCGGTCGGCGCCCTCGCCTTCGGCATCGGCGCCTCGCAGGTGAAGCAGGTGCTCGCGACCCAATGCATATGGCAGAAGAAACCGCGCACCATGCGCATTTCGATCGATGGCGCGCTGGGCGCGGGCGTGAGCGCCAAGGACGTGATCCTCGCCATCATCGCGCGCATCGGCATCGGCGGCGCCCAGGGCCACGTGATCGAGTACGCGGGCTCGACGATCCGCGCGCTCGGCATGGAAGCGCGCATGACCATCTGCAACATGTCGATCGAAGCCGGCGCGCGCGCGGGCATGATCGCGCCCGACGACACCACCTACGCGTTCCTCGCCGGACGCCATTTCGCGCCCTCCGCTGCTGCCTGGGAGGCCGCGCTGGGCTACTGGCGCAGCCTGCCGAGCGATTCGGACGCACGCTTCGACCGCGAGGTCGGCCTCGATGCCGCCGCGCTCGAGCCCATGGTCACCTGGGGCACGAATCCCGAGGAAGGTGCGGCAGTGACCGCCGTCGTTCCCGATCCGGCGAGCGTGGCCGATCCCCTGCGGCGCGAGCGCATGCAGAGCTCGCTCGCGTACATGGGGCTCACGCCGGGGATGGCGATCGATGCCATCGCCGTCGATCGGGTGTTCATCGGCTCGTGCACCAACGGCCGCCTGGACGATCTGCGCGCCGCGGCCGCCGTTGCCAAGGGCCGCACCGCCGTCGTGCCCGCGATGGTGTCGCCGGGCTCGCGCGGGGTCAAGCTGGCCGCCGAAGCCGAAGGGCTCGACCGCGTCTTCCGTGACGCGGGATTCGAGTGGCGCGATGCCGGCTGCTCGATGTGCGTGGGCATCAACGGCGACCAGGTCGGTAGCGGCGAGCGCTGCGCCTCCACCTCGAACCGCAACTTCGAGGGTCGCCAGGGCAAGGGCGCGCGCACCCACCTCATGGGCCCGGCCATGGCCGCGGCGGCCGCCGTCACCGGCCGCATCACCGATGTGCGCCGGCTGTAGAGAAATCGGGACAGACGACCCTTCCCGACGCAAATGCGTAAGTGCGGACAGACCACCATCTCCGCCTAACGACCGCGGGGGGTCGGCGTCGGGAATAGTGCGGAAATAGTGCTCCCCTCTGGTTGCCCGTTGGTTTGAAAGGAAGCTGCCGATGGAACCGTTCACGACCTTGAGCGCGGTGGCCGCGCCGATCGACATCGTCAACTGCGATACCGATCGCATCATACCCGCGCGCTTCCTGCGCAAGCCGCGCGCGAGCGGCTACGACCGCTGGCTTTTTCACGACATGCGCTTCGATGCGAGCGGCAACGAGCGCCCCGAATTCGTCTTGAACCAGCCCGCCTACAGGGGCGCAAGGATCCTGGTCGCCGCGCCCAACTACGGCTGCGGCTCCTCGCGCGAGCAGGCCGTGTACGTGATGTACGACTACGGCATCCGCAGCGTCATCGCGCCCTCGTTCGGCGACATCCACTACGGCAACGCCTTGCAGAACGGCTTCTTGCCGATCGTGCTGAGCGAGGAGCAATGCGGACGCTTGCGCGAACAGTTGCACGCCGCACCGGGCGCCTCGATCAGCATCGACCTGGCCGCGCAGACGGTGACCGGGCCCGATGGCGCGCGCTATCGATTCGACATCGACCCCGCGGCCAAGGAACGGCTATTGAAGGGCCTGGACGACGTCGGCCTGGTGCTCCAGCACATCGAGCGCATCGAGGGCTTCGAAGAGCGCTACCTCGCCGAGCAGCCCTGGGTCGCGGTCTAGCCCGCGGTCTAACCCGCGGGCTGCGCCGGGCGCGCCCAGGCCAAGGATGGTCTTTGCCATGACGCATTCCTTGGTCTGCCCCGCGGCCTGCGCCGCGCCGGCGCGCGCCTCGCCGCCTACATCCAGAGTTGTCTGCGCTGCGGCTTATTTCACGCCTGCCAAGCGATAATACCCCTTCGATTCACCGCGGCCGGCGGCTTCGAGGCGCCGGCGCATGTGCACACGCGCGCGGCTTCACGGGCCGGGCGCACTCGGGTGCTCGAGGGCGAAATGGACGCAAAGATCGCATTCGTGGGCGGCGGCAACATGGCGAGCGCCCTCATCGGCGGCTTGATCGGCAACGGCTTTCCGGCAGCTTCGCTGGCCGCGGTGGAGCTGCTGGCGAGCCGGCGCGAGCATCTGGCACGGCACTTCGGCATCAAGGTATCGGCCCGAGTTGCCGATGTAGTAGGCGAGGCGGACACCCTGGTGCTGGCGGTGAAGCCGCAGCAGATGCACGCCGTGGCCGAGGAGCTGAAAGCGCTGGTACGCGATCAGCTCATCGTCACCATCGCAGCCGGGATCCGGACCTCGGACCTCGCACGCTGGCTGGGCGGTTACGGCCGGATCGTGCGCGTCATGCCCAATACGCCAGCGCTGGTGCGCGCCGGCGTCTCCGGCATGTACGCGCGCCCCGAGGTAAACGCGGCCGAACGGGCACGTGCGCAGACCATCCTGTGCGCGGTCGGCGATGCGCTGTGGGTGGAGCGCGAGGAGTTGATCGACGCGGTGACCGCGGTGTCCGGCAGCGGCCCTGCCTACGTCTTCTATTTCATCGAGGCGGTGCGCAAGGCGGCCTTGGAGATGGGGATCGCACCGCAAGATGCCCAGCGCCTGGTGATGGGAACCTTCGAAGGCGCGGTCCGCCTGGCGCAGGCAAGCGACGAGGATGTGTCGGTGCTACGAGAGCGGGTGACATCGAAGGGCGGCACCACCGAGCGTGCCCTGGCATCCATGGAAGCGGACCGGGTCGGCACTGCGCTGACCCGTGCCGTGCATGCCGCGCTGCAGCGCGCGGGCGAGCTGGGCGACGAGCTGGGGAAGGCGCGCTGACATGCTGAACCAGGCCGCCAGCTTCCTGCTCGAGACCGTCTTCGGCTTGTTCGCGCTCGCCCTGTTGCTGCGCTTCTACCTCCAGCTCGTGCGCGCGCCGTATCGCAACCCGGTGTCGCAGTTTCTGTGCGCGCTGACCGACTTCATGGTCGTGCCGGCAAGACGCATCATCCCGGGATTGTGGGGGATGGACCTCGCCACCCTCGTCCTGGCGTGGCTGTGCGAAGTGGTGCTGCTGTTCGCGCTGCTCGCCTTGCGCGGCGCCGAAGTCCAGGCCGCGACTGGCACGGCCGTATTCGCGATCCTGGTGCTGGCGGCGGTGAAGATCCTGAAGATGAGCATCTACATCCTCATGGTGGCCGTGATCGTCCAGGCCATCCTGTCCTGGGTGAATCCCTACAGCCCCGTGGCGCCGCTGTTGAACAGCCTGACGCAGCCGCTGCTGCGGCCGTTGCAGCGGCGCGTGCCGACGGTGGCGAACGTCGACCTGTCGCCGCTGGTGCTCATCATCGCGTTGCAGTTGATCCTCATGGTGCCGGTCGCGTGGCTGGAGATGAACGTGGCAAAGCTCTTCTGATGGCCGCTACCCGTTTGCCTCTCGCGCCGGGTGCGCTGCCGTGTTGGGCAAGATCGAGCGAGGACGGCCGCGGCCTCGTGCTGACCTTGCACGTTCGGCCGCTCGCGCGGGCGAGCGGTCCCGACGGCCGCCACGGCGATGCCTTGAAGCTGCGCATCGCCGCCCCGGCACTGGACAACCGCGCGAACGATGCGCTGGTCGAGTTCCTGCATCGCGGCCTTGCGCTGCCGCGCGCCGCGGTGCGTATCGCGCATGGCGTGCATTCCCGCCGCAAGGTGATCGCGATCGATGCCAACAGCAGGGCGATCGTGCAGCGGCTGCGCGCTTGGGACGCCGGGCGCGACGCATGAGCACGCACTTCGAAGATCGCATCGCGGGCTTCGCCAAGTGGCGCGCCGACATGATCGCCGGCATCGAGTTCTACAAGTCCTGGCTCGACGCCAACGGCATCGCCGACATCCAGCAATCCTTGCGCATCTACGACCTGGTGGAGAGCCTCAAGCACGAGCGCTTGACGCTCGCTTTCATCGCGGAGTTCTCGCGCGGCAAGACCGAGCTCATCAACGCGCTGCTGTTCGGGCAGTTCAAACGCCGCATCCTGCCCTCGGACGTGGGCCGCACCACCATGTCGCCGACAGAGATCTTTCACGATCCGAGCGAGCCGCCCTACCTGCGCCTGCTTCCCATCGAAACGCGCCAGCGCAGTGAAACCGTCGCCTCGCTCAAGCGCAAGCCGGTGGAATGGATCAAGATGCGGCTCGACACGAGCTCGGAGGAAGCGCTGGCGCAGGCGCTGCAGGCACTGATCGAAACCAAGACAGTATCGAAGCAGCAGGCCATGGCGCTCGGCTTGTACGATCACCCGGCCCCCGAGGCGACCACGGTGCTGCTGACCGATCCCGACCAGGTGCGGATCCCGGCTTGGCGGCATGCGTTGATCAACTACCCGCATCCGCTGCTCACCAGCGGCCTGGTGGTGCTCGACACGCCGGGCTTGAACGCGCTCGGCACCGAGCCCGAGCTGACCATGAGCATGATTCCCAACGCGCACGCCGTGCTGTTCCTGCTTGCCATGGATGCCGGCGTGACCCGATCCGACCTGGACGTGTGGCGCAGACACGTTCAGCCGCGGGTCGCGCGCCGGCTGGCCGTGCTGAACAAGATCGACCTGCTCTGGGACGACATCAAGACCGACGCGGAAATCGCGCAGAGCATCGAGCGGCAGCTCGTCGCCACCGCGCAGCTTCTGGCCCTGCCTTCCCACGCCGTGCTGCCGCTGTCGGCGAAGAAGGCGCTGGTGGCGCGCGTACGCGGCGACGCTGAGCTGCTGCGCAGAAGCGGCATCGAGACGCTGGAAGCCCTGCTCGCGGACGAAATCGTTCCTGCCAAGCAGGAAATCATGCGCGAGGCGATCGAGCGCGAGATCGGCACCATGGTCGAAAGCTCGCGCCAATCCATTGTCATCCAGTTCAACGCGCTGCGCGCCGAGCACAAGAGCCTGACCGAGCTCGCGGGCAAGAACCGCGGTGTCGCGCAAGCGATGCTGCAGCGCCTGGAGAACGATCGCGCGGGCTACCTGCAATCGGTCCAGCGCCATCGAAGCTCGGTGGACGAGGTCAGTCAACGCGGCAAGGCCTTGCTCGCGAGCCTGTCCGACGAGGCGCTCGAAAGCCTCATGAACAAGGACCGGAAGTACATCGAGGATGCGTGGTCGACCGCCGGCCTGATCAAGAACATGCAGGGTCTGTTCGAGCATTTCAGCATCCAGTCCAACCGCATACTGAAGTTCTCCCGCGAGATCCTCGCCCTGGTGGAGCAGGCCTATGCGCACTTCCACGACAAGGCCGGATTCCAGAAGCTCTCGCCGCCGCAATTGAACCTGGAAAAGCACACCCTCGCCATCACCCATCTGCGCCAGAGCACCATCGAGTACTGCCATCACCCGAAGCAGATCCTCACCGAGAAGCATTTTCTCGTGCCCAATTTCTACGAAAGCCTGGTGGCCGAAGCACGGCGCGTGTTCGAGGAGACGCGCGACGACACCCGCAAATGGTTGCGTGCCGCGCTCGCGCCGCTCGATGCGGCGATCAAGGAGCACGAAATCCAGCTCAGCAAGCGGGTCGAGAACCTGGGCAAGCTGCAACACAATCTGCACGCGGTCGGCGCGCGCCTCAAGCAACTGGAGCAGCAATCGCTCGCACTGAAGGCGCAGCACGAGGTGCTGGTCGGCATCAAGAAGAACCTGGGCGCTTTGCCCGCGGACAAGACCGCGGCCGAAGCGGCGCAGGCTTCCCCGGCCAACGAGCCGCACATCGGCGTATCCGCGCACGCCGCGTGATCGGTTGCGCTGCCCCAGGCAGCTCGGCACGCGAACGCCGCGCACATCGCCGCGCAGCCGCGCTGTTGCATCGTGCCGCTTCGGATCGCGCCAGAGCTTGGGGTCGCCTTGAGCGCGAATCAGGAGATCCCGCGGCGGCGCTCGTTTGCGGATGGGCATGGCTCCCGTTAGAATCGCGCCACCCCGATGGCACTCGCGACCATCGGCTCATGACACACGCGCCGCTCTAGCCCCAGTACGATATGCCGGATCATTGCGATCTTGCGCCGACACGGTGCGTTTGCTCGCGTTCGCACGTTCGACCGCCGCACGCCGCGCGTCGCTCGCGTTGACTGCCGTGCGACGCCATCACCGCCCCAAGCGCCGCCCGGACGCGGACGAGAGCTTTCGGCTCACTTACGCGAGCATGTTCGACCCGCCGGCGGAGATCCACGAGCGGCTCGACCTGGCGCTCTCCGAAGTGCGCGCCAATCTCGGGGTCGAGCACGCCATGCTGATCGCAGGCCAAGAGACGCGTGCCGATGGCCAGTTCGATGCTCGCAGTCCCATCGACACCGACCTGCTGCTGGGTCGATTCCAGGACGGCACGGCGGAGGACGTCGATGCCGCGGTGCGCGCCGCGCGCGGCGCTTGGCGCGCATGGGCCGCGACGCCGTGGCAGCGGCGTGTCGATATCCTGCTGCGGGCCGCGGCGCTGATCGAAGCGAGCGTCTTCCATCTTGCCGCCGTCGCCGTGCTCGAAGTGGGCAAGAACCGGATGGAAGCGCTCGGGGAAGTGCAGGAGACGGTGGACCTGATCCGCTGGTATTGCCGCGAGATGCAGGATCACAACGGCCTCGTGCGCGACTTGCCGAAGGATCCGGTCGCGGGCTATAGCAGCCGCAACCGCACGCTGCTCAAACCCTACGGCGTGTGGGCCGTGATCGCGCCGTTCAATTTTCCGTTCGCGCTCTCCGGCGGCCCCGCCGCGGCGGCGTTGATCGCCGGCAACTGCGTGGTGTTCAAGGCCGCGAGCGCCACGCCCTGGAGCGGCTGGCTGCTCGCCCAGTGCCTGCGCGAGGCCGGCGTGCCGCCCGGCGTGTTCAACTACCTCACCGGCGGCGGTGCGCGCGTGGGCGAGTCGCTGGTGCGCCATGCGGATATCGCGGGCGTGACTTTCACCGGCTCGTACGAGGTCGGCATGAAGATCGTGCGCGCGTTCGCCAACCACCGCTATCCGCGGCCGTGCATCGCAGAGATGGGCGGCAAGAACGCGGCCATCGTCAGTCGCAACGCCGATCTCGAGCGCGCGGCGATCGGCATCGTGCGCTCGGCATTCGGCATGCAGGGACAGAAGTGCTCGGCCTGCTCGCGCCTGCTGGTCGATCGCGTCGTCGCCGATCAACTGGTGGATCGCATGCTCGCGCACGTGCGCGAGCTGAGGATCGGCGATCCGAGCGAGCGCGCCAATTGGCTGGGGCCGGTGATCAATCGTTCGGCCCACGAGCGCTTCTCGCGCTTCAGCGCGGAGCTCGGCAGCGAGGGCCAGGTGCTGTGCGGCGGCCGCACCCTGCACGAGCAGGGACTCGCGCGCGGCTACTACTGCGAGCCCACGATCGCGCAGCTCCGTCTCGGCCATGCGTTGTGGCGCGAAGAGATGTTCCTCCCGATCCTGCTGCTGAGTCCGGTCGGCAGCCTGGAGGAAGCGATGGAAGTCGCCAACGGCGTCGACTACGCGCTCACCGCCGGCTTCTACGGCGCCAAGGACGAGATCGACTGGTTCCTCGATCACGTCGAGGCCGGCGTCGTCTACTGCAATAGGCCACAAGGCGCCACCACCGGCGCATGGCCCGGCTATCAAGCTTTCGGCGGCTGGAAAGCGTCCGGCTCCACCGGCAAGGGCGCGGGCTCGGTGCACTACTTGCAGCAGTACATGCGCGAGCAATCGCAGACCATCGTCGATTGAGGCGCGGCGTATGCCTATCGCCTCACGTAAATGGGATTCGCCCGGTTGTACGCCGGCACGGGCAAGCGCTATAGTGTGACGGCGGCGCGCGAGCCGCGCCCATCGTAGGGGAGGATTCATGCAGCGTGTCTTATTAGGCTTGAGCGCCTGGGCCCTGGCTGCGAGCGCGTACGCGCAAGAGCCGGCCTATCCGACGCGTCCCATACGCATGGTCGTGCCCTGGAGCGCGGGCAGCCAGACCGACCTGCTGGCGCGCATGGTCGGACCGAAGCTCGCCGAATCGCTCGGTCAACCGGTGGTGATGGACAATCGCGCCGGCGCCGGCGGCACGCTCGGTGCGGCGCTGGTCGCCATCGCACCGCCCGATGGACACACCATCATGATGCAGGCGGCAGCACACGCCGTGAGCCCCGCGATCTATCCCAAGCTGCCGTACGACACGATACGCGATTTCTCGGCCATCTCGCGGGTGGCGAGCGTGCCGAACGTGCTCGTGGTCGCGCCCTCGCTCGGCATCCGCTCGGTCAAGGACTTGATCGCCCTCGCCAAGCAGAAGCCGGGACAGATCAACTTCGCCTCGGCGGGCGTGGGCGGAGGCACGCATACCAACGGCGAACAGTTCAAGACCGCCGCGGCCATCAACGTGGTCCATGTGCCGCACAAGGGAACGCCGGAAGCGCTGGTCGAAGTCGCGGCCGGGCGCATCCATTATTTCTTCGCGCCGCTCGGCTCCGCCCAGCCCTTTCTCAAGGAAGGCCGGCTGGTGCCGCTCGCGGTGAGCACGCTCGAGCGCTCGCCGATCCTGCCCGATCTGCCGACCATCGCGGAGGCCGCGAGCCTGCCCGGCTTCGACTTCGACCTCTGGTACGGGCTGTTCGCGCCGGCGAAGCTGCCGAAACCGATCGTGCAGAAGCTCTCCAGCGAGATGAAGCGCATCCTCTCGGCGCCGGATATCCGCGCCCGGCTGGCGGTGCAGGGCGTGGTGCCGCGCTGGAGCTCGCCGGAAGATTTCGAGAAGTTCGTTCGCCTGGAAGTCGAACGCCTCGGCAAGATCATTCGCGATTCGGGCGCGGCGGCGAACTGAGCGCCCCCGGTCCGACCCTGGTCTGACCCCGGTCCCGGCGTCACATCAGGATGACGTCGTACTGCTCCTGGGTGTACTGCGTTTCGACCTGCAAGGCTATCGGCTTGCGGATGAACTCCTCGAGCATCGCGAGGTGCTGCGATTCGTCGTCGAGGAAGCGGTCGATGACCGTCTGCGAGGCGAGGATGCGAAACTCGCGCGCATTGAACTGGCGCGATTCGCGCAGGATGTCGCGCAGGATCTGATAGCACACGGTTTGCGCCGTCTTGAGCTCGCCGCGGCCCTGGCACACGGGGCAAGCCTCGCACAGCACGTGCGCGAGGCTCTCGCGCGTGCGCTTGCGCGTCATCTCGACCAGGCCGAGCTGGGTGAAGCCGTTCACCGTCATGCGCACGCGATCGCGCGCCAACGCCTTGCGCAGCTCGCCGAGCACCGCGTTGCGATGTTCCTCGCTTTCCATGTCGATGAAGTCGAGAATGATGATGCCGCCCAAGTTTCGCAGCCGCAGCTGGCGCGCGATCACCTGGGCCGCTTCCAGGTTGGTCTTGAAGATGGTGTCGTCGAAGCTGCGCCCGCCGACGAAGGCTCCGGTATTGACGTCGATGGTGGTTAACGCCTCGGTCTGGTCGATGATGAGATAACCGCCGGATTTCAAATCCACGCGCCGCGCGAGCGCCTTCTCGATCTCGTCCTCGACGCTGTACAAGTCGAACAGCGGCCGCTCGCCCAGGTAGTGCTGCACGCGCGCGGCGACGTTCGGAATGTAGTCCTGGGCGAAGCCGAGCACGCGGCGATAGGTTTCGCGCGAGTCGATGAGGATGCGCCCGGTGTCGTCGTGCACCATGTCGCGCAGCACCCGCAGGCTCAGGTTGAGATCCTGGTAGAGCAGCGCCGGCGGGGCCGCGGTGCGCGCGCGCTCCTCGATGCCGGCCCACACCTTGCGCAGGTACTCGATATCGAAACCGAGCTCGCGCTCCGAGGCGCTCTCGGCCACCGTTCGAATGATGAAACCGCCGCTCGAGCCCTGCGGCAGGAGCTGGGTCAGCTTCTCGCGCAGCACGGCACGCTCGGCTTCGTCCTCGATGCGCTGCGAAATGCCGATGTGCGATTCCTGCGGCAGGTAGACGAGCAAACGGCCGGCGACGCTGATCTGCGTGGACAGGCGCGCGCCCTTGGTGCCGATCGGATCCTTGACCACCTGGACCATCAGGCTCTGGCCCTCGGTCAACATGCGCTCGATCGGTTTGGTGCCCTCGTGACTGCGCGCCTCCCAGATATCCGCGACGTGCAGGAACGCCGCGCGCTCCCAGCCGATGTCGACGAATGCCGATTGCATGCCCGGAAGCACGCGCACGACCTTGCCGAAGTAGACGTTGCCGACCAGGCCCAGGGCACTGGCGCGCTCGACGTGCAGCTCCTGCACCACCGCCTGCTGCATGATCGCCACCCGCGTCTCCTGCGGGGTGACGTTGACCAGCACGTCCTCGCTCATCGCGCCTCGCTCATCGCTGCGCCATCATGGCGGCGCCAGGCCGAAAGTCTCCAGCAGGCTCACCGTCTCGTACAGCGGCAAGCCCATGACGCCGGTGTAGCTGCCCGACAGATGGCGCACGAAGGCGCCCGCGCGGCCCTGGATCGCGTATGCGCCGGCCTTGTCGAGCGGCTCGCCGCTCGCGACGTATTGCCGGATCTGCGCCGGGCTGAGGGGCGCGAGCTCCACGGTGGACACCGACAAGCGGGTTTCCAACCGATCGTGCCGGCATACTGCGATGGCGGTGAGCACGTCGTGGGCGCGGCCGGAAAGCCGGGAGAGCATGGCGTGCGCCTGCGCCGCATCGAGCGGTTTGCCGAGGATCTGATCGTCCAGGACCACCGTCGTGTCGGCCGCCAGCACCGGATGCGCGGGCAGGCGCCGCTGCACCAGGCGCAGGCTCGCCGCCTCGGCCTTGGAGCGCGCCATGCGAACCACGTAGTCGCGCGCGTCTTCACCGGCGTGCGGCGATTCGTCCACGTCGAGCCCGCGGCGCGCATCC
The DNA here is from genome assembly GCA_020848435.1 of Burkholderiales bacterium. Taxonomy (GTDB): domain Bacteria; phylum Pseudomonadota; class Gammaproteobacteria; order Burkholderiales; family WYBJ01; genus WYBJ01. The sequence continues at coordinate 13,504 of JADLAC010000004.1, read as the reverse complement.
TCCCGGAACAGCAGGAGCTCGAAGTTGATCCCCACCTGCTTGAGCAGCTCGCGCCGGCGCGGGCTGCGCGAAGCCAGGTAGACGCGGCGAGGGTGTCCGTTCATGCCCGATGATAAGGGTGACCGCTCAGTATGGTGTGCGCCCGGTACAACTGCTCGGCGAGGACGACGCGCGCCAGCGCATGCGGCAAGGTCAGCGCCGACAGCGACAGGCGCATGTCCGCTCGCGCCTTGAGTGCGCTGGCCAAGCCGTCGGCTCCGCCGATCATGAAGCCGACATCGCGACCGTCTTGGCGCCAAGCGCCGAGCGCGGCGGCGAGCTCGGCGCTCGACCACGCGCGGCCGCGCTGGTCGAGCGCCACCTGTACGCAGCCGCGCGGCAATGCGGCGCGGATGCGCTCGGCCTCGAGGCCGAGCACGCGTTCGGCCGCAATGCCCACCGCTCGCTTCTCAGGCTTCACCTCGATCAGCTCCACGCGCGCCTCCCGCGGCATGCGGGCGCGGTATTGCTCGAACGCTGCATCGACCCAAGCCGGCATGCGCGCGCCCACCGCCACCACCACCAGACGCATGCCGGTCGCCTCAGCGCAGCGTGGCCGCCGCCGCGGCGCGCTGCATGCACGCCGGCGCTTCCCCCGCCCGCGCAGCGCGCAGAGCACGCCAGCCAGGGTACGCGCCGCATCGCTCGGGCATCACTGGAACCGCAGCGCTAGCGCTCGGCCGTCGCGGCGGCGCTCCGGCGTGTCTTGCGCGCCGGCCGCGCAGCCCACAATTCCTCGAGCTGGTAATGCGCCCGCACCGCCGGCAACATGACGTGCACGATCACGCTCCCCAGGTCGATCAGGATCCACTCGGCGCTCTGCGCGCCCTCGACCCCGTGGATCTTCGCCCCCTTCTCCTTCAGCTTGACCTGCACGTTGTCGGCCAGTGCCTTCACCTGGCGGGTGGAGTCGCCCGTGGCGATGATGACGCGATCGAACATCGAGGTGAGCTTGACGACGTTCAGCACGAGCACATCGCGGGCCTTGATGTCTTCTAACGCGGCGACGGCTGCCTTGACGATCCGATCGACTCTCATTACAGGCGGTAAAGACGATGAGCGGCAATATAATCGACGACTGCATGCGGCAGCAAATATTCCACGCTCGCTCCGCGCGACATTCGGGCTCGCAAGTCGGTCGCCGAAATCTCCAGTAAGGGGATGTCGATGCGCGCGATCGCCCCGGCCGGCGCGCGCTGGAGCTGCTGTATCTCGCCCAGCTTGCGTCGCTGCCATTGGCGCGCGATGTCGGGCTCGCGGGCGGCTTCGAGCGTCAGGTCATAGCCCGGACGCGCCGCCACCACGACATGACACAAGTCGAAAAGCTCGAGCCAGCGGCTCCAGGCGGGCAGGCGCATGAATGCATCGGCGCCGAGGATCAGGCACAAGGCACGCGCGGCGCCGAGCTCGCAACGCAGCTCCGCAAGCGTGTCGACGGTATAGCTCGTGCCCTCGCGGCGCAACTCGCGGTCGTCGACCTCGAGCCGCGCGTTGCCGGCCGCCGCCAGCCGCGCCATGGCCGCTCGATGCTGGGCCGGCGTTCCAGGCGCGGCGCGCAGGTTCGGCAGCGCGGCCGGAACGAGCAACACGCGCTCTAGCCGGCATTGATCGGCGGCCTCTTCGGCGAGCCGCAGATGGCCGTAATGGATCGGATCGAAGGTGCCCCCGAGAATGCCGATCGGCGCGCCCGCTTCAGCCATCGCTCATCTCGGCATCGGTCTCAGAATTGCGGCATGAACGCGCACGGACCACGCTTTACACCTTCCGAACGGCCTGCGGAACAACGCGAAATCGTGCTCCGTGCGCATTTATCTACAGGACCAGGCGGCGGATGTCGGCAAGCCAGCCGCTGACGGAGGTGATGAAGCGCGCGCCCTGGGCGCCGTCGATCACGCGATGATCGTAGGACAGCGACAGCGGCAGCATCAGCCGCGGCTCGAATCGCCCTTCGACGTATACCGGGCGCATGAGCGCACGCGATACACCCAGTATCGCCACTTCCGGCGCGTTGATGATCGGCGTGAAGGCGCTGCCGCCGATGCCGCCCAAGCTGGAGATCGAGAAGCTGCCGCCTTGCAGGTCGGCCGGCGCGAGCTTCTTGTCCCGCGCCTTGGCGCTCATGGTGGCGAGCTCGCGCGCGAGCTGTAGCACGCCCTTCGCATCGACATCGCGGATCACCGGCACCACCAGGCCGTCCGCGGTATCGACGGCGACGCCGATGTGGAAATACTTTTTCAGGATCAGCGATTCGCCGTCGGCGCCGAGCGAGGCATTGAAGCCCGGGTACTGCTTGAGCGCCGCCACCACCGCTTTCATGACGAAGGCGAGCAGCGTGAGCCGCACGCCGTCGCGCTCGGCCGCCTCGGCCTGCGCCTTGCGGAAGCCCTCCAGCTCGGTGATGTCCGCCTCGTCGTGCTGCGTGACGTGCGGAATCATCGCCCAGTTGCGCGCGAGATTCGGCCCCGACAATTTCTGGATGCGGGTGAGCGCTAGGGCCTCGATCGCGCCGAACTTGGCGAAGTCCACTTGCGGCCAAGGCGGCAATCCCGGACCCGCAGCGAGCGCCGCGGGAGGCTTCGCCAGCGCCTGCTTGACGTACGCCTGCACGTCTTCCTTCAGGATGCGCCCCTTGGGGCCGCTGCCGTGCACGCGCGCGAGGTCGACCCCCAGCTCGCGCGCCGCCCGGCGCACCGCCGGGCTCGCATGCGCGGTGGCGATGGCGGCTTCATCGACGTTCGACGGCGCCATCGGCGGCCGCGCCTCGGCCGCGGGGGCGGGCGGCGGCAGCTCATCGCGCTGGCCGGCAGGCCGCCGCGGCGCGGCGCTCGAATCGCCGTGCGCCTGGGCAGGCCGGGGCGCCGCATCGGCCGCGCTCTGGCTCGTCGAGCGCGTGCTCGCGACCGGCGCGCGCTCGCTCGGCGCGGGCGCAGCGGATGCGGCGGGACTCGGGGCCGGGGCGGCGGCCTTGCCCGACGCGCTCGGCGCCGGCTGCTGGGCCACGGCGGAAGCTTCGCTCGCGAGCGCTGCGTCGAGCAACAACACCAGCGAGCCTTGCGACACCTTGTCGCCGACCTTGACCTTCACTTCCTTCACCACGCCCCCCGCCGGCGCGGGCACGTCCATGGTCGCCTTGTCGGACTCGAGCGTGACCAGAGGATCCTCGGCCTTGATCGAATCGCCGGGGTGCACCAGCACATCGATCACGGGAATGTCCTTGAAATCGCCGATATCGGGGACGCGGATTTCCACCGGCGCGCTCACGCGGTGTCCCCAAGCCGGCGAGTCGAAGCGGCGCTTGCGGGCACTCGGCGGCGGCTCGACCGCCAGCGGGCGAATGCGAAACGCTCATGGCAATGGGGCTTCAATGCGCTCCCCCTCGGGCTCGGTGGTTACGTTCTTGGGTCACGCCGCTGCCGCCGCTACGCGCGGGCAGGATTCGGCGCCTCGGGATCGATGCCGTACTTGCCGATCGCCTCGCTCACCTGCCGCGGCGAGACCGCTTCGGTCGTATCGGCCAACGCCTTGAGCGCAGCCACCGCCACGTGGCGCCGGTCGACCTCGAAGAATCCGCGCAGCTTCTCGCGCGTATCGGAGCGGCCGAAGCCGTCGGTGCCGAGCACGCTGTAACGGTTGTGCACGAACGCACGGATCTGATCGGCATAGGCCTTCATGTAATCCGTCGCCGCGATCACCGGCCCCTGCCGCGCCTGCAGGCACTGCTCGACGTGCGACAAGCGCGGCTCGGCCTCGGGATGCAGCCGGTTCCAGCGGTCCGCCTCGAGCCCGTCGCGGCGCAGCTCGTTGAAGCTGGTGCAGCTCCAGATGTCGGCCGCGACGCCGAAGTCGCGCTCGAGCAACGCGGCGCCGGCGAGCACTTCGCGCAATATCGTGCCGCAGCCGAGCAGCTGCACGCGCGGCGTGCGGCTCGATTTCGCCTTGCCCTCGGCGAGCAGGTACATGCCTTTGAGTATGCCCTGCTCGGCGCCCCGCGGCATGGCGGGGTGGGGGTAGTTCTCGTTCATCACGGTGATGTAGTAGAACACGTCCTCCTGTTCCGCATACATGCGCCGCATGCCGTCTTGCATGATGACCGCAAGCTCGTAGGCGTAGGTCGGGTCGTAGGCGATGCAGTTGGGCACGGTTGCGGCCAGCAGGTGGCTGTGACCGTCCTCGTGCTGCAAGCCTTCGCCGTTCAGGGTCGTGCGCCCGGCGGTACCACCGAGCAGGAAGCCGCGCGCGCGCATGTCGCCCGCCGCCCAGCACAAGTCGCCCACGCGCTGGAAACCGAACATGGAATAGAAGATGTAGAACGGAATCATCGGCACGCCGTGGGTGCTGTAGGCGGTCGCGGCCGCCATCCAGGACGACATCGCGCCGGCCTCGTTGATGCCTTCCTGCAGGATCTGCCCGTTCTGGTCCTCCTTGTAGAACATGAGCTGCGAGGCATCCTGCGGGGTGTAGAGCTGTCCCACGTGCGAATAGATGCCGAGCTGGCGGAACATCCCTTCCATGCCGAAGGTGCGCGATTCGTCGGGCACGATCGGCACGACGAACTTGCCGAGCTTCTTGTCGCGCACGAGCATGGACAGGATACGCACGAACGCCATGGTGGTCGACATGGCGCGGTCCTCGCCGGTCGCCTTCAACAACGACTCGAACGCGGCAAGCGGCGGCACGTCCAGCGCATGGGCCTTGCGCCGGCGCGAGGGCACATGGCCCCCGAGTGCTTGGCGGCGCTCGCGCATGTAGCTCAACTCCGGGCTGCCTTCCTCGAACTTCAGATACGGCACCTGTTCGAGCTTGTCGTCGGCCACCGGCACGCCGAAGCGATCGCGGAAGCTGCGGATCGAGGAGGTGCCCATCTTCTTCTGCTGGTGGGTGATGTTCTGCGATTCGCCCGACTCGCCCATGCCGTAGCCCTTGATGGTCTTGGCGAGTATGACGGTGGGCTGGCCGGCGTGCTTCATCGCCGCGGCATAGGCGGCATACACCTTGTGCGGATCGTGACCGCCGCGGTTCAGCCGCCAGATGTCGTCGTCGGTCATGGTGGCGACCATCTCGGCGAGCTCGGGGTACTTGCCGAAGAAGTGCTTGCGCACGTAGGCGCCGTCCTTGGACTTGAAGGTCTGGTACTCGCCGTCGACACACTCTTCCATGCGCTTGAGCAAGATCCCCTTGGTATCGCGCATGAACAGCGGATCCCAGTACGACCCCCAGATCACCTTGATGACGTTCCAGCCCGCGCCGCGGAAGGCGGATTCCAGCTCCTGTATGATCTTGCCGTTGCCGCGCACCGGACCGTCGAGGCGCTGCAGGTTGCAGTTGATGACGAAGATCAGGTTGTCGAGCTTTTCGCGCCCGGCAAGCGATATGGCGCCGAGCGATTCGGGCTCGTCCATTTCGCCGTCGCCCATGAACGCCCACACCTTGCGGCCCTGGTGCTGCGTGATGCCGCGATCGCGCAGATAGCGCATGAAGCGCGCCTGGTAGATCGCCATCAGCGGACCGAGCCCCATCGACACGGTCGGAAACTGCCAGTAGCCCGGCATGAGCCAAGGATGCGGGTACGAGGGCAACCCGGTGCCGTCGACTTCCTGGCGAAAATTGTCGAGCTGCGCTTCGGTCAGCTCGCCCAGCAGGAACGAGCGGGCATAGACCCCGGGCGAGGAATGGCCCTGGAAGAAGACCATGTCGCCGCGAAAGCTCTCGGTGGCGCCGCGCCAGAAGTGATTGAAGCCGACATCGTAGAGCGTGGCCGCCGAAGCAAAGCTCGCGATGTGGCCGCCGACGTTGCTGTCGCGGTTGGCGCGCACCACCATCGCCATGGCGTTCCAGCGCACGTACGAGCGGATGCGGTATTCGAGCTCGTGGTCGCCGGGCGAGCGCTCCTCCAATCCCGGCGGAATGGTGTTCATGTAGGCGGTGGTCGCCGTATACGGCAGATGCGCGCCGGCGCGGCGAGCGCGTTCGATCAGCTTTTCGAGCAGGAAGTGGGCGCGCTCCTTGCCTTCGACCTTGAGCACCGCATCCAAGGCATCGAGCCACTCCTGGGTCTCCTGCGGATCGACGTCCGGCTGTAAGTCTTTCATGTCCATGACGGCACCTTGCTGTCCGAGGTCCTGGCCACGAGCCGATCCCGAGCCCCACGCTGCATGCTCGCGGCCCAACGCTGCGCGACTCATTATAGGTGACAGGGTACGCGGCCCGTGCGTTCCGCGCGCCCATGTTCGGGCTTCACTTCGGCGCTTTCCGCGCACTGCTCACTGCGCTCGCACGCATTGCGCCCTCGGGAGCGGCGAACGATTATGGATGCTGCGAAGCAGCACGCACCGGCGGTGATTCGACCCCGCTCCGACCCTGATCCCTCACTCCCCGTGCCGGCGCCGGTCCTCGATCACCTTGCCGTCGTTGGGCAGCGATCCGGGCGCGTGGCAGCGCACCTCGCCGCGCAACTGGCAGACCTCGCGCAGGCTCGCCGCGATCGCGCCCGGTAGCGCCGCGTCGGCCACGGCCGCCGTCTCGCATTCGAGCGTCATGCGATCCGCGCCGCTCGCATCGGTCTCCACCACCAGCCGGGCCTTGGCGATCTCGCGATGGCGCCGCACCACCTCCGCCACCTGCGAGGGATGGACGAACATGCCGCGCACCTTGGTCGCCTGATCGGCGCGCCCGAGCCAGCCCTTGATGCGCATATTGGTTCGGCCGCACGGACTCGTCCCGGGGAGCACCGCCGACAAGTCTCCGGTCGCGAACCGGATCAGCGGATAGTCCTTGGTAAAGGTCGTCACCACGACTTCGCCGACCTCGCCCTCGGCCACGGGAGTGCCGCTGCCGGGTCGCACGATCTCGACGGCGAGCCCCGCCGCCAGCAGGCGCACCTCGCGCGCCACCTCGGCCCAGGTCCAGGTCTGCCAGATGCCGCGATCCTTCTCCCGGATCGCCGGGCGATCGCCGCGCACCCGGGCATGATGACCGAGCAGCCGCGGAAACGTGTCGAAGCGCTCCTCCGCGCTCATCGTCGCCGCGTCAACGGCCGTGGAACTTCGCCGGGCGCTTGTCGAGAAACGCCTGCATGCCCTCCTTCTGATCCTCGGTCGCGCAGCACAGGCCGAACGCGAATGCCTCCTGCTGGCACGCGTTCACGAGATCCATGTCCTGCCCGCGCTGCACGATCTGCTTGGTGAGCCGGACCGCGGCCGGCCCCTTGGCAGCGATGGTGCGCGCGAGCTCCAGCCCCTTGTCGCGCAGCTGCTCGGGTGCCACCACCTGGGTCACCAGGCCGATGCGCAATGCCTCGTCGGCCTTGACCAGGCGTCCCGTGGTCAGCAGCTCCATCGCCAGCGAGCGTCCGACCAGGCGCGGCAGGCGCTGGGTACCGCCGAAGCCCGCGACCACGCCGAGATTGACCTCGGGCTGCCCGAACAGGGCGCGCTCGGAGGCGATCGCCCAGTCGCACGCCATCGCCAGCTCGCAGCCCCCGCCCAGGGCGTAGCCGTTCACCAAGGCGATCGCCGGCACCGGCAGCAGCTCGATCGCCCGGAAGGTGCGATTGCCGCGCTCGGAAAATGCCTGCGCGCGGGCCGAATCGAACGCCTGCATCTGCGCGATGTCGGCACCGGCGACGAACGCCTTGTCGCCCGCGCCCGTGACGAGCAGCACGCGGGCCGCGGGATCCTGCCCCACGCGGGCGAGCGCGGCCGCGATCTCGTCGAGCGTTTCGGCGTTGAGCGCGTTCAGCGCCTTCGGCCGATTTACGGTGAGCAAGTGGATGCCCGCTTCCAGCTCCTCGAACAAGATGTTCTGGTAGGTCATGACGCCCATCCCCCTCGGCGCGCGCCGCGAAGCACCGCCATTTGCGCATAGCAGGACGCGGGCCACCGCCACCGGCCGGGTTCATGCGTCCCGCGTCGTTCGCATAGGCTGGCAGAAAACGCGGCTGGGTTCAATCGCCGCAGCGTCCCGGGGCTGTTGAAATGCCCTTGAAATCCCCCCTTTCTCGCCATCAAGCGAGCCGCCTCGCAATGACAGACTCCCGCCGGCGATGAGCAGAAACCGGCAACGGAACCGCGGCGCGACGAACCGCGGCAGGTCAGGAGATCCGAATGAATTGGCATGACTGCATGCGGCGGGGTGCGATCACCGCGGCAGCGATGAGCCTGGGCGTGAGCGCAGTGCTTGCGGCCGATGCGGCGGCGAAGTCGGTCGCCGACTTGAGCCTGGAAGAGCTGATGAACATCCAGGTGGTGTCCGGCGCGAAGAAGCTGCAACGCATCGCCGATTCGGCCTCGGCGGTGTTCGTCATCACGGGCGAGGACATCCGCCGCTCGGGTGTGACCTCGATCCCCGAGGCCTTGCGCATGGCGCCGGGTGTCGAAGTGGCGCGCTTCGGGTCGAACAAGTGGGCGGTGAGCATTCGCGGCTCGAACGGCCGCTTCGCCAACAAGCTGCTCGTGCTCATGGACGGGCGCACGCTGTACTCGCCCTTGTTCGCCGGCGTGCTGTGGGAGCAGCACGACGTGCTGATGGAAGACGTCGAGCGCATCGAGGTCATCCGCGGCCCGGGGGCCGCGCTCTGGGGCGCCAACGCCGTCAACGGCGTGATCAACATCATCACCCGCCATGCGCGCGATACCAAGGGTGGGCTCGCCAGTGCCGGCGCCGGCAACGTCGAACGCGGGTTCGGCTCGGCGCGCTACGGCGCCGGAGCCGGTGAAGATGGGGCCTACCGGATCTTCGCCAAGGGTTTCGCCCGCGATCGCTCGCCCGATCCTGCCGGTGGCGCCGGCGCCGACGACTGGAATGCGGGGCTCGCGGGCTTCCGCTATGACAAGGGGTTCGGCAACGGCGATCAGCTCCTGGTCGAAGGCAGTGTCTTCAGCGGACGGGTCGGCGACAAGCTCACCTCGCCCGACCTGATGCCGCCTTACCAGAGCGCGGGCGACATCGAGCAGCGCAACCGCGGCGCGCACATCCTTGCGCGCTGGGAGGGCGGGCAGGGCCTGGTCGTCCAGGGCTTTTTCGATCGGCAGGAGCTGCGGCTCGGGCGTCTGCACGAAGTGCGAAACAGCGCCGACCTCGAGGTGCAGCGGCGGGTCGCGTTCGGCAGCGCGCACGATGTCGTCTTCGGCATGGGCTACCGCGTGAGCCAGGACGAAACGACGACCTTCATCGATACCTTCTACCTGCAGCCTGCCGAGCGCACGACGCGGCTGCTCTCGGCCTTTGCCCAGGATGAAATCACCCTCGTGCCCGAGCGCTTGCGGCTCACGCTGGGGGCGCGCGCCGAGCACAACAGCTACACGGGGTTCGAGCTCCAGCCCAATGTCCGGCTGCTGTGGACGCCCTCTGCCAGCCAGTCGGTGTGGGCCTCGGCCGCGCGGGCCGTGCGGACCCCGGCGCGGTTCGAAGCCGACGGCCGGATGCCCGTGCAGGTGATCGCGCCCTTCACGCCCGCCAATCCGGGTCCCTTGCCTGCCGGCGTCTCGCTCGCCGGCAACCGCACCATCGAGGCCGAGCGCTTGCGTGCGTTCGAGATCGGCTATCGCAACCAGCTTGCGCCCGGGGCCTCGTTCGACGTGAGCATCTTCCGTCATACGTACGATGGCCTGCGCACGTTCGTGGCCGGCGCCCCGCAGCCGCAGCTTTTCATCTTTCCGCCTTTCGTGCTCATGCCTCTGGATGCGGCCAATCGCGGCGACGGCCGCGTGCGCGGCATCGAAGTCTCGGCCGAGTATCGGCTCGCCGATTGGTGGCGGCTAAGCGGCTTCGCGTCCCGCCAGCGGCTCGATTTCCATGACCAGGGCGCAACCGACACGCGAACCAACGGCAGCTCGCCGCGCTCGACGTACTCGCTGCGCTCGGCCATGAACCTCGCGCCGAACCTGGAGCTCGATCTGTGGCTGCGGCACGTCGGCTCGCTGAGCGCGCTGAACGTCGATTCCTACACCTCGCTCGATGCGCGCGTGGGCTGGAAGCTCGCGCGCAACCTGGAGCTTTCGTTGACCGGCCAGAATCTGCTGGAGCACCGGCATCAAGAGTTCGTGTCGGACTTCTTCGGTTCGGCCACCTATGTCGTGCCCCGCGGGGCCTACGTCAAGCTCGACTGGAAGTTCTAGAGCGCAGCGAGCGCCCTGCAATCGACGGCCATGGGGTCCTCTTCGTTACTTCACCGGCGCCTGCGCAGGCTCGCCGCCATCGCGGCCGCGTTGTGCGCGCCGTTCGGCCACGCTCAGACGCCCACCGAGGCGCAGGTGAAGGCGGCCTACGTGCTCAACTTCGCCAAGTTCACCGAATGGCCGGCGTCTGCGTTCCCGACGACCGGGGGCGCCCTGCAAGTGTGCGTGCTGGCGAGCGCCGAGACGGCTGCCGGTTTCACGGCGATCCAGGGCAAGCCGGTGCAGGGCAGAGACGTTCTCGTTCGGCACGGCCCCCGGCTGGGCGAATTGCACACCTGCCACGTGCTCTACGCCGAGGCTTCCGAGCGGGCGGCGGCCGCTCAAGCGGTCAAGTCGCTCGCGGGCCGTCCGGTGCTCACCGTGAGCGACGTAGACGGCTTCATCGACGCCGGCGGAATGCTGCAACTGGTGCTGGTCGACGGGCGGATCCGCTTCGATGCCAATCGCGAAGCCGCCGGCACCCACGGTCTGCGGCTGCGCTCGCAACTGCTTGCTCTCGCCCGGGTGGTGCGATGAGGGCAAGCGCGCGGCCCGTGCCCGCGGCCGTGCGGCGGTCGCACGCGCAAACCGTTACGAGGAAACGCACGATGTACCAGCAGCCGCAGCCGGCGGCGTCGCCCGGCGCGCGCGTGAACGGCGCCGCGGGCGCGAGGAAGACAGCATGATTCGCCGCTTCAAATCGCTATCACTGCGCAACAAAGTGAGCTTGTTGTCGTCCGGGCCGCTGCTGGTCGCGCTCATCGTCGCCGTCGGTGTGTTCGCGGTCAATCAACTCGTGGTGATGCGCGCGAGCCACCTCGCCCAGCTCACCAGCGTCGCGCGTCTGGCCGCCAAGAGCGTGCACGCGGCGGTCGTGTTCGGCGATACGAAGGCCGCGGCGGAGTGGCTGACGGCACTGGAGGTCATGCCGTCGGTGCGCTCGGTGCGCGTCATCGAAGGCACCGGCAAGCTCTTCGTCAGGCGCGAGCTGGAGCGGCACGCCGCCGACGCCGATCATTTCGAGCCCGTGTACGCGGGGCTAGTCGGCGACGTGGTGGTGACCATCACCGCGCCGCTAAGCGACGAGGATGCAGCCGTCGGCCGGGTCGAGGTGGAGGTCTGCCTGGCGGAGTTCTGGGCCGAAATCTTCGCCAACATCGCGCGCGTCGCGGGCTGGCTGCTCGCGCTGGTGGCGGTCGTCAACTTCGCGGGGCGCCGGCTCGGGCGCCTGGTGGTGAAACCGATCGAGAACATCACCGCGACGATGCGCGAGGTCTCGACGCACCACCGCTACGACCAGCGTCTGACGGCGAGCGCCGGCGACGAGCTCGGCACGCTGGTCGCGGGCTTCAACACCATGCTGGAAGAGATCCAGAAGCGCGATGCGGCCCTGCAGAAGCACCGCGATACGCTCGAAAGCGAAGTCGAGAAGCGCACGGCGGAGCTGTCGCGGGCGAAGGCGGACGCCGAAGCCGCGAGCGTCGCCAAGTCGGAGTTCCTGGCGACCATGAGCCATGAGATCCGCACGCCCATGAACGGCGTTCTCGGCATGCTGGAGCTGTTGAACCGTTGCCGGCTCTCCGAGCGCGAGCATCATCTCGCGCGCACCGCGCACGCTTCGGCCGAAGCGCTGCTCGCGATCATCAACCAGGTCCTGGATCTATCCAAGATCGAGGCCGGCAAGCTCGAGATCGAGCACATCGATTTCGCGCCGGAGAAGCTGCTCGCCGACGTGCGGGCGCACTTCAGCGAGTCGGCTTCAAAGAAGGGGATCGTGCTGGCGCTGCACACCGACCCGGCCATGCCCGCGGCGCTGCGCGGAGACCCGCTGCGGCTGCGCCAGGTGCTGTCCAACCTGGTCGGCAATGCGCTCAAGTTCACCGAGCACGGCAACGTTCAGGTGCGCGCGCGCTTGATCGCGGACGCGGCCGGGCGTCTTCACGTGCGCTGCGAGGTGCAAGACTCCGGCATGGGCATCAGTCCCGAGGGACGCGCCAAGCTGTTCCAGCCGTTCAGCCAGGCCGACGGCTCCATGGCGCGCCGCTACGGCGGCACGGGCTTGGGGCTCGCGATCTGCCAGCGGCTGATCCAGCTCATGGGCGGGGACATCGGTTACAGCGCGCCGCCGAGCGGCGGCTCACTCTTCTGGTTCGAGGTGCCCGCCGTGCTGGGCGATGCGAAGGCGATCGCGCAAGTCTGCACGCCGATGGCGGTGGATCATCGGCGCCGCAGGGCGCGGGTGCTGCTCGCCGAAGACAATCCCGTCAACACCGAAATCGCGAGCGTCATGCTCGACGGGCTGGTCACCGAGGTGGTACACGCTCCCGACGGTCAGGAGGCGCTGCGCCGCGCGACCGCCGAGGCGTTCGATCTCATCCTCATGGACTGCCAGATGCCGGAGCTCGACGGGATCGAGGCCACGCGGCGCATCCGCGAGTGGGAAGCGCAAGACGCGGGCCGCGGGCGCGTGCCCATCGTGGCCTTGACCGCGAATGCGCTGCTCGGCGATCGCGAGCTGTGCATCGCCGCCGGCATGGACGACTATGTCTCCAAGCCGTTCAAGCTCGACGCGCTGGGCCCCGTGATCGCTCGGCACCTCGCCCACTGCCCGCTGGTGACCGCGGCGGGCGAGGAACCAGCGCTGAAATCCGCCGCCGCCGTGCGGCCCGAAGCGCCCGGCGCGCATCCCGCTGCTCGGGTCCAGCCGCTGCTTGATCCCAACTCCATCGCCGCCTTGCGCCAGCTCGCCCAGTCGCGCGGCGGCGATCTGCTGGGCGCGATCGCGGCCAACTACCGCAGCGCGGCCCGCAGCGACCTCAGCGCCCTGCGCGCGGGGCTCGCCGCCGGCGACGCCCAGGCCGCCAAGCGCGCGGCCCACTCGCTCAAATCGGCGAGCGCGAACATCGGCGCGCTCGCCCTGTCCGCACGCTGCTTCGAGCTCGAGCAGCTCGCCGCCGGCGCCGCCGGCGTGACCGAAGTCATGCACCGGCTCGGCGAGAGCATCGAGCAGCATTGCGCCGAGGTGTTGAGCGTGCTCGACAGCGCGCTGCCGGCCGCGGCGGCCTGAAGGATGCCGAGCGGTCTTAGCCGCCGGCTACCACAGCCCCCTCGATCGACCTGACGCGCATGCTGGCCGCGGTGCCGGCCTTCGCCGCATCGATGCTCCGACCCGCGAATCTCGAGCTAACCCAACTTGCGCAGAATCGTGGGTCGGGGGACGCGAAATCAGTGACTTAAGTAAGAAGTCGGCACTACATCTTCGCGATTAAGCGGCGCTGCGCTCGGCGTCGGCAGCAATCTCCGGGAGCCGG
>JADLAC010000003.1 GCA_020848435.1 Burkholderiales bacterium | reverse complement strand
GCCCTGCGCGAAAATCGCCTCCGTCGCACACGTGAAATCAAGTCCGACAGGCTCCTAGATCGTGAGCCCGCCGCTGACTTCGAGCACCGCGCCGTTGATATAGCTCGCCTCGTCGGAGGCGAGGAAGGCGTAGGCGTTGGCGATCTCTTCCGGCTTGCCGAGGCGCCCCAACGGCACCTTGTGTTCCAGTGCGTCGATGACCTTGTCGGGAATGGTGTGAATGATCGGTGTATGGACGAAACCCGGACATACGGCATTGGCGCGGATGCCGCGCTTGCCCAGCTCGCGCGCCCAGGTCTTGACCATGCCGATGACGCCGAACTTGCTGGCTGCGTAGTTCGTCTGGCCGAAATTGCCGTACAGGCCGACGATCGAAGACGCATTCAGGATCACGCCCGATTGCTGTTCGAGCATGATGTCCACGACGGCCTTGGTGCAGTTGTACGTCCCCTTGAGATTGATGTCGATGACCCGATCGAACTGCTCGTCGGTCATGCGCTTGAGCTGGGCGTCGGCCACGATGCCGGCATTGTTGACCAGGATATCGATCTTGCCGTAGCGCGCGTGCACGGCTTCGACCATGGCCTGGATGCTGAGCTTGTCTGTGACGTCGACCTTGAAGGCCATGGCCTCGCCGTCGAGGGCTTGCACCCGGCGCGCGGTTTCGAGCGCCGAGCCTTCATCGATGTCGCAGACCGCGACGTGCGCGCCTTCCTTGGCAAACTTCAGCGCGGTCGCCTGGCCGATACCGCGACCCGCGCCGGTAATAATCGCCACCTTGCCTGCTAAGCGCATCATGCGTCTCCGTCGTGGCTCGGACCGAGCCCATTCCTGGAGCGTGACTTTAGCCCAATATTTTGCGGCGCACAACCGAGAACAATGCAGTTTTCTAGCCGCTTGCGTGCGCTTTCAAGCTTCGAATGACGCATCGCATCGGCGGCCTTTTCCAAATTCGCAGCCGGATGGCTCGATTGCGGGCCAGCGGACCCGGTCCAGGGCAGGCGGGTTGGCTGCGGCCACGCGCCCGATCACCGGCAGCCGGCACTGCGCTTGCAGGCACGCGCCGCGTACCGGAGGCGACTCGATAGCTGGGCAGCCGCCGGCTCCAGCTCCAGGGCAGGCGCTGCCCTGGAGGCGCGCGCCGAATTACCCGATCCGGACCGGAGTAAGAGCCGGCGTCGCGTCGAACAGCTCGACGATGTCCCGATTGCGCATGCGTATGCAGCCGATGGAGCCCGCGACCCCCATCGGCACGCCATCCGGGCTGCCGTGGATATAGATGTAGCGGCGCATGGTGTCGACCTCGCCGAGGCGGTTGCGCCCGCGCTCGCAGCCCGAAAGCCAGAGGATCCGGGTCAAAATCCAATCCCGCGACGGAAAGCGCGCCGCGAGCTCGGGCGAGTAGACCTCGCCCGTGGGCCGCCGGCCGACGAACACGGTATTGACCGCTGCGTCCTTGCCGATCTTGGCGCGCACCACGTGCGCGCCGCGCGGCGTGCACAGGCTGCCCTTGCGTTCGCCCGGGCCGTTGCGGGCGGTGGAGACGGCATACGCCAGCAGCGTCCTGGCGTCTTCGGCGAGCGTCAGCCGCTGCGCAGCGAGGTCGATCTCTATGCGCAGGCTCATCGGCGCGCGGCGAAAAACGAGCGCAACAGCTCCGCGCTGTCCGCGGCGAGCACCCCGCCGTGAACCTCGGTGTGATGGTTCAGGCGCGGCTCGCCGAACAGATCGACCACGCTCCCGCAGGCCCCGGTCTTGGCATCGCGAGCACCGTAAACCAGCCGGGCGATACGTGCGTGCTGAATCGCACCCGCGCACATGGCGCACGGCTCCAGCGTGACGTAGAGCACGCAGTCGACCAGGCGATAGTTGCCGAGCGTACTTGCGGCTGCGCGCAGGGCCCGGATCTCGGCGTGTGCCGTCGGATCGCGCAGCGAGATCGGCGCATTGAAGCCCCGACCCACGACCTCGTCGTGGCACACCACGACCGCACCCACCGGCACTTCACCCATCGCGGCCGCTTCCGCGCCGAGCTCGAGTGCCATGCGCATGAATAATTCGGGACAAACCACGTTCAATAACCCGCGACAGACCTCGTTTCTAACATAACCGAAGACCGTGGTCTCCCGCAGCGCGAGCTGTGCCGAGGTTGTTCATCGACCCCGCATTGGGTTAGATTGATCGTACCGAGTAGCGGCAAAGGCAGTGCCGGTCGCATCCGCGGCCGCCGGCTCGGCGAATCGGATCGCACCGCGGGCCGCCGCAGCGCGGCATCCAACGGAGGAGCTGGTATGAACATCTCTGGCATGAAGACACGCATGGACGCCGTTGTTCGATCGATCGCATGCTGTGTGGCGGTCCTCGCCGCATCCGTTCCGGCACCCGGGCTCGCCCAGAAGACTTTGCGCTTCGCCCATATCTTCAGCGCCGAGCACTCGATCCACAAGGCGGCGGAAATGCTCGCAGCGGGCGTCAAGCAGCGCACCGCAGGGCAGGTCGAAATCCGCGTGCTGCCCAACGCTCAGCTCGGCAACGAGCGCCAGATCATGGAAGGCTTGATGTTCGGCACCATCGACATGGGCAACGTCACCGGCAACGTCGTGCAGGGCTTCGAAGCCTCCGGCGGGCTCACCGCGCTGCCCTACCTCATTCGCGATTTCAACCATGCGTTCAAGGTCGAGGACGGCGACATCGGCAAGGAGGTGGAGCGGCGCATCCTCGCCAAGACCAGCGTGCGCCCGATCGGTTACACCACGGCAGGCATCCGCGTCATCGCCACGGCGTCGAAACCCATCACGACGCTCGCCGATTTCAAGGGTCTCAAGATCCGCGTGCCCGAGTCGCCCGTCATGGTGGCGACGTTCAAGGCGCTCGGCGCCAATCCGACGCCGATTCCGTGGGGCGAGCTGTACACCTCCTTGCAGACGCGGGTGGTCGATGCCGGCGAGGCGCCGCCTGCCGCTCTCAACGACATCAAGATCTGGGAAATCGCCAAGGTCATGTCGTTGACCAATCACGTCTACACGGGCCAATACATGCTGATCAGCGAGAAGTCGTTCCAGCGACTCACCGAAAAGGAGCGCACCGCGCTGCTCGAAGCCGGGCGCGAAGCCACCGTCTGGCAGCGCGGCGTATCGGTCAAGGATCAGAGCACCATGATCGAGCACCTGCAGAAGAACGCGGGCGTCAAGGTGGTCGCGGTCGATACCGCGCCGCTGCAAAAGGCCGTCGCCCCGGTCTACCAGGACTATGCCAAGACCATAGGCGGCATGAAGCTGATCGATGCGGTAATCAAGATGTAGCGCGCGCAGCCCGCTGCCCGGTCGAGCGCGGCCGGGCGTCACCGCGGCTGTCCGACCCGCATCCCATGACGACCGTCCAGCTTCTCGTCCGGCGTATCAATCGCCTGGCCGAGATCGTCGTCATCATCCAGTTCGCTGTACTCGTGGCCACGGTCACGGCGGCGGTAGTCGCCCGCTACGTCCTCAACGATTCGATCGTCTGGGCCGAAGAGCTGTCCCGCTATCTGTTCGTCTGGGTCTCGTTTCTCGGCGGCGGCCTGGGTGTCGGCCGCAACATCCACGTTGGGGTCGATTCCGTGGTGCAGCTGCTGCCTGGACGCCCCAAGCTCGTCGTGCAAGTCGCCGCCGAGATCATGATGGTCGGGTTCACGCTGGTGCTGATCTGGGTGGGCGCACAGTTCGCCCTCTTCGGCATGCGCAACGACGCCCTGCTGCTGCCGATTGCGATGGGCTACGTCTACCTTGCCGTGCCGGTCGGTGCGAGCGTCATGCTGATCAACGCGCTGGCGAATCTGCACGAGCACGTGCTCGCGCTCAAGCCGGGCAAGATCGACTGATGCTGCTCACCATCGCGTTGGTGGCCTTCGTTGCCTATCTGCTGATCGGCATGCCGGTGCTGTTCGCGCTGGCGGGCTCGAGCATCCTCGCGCTCGCCTTCGCGAGCGACCTGCCCCTCATGCTGGTGGCGCAGCGGATGGTGGCCCAGATCGACAGCTTCACGTTGCTTGCCGTGCCGCTGTTCGTCCTGGCGGGGACGATCATGGAACAGGGCGGCATATCCGAGCGCCTAGTGCGCTTCGCGAGCTGCCTGGTCGGGCATTTTCGCGGTGGTCTCGCCATGGCCTGCGTGCTGAGCAGCATGATCATCTCCGGAGTGTCGGGCGCTTCCGCGGCCGACGCTTCGGCCATCGGCTCGATCCTCATCCCGGCCATGATCGCGCGCGGCTACAGCGCGCCCTTCGCGGCCTCGATCCAGGCGTCCGCGGCGACCATGGGTCCGATGATTCCGCCGAGCAACCTGGCCATCATCTACGCGGTGATCGCCAACGTCTCGATCGGCAAGCTGTTCGTCGGCGGCATCGTGCCGGGGCTGATGATCTGCGTGTCGCTCATCATCGCCGCGCACTTCTACGCGATCAAGCTCGGCCACCCGGTCGAGCCGCGCGCCACGCTCAAGCAGACCTTCACCGCCATGCGCGAAGCCTCGTGGGCGCTGGTCGCGCCCGTGATCATTCTGGGCGGTATCGTTTCAGGGGTATTCACCGCGACCGAATCCGGCGCCATCGCCATCGTGTACGCGCTGATCGTCTCGATGTTCATCTATCGCGAGCTGTCCGTGCGCGCGCTGATCCAGGCTTTCTTGAGCTCCGCGCTCACCACCTCGATGGTCATGCTGGTGATCGCCGCGGCCGGCGTGTTCAGTTGGATTCTGGCGAACGAGAACGTGCCCGACATGGCGCGGCGATTCCTGCTCGGAGTGAGCGACAACCGTTACGTCATTCTGCTTCTCATCCTCGTGCTGATGCTCGCGATCGGCTGCGTCATGGAAATCGTGGCCGCGGGCATCATCATGATCCCGGTGCTCTACCCGATCGCCAATCACTTCGGTTTCGATCCGGTCTATTTCGCCGTGCTGATCATGATGACCATGGCGATCGGCGCGGTGACCCCGCCTGTGGGCGTGACCTTGTACGTCACGCTCGGCATCGGCCAGACGTCGTTGTCGTCGGTCAACCGCTACATCTGGCCGATGGTCGCCATCCTGGTGACGATCCTGTTCATCTGCGCGCTGTTTCCGCCGCTCATCACCTTCCTGCCGGATCTCGTGTTCGGCGCCGATCCGGCGTCCGGCCCGCGTCGATAGCTGCCCGCCATGTGGCTCGCACACCAGGTCCCATGTTAGCCTTAGCCCCCAGCCCAGCAGTCACGATCCAACTTCTACCTTGAGCCGCGCAACCCACCCGGGCAGTCCGCAGGACACGGCCTCATGCTGATGGCCGTGGATGTCGCGATCGTCGGCGGAGGCGTGATCGGCTGCTCGGTCGCGCATTACCTTTCCGCGACGGGCGCGCGGGTGGCCGTAGTCGAGCGCACGCAGATCGGGCGCGGCGCCTCGGCGGCGAACTCCGGCGTCATCTCGCTTGCGACCAAGAAGCCGGGGCTGGCGCTGGATCTCGCGCTGGTGAGCCAACAGATGTTTCCGACGTTGAGCGCCGAATTGGGCTACGACGTCGAATACCTGGTCGATGGCGGCATGATCATCGCCCAGAGCGAGACGCAGGCGCGGTTCCTGGACGAACTGGTGGCGGCGCAGCGCTCGGACGGCGCGGGTATAGCCATGATCGATGCCGCGCAGGCGATCGCGCTGAATCCGTTGCTCGCGGGGCGCGTGCTGTCGGCGAGCCACTGCCCGACGGATGCCCAAGCCAACCCCTTCAGGGTGACGCAAGGCTTTGCCCGCTCGGCCGAGAAGCTCGGCGCGGCCATTCTGCACGACACCGCGGTCGAAGCGATCGACGTTAGCGGCGGGCGGGTCAGATCCGTACACACCTCGAGGGGCGAGATCCGCACGCGTTGGATAGTCAATGCCGCGGGCGCTCATGCGAACGAGGTGGGCAAGATGGTCGGCGTCGAGCACGATGTCGTTCCGCGGCGTGGACAGCTCGTTATCCTGGAGGCGACGGACGATCTGCCCAATATACGGGTGTCGTCGGCCGGCGCCCTGCTCGCGAAGCATCAAGGATCGACGCAGAGCATCAATGCCGCATTCGCCTACACCCGCAAGCCGCTCTCCGGCACTGTCATGCTGGGCGGCACCAACGAGTTCGCTGGATTCGACACGGCGACTACCAAGACGGGGATCGGCGAGATCTGCCGGCTAGCCGTGAGCGCGATGCCCTACCTCGGCCAGCTGCATGCGTTGCGGAGCTGGGCAGGCTTGCGTCCGTATTCGCCGCAAGGGCCGCAGCTCGGCCTGACGCAAGGGCCGGCCGGCTACGCGGTCGCGATCGGCCATGGCGGCGACGGCGTGGCGCTCGCGCCGGTGACCGGCCGCTATGTTGCCGAAGTCATCGCCGCCGATGGCAAGGACGCCGATCTCAAGCAGTATCTCGCGCGCGAGAAGGCGCGCTTGGCCGCGAACGCAGGGCAGCGCGGAGTCACGGCGTGATGGATGACTATGCGATCTCTCCTGGGCCAGCGGTGACGCTCTGGGTCGACGGCCGCGCGATCGAAGCCCGCCTCGGCCAGACCGTGGGCACGGCGCTGCTGGCCCAGGGCGTGCGCGTGTTGCGCCATACTCGCAACCAAGGCAAGCCGCGCGGGCTTTTCTGCGCGGTGGGTATCTGCTACGACTGCGTGCTCACGGTAAACGGCAAGCCGGGGATGCGCGCCTGCATGACCTATGTGGAGCCCGGAATGAACGTCAGTCTGCCTCGCAAGCCCGATGGCGATCGCGTGCCGTGAGTCGTATGCTTGCAGCCGACGTGGTCGTGATCGGCGCCGGCCCCGCGGGCTTGTCCGCAGCGCTGGCCGCACGACGTTCAGGCGCGAGCGTGCTCGTGCTGGACGAGTATCCCGAGCCCGGCGGGCAGTTCTACAAGCAGTTGTCGTCGGGCTTTCAGGTGTCCGCACGCTCGCGTCTGGACCCCGATTACACCAAGGGCGACGCCCTGGTCGGCGCGGTGCGCGCCGCCGGTGTCGAGCTGTCGCACGAGACACTGGTATGGGCGAGCTTCGACGCCAATGAGCTCGCCATAGTGCGCCGCGCCGAAAGCGGCACGGCGCGCGCCAAGTGCATCGTCGTCGCGACCGGCGCGTACGAGCGAACCATCCCGTTCAAGGGCTGGGATATTCCAGGCGTGATGACCCCCGGCGCCGCGCAGACGCTGGTCAAGCATCAGCGGGTGGTCGCCGGCAGCCGTATCGTGCTCGCGGGCTCCGGGCCGTTCCTCTTGCCGGTGGCCAAGTCGCTACTCGGCGCCGGGGCGAACATCGTAGCGATCGCCGAAGCCACCCGCCCCGAATCCTGGGCCAGCCATGCGTTTCGAATGTGGGGACATTGGGACCGCTTGCGCGAAGCATGGAGCTATCGGCGCGCAATCGCGGCGGCCGGAATCGGGCTGCGCTTCGGCGAGCGCGTGGTCGAAGCGCGCGGGCGCGATGCGCTCGAACGTGTCGTCCTACAAGCCTGCGATGCGCACGGCGATATCCGCACGGACGCGCCGGCACGCGAGATCGAAGCCGACACGCTGTGCGTCGCTTACGGCTTCGTGCCGAGCGTGCAAGTCGCGCGCGCACTGGGCTGCGAGTTGACGTACGACGCATTGCGTGGCGGTTGGATTCCACGCCACGACGTCCTGATGCAGACGAGCCGGGAGCACGTCTTCGTCGCAGGAGAGGCGGCGGGAATAGGCGGCGCGTATGCGGCCATGGCCGAGGGCACCCTCGCCGGGCTCTCGGCAGCGCGCAAGCTTGGCCTTGCGGTACGCGCATCCGAGTTGGATGCGGCTGCTCGCGAGCGCGTACATCGCCGCCGCTTCGGCGATCTCGTCAACGAGCTGTTCGCAGTGAAGCCCGGCTACTACCGCGCGATCGAGGATGCGACGCTGGTGTGCCGCTGCGAGGAGATAAGCGCCGGTACCCTGCGCGCGGCGATCGCCGCGTGGGGGTGGGACGTGAATTGCATCAAGGGCGTCACGCGCTGCGGCATGGGCTACTGCCAGGGACGCATCTGCGGCAGCACCGTCGAGCATCTCGCTGCCCAGGTCGCGGGGCACGCGCCCGGAGACCGTGACGGGTTCAACATGCGCCCGCCAATCAAGCCGGTGACGGTGTCCACGCTGGCGCAGCTCGATTCCTGAAGGGGGTGACGATGCGCAAGATTCTTCGATCGGTCATACTGTTCGTGCTATCCCTGGCCGCTGTCGCGTACGCGCAGAGCTACCCGACGCGCCCCCTGCGCGTGATCGTCGCCTATCCGCCCGGGGGCTCGACCGACATCATCGCGCGCATGATCGCGCAGAAGCTGACCGAGCGCCTCGGCCAGACCGTGCTGGTGGACAATCGTGGCGGCGCCGCGGGCATGATAGGGGCGGAGATCGTAGCCCGCGCGACGCCCGACGGGCACACGATCATGCTGGCCGATTCGCCCTTCGTAGTGAATCCCAGCATATTCGCGAAGGTTCCCTACGATCCGATTCGGGACTTTACGCCCATTACGCTGGTCGGCGCCTCGCCGATGATGCTGGTGGTCACTGCGTCGCTACCGGCGCGCAATCTCGCCGAGCTGTTGAAGCTCGGCAGAGCGCACCCCGGCAAGCTCACGATCGGATCAGCCGGTATCGGCGCAACCTCGCATGTGGTCGCGGAGCTGTTCAAGCTGCGGGCCGGCGTGAACCTGACTCACGTGCCGTACAAGGGCGTGGCGCCGGCGCTGGCCGATGTGGTCGCTGGCCAGATCGACTCGGTCTTCAGCACCTTGCCGACCGCGGCGCAACTCGTGCGCAGCGGCAAGCTGCAGGCGCTAGGGATTGCTACCAAGAAGCGTGTCAGCGCCTTTCCGGAGGTGCCGACGCTGGAGGAGAGCGGTATCGCGAATTTCGAGGCGTTCGTGTGGTACGGATATCAGGGTCCGGCGCAGCTGCCGCGTCCGGTCGTGGAACGGTTGAATGGCGAGATCGTGCGCGCGGCCGAGCTTCCGGACGTACGCGAGCGCATGCTCGGCCTCGGCCTGGAGACCATGATCCTGACGCCCAAGCCCTTCGCGCAGTTCATCGTGCGCGATCTCAAGAAGTGGGCGGAGGTGGTGAGACTGGCCAACATCAAGGCGCAATGAACACGTCGTACCGGAACCGTGACGCGCCGTTCGTGATCTCACCCGTTGCGGGTTTCACTCGATTTTCAGGCCGGCATCGCGCACGATCTTGGCGACCTTCGCCAGCTCGCGCTCGACGTGGCGCGCCAGGTCCTCGGGTGTGCCCAGCAACGGATCGGCTCCCTGGCTTTGCAGGCGGCTGCGCATTTCGCCGCTCGCCATCGCCTTGTTGATGGCGCCGTTCAACCGGTCCACGACGGCACGCGGCGTGCCGGCGGGGGCGAAGATCCCGAACCAGTTGCCGGATTCATAACCCGGCACGCCGGCCTCCGCCACGCTCGGCACATCCGGCAACAAGGCCGAGCGCTTGGCCGTGCTCACCGCGATGGCGCGAATCCGCCCTGCCTTGACTTGCGGCAACGACGTGAGCACCGGATCGAACACCATCGTGACCTCTCCGCTCAACAACGCCGTCATCGCCGGCGTGTTGCCCTTGTAGGGGACGTGCGTCATCTTGATCCCGGCCTGCGCGAGCAATTGCTCGATCGCCAAGTGCGTGGACGAGCCGTTCCCCGCCGAGCCGTAGTTGAGCTGCCCCGGCTTCGACTTCGCCAGTGTGATCAGCTCCTTGACCGAGCGTACGGGCAGCGACGGGTGCACGACGATGGCATAGGAGATGGTGGCGAACAATCCGACCGGCGCGAAATCCTTCACCGGATGGTAAGGCAGCTTGGCCATGAGGTTGGGATTGATCGCGAAGGCCGCCGCACTTCCTACCAGCAGCGTATAGCCATCGGCTGGCGCCTTCGCGACCAGGTCGGTCGCGATGATGCCGCCCGCGCCGACACGGTTGTCGATGGTGACCGCTTGCCCGAACGTTTCGCCAAGCTGCTGGCCGAGCGCGCGCGCCAGCACGTCGGTGCCGCCGCCGGGTGCGAAACCGATGACCAAGCGGATCGGTTTGGTCGGGAACGCGGGTTGCGCGAGCGCGCCCGCGGCGGGCGTCGACAAGGCCGCACAAACAACGGAGGCTGGAAGCGTCTTCATGTCTCTCGATCAAGAGCGACGAAGTATACGTCGCCGCCCGGTTGAGCGCGATCCTGCTGCGCAAGAGTGCGCGAGTCACCGCATCAATAAGGCCATGTCCAGCCCGCCTCTTCCGCTCGATCGGTGCCGTGCTCGAACGCGTAGTGCATGTTCTCGAGGATCGCATTCTTCATGCGTTCCTTGGCGTGCGCACCCGCCGAGCGCAGCGACTGCACCCGGTCGATCACGTCGATGACCAGGTTGAAACGATCGATCTGGTTCTTGATCGCGAGCTCCAGCGGCGTATTGATGTTGCCCTTCTCCTTGTAGCCGCGCACGTGGATGCGTCCTTGATTGGTGCGCCGATACGTCAGCTTGTGGATGAGCCAGGGATAGCCGTGGAAGTTGAAGACGATCGGCTTGTCCGGCGTGAACAAGGTATCGAAATCGGCATCGCTCAAGCCATGCGGATGCTCGCTGGAGGGGACCAGGCGAAACAGGTCGACCACGTTGATGAAGCGCACCCGCAGCTGTGGAAACGCTTCGCGCAGCAGCGCGGTCGCCGCGAGCGCCTCGCGGGTGGGAACGTCGCCGCAGCAGGCCATCACGACATCCGGATTGTCCGGCATCGAGCCCTGGTCGTCGTTGCTCGCCCAATCCCAGATGCCGATCCCCTTGGCGACGTGTCGGACAGCCGCGTCGATATCGAGGTATTGCAGATGTTTCTGCTTGTCGGCCACGATGACGTTCACGCAGTCCGTGCTGCGCAGGCAGGTATCGGCGACCGCCAGCAGGCAGTTCGCATCCGGCGGCAGATACGCGCGCACCACCAGCGGGCTCTTGTTGGTGACCAGATCGAGGAATCCCGGATCCTGGTGCGAAAAACCGTTGTGGTCCTGGCGCCAGACGGTCGAGGACAGCAGGATGTTTTCGGATGCGACCGGCGGGCGCCAGTGGACGTGATGCTTGGAGATGTCCAACCACTTGGCGTGCTGGTTGAACATGGAGTCGATCACGTGCGCGAACGCCTCGTAGGTATGGAACAACCCATGGCGTCCGGTGAGGAGATAACCTTCCATCCAGCCGAGCAGCGTATGCTCGGAAAGCATCTCCATCACCCGGCCGTCGCGCGCAAGCTCGCCGCCGTCGGCGTCCTCGGGACGCAAGTCGGCCATCCAGGTCTTCTTGCTGACCTGGTACAAGTCCTGGAGCCGATTCGACGCCGTCTCGTCGGGACCGAACACGCGGAAGCTCGCCGGATTGGCGCGCATGATGTCGCGCAGGAATGCGCCCAGCATGCGCGTGTTCTCGGCTTCGCTCACCGCCGGCTTCTCGACCGCCACGGCATAGTCGCGGAAGTCGGGCAGGCGCAGATCCCGACGCAACAATCCGCCATTGGCGTGCGGATTGGCGCTCATGCGTTTGGCGCCGCGTGGCGCCAACGCGCGCAGCTCCGGCGCGAGTCGCCCATGGGCGTCGAAAAGCTCCTCGGGCCGGTAGCTTTGCATCCACGAGGCCAGAATGCGCAGGCTTTCCGGATTTTCGCGCACGTCCGCCATCGGCACCTGGTGCGAGCGCCACGTACCTTCGACCCGATGACCTCCGACCCTCTCCGGGCCGGTCCATCCTTTCGGCGAGCGCAACACGATCATCGGCCAGCGCGCGCGCACCGGGTTGTTCGATGCCCGGGCTTCGCGCTGGATCGCGCGGATGTCGCCGATCACCTGGTCGAGCACGGCCGCCATGCGCTGGTGCATCGGCTCGGGGTCGGCGCCCTCGACGAAATGCGGCGTGTAACCATAGCCGACGAACAGCGACTCGAGCTCCTCGTGGCTCACGCGCGCGAGAATGGTGGGATTGGCGATCTTGTAGCCGTTCAGGTGCAGGATCGGCAATACCGCGCCGTCGCGCACTGGATTCAGAAACTTGTTCGAATGCCAGGCCGTGGCGAGCGGACCCGTTTCGGCCTCGCCGTCGCCGACCACCGCCACGACGATCAGCTCCGGGTTGTCGAACGCGGCCCCGTAGGCGTGCGAGAGCGCGTAGCCGAGCTCGCCACCCTCGTGGATGGAACCGGGGGTCTCGGGCGTCATGTGGCTGCCGATGTGGCCGGGAAATGAAAACTGCTTGAAGAACTTGCGCAGGCCCTCCGCGTCCTCGCTCTTGTCGGGATACACCTCCGAATACGTGCCTTCGAGGTAGGCCGGGCCGATCACACCCGGCGCGCCATGCCCGGGCCCCGCGACGAAGATCATGTCCAGATCCTCGCGCACGATGACACGGTTCAGATGGGCATAGATGAACGACAGTCCCGGACTCGAACCCCAGTGTCCCAGCAATCGATGCTTGATGTGCTCCACCGCAAGAGGTTCGCGCAGCAGCGGGTTGTCCTTCAGATAGATCATCCCCGCGCTCAAGTAGTTGCACGCCCGCCACCAGGCGTCGATGCGTTCCAGCTCCTCGCGAGCGAGCGGTGCCGACTCGCCGGAGCGACTGCGTGAGAGACTCATGCGATCTCCTTGGTTTCGGTCGAGAGCTTCAGGCGACAGGTCTTGGCGCATGCGGTCTCGCTTGCCGACAGCACGTGCGAAACGGCGCTAGGCCGACGACTGCGTGCGCTCCACCGCGGTGAGCAGCGCATCGAACGCCTGCGCGAACAGCCGCACGCCCTCGTCGAGCAGCGTGTCGGTGGCACGATCGAAATCGATGCCCGCGGCCGCGAGCGCCTGCATCACCGCGACCGCGCCGGCGTGGTCTTCTTCGAGACTCGCGCGGACCCGGCCGTGGTCCCGAAAGGCTTCCAGCGTGGCCGGCGGCATGGTGTTCACGGTCCGCGGTCCGATCAGCTCCTCGACGTAGATCACATCGCGATAGCGTGGATTCTTCGTGCTCGTGCTCGCCCATAGCAGGCGTTGCGGCATCGCGCCCGCGTGCGCCGTGCGGCGCCACCGGTCGCTCGAGATCAGCTCGATGAAATCCCGGTACGCGAGCTTGGCGTTGGCGATGGCCGCCCTGCCCTGCAACACCTCGAGGGCTTGACGATCCCGCGATTGGGCCATGAGGCGGTCGAGCTCCGCATCGATCAGCGTGTCGATACGGCTCACGAAAAAGCTGGCGACACTCGCCACGCCCGACACGTCGCGCCCCTGGGCGTGCCGCGCTTCGATCCCCTCCAGGTGGGCGGCGGCCGCGGCACGATACGCGAGTCGCGAAAACAACAGCGTTACATTGACGTTGATGCCCTCGGCGATCAACGCGCGCACCGCGGGAATGCCCTCGGCGGTGCCCGGAACCTTGATCATGACATTCGGCCGTGCGAGGGTGTGCCACAGCCGCGTGGCTTCCTCGATGGTCCGAGCGGTGTCGCGCGCGAGATGCGGCGATACTTCCAGGCTGACATAGCCGTCGCGCCGCTCGGTGTTCTCGTACACGGGCCGCAGCACATCCGCCGCGGCCCGCACATCCCCGACGGCGAGGCGCTCGTAGATCTCCAACGGCGACAGCCGCTCACGGCGCATCGCTTCGAGGTCGCCGCGATAATCCTTGCTCGCCGCGATGGCCTTTTCGAAGATCGAGGGGTTGGAGGTGACCCCGGTCAGCGCGTCGGATTCGATCAGCCGCCGCAATCCGCCCTCGGTCAAGAGATCGCGCCGAATGAAGTCGAGCCAAATGGACTGACCGTGGTCTTGAAGCTGCCTGAGCGGGTTCATCGCGGTCCTTTCGCAAGGGGTTGTAACCATCCCCGTAGCTAACGCCATACCCTGCTGCGGCCTGCAAACACTGTAGCGCGCGGCTGCCGGCGGCGTTTGACCGAAATCAATCTCTCCCGTTCGATGCTCTACTCGGCACGGATGTTCGCGCTGCGCACCACCTTGCCCCACTTGGCGACTTCGGCTGCGATGAATTGCGCAAAGACCTCGGGCGGGCTACCGACCAGCTCGAATGCCTGGTTGAGCAGCGGCTCGCGCACCTCGTCGTCGCTCAATGCCCCCGCAAAGCTCGCGTGCAGGCGCTTGACGATGTCGCGCGGCGTGCCGGCCGGCACGGCGACTCCGAACCACGTCCCCGCGGTAAAGCCGGGGAGCCCAGCCTCAGCCATGGTCGGCAGATTGGGCAGGATGGGCGAGCGGCGCAGCGATGCGACCGCAAGACCCCGCAGCCGCCCCGTTTCGACGAGCGAGCGGCTCGACGCCACCGTCGCGAACAGCATGTTGACTTGCCCCGACACCACGTCGCGCGCGGCCAGACTGCCGCCCTTGTAGGGAACGTGACGAATGTTCAAGCCCGCAGCCAGCTTGAACAGCTCGCCCGCCAGGTGGCTCGGACCGCCATAGCCCGACGAAGCGTAGCTCAGCTCGCCCGGCTTGGACTTGGCAAGGGCGATCAAATCGCGCAACGAGAATGTGCCGAGCGCCGCTGTAGCCACCAGCATGAAGGGTGTCGTCGCGAGCTCGGTCACCGGCGCGAAATCCTTCAGCACGTCGTACGAGAGCTTGTCGTAGAGACTCGCGCTGATGGTGTGCGAGATGTTCGCCTGCAACAAGGTGTAGCCGTCCGGCGGCGCCTTCGCAACGACTTCGGCCGCGATGTTGCCTCCGGCGCCGCCGCGGTTATCGATCACGATCGGCTGGCGCAACGTTGCGGCCATCTTGCGCGCAAGAATGCGCCCGAGGCTGTCCGCACCTCCTCCCGGGGGAAAAGGAACGACGAAGCGCAGCGGCTTGTCCGGATAGGCCGGCGCCGCAGGCGCGGCGATCCCCGGCGCCAGCGCGAGCGCGACGAGCAACAACGTACGATGACACAGGGGGTTCACGGTTTACCTCGTGCGCGATGGCGCGGACGTTTCGCTCGGCTTTCGGGCGCCACGCCTCGAACCGCGGCCATCATGAGTCGATGCCGCCCCAGCGAGCACGAAGCGCCATGCGCTGAAATCGCCAATTCGCAGTTCGAGAAGTGTTACAAGTCATGACGTAGCCTGCCGTCCGGGGCGCCAGGCGCCGAGCGGCGCGTAGATCGCCAGCGCGTCGCGCATGCTCGCGCCGCGCAGGGTTTCCAGTTTCGCCGCCGGCATACGTGCAATCCCGCGTTCGCGCGGCCGTCCGCTACCGGCCTCCGCCAGCCATTCGAATTCGACGCCGCTCGCCGCGACCGATTCCCGGCCTCGGTCGGCGACGACCAGGCGTTCATCCTGGGCCACGGCCATATCCCGATCCCAGCCCGCGAAGAAACGCCGGATCCAATCGGTGATGCAATCCTGGTAGCCGAGAAACCCGCCGCCGCCGATTGCTGCATAGGCGGGGCTGCGGAACACCTCGAGACCATCGACCCAGTGCACCGCAAGGTAGCGAATCGGCTGCTCATCGAGCGCACGAAAGCGCTGCGAGCCGCGAAATCCGGGCACGCCGAGCAGCTCGCCGAGGCGCTGGCCGCCGTACCAATCGTTCCATGACTGCTCGCGCGAGGGGTCGGTGAAACGGCATTCGACCATGTACAGCATCGACGCGCTCACTCGCCCTTGATGCCGGCTTCGCGAATCACCTTCCCCCACGTCTCGGATTCGCGCCGCAGCTTCTCCCGGAAGGCACTGGAGCCTTGTGAGTCGAGCTCGAGAAAGCTGCGTTCCATGGCGGCCTTCACGTCGGGCATGGCCATCACCTTGAGCGTGGTGCGCTCTAGCAAATCGACAATCACCATCGGCGTACCCTTGGGCAGCATGAGCCCGTACCAGGACGTGACGTTGAATCCCTTCAGATTCAACTCGTCGAGGGTGGGAAGGTCGGGTGCGGCGAACGAGCGCTTCAAACCGGTCACGGCCAGCGCCTTGAGCTTGCCGGCCTTCACCTGCGCGAAGGAGGACGGCAGGCTCCCGAACAGCATATGGACTTCGCCGCCCAGCACCGCGCGCGCCGCCGGCCCGCCGCCCTTGTAGGGCACGTGCGAGAGCTGGGTCCCCGTACGCATCTGGAACAGCTCGGCTGAAAGATGCAGCGGCGAGCCGCGTCCGGCGGAGGAGAAACGCAACTGACCGGGCTTCGCCTTGGCGAGTGCGATCAGCTCGTCGAGGCTGTTGGCCGTGACCGAAGGATGCAGCACCAGCATGTACTGGCCGGCCGTCAACGTGGCGATCGGAATCAGATCCCGCTCGACATTGAAGGGCAGCTTGTACAAGTGAGGATTGACTGTGAGGACGGTACTGAAGCCGAGAAAGACGGTGTGGCCGTCGGGGTTCGCATTCACCACGATCTCGGCCGCGATATTGCCCGCGGCGCCGCCGCGGTTGTCGACGATCCACGCCTGGCCGAGCTGCTCGTAGAGCTTGGGGCCGAGCACGCGCGCTACGGCATCGGCGCCGCCGCCGGGCGCGAAGGGCACGAGCAGGCGCACCGGACGCTCCGGATACTGCGCCGCCATGACGCTCGCCGGCGCTGCGCAAACGATCACCGCCGCCGCGACCAGCGTGCTGGCTCTCATCGCAACCATCCCTTCTCCTCAATCCGTCCGAGTGTTGCGTGGCACCTCGTGCCGCGATCGAGCCGAATCATACCCCTGCCTCATCACGCGGTCACCGCGCTTAGGGCGCAGCGGCGTCGCGCGCCGCGTTGCGCCCGGCGATGCGCCCGGAGGTAAACGCCCAACCGAGATGGTGCCCATGGCCCTTGAGCAGCAGACCGCCTTGGCCGTTGGAGCCCGCCGCGTACAGCCCCCGAATCGGCACATCGTTCAAACCGAGCACTTGCAACTCGTCGTTCACCGCAAGTCCGCCATCGGTGTAATTCACATAGCTCTTCACCGGGCCCAGCGCGTAATACGGTCCGTCACCGATGATCGGCCGCGCCCCGCGCGGCGGTACCGCGCTGTCGGAGTCGTTATAGGCGCGAACCGTGCGCAGGAGCCGCTCGGGCCGAGCGCCGATGCGTTGCGCCAAGGTTTCCAGAGAGGCGGCGCGCCGGACCAGATCCGGCCGGTTTCTCAGGTAGTCGCCGAGATAGGCGTACGCGAATCCGGGCGCGGTCGAGAGGTAGTGCGGCCAGCGCGAGTACTTGCCGGCCAGCGCGGCATCGAAGACGATGTAAGCGCAGCCGCCCGCTTGCTGCGCCAATGCATACATCATCGGCAGGGCTTCGTCGGCGAAGCGCTCGCCGTCGCCGTTGACGACGATCGCGCCGTCGGCGAACAGCTTCAACTCGGGCACCAGCACGGTGGTCAGAAAGCCCATCACGAAGCGGCGCACGATCGCCGGCGGTGTACGTTCCAGCAGGAAGTTGGTTGCCCGCATGAGCGAGCGCCAGGGCGGCACCCGGCTCACCCACGACGGCCGCGCCGGACGCACGAAGCGTATTCCGCCACCGAAGAGATCCGGGTTGACGATGCGTCCGCCGGCCGCCAGACCGAGGCGGATGCCATCGCCGGTGCTGGTCGGGTTGACCGCCTCGATGTCCGCCACGGCCGCGGAGATGAGCGCGCGCTTCATGTCCGGATTGGCCGCGTAGTCGCCCGCCGCCAGCACCACCCCGCGGCTCGCGTCGATGGATTCCGGGCCGCCGCCGCAAAGGGCTGCTTCGACGCCCACGATGCGTGCGTCCCGATGGCGCAGCTC
Source organism: Burkholderiales bacterium (assembly GCA_020848435.1). Taxonomy (GTDB): domain Bacteria; phylum Pseudomonadota; class Gammaproteobacteria; order Burkholderiales; family WYBJ01; genus WYBJ01. The sequence continues at coordinate 23,508 of JADLAC010000003.1, read as the reverse complement.
GAGCGCGCTCGCGCCCTTGAGGATACGCACACCGAGCGCGCGTGCGCGCCGCTCCAGGTGAAAGATATAGGCACGCGAATTCGGCAGCACGTTATGCATGCGCGGCTTAGTGTGCGGCAGCTCCTCCAGCGGGCCGAAGAACTCGATTCCCATATGGCCGAGCCAGCGCAAGGTCTGCGGAACATTCTCGGTCAACACTCGGCGCAACGCATCGTTGTCGCCGCGGCCGACGTGCTGCGCGAACAGCGTCATGTCGCGGTAATGCGACTCGGGCGTATCGACGATGCCGCGGCGCATTTGGTGAGGCGTACCCGTGGCGCTGATCGAACCGATGGAGCGCGCGGTCGTTCCGCCGCAGCTCGGATTCTTCTCCAGCACGACGACCCGAGCGCCGTTCGCCGCCGCCTCGACGGCAGCCGCGAGCCCCGAGCCGCCGCCCCCGACCACCACCACATCCGCCCTCATTGCCCAGCCTTCCCTTCATTGAACAGCGCCGCGAAGCGCGCGCCCTATAATAGCGAACGCAGTACACAAAGCCCGACGCAATGTCCCAATACGGCATGCCCGTGCGTGGCTCGCCTGGCATCGGTGGCGCGCGAATGGACGCTCGATGAGCCCGCAGCGCGCGCCGAACACGCTCGAGCTGGTGATCGGGTTTTCTCCCGGCAGCGCTTCCGACATCGTCGCGCGGCTGGTCGCGCCGCTGCTCGCGGCGAGGCTCGATCAGCCCGTGCAGGTCATCGCCTGTACCGGATCAAGCGGCGCGCGGGCGGCAGCGATGGTCGCCGCGCACCGTGGCAGCGCTGAGCTGCTCATCATGGCGACCCTGGGCACGCACGCGGTACTGCCCAGCCTGCGGCGCGATCTGGACTATCGCCCGCTCGTCGATTTCATTCCCATCGCATTGCTGGCGCGAAGCCCGATGGTGCTCGGCGTGTCTCCGGGTTTGCAGGTCGAAAGCGTGCAGTCGCTCGTCGAGGCGGCGCGCGCAGCGCCAGGGACGCTGCGCTACGGCAGCTCGGCGATCGGCGGGGCGCCGCACCTCGCGGCGGCCTTGTTCGAGCGCGTAGCCAACGTGCGCTTGCGGCACGTGCCTTTCGCGCGCACCACCGACTTGTATGCCGATTTGGCCTCCGGGCGCATCGATCTCAGCTTCAACAATGCGATGTCCATGCTCGGCTGCGTGCGCCGCGGAAGCGTCCGCGGCCTGGCAGTGACGGGCCCGCAGCGGCTGCCGCAGGCGCCGCAGTTGCCGGCTCTGGTCGAGACCGGGCTGAGCGGCTGCGTGATGACCAACTGGCTCGGACTCGCCGCCCCCGCCGGCATCCCGGACGCACGCATCGCAGAGCTCAATGCCGCGGTGCTCGAAGTCCTGCGCGACGATGAGCTTCGGCAGCAATTCAGCGCTCTGGCTATCGCACCGGCCGGCGGATCGTCACGAGACTTCGCCGCACACATCGCGACCGAAATTGACAAGTGGTCACCGATCGTCAAGACATTCGCATCCAGGGAGGAAGACAATGCAACAAAGCAATGAGCTCCGTCTGGCCGTTCTCGACGGCGACGGCATCGGACCCGAGATCACGCCGGCGACGCTGAAAGTCTTGAACGCCGCCGCGAAGCGCACCGGGCTCGTCATTCGAGCGAAGCGCGCCTTGATCGGCTGGAAGGGGTATGAGAAATACCAGTCGACCTTGCCCGAGGCCACCAAGAAAGCGCTGGACGAGCACGAAGGCTGGATCGTCGGCCCGACCTTCGCGGGCGAATATCCGAAGGACGATCCGGTGCGCGGTCATCCCAACGGCTTCATCCGGCGCCACTACAAGCTCTTCGCCAACGTGCGCCCGGTGCAGGCTTGGCCGCAGCTCGACCCGCTGGTCCCCGAGGTCGACATCACGGTGTTGCGCGAGAACACCGAGGGCTTCTATCCCGACCGCAATCTCGCCTGGGGCTATGGCGAATTCAAGCCGCGCGACGATGTGGCGCTCGCCTTACGCGTCATCACCGGCGAAGCCTGCGATCGCTTCGCACGCTATGCCTTCGAGTACGCGCGCGCGGCGGGACTGGATCGCATCTGTGTCGTCCACAAGCGCACGGCGCTGCCGCAGACGGACGGTCTATTCATTGGCGCATTCGAACGCTTGCAGAACGAGTACCGGCGCATCGCCATCGAGCTGGTGCGCATCGACACCTTCAGCTCGTCCTTCCCCCGCGACGCGAGGCACTACCGGCTGGTGGCGACCACGAATCTGTTCGGCGATATTCTCTCCGACCAGGCATCGGGGCTTGCGGGCGGGATCGGCCTGGCACCGTCGCTCAACGCCGGCCCCGAGCACGCGATGGCGCAGGCGGTGCACGGCACGGCACCGGACATCGCCGGCAAAGGCGTGGCGAATCCTTCGGCGCTCATCCTGTCGACGGCGCTGCTCATGCGCTGGTTCTATCAACGCACCGGCCGGCAAGCGTGTCGCGATGCGGCCGAGCTGATGGAGACGAGCGTGCGGCGCACCATCGAATCCGGCGATACCACGCCCGATCTCGGCGGCGCCGCTTCCACCGAGGATTTCACGCGCGCGGTGATGCGGATGATGGCCAAGCCTTAGCCGCGATTGCTCTTCGAGTAGACCATCGGGCAAACTTCGACGTGGACCGGAAATACGCTCCCCGCAAGCTCGTGTACTTGTTGCGGCCACGATCGCCGGAGACGAACACGTGCAGCGTCTGCGGTGTCTGGAACATCGGCATGCTTTCGTTCGGCACCACGGCAATCCATTTCGGGTCGAGCACGCCCTTGTCCAACAGGCTTTGAATCGTCGGCTCGTGCGAGCTTTTGCGCCACGACGCGCGTCAGCACATCGGCCGCTCCGCCGGGCGTGAATCCCAGCAGCATGCGCACGGGCTTGCGCGGGTACGCCTGCGCGTATCCCGCCTCAGCCGACAACGAAGCCAGCAGCGCCGTGACCGCGCAGGCGCTGACCCTGAAGCTACTTGCTTGCACGCGCCCTCCTTCCGCGCCCGCTGCGACCGCTCCGGTCGTAGCGCGACGCACCGTTCCACTCAATACGGCCGCGGCTTCCTCGACCATCACGGTTAGAATCGAGCGGCGCTCGGGCGCGTATCGAGGGGAGCGTCAGGACAGGTGGAATCCCCGCTGCCGGGCGAGCATCACCGAACGATGTAATGCAACCGGGAGACAAGGAAAATGAGCGACGAAGCGATGATCGAGCGCGGCAAGCAGACGCGCGCGCAGATGATGGGGCCGGAGTACGAGGCGCGCGTGCGCAACAGCGAGACGCCTTTTTCGCAGCCGATTCGCGATTTCACGACCCAGTACGTCTGGGGCGAAATCTGGAGCGATCCCACGATCCCCCACAGGACGCGCAGCCTCATCAACATCGCCATGCTGACCGTCATGCATTGCTCGGAAGAGCTCAAGACCCACGTGCGTGGGGCGCGCAGGAACGGCTGCTCCTGGGACGAGATTCGTGCCGTGCTCAAGCATGCCGGGGTGTACTCCGGCGCGCCCGCGCTGCGCTCGGCGACGCGCTTCGTCAACGAGGTCTATCTGGAAGAGACGGCGCCGCGACCGGCCACGTCGGCCGGCTGAGCGGCGTTGCTATCCTCGCCGTTATGCAGCCTTGCCGCCGAGGTGGCGGCCGAGAAACTCCAACGTCCGGCGCCATGCCAGGGACGCCGCCTCGGGATGATAGGGGGGATGGCCATCGCGATCGAAGCCATGATCGGCGCCTTCGTACCAGTAGGTATGGGCGTTCGGTTTGCCGGCGAGCCGGCCTTGGATCCGCTGGTACAACTCCGGCGGCACGCGATGGTCGAGCGAGCCGAAGTGCATCATGAGCGGCGCGTCGATGGTGCTCGCCGCGTCGAGATGCTCGGCGAGCTGTACCGCGTAATACGCCACGCCGGCATCGAGCACCTGCTGCGATAGGGCGAGCCAGACCAACTTGCCGCCGAGGCAATAGCCGACGCTGCCCACGCGCCCGCTGCACTCCGGGCGTTGCCGCAGCCACTGGACGCAGGCGCGCAAATCCTCGACAAATAGCGGCAAGTCCATCGCCGCTCCCATTTCCCGTCCCTGCTGCTGGCCCTGCGGCGTATACGATAGATAGACGCCCGGCTGCTGGCGCCAATACAGATCGGGCACGATTGCCACGTAGCCTTGCGCCGCGTAGCGATCGGCGACCGAACGTGCCCAATCGTTGGCGTTGTAGATTTCGGCGAGGATGATCACGCCGGGTCCGCGTCCGGACACCGGTGCGGCAAGCCATGCCTCGAAGTCACCGCCCGTCCGGGCGGGAACACGAACCGATACCGTCGTCATGTGCTCGTCTCCGCTGTGGGCGCGATTGCCGTCGCTGCCCGGATGTACGCGAGGGCGTAGCTCGCGCGGTCGCGTTCGAGCCGCCGCGCGCCCGCGGCGTCGCTCATGCTTTCTTGTGCTTGCCCGGAGGATGGGCGCGGCGAATCGAGGGCGACACGACTTTGTCCGAGACGTGAAAGTCCCAGACCGCGGCGCCGCCGCTCTTGGCGAACTCCTCCACCTGCTTCAGCACATCATCGAGGCGGGTGAAGGTCTTCCCCTGCAGGCCGAAGCCGCGCGCGATGGCTGCGAAATCCGGGCGGCCGAACACCGATCCGTCCTCCGGCAGTCCCTCCGAGCGGAACTTGTGCACCTCGGAGCCGTACGCCCCGTCGTTCAGCAGGATGATCAAGATCTTCATGCCGTGACGCTTGATGGTTTCGAGCTCCTGGATGTGCATCATCAAGCTGCCGTCGCCATCGAACAGCACCACCGTTCGATCGGGGCGCGCGGCTGCCACCCCCATGGCAAACGAGATGCCGTTGCCGATCGCACCGAACTCGCGAATGGTGAGGAAGCGCTCGTTCGGGCGCGAGGGCATCTGGGCGAAGAACCATGAGCAATGCCCCGAGGAATTCACCAGCTCCCAGTCGGCCGGGAGGGCGTTCTCGAGCGCTTCGACGGCATCGCGCGGATCGAGCAAGCCCGGCTCGACATCGAACACCTGGCTGTCGGGCTTCGACTCGCGGATGCGCGCCGCCATCGCCTCGGTGCGCCACGTGGTCTTGCGCGCAGGCAATGCTGCCGTCAATGCCTCCACGCCCAGACGCGCATCGGCGCGCAAGTGATGCCGCGCCACCACCTGCCCCTGGCTCATTCCCACCGGATCGACGTCGATATGCAGGGTCTGCGCTTTCGGCCAGAGCTGGCCGCCGCCGCCCGCATGATAAGCAAGCGAGCCGCCGACCGCGATGATGAGATCGGCTTGCGCCAGGTACTCGAGTCCGACCTCGGGGGTGAAGCTGCCCGCGATGCCGATGCAATATAAGTCGTCGTGGAACAGTCCGCGTGCGGGCAGAGTAGTGGTGAGGAGCCCGCCGGTCTTCGCCGCCAGCGCCCGGCACGCAGGCCCGGCTTTCGCCGCGACCGCCCCCAGTCCGGCAAACACGACCACGCGTTCGGCAGCCGCCACCAGCTCCGCGGCTCTCGCCACGTCATCCGGATGCGGCGGCATCGGCGAAGGCCGCGGCAGCAATTGCCGCGAAGGCGTCGGCAAGGCATCCGGTCCCTCCCAGGGCCGATCCTGCAAATCGAACGGAATGCCGATCACCACTGGGCGGCGTTCGCGCCGCGCCTGCAGGAACGCGTCGCGGACCACGAGCGCCATGCGCTCGGGCAGGTGCGCATAGAGATAAGCCGCGCCGGTGGCCGCGATGAGCGGCCCCTGATCGATGCCTTGGTTGTACCAGCCGCTCTTCAGCGGCGCCTCGCCGGCGAACACGACCACCGGCAGATGGGCGCGCACGGCCGCGGGCAGCGCCGTGATCAGTTGCGTGACCCCCGGCCCACAGGTGGCCGTGGCCACGCCCACGTCCCCGGTCTTGCGCGCGTATGCCATCGCGGCTGCCACCGTGCAATGCTCGTGGCGCACGTACACCATGCGACATCCCTGCTGCGCCAGTCGCGCCGCCCAGTTCATGTTGGCGTCGCCCAGGAGCGCGAAACAGGTGCTCACGCCCTCCTGCGTGAAGGCCTTGGCAAGGACATCGTAGACGCGTGGCTTGGCTTCGTTCGTCACGTTTCAACTCCCCCGGTTGGCATCTCTCCTCGCATCCGCGCGCGATCCGGCGACCGCGACGGCGCGGGAGCGATCGAGTATAGGCGGGATGGGCGGGGTGTCAACGACGCCCGATCTTACTCGCGTCTCGCGATGATTTCGCCCGGCACGTGGTGGCGACGCGGGCGTGTCAACGACGCCCGATCTTACTCGCGTCTCGCGATCGCCGCCGTTCGTAGCGGTCGGCAATTCGGCTCGAAAATGCAGCGCTAAGCACAGGAAAGGGCGCGCGCCAGGGGTCGTTTCGCTTATTGAACAATTCATTGCCTCGGTCCGACCCCGACATCGACAAGAACGCGGCGCACGTCGTCCAGCCCATCGAGACCGCGCACGGTCTCGATGAGCCTCTGCGCCTGCTTGGGCGTGCCGTAACCATCGAACAGCACGCCGACCTTGGTCTCGACCTCGGCCAGCGCCAGCGGATTGCGGTCGTGGCCCTTCGGATACGTCACCTCGTTGTCGACACGCGTGCCATCGCTCGTGCGCACGCTGATGCGGCAAGGCGATGCAGCCGGGACTTGCGCATTCATCGCCTCGTCCTCGTAGACCTTGGTGCGAGCCATCAGCGCAGCCGCACGCGGGTCGCGCAGTTGCTCGGCGCCGAAGGAACGCTCGTCCATCTTCCCGTCGAGCAAGGCGCGTGCGACGACATACGGCAGGCTGTGATCCGCGGTCTCGGCGCTAGCCGGAGCCCAGCGCGAAGGACTGCTGGCCATGAGCCCGAAGGCGGTATGGTGCGTGTCGATGCGGATCTCCTCGATGCGCTCGACCGGGACCCGATCGCGCATGCCGAGCGCCGCCCATACCGCGGACTGGCCGTGATAGCACACAGGGAAGCATTTGATGTGGGTGTGCGCGATTCGATGCGGCATCTCGCCCGGCACGAGCGGCCATTCGAAGCGGCCGAGCACATCCCATAATCCGTGTCTACCTTCGATGGGTGCCTCCGGTCCGGTGAATCCGGCTTGCGCGAGCACCGCAGCGAACACGCCGTTGCGCGAGGCGTTCGCGCCGGCGCAGCCTTTCCAGCCGGATAGCTCGCCCTGGCGGGTCTGGTACATCGCCATGTTGGGCACGAGCGCAAGCGCTACGGCATGGCCGAGGCGTTCGCGGTCGAGCCCGAGCAGCTTTCCCGCGGCCAGCGCTGCCGCAACGACGCCGTACACCGGCTGATCCCAGCCCTTCGTATTGAAATCGATGGCATCGCAGCCGCTACAGTAGATCTCATAGGCCAGGGCGATGGCGCTGATCAGCGATCGGCCATCGCGCGCACCCAGCTCGGCGGCGGCCAGCACCGCGGAGATCGTGTCGCTGGGATGGCCGCCGCTCTTGGTGCGATACATGTCCGAGAGATCGAGCACCCGCACCATGACGCCGTTGGCGAACGCCGCCATCTCCGCGACGGCAATGAGGCCAGAGCCGAGCACCGTCGCACCCGCGTCGACGCGATAGCGCACGCAAAGATCTCGCGCAGCGATCGATAGTGGATGGTCGTAAGCCGCCGCGACGCAGCCGAGCGAATCGAGCAGGCGAGTCTTGCAGGCAGCTATTGTTGCGGCCGGCAGCGCGTCGTAGCGCACGGCAAGCGCGTAATCGACCAGCTTCGCGGTGCTAGCGTCCATGTCAGCTCCGCGCCAGCACGTCCAGAACGATGCCGGCGTCGCGTTCCTGCTCGATGCTCCAGAGGACCTTCAACGCCGGCGCGATACGCTCCTCGGGGAGAAAACGTCGCGCCAGCGTCGTGAACTTGCTCTCGACCTCGGCGTCGGTCATCGGGTTCTGGTAGTGACCGCGCGGGTACTCGATTTCCGCCGTTCTGGTCTCGCCGTTGCGCAGCCTGACCTCCAACCGGCACGGGACGCAAACCTGGAAGCGGCGCGTGAGCTCCGGGTCCTCTTTCACCGCCACTTTGTCGGCCAGCGCATGGACCGCTCGGTCGCGTAGCCTCGCCGCCGAAAACACCGCATCGCTGAAGGCGCCGTCGATCAGCACGGCCGCGAGAATGAACGGAAGGCTGTGATCGGCGCTCTCGCGCGTGGTCGGATGCCATTTCTCGGGCTCGCTCCCGATCTCGTGCCAAGCGAACCAGTACGTATACACGGTGATCGCGGCGATATCCTCCGCGCGCAGCTCCCGGCTCAGTTGCAGCGCCGCGGTGATGGGCGATTGCGAGTGGTATTCCGAAAGGAAGAATTTCAGGTTGGATTGCGTCACCCGGAATTCGCCCTGGGCCGGCGTGAGCGCGGCCAGCTCGAAGCTGCCCACGAGCTCGCGCAATCCATGCGAGCCTTCGATGGCGTTCGCCGGGCCGGTCATTCCCTCCGCGGCGAGCAGCGCCGCGAACACGCCGTTGCGCGCCGCGTTGCCCGCGGCAACGCCCTTCCACATCGACAGGTCGCCGCGGCGGGTGGCGTGCAAGGCGATGTTCGGCGTCACGGCGAGCGCAACCGCGTGGGCGAGCCGGCGATCGTCCAACCCGAGCAGCTTGCCCGCGCCTAGCGCACTCGCGACGGCGGTGTACAGGACGTGGTCCATGCCGTGATCGCGCATGCACACGCTGCGAAAGAACGCGTAATAGACCTCGTAGGCAAGCGCGATCGCAGCGACCAGCGCCTTGCCGCCGGCGCGAGCGGCTTCCGCTACGGCGAGCATCGGGGCGATCACGTCGCTCGGATGGCCGCCGCCTCCCGGCAGCGTGTCGTTGCCGTCGAGATAGCGGATCATGACGCCGTTGGCGAAGGCGGCCAGCTCCGGCAGCGTACGCTGCGCGCCGCCGAGGATGCGCGCGCCGCCATCGCAAGTCCCGCGCGCGGCCAGCTTGCGCGCGATCCGGCACGGCGCGTCGTCGTACCCGCCCAGGCCGCATCCCAGCGCATCGATGAGGCGCCGCTTGGTTTCGTGCACGGCCTTGGCCGTCAGCCCATCGAATTGGAATCCGGCGGCGTAGGCGGCGATGCGCTCTATGGTGGCGTCCATCGGTGGATCCTCGTCTTGGCTGCGTGTTGCCGTCGTATGCGTGCCTCACGCAGCACTGGCGAACGCTGGCGCACCTTCGTTGACGTAGGGCAGCACTTCGTTCACCAGCAGGTCGAACTGCCTGCGCTCCTGCGTCTCCGACGACAGGCGCAGGGCGATGCGGTGCGCGCCGCTGCCGCGGTAGGCGCGCAGCCCCTCGATGCAGTCCCGCGCCGACCCATACGTGAGCCAGGTCTCGAGCCGCTCGCGGGTGTAATTCGCCGCGTAATATCGATCGAGGAAAACCTTCGCCTGGTGCAGGGCGCGATCGCGATCGTCGTCGATATGGATGTGGTGATAGATGCAGTTGTCCAGGCGCGACGGATCCCTCCCCGCCTCGGCCGCAACGCTCAGAAGCTTGCACCACGATTGCCGGATCGCCTCCGGGGATGCGCTATGCGTCATCCAGCCGTCCGCGAGCAGAGCGCACTGCCGCAACGCGTAGTCGGATCCGCCGGAGGCCGCGTCCGCCGCGCCGCTCGAAAGCCGGGTGGCATTCGTGGCTGTCCATATCGGGCAATCCGGGTTCGCCGGCTTGGGCTCGAGCACGAGGTCCGAGAACTGGTAGAAGTCGCCCGCGAAGCGCGCGCGATCGTGGCGCCACAGGTGCTTGAGGATGCGGATATGCTCGTACATCCGCTTGCGCCGCTGCGCCGGGGCGACGCCGAGCGCGGCGGATTCCGCGCTCCACGCGGCCTCGCCGCCACCTCCCGCGGCGACGATCAGGCGGGTGCGCCCGTTCGCGATCTGATCGATGCTGGCCCATTCGTACGCGAACACCAGGGGATTACGCAACGCGAAGGACCCCATGGCCGCCGGACCCAGGAGGATGCGCTGCGTGCGCCCGGCGACAGCCGCGAGCAACGCGACCGCGTCGAGCCTTCGGTTGACGTACAACGCGTCGCCGACCCAGACCGAATCGAGCAGCGGATTCGCTTCGACCGCGTCGGCAAGATCGAGCAGGTCCTTGGGCGTGCGCGTGCCGAGGACGACGCCGCGGTTCGATAGCGTGATGCCGAAAGCAAGTTGCCCAGGAAATCCCTTCGTCATTGCAGCTTGATCCCGGCCTCGCGGATCACTTTCGCCCATTTCGCGATCTCGTCCTCGAATTGCTTGCGGATCTCCTCCGGTGCGCCCGCGCCGGGTTCCGCACCCTGCGCCGTCAGGCGATTGCGGAACTCTGGCTCCTTCATGAAGCCGGCGATTTCCTTATTCAGCGTCCCGACGATGGCCCGCGGCGTTTTCGCCGGCGCGAACAGCGCAAAGCGACCGACCGATTGGAATCCGGGCACGCCCGCTTCCGCGATGGTCGGCAGGTCGGGCAGCACCGCCGATCGTGTTGCGCTCGTGACGCCGAGCCCGCGCAGCGCGCCGCTGCTGACGTGCGGGCGCATCGTGACCACGTTTTCTATCCCGACTTGGATGCGTCCGGCCAGGAGATCCGGCAACACCGCGCCCGTGCCCTTGTAGGGAACATAGCTCAAATTGATGCCGGTCATGCGCTTGAGCAGCTCGCCCGAGAGATGCTGCACCGTGCCCGGCGTTGACCCGGCGTAATGCACCCCGGCAGCCTGCGCCTTGACGTGCGCGATGAAGTCGCGCAACGAGCCTGCCGGCAGGGAAGGATGCACCACCAGGACGAACGGGGTCGTGGCGACGAAGGCGACCGGAACGAGATCGCGGGCGACATCGAAGGGAACCTTCGAATAGAGACTGCCGACCGCGGTGATGGAGCTGCCCGACATGAGCAAGGTATAACCGTCGGGCTGCGAGCCGGCGACGAGCTGGATGGCGATGATGCCGCTTGCGCCCGGACGATTGTCGACCACGACCTGGCGGCCGAAGCGCTCGCCCAGGCGCGCACCGACCAGGCGCGCCATGACATCGGTCGTTCCGCCCGGAGGCACGCCGCACACCATGCGGATCGGTCGCGACGGATAGTCCTGGGCAGCGGCCGGCAGTGCGACCAGGCCCGCCGCGATCGCGAGGCCCAGGCCGGCCGTCGCGTGGCGCAGAATTCGTGCAAGTCGGCGCGGCGTCATCGCACCGCCTCGATGTTCATGGCCGCGATGATCTTGGCCCATTTCCGCGTCTCGGAGGCGACGTAGCGCGCGAACGCCTCGGGGCCGTCGGTGATGACCTGCCCGCCTTCGGCGGCGAGCACTTTGCGCACCTCGTCCTGTTGCAGGATCTTCAGCACCTCGTCGTGCAACCGGGCGAGGATCGGATCGGGAGTTCCCGCCGGCAGCAGGATGCCGTACCAGCTCACGAATTCGTAGCCCGGCAAGCCGGCTTCCGCCACCGTCGGCACGTCAGGCATCGCCGGCGAGCGCTTAAGCCCAGTGACCGCCAAGCCGCGCAACTTGTTCGCGCGCACATGGGTCAGCACGCCGGTGATCGAGGCGAACATCAAATCGACATGCCCGCCCAGCATGTCGGTCGTCGCCGGCCCGGTGCCCTTGTACGAGATGCGCGTCATCTTCACCCCGGTGACATAGCTGAACAGCTCGGCGGCGAGATGCGATGGACCGCCGAAACCCGCCTCGGCGAAGGTGAGCTTGCCGGGCTGCGCCTTCGCCATGGCGACCAGCTCGCCGATCGATTTCGCGCCGAACGAGGCGCGCGCAACCACGATGTTCGGGCTCTCCGCCGGACGGATCACAGGCCGGAAGTCCTTGTTCGGGTCGTACGGCAGCCCCTTGTTCAGCAGCGGCATCGCGACGAAGCTGGAGTTGATGATGACGAAGGTATAGCCGTCGGGCGCGGAGCGTGCGGCCATGGCGGTGGCGATGACACCGTTGCCGCCGCCGCGGTTGTCTATGACCACCGATACGCCCAGCCGCTCCGAGAGCTTGGCGCCGAGCACGCGTGCAATCAGATCGGTACCTCCGCCGGGCGGATAGGGCACGATGAACCGCATCGAGCGCGACGGGTAGCCGCTCTCGGCGGCCAGCACGGGCACGCCCGCGTTGATCGCGAGCGCGAGCCAGATCAACAGGCAACGCATAGCACTGCTCCTTCGCTTCGACATCACATGTCCATGGTGCTCTGCGCGAACACGTCCTCGAGCGGGATCACCCGCGGCGTCAAGCCCTGCTCGAACGAATAGCGCGCCGCCGTCTCCAGTACCGCGCGATTGGCCCGAACACCGTGCGCCACGAGCGGTGTACGCAAGCCCTCGTAGGCTTCGCGCGAGAGCAGACCCGCGGCCAGATGGTATTCGGCGTGCTCGAGGCGCTGTGCATTGGCGAGCTCGTTGGCACGCACGAACGCCTTGTAGAGGTTCAGGATCACCCAAGGGTGCTGATCCGCGATCGAGCGCTTCACGGCCATGCCGTGGTTGATCGGAAACAACCCGGTCTTCTGGTAGTACCGTGCGCCTTCGGCGACGGGGTCGCGGAACAGCGGCTCGATGTCGGGGTGATTCCACAGGTCGGCGGTGCTGCGATCGATCAGGTTGCGATCCACGAAGTACAGCAGCGTCGCGTCGAGCTCGCCCGAGAGCATCATCGTGCCGATGTTCTTCTCTTGCGGGATGCGATGGATGGTCACGCCGGGCGGGGACTGGAATCCGGTGGCGCCGCCATGGCTTTGCGCCGGGGCTCGCTCCATCCAGAACGCCATGTCCTTGGGCGCCACACCCCACTCGTGCTCGAGGATGCCGCGCGACCAGACGGCGGCTGTCTGCTGGTATTCGGGAACGCCGACGCGCTTGCCGCGCATGTCGGCCGGCGAATCGATCCGCGCCGCCTTGCGCACCAGGATCCAGTTCTGAAAGAAATGGCGCGTCGTGAAAATCGGCAGGCCGACGAAGCGCTCGTCGCCGCGCGACTTCGCCATCGACAGCGACGAGAACGACAGCTCGGAAACGTCGAAGTCGGCGAACTTGAGCTGGCGCCAGAACATCTCGGACGGATGGAGCTGCGTCGGGATGAGATCGATCCCGTCGGGCTTGACCGAGCCGTCGAATATGGGCCGCGTGCGCGGATTGAGCGTCATTGCAATGCTGAGCTTGAGGTTCATGCCGGTCACTCTTTCTGAATGCCCGCGCCGTGGGCGAGCTTGAGGTTCTGATCCACTTCCCTGCGCAGAAGCTGCGCGAACTCTTCCGGCGTATTGGGACTGGGCTCCAACCCCTGGCGGAAAAAGGCCGTCTTCATATCGGCGGTATTCAGCGCCTTGACGATGGCGGCATTGAGCTTACGGACGATTTCACGCGGCACCTGCGCCGGTGCGATCACGCCATACCAGCCGTTGCGGTCGTAGCCCGGCACCCCGGATTCCGCCAGCGTGGGCATCTCGGGCATGAGCGCCGTTCGCGTGGCCGTGCTGACCGCGATCGCGCGCAGCCGAGCACTGTCGAGCAGCGGCTTGGCGCCGGTGATGCTGGGGAAGTTGAAATCCGCCTCGCCCTTGGCGACGGCGAGCGCCGCCTCGGGCGAGCCCTTGTAGGGCACGTGCACGGTTTTCACTTTCGCCAGGGAATTGAACAGCTCGCTGGCGAAGTGCGGCGAGCTGCCGATACCGGACGAGGCATAGTTGAGCTGCCCCGGGCGCGAGCGCGCGAGCGCGACCAGATCCTTCGCACTGCGTGCCGGCACGGATGGGTGCACCACCAGGACGAACGGGCCATTGACGACCAGCGACACCGGGGCGAAGTCGCGAAACACGTCGAAGCCGAGCTTCGCGCGCATCGCCGGCTGGATCGTGATGGACGCGGCCGCCATCAGCAAGGTGTAACCGTCGGGCGGCGCCTTGGCGATTTGCTCGAGCGCGGGTACGCCGCCGGAGCCGGGGCGGTTTTCCACCACGACCGGCTGGCCGAAGCTTTCGCTCAGGCGCGGCGCGAGCATGCGCGCGGCCATGTCGGTCGCACTGGCGGCGGCGAAGCCCACCAGGATGCGGATCGGCTTGGCAGGGTAATCCTGGGCTGCTGCTTGCATTGCCGCACACGCCAATGCCACCATCGCGGCGGCGGCGAGCGCGAATGTCCGCACGTGCGTCACGACGTGCCCCGGGCAGGCGCCAGCCACGGCAGGCGCGCGCGATACGCTGCCTCGAAACGCTCGATATCCTGGCTGTGCTTGAGCGTTATGCCGATCTCGTCCAGCCCTTCCACCAGGCGGATCTTGCGCGAGCGCTCGAGGTCGAAACGATACGTCGTAGCGTCCGCTGTCGACACCGTCTGTGCGGGAAGGTCGATGGTGATCTCCGCGCCGGGTTGCGCTTGCAGGAAGTCGCACAGGCTGCGCACGTCGCGCTCGGACAAGGTCAGCGGCAGCACGCCGTTCTGTATGCAATTGGCACTGAAGATATCCGCGAAGCTCGGTGCGATGAGCGCGCGGATACCGTAATCGCGCAGCGCGTATACCGCCCCCTCGCGGGTCGAGCCGCAGCCGAAATTCGGGCCCGACACCAGGATTTGCGCGCGCCTGTACGCCTCCCGATTGAGGATGAAGTCGGGATCTTCGCGCTCGCCAGCGCCGCGGCGCTTGTCGTGGAACAGAAAGTTGCCATAGCCGGCCGCGAGCGGCTTGCGCAAGAAGCGATGCGGGATGAGCTCGTCGGTGTCGACGTCCGCGTGGTAGTACGGTGCGGCTACAGCCCGAAGCAGCGTAAAGGGTTCCATGGCTCAGCTCCCGATGAACTCGCGCACGTCGGCGATGCGCCCGCTGATTGCCGCAGCCGCCGCCATCGCGGGGCTCATGAGGTGGGTGCGGCTGCCTTTGCCCTGCCTGCCTTCCATGTTGCGATTCGAGGTGGACGCACAGCGCTCGCCGCTCGGCACCAGGTCGCCGTTGGACCCCGTGCACATCGAACAGCCGGCATCGCGCCATTCGAATCCCGCGCTCAGCAATACCTCGTGCAGTCCTTCGGCCTCGGCCTGCCGCTTCACCGTGCGCGAGCCGGGAACCACGATCGCCGGGATCCGCACCTTGCGTCCCGCCGCCACGCGCGCCGCTGCGCGCAGATCGTCGAGCCGCGCGTTGGTGCACGAGCCGATGAATACGCGGTCGATCGCGATATCGGTGAGCGGCGTGCCGGGCGCGATCCCCATGTAGGCCAGGGCGCGTTCGGCGCGCGCACGCCGTCCCGGATCGTCGATCAAAGCCGGCTCGGGAATGCGGCTGCCGACTTCGCAGGCTTCGTCCTGCGATGTGCCCCAGGTCACCATCGGGCCCAGCCGCGATCCGTCGATGGAAACCTCGCTGTCGAAAACGGCACCCGGATCGCTCGGCAACGTTTGCCAAAAGCTGCGCGCCGCTTCCCAGTCCGCCCCCCGCGGCGCGTACGGCAACTCGCGCAAGTACTCGAACGTCTTCTCGTCGGGCGCGACCATGCCGGAGCGCGCGCCGGCCTCGACGGTCAGATTGCACAGGGTCATGCGAGCTTCCATCGACAACGCGCGCACCGCGCTGCCGCAATACTCGAGCGCGGCTCCAGCCCCTCCGGCCATGCCGATGCGCGCGATGATGGCGAGCGCGAGATCCTTCGCGCTCACCCCCGGCGCCAACTCGCCTTGCACGTCGATGCGCATGGCGCGCGGCACCTTGACCCACAGAGTCTGCGTGGCCAGCACGTGCTTCACCTGCGAGGCACCGACGCCGAACGCAAACGCGCCGAAAGCGCCGTTGGTGCACGTGTGCGAATCCGAGCCCACGATCACCATTCCCGGATGCGCCATGCCCTGCTCGGGCACGACCACGTGCATGATCCCTTGCTGGGGATGATCGATGCCGAAGTGGACGATGCGCGTGCGCTCGGCATTCTGCCGCAGGCGCTCCACCATGTCGCGCGCTTCGGCATCCTTGATGCCCGCGGTACCTTTGTCGCGCCCGGTCGTGGGCACGTAATGGTCGGCGCAGGCCACGGTCTGCGCCGGACGCGCGACTTCGCGGCCTTCGCGCGCCAGTCCATCGAAGGCATAGAAGGGGCCCTCGTGCACGACGTTGTAATCGACGTAGAGCAACAGGTCGCCGTCGTCGTTGCGAGCGACCGCATGCAGGTCGACGACCTTTTTCAGCAGGGTCCGGGCAGTCGTTGACATCATCACATCTCCAATTCCGGATAACGGCGCCCGCGCCGCCCTACAACGGTCTGTGCAGTCGTCGACATCATCACATCCATCATTGCCTTCGTGCCGGGCTCGCCGCCCGACATGGCATCGGTCTTTGCATGGTCGAGCTTGCCGGGAGCCGAGCATGCCGTGCTGTCTGCATGAGCGTCCTATGCCGTTTGCGCGCCCCGCGCATACAACAGGAAGCGATCGTCTTCCACGCCGATAGCGGTAACGCCGCCGGGCATCCCGGCAGCGGCCCACTCGAGGTAGTTGCGCGAGCGGTCGAATTGCGGGTCGCCCCGGGCGACTAACTGCGGCGCAC
This sequence comes from Burkholderiales bacterium, assembly GCA_020848435.1. GTDB lineage: Bacteria > Pseudomonadota > Gammaproteobacteria > Burkholderiales > WYBJ01 > WYBJ01. The sequence goes on along the minus strand of JADLAC010000003.1, from coordinate 6,956 downwards.
CGCGATCGTCCAACAGCGTAGGCGCATACGCCGCCCGCGCGAGGCCGTCACGATCCAGATCCAGGTACGCGATGCCGCCTTCGTTCCAGTGCCGCTTGTAGTCGTACGAAATACCCGGATCGACGTCGATGGTGTATACCGACTTGTGGGTGTGCTCGCCGTTCGGCATGCAGTACGCGAGGCCGCCGCCGCGGCGATGGAAGGCGAAATTGCCGAGGCTGTAGAAGATGGCGGCGCCCTGGTAGATCTCGACCCCCTGCGGCTGGTGCGGGTGATGCCCCAGCACCACGGCAGCGCCGGCATCGATCGCGGCGTGCGCCACGACCGTCTGGTAGGCGAACGGTCTGGCGACGTAATGCAGGCCCCAGTGCATCGACACCACGACCGCATCGGCGTTCGCGCGGGCGCTGCGCACGTCCTGCACGAGCAGATCGAGATCCTCCTCGTGCGCGACGGTGACCACCCGCGCCGGCGAGCCGGGCTGGTATTCGTAGGGCTCGTAGAGTGTGTGGGCCCGCATCGGCGCACACCCTGCGCGCTCATCGTCCGCCCAGTACTGCGGCAGCACGACCGAGCAATAGCCCAGGAATGCGATACGCAGGCCGTTCCTTTCCATGATGGCGGGCCGGCGCGCTTGCTCGATGTTGCGGCCCGCGCCGACGGTCGCTATGCCCAGGCGGCAAAATGTATCGAGCGTGTCTTCGACCGCCTCCGGCCCCCAATCGCCGGTGTGGTTGGATGCGAGCGAGAGCACATCGAAGCCGACCGTGCGAAACACTTCCGCCTGCGAGGGGGGCTGGCGCACTTCGAGCTTGCGCGCGAGGCTCTGCCACTGGTAGCTGCCGCGTTCCGAGTACAAGCGCTCGACCTGCGCGAAGCGGATGTCCGCCCGGCTCAAGGCTTCGCGCACACCGGCGAACGCGATATCGGGCGGATTATGACCGGTGCCGACGTCGCCACCGGCCGCGAGGGTGACGAGCGCCTGCCTGCGATTCGCAACCACAGCTTTTCTCCTTGCTGCCCGAAGGCGATTGTTCGACGTAGCCGATCGATGCCGCTATCCCGGCGTCAGCTCGGCGCGATGCGCGATATGCCAGTCGGTGATGGCGGTTCAGCGCCGAATGCCGCGCATGGGCGACACGCGATGCGCTATCGAAGCGTGGCGTCCAAGTTCACGATCGACCTGAACGGCTGCGGATACGCCTTGCGGCGGCCGACGCTCGAACCACCGGCGTCGAGAAATTACAATGCCGAGATCTCCCTGTACTTCCCGGGAAGCTTTCGCTCGCGATGGCTACCGCGTATCGAGACGGCCCCGGAGGCGTCCGTCCTATGGAACGCCACTTACGACGATACCCACTCGCCCAGGAGGTGTCAACGAGACATCGGCGCTTTGTTGCCGACACCCCGCAACGCTGCTTCCAAACTTCGACGCGGCATCGGCTGCGTGCCCAACATGCGGACACGTCCACTGCCAAGAGCGCCGGGACGTGACCAGTTTCGGCCGAGCACCTAGTGTCCTGAGTCTGAAGTTCGGCGCTGTATTGTCAATACCCGACCATGGCAGCAGGATGACAAAAGTGTCGAAATCGGCGCCAGACGCGAAGCGAACCGCAGCCAGGTTGGACACCTGGCGAGGATTCGCGACAAAGTATGGCGTCGATTCTCGGCATCTTTTGTGCGGCGAATTTCGGACTCAGGACGCTAGCGTTGCCCCGTCAGTCGCGGGCCGCTAGCGTGAGAAGCACGAGCGCCGCCATGCCAGCGGGCACCAGGACGCGATCCAGCCGGTAGCTCGGCCGTGTCGACACCGTCTCGATCGGCAGCTCGGTGCGATCGAGCAGTTTGCCTGCCAGCCAGTCATCGAGCAGCCGGGTGAGCGAATTGCGCCGTGCCGATGCAAGCACGATCCGAGTGCAGCCGAGATCACGTGCCGCCGCGCTGATCGCGCCTGCCCGCTCGCCGGTCCGAACGTGCCGGACGTGATCGATGCCTTCGCGTGCCAGCACGCGGGCCGCGGGCTCCAAGCTCGATGAGCCGGCAGAATTCGCTGTCGCATCCACGCCGGGTCCGGCCTGCGCATGAGGCGGCTTACGGCGTACTTCGAGCAAGTGGATCTCCGCGTTGCGGCTGTGCGCGAGGGGGGCCAATGCGCTCACGGCTTCCAGTGTCCGCGCCGGACCGTACACCGGTACGAGGATGCGTTCGCGCGCGAGTGCGTTTGCGCCCCCCGCCACCGCGGCGTGCTCGGCGAGACGGCGCGCCACCACGTCCTGGGCGCGGAATCGATTACGCAGCAACGCCAGCGCGAGCACGCCTGCGATCAGGCTCGCGTACAGCGTCGTGCTGACGAGCGGATCGCCCTCGACCATGCGCTTCACCAGCGGCTCGTCGATCACCATCTTGGCCGCCGTGGCGAGCAACACCCCCGCACCCAGGTAGATGATGGCGGGAAACCGATCGATCAGCTTGAGCACCAACTGGCTGCCCCAAACCACGATCGGAATGCTGATGAGCAAGCCCAGGACGACCAGCAGGTAGCTGCCGTGCGCGGCACCGGCGACGGCGAGCACGTTGTCCAGGCCCATCATCAAGTCGGCCAGCACGATCGTCCCCATCGCCGGCCAGAAGCCGTTCGCGGCCTTCACGGCGTGCTCGTCGCCGCCCCTACTCGGCACCAGGAGGCGGTACGCGATCCATACCAGCATCAGCCCGCCGAACAACATCAGGCCGGGGATCTTCAGCAACCAGACCACGATGACGGTCATCGCGGCACGCATGCCGATCGCCCCCGCGGTTCCCCAAAGAACGGCGCGCTTGCGCAGCTGCGGCTGCAGGTTGCGCGCGGCCAGGGCGATCACGATGGCGTTGTCGCCCGCCAGCACCAGGTCGATGACTACGATCGCCGCGAGCGCGGCCAGAAACTCCGTGGACAGCAGTTCCACCATAGGCTCCTTCACGAGGTTGCCGATGCAAAAACCCCGTCCAGCGCGGCTGCGGCCGGACGAGGTCTCGCTCGCAAAAAAGCCGGTGGCCTTCTGCCGGCAGGGCCGGGGACAAGCCCGTGATGACGACCCTGCTGCCGGCGCCCGCCGCGTACGGCGGTCGCCGCAGAGCTACTCCCCCCATATCGGGGCGGTCTTGATCGCTGCCGCATTCTCCGGACCCGATGCGCCGTTCATAGCGCGCCTTCGTTCCATCGAATCGCTGCTGCGATCGCGGCGCAGTATGCACAAGCCCATGGCACAAGGGAAATAGTGTTTTGCAATGGGCGCCATTGCACCACCCGCGTCGAAATGCGTTGACATGCCGGCGCACGCAATGCCCCGAGCCACGCGCTGGAGCCCGCGTTGCAATCCTGCGCAACACAATCCTGCGCAGCGCTTGTAGGCCGCCGTTGCATCGGATACAGTGCGCACGCTTCCGCAAGGACAGCCCCTCAAAGGGGAGTAGCTCATTCGGCCGATATCGTCATCACGGGCCCGCGGCCCCGGTATCGGCGGCGATGGATCACATTGCGAGCGAGACCTTTGCCAGCGTCGAGACCGGCCACGCCCGGTGCGACGCCAGGGTAAAGGTCGCGCCCCGCCGCCCGCACGCGGCGGCGGGGTCCACGCAACGTCGTTCACGGAGAACGAGCTATGCCCAGCCTGCGGATACGGCGCTACTTGCGCCACGGATTGCTCCCCCAGCTCGCGGTATTCGAAGCGGTTGCGCGCCTCGGCAGCTATACGCGCGCGGCCGAGGAGTTGTTCGTCGCCCAACCGACCGTGTCCATCCAGATGAAAAAACTCTCGGATACCCTCGGCGTGGCGCTGTTCGAGCAGACCGGCAAGAAGCCCGTTCTGACCGACGCCGGGCGCGAGCTGGCACAGGCGTGCACGGATATCTTTCAGCGCCTCGAGCAGGTCGAGGAACGTTTGGTCGGGCTGCGCGATCTCGACTACGGCCGGCTGCGCATCGCGACGAGCAGCTTCGGCAAGTACTTCATCCCGCGACTGCTCGCCCGATTCTGCGCGCGCTACCCCAACATCGAAGTGTCGATGCACATCGACAACTGGCGCGGAATACGCCAACGCATGCAGGAGAACGCCGACGACCTGTACGTCGTGTCCACGCTGCCGCAGGACTGCGATCTCGCCGCTTATCCGCTGCTATCGAATCCGATCGAGGTGTACGCACCCGCGGGTCATCGACTTCGCGGGCAGCGCTCGCTCGGTCTGGAGGCGCTTGCCGACGAGCAATTCCTGCTGCGCGAGCCAGGCTCGGCGATGCGACGGATCGCACAAGAGCTTTGCGAGCGCCACGGGCTCACCCCGCGCGTGCGCATGGAGCTCGCGAGCGACGAGGCGATCAAGCAGGCGGTGATGGCCGGGCTCGGCATTGCCTTGCTCCCGCGCCACATCGCGGACCTGGCGAAGGACGGGGATCAGCTCGGCGTTCTGGACGTACGAGGTTTTCCCGTCATGCGCGAATGGTTCCTCGCGCATCAGCAGGGCAAGCAATTGCCGCGAGCGGCGAGCGCTTTCGTGGAATTCGCCCGTGCCCATGCCGGCTCGGAATTGCTATCGCTGCCGAGCGTTCCCGCGGACACCGTCGCGGCTCGCCAAGGCGGCGCGACCATTCGGTTAAGCTAGGATCAAGTGGTGATTCGGGATCCGTCGGTTTTCGAGCTGGCTGGCCGGCTGATGTCGCGCGCGCTTGCCGCGCGCACAGCGCGGGCGCACCCGGCGGCGCGAGCTGCTTTCAGCAGGTGGCCGCGGCAGCGTCGGAACAGGCACACTCGCGCCTGAAATCGAGCAACAGGCCGAGGGCGACCTCGGCGCGGAAGGCGCTCACGACGTCGGTTTCGGCCAGCCGCAAGAAGTGGTCGACCGAAGCCAGGTGCGCGTAGGGTTCCATGCGGGCAAAGCCCATGGCCCAACCCGTGAAGCGGCGCGGCTCGCCGGCGCCGTCGTACAACAGCACGGCATCGGCGTGGCGCGGATCGCTCAGGATGCGTCGATAAGTTCGCTCCACGGCAGGGCCGGGCCCCTCGATCAGTTGCACGAAGCAGCCACGCCCGAATAGCAACATACCGTCGATACGAACCAGCGGGTTATTGCGCCGCGAAACCTGCAGGAGTTGATTGATATCCGCGTCGACGAGCCCCGCTCGGGCCCGGCTGCGGTAGACCTTGACCATGTCGCCCATGCGTTTCGCCGCGCCGCCGGCGGACGTCGGCCCGGCAAGGCTTTATCGGCTCGGCGCATCCCGACTTGAGTCAGCGCGGCAGCCGCCCTCGCGCGGTGATCGATCGCGGGCACAACCTCCAAAGGTGGCCAGGACCAACAGGCGGTAGCGATCGAGGCGCTGGCGCACGAGCTGGCGTGGGCGTGCTTCCCAAGCGCATCGCCTACTGGCGCGTACCGCGCGCGGCTTCGTCGCGGAAGCTTAGATTGGCGATCTGGACTTTTTCCAGCGCTTCGAGCTTCTCGAGGCGCTTGTCGATGTTCGCGAGCAGGCGGTTCACGTCGCGCGTCTGCTGCACAAGGCTGTGCAGAACGGGCCCCGGATCGCGCGCCGAAAACAGCACGTGCGACTCCTGCACCTGCTTGTGCAGGGCCGACAGGATGCGCGCCGCCACGACGGCGGCCGCGACCACGGCGACGGCGATCACCGCGAGCAAGACCAGGATCACGCCCTGCATTGCTTCCGAGCCCATCCGTGGCGCCCCCGTCGAGCGGCGAGCACACGCCGCTCGATCCTCATCCTCTCGCGTCGGAGAGGACCCCGCGAGCACAAGACAGCGCGTTGGCCGTGCGCGCTCACCAGTGGTGTCGCGAAACACCCGTACCGAGCCGATTATAGCGACAAACCGCACGCCGGCAGTCCGGCACGCAACGCGACTATAATCGCCGCAGCCTTCATTCGCACGGAGCTCACATGACTCAGGCCGCAACCCAGATCGCTACCCCGGCCCTGGTACTCAGGGAAGACCGCGGCGGCATTGCCCGCATCACGCTCAACCGGCCGGAGCAGTTCAACGCGCTATCCAGGGCCGTGCTCGATCAATTCGAGCACGTTCTGAATGACCTCGCCGGCGATCGCTCGGTACGGGTGGTGGTCGTGGCCGCGAACGGCAAAGCTTTTTGTCCCGGCCACGACTTGAAGGAAATGCTCGCCCAGCGCACGCCCGAGTTCGTCGGACCACTATTCGAAAAGTGCGCCCAGGTCATGCTCGCACTCACGCGGCTACCGCAGGTGGTGATCGCGCGCGTGCACGGCATCGCCACCGCGGCCGGCTGCCAGCTCGTGGCGGCTTGCGATCTGGCGGTGGCTTCGAGCGAGGCGCGCTTCGCGACTTCGGGCATCAATTTCGGCCTGTTTTGCGCCACTCCGGGTGTCCCGGTGTCGCGCAGCATCGGGCGCAAGCAGGCGCTCGAGATGCTGCTGACCGGTGAATTCATCGACGCCGACACCGCGCTCGCCTGGGGCCTGGTCAACAAGGTGGTCGCGCCGGATGCGCTCGACGGCGCGATCGATGCGCTATGCCGCACCCTGCTCGCCAAGCCGCCCGCCGCGCTCGCGGGCGGCAAGCGTTTCTTCTATCGCCAGGCCGAGCTGGGCATGGAAGACGCCTACAAGGAAGCGGCCGCGTTGATCACCAGCCACATGCTGGCCGACGAGGCGTTCGAAGGCGTGAACGCCTTCATCGCCAAGCGCAAGCCGAGCTGGCCAACATAGACCGCGGGCTGCGGGCGTTTGCACCGGCCGGGCTGGTAACTTCACGGAGTTGGTTTCGCGTTGCGCGTAGCCAAGTCCGCTAGACCACTAGGATCCTGTCGGACTTGATTTCACGTGTGCGACGGAGGCGATTTTCGCGCAGGGCTAGGAGGACGACGCAGCCGATAGCGAGACTATCGGCAAGTCGTTCGACACCGCCATGCGCGAAAATCGCCCCGTCCCTTCGGGTT
>JADLAC010000002.1 GCA_020848435.1 Burkholderiales bacterium | reverse complement strand
CGGCTCCCGGAAATTGCTGCCGACGCCGAGCGCAGCGCCGCTTAATCGCGAAGATGTAGTGCCGACTTCTTACTTAAGTCACTGATTTCGCGTCCCCCGACCCACGATTCTGCGCAAGTTGGGCTAGACCCCGGCGCTTCGAGCAATCGTCGGCGCCGCCTGGGCGCTGGAGCTGCCGTTCGCGCACCCGGGCAGGACGCTATTCCAGTTTGATGCCCACTTCCTTGATGATCTTGCCCCAGCGGGCGAGCTCCTTGCGCACGAACTGGTCCAGCTCCTGCGGGCTGCCCGGTGAAGGTTCCGCGCCAATCTGAAACAGCCGCTCTCGAATCTCGGCTGCGGCGATCACCTTGACCAGCGCGGCATTGACCTTGGCGATGGTTTCCGGCGCTGTCCCTGCCGGCGCGAACAGCGCGTTCCATTCGCTCAGCTCGAAGCTCGGTAGCCCAGATTCAGCCATCGTTGGAAATTCCGCAGCGGCCCGCGAGCGCTTGGTCGAGGTCACGGCAATGCCGCGCAGCCTGCCCGCACGCACGTGCGGCAGTCCCGAGGCGATGTTCGGAAACAGCACTTGCACCTGGCCGCCGACCAGATCGGCGAGAGCGGGACCGCCGCCTTTGTAAGGGACGTGCAGCATCTTCACCTTCGCGAGGTACTCGAACAGTGCGCCCCCAAGATGCGGCGCACTGCCGACGCCCGAGGACGCGTAGGCGATTTGTCCCGGATGCGCCCGCGCGAGCCCGACGAGGTCGCGCACGCTCGTCACCGGCAGCGACGGGTGAACGACCAGGAAGTTCGGATTGACCACGATCATCCCGATCGGCGCGAAGTCCTTCAGCGTGTCGAACGGCAGCTTGCGCAACCAGGGATTCACCGCGCGCGAGCTCGAATCATCGAGCAGCGTGTAGCCGTCGGGCTTGCTCTTGGCGACGACATCGGCGCCGATGATGCCCGCGGCCCCGCCGCGATTGTCGATCAGCACCTGGGCGCCGAGCTCCTGCGAGAGCCTATCCACGAACACGCGCGCGACGTTGTCGGCGCCACCGCCCGGCGGGTACGGTATCACCAGGCGTATCGGCCGCGAGGGGTAGGATTGCGCGCCGGTATCGTGCGAGGCGATGGCGAGGAATAGCGCCGCGAGTGCCGCGCCGAGGCAGCGACCCAATGCAGATTTCAACGGCTCCTTGCGCCATCGATGGCGCAAGATGGCGTGCAGAATCGACGCGAGGATGTCGTTCATGCCTGGTAGCGGCGCACGAAGTCCCAGTCGATCTCGATGCCGAATCCGGGCACATCGTCCAAATGGACCTGGCTTGCGCGAATTTCGGGCCTGCGCGTGTACATGCCGTACCACAGCGGATCGCGCTCGCGGTTGCCGTTCGACTCGACGCCGAAACTGGCGGCGGGAAAAGCCGCGCAGAGGTGGGCATGCAATTCGGGCGCCTGGTGCGGCGCGATGCGCACGCCGAACTGCTCGGCCAAGCCCGCGATGCGCAGCGATTCGGTAAAGCCCGCATGGCGCGTGGAATCGAACTGCACGAAGTACACCGAACCGTTGGCGAGGAAGTCGCGCACGCTGAAGCGCGTCAGCTCGCGCTCGCAGTGCGCGAGCGGAATCGAAGTCTCCGCGGCGAGGCGGGCGAAGTCGGCCGGCTGTAGATACCAGTGCAGTGGCTCCTCCAGCCAGTGGATGCCGAAGGGTTCGACGGCATGGGCGAATTTGATACAGTCGTCGAGGGCGTAAGGTGCGTTCATGTCGAGCATGAGCAGCGTGTCCGGGCCGATCGCCGCACGGGTCGCGCGCACGCGTTCGACCTCGTCCGTCATGGCTTCGCCGCAGCACTTGAGCTTGACCGCGCGGTAGCCGTTGGCCACGAACGCGGCCAGCTCGCGCGCGCAGTCGTCGAGCGCCGCGCCCTCGTAATACTGTCCGCCGGTCGCATAGGTGAAGATGGGACGGTTCGCGCCGCCCAGCAGGCGGTACACCGGCACGCCTGCCGCCTTGCCCTTGATGTCCCACAGGGCGATGTCGATGCCGCCGATGGCCGCCATGACCTGCGGTCGTGAGGCGCGAGGCAACGGCGGCGGCAGCCCGTCGCGCGCACGCACCCCGCCCGGACGCGGGCTGGTCAGCGCGAACAGCTTCTCCCACACCTGCAGATGGCCGAGCGCATCCATGCCGGCCACGAGCTCGCCGAAGCGGGCGATCCAGTCGCAGATCTCCTTCAGCGGGCTGCCGTGCACCTGGCCGTAGCCGACCAAGCCGTCGTCGGTGCGTACCTCGACGAGGATGACGCTGGCGGACTTCATCAGCTCGTGCGCGGTCCAGCGCGGCACGGCGAGCGGCATCGAGATCGGGTATGCCCGCACGGATGCAATCTTCATGGATACTCCTGCGCCACGATCACGGAATTTCGAGGTCCATCAGCGTGCGGTCGCGCTGGCCATCGGTAAGGCACGCCGCGCGAAAATCGCGGCCGCGCCGAGCGCGAACAGCAGCGGCATCCCCGGCTCCGGTACCGCCAGGGCCGTGCCGATGTCCCAGTGGCCCATGGAAACATTCGATTCGATCGCAGGCAGCGGCGAGACGAACGCGTCGGAGGCGGCGAATCGGTAGCCCATCGTGAATCGACCGGCGCCTATGAGCTCCTCGTAGCCCACGCGTCGGTGGGCAGTATCGCGCTCCACCCTCATTTCGTACGGCCAGGCCTGTGCGCACAGGAGCGCGAGCACAAGAGAAGCCGCGATACGAAACGCATGCTTGGCGTTCATCATGTACCTCCGGTTGGGATCATGCGAATTCGGATTGCGACGACTCGGTCTTAGGACCAGACGCCTTCGGGCAACGGCAGGCCATGGAGTAGCGCACGGTCGAGGTGCGGCTGCGGCTCGACGCCGAAGCGCTCGAGCAGGGCCTCGAGCTGACGGATGTGCTGCGCGCTATGCCACACCTGCCGCTCGAGAAAGGCGTGCAGCATCCAGCGCCCATCGACCAGGTCGAGCGAGCGGCTCCAGTCTTCCTTCGCCGCATGCTGGCGCCAGCCCGCGAGCTTCGCCTTCACCGTCTCGCCGTAACGGGCGACGTCGCTGCCGCTGCGCACGTCGGGCGCCGGCGGCTCCATGGAGACATCCACCCAGTTCTTCTCGATTCCGGCGACGGCACGCAGGAATCCCTCGACGATACGCAGGGCGTGGTATCCGTGCTCGAGCACATTGCCTTTGCGCCCCGCGGCGACTTCGTCGCCGAGGCGCTGCGCCGGCATCTGCCGCATGAATCCCTGCGCCGCGGTGAGAACGCCGAGCCAGCGCTCGATCAAGACATCGGGCGCCAGCGGCGTGTGGCGCGCGGTTTCGACGCCGACGAAGCGCGCGATCGCGTCGAGCTGCTGAGCGACGACGTAGTCCTTGCCGCGCGCGAGCACCGGCACGTGGCGTACGCCCAGCGCGATCAGCCGCTCGCGCCCGGTCTCATCGGCGGCGATGTTCACGACATCGTGATCAATGTTGTGCCGCGAAAGAAACTCTTTCGCCCTGAGACAACTGCTTCAGCCGGGCTGAACGAAAAGTTCGTATTGCGCCATCGATGTGCTCCCGAGCTCACTGCGCGCGCACCCTGGCAGGTTGCACGCCGAGCTTCAATTCGTCAATCACTCGTTCATTGTTGCCGAGCTCAGCGTGCGCGGAGACTGGCAGGGTGCCCGTCGAGCTTCAATTCGTCAATCACTTGTTCATCGTTCGAGCCCAAACGCGACAGCACGCTGCGCACGCGCGGCGGCGTCGAGCACAGCCGCAACGGGCAGCCCTGAACCCGCCATGTGCCGTCGTCTTGCACCGGGCATTCGACGATGAGCTGGCGGGCGGCGGTTCGCGGAGCATCCACGACTTCGGCTACCGTAAGCACGGGCGCCGCCTCCAGCCCGAAGGCAGAAAGCGCGGCCACCACTTGCGACCGCTCGGCGGTCGCAGGAAGCATCGCCATGCGCGCCTCGACGATACTCGCCTCGCCCCGTACGACGACGTAGCCGTCTTGCGCCTGGACCAGGCGCGCAGTCGAGCGCGACGCGCCCGACCAATGCATCTGCGTCAACCACACCGACGCATCCTGCATGGAGATGTCGAAATGCGGCGCCTGTCCGGTCCGGTCGCGATACTCGATCCCGGCGAGCGAAGCCAGCAGCCCGAACAGGCCTCCCGTGACATCGGAAGCGGAGATGCCTGCCTTGAGCGGCATGCCATCCACGCAGGTGAGGCTCATGAGCCCGGACATCGCTTGAATGACCGTATCGAGCGCGGGGCGGTCCCGGTAGGTCGAATCGCTGCCGAAGCCGGTGATCGCGCAATACACCAGGCGCGGATAGCGCTGGTGCAGCACGCCGGGTCCAAAACCCAGCTTGTCGAGCGTTCCGGGACGAAGGTTCTCGATCAGAAGATCGGCTTGCTCGAGCAGCCGGTGCAACCTCCCCCGGTCGCGTTCCTGGCGCAAGTCGAGCACGAGGCCCCGCTTGTCGGTATTGCTGAAGGCAAAAATGTACGAGACCCCGTTCGCCACTCGCGGCGCGCCTTGCCGTATGGCGTCGCCTTGCGGGGGCTCGACTTTGATGACATCCGCGCCGAACGCGCCCATGTAGCGGCTTGCCAGCGGCGCCACCGTGTAGTGACCGATCTCGACGACGCGCACGCCCGCTAGCGCCTCCACGCGCGAGCAATCTTCCTCCGAGAGGGTATGCGCTCTCGGTTGCGGCCGCGCCGCGAGAATCTCCAGGACTCGCGCGCGGTCCTCGCCCGGCGAAGAGATGCGCGTCGGGTTCAGCCCGCTCAAAGGCGTGCCGCGAATCGGTGACGCGGAAACGCGCGCGCTCGTCCTCGCTTCCGGATCATGCAAGCGGCGCAGCGTTTGCCGGTGAACGAGATTGGGCTCGTGTTCCAGCCTGTCGAGCGTCACGATCGGCCCACAGGGCACGCCAGCGTGGATCATCGCCTGCTCGCACTCGGCGACCGTTCTGCTCGCGGTCCAGGCGCTGATGATCCGTTCCAGCTCGTCGACGTGCTGGCGCCGCAGCGGCGAGCTCGAGAAGCGAGGATCGCGCGCCAAGGTCGGCTCGCCTATCGCACCGCAGAGGCGAGCGAATTGGTCGTCGGACACCGCGCACAAGAGCAGATGGCCGTCGCGGGCGCCATGGCTTCCCCACGGCGCATAGATCGGATGGCGATTGCCGGAGCGGCTCGCTCGAATGCCGCCGAAATGCAGGGCGAGGAAGTTGCTGAGGCAGCTTACCGCACCATCCAGAATGGACATGTCGATGCACTGGCCGCGGCCGTGCACGCGACGCACACGCAGCGCGAGCAGGACCGCGGCCGCCGCCGACACCGCCGTGGTCATCTCCAGCACCGGCGGCCCGACGATGGCCGGCGCATCTTCCGCTGGTCCGGTGGTATCGATTACGCCACCCAGCGCCTGGATGATTTCCTCGCTTACGCAGCGCCCTCGATCCTGGTCGGCCCGTCCGAATGCGGTGATGTCGACGACGACCTGATTCGCGCCGGCTGCGCGGGCCCACGCGCCGCTCGCCCGATCGCCGCAATCGCTGCTCAGCAATACGACGTCCGCTCGCGCGAGCAAGTCGTCGCGAAGCGTACGATCGCTGTCAACGTCGAGGACGACGCTCAGCTTACCGGCCATCATGGCGCCGCGATTGCGCCACTTGCCGGACGTCGAGCGTGCGGCAGGCTCCACGACCACGACCCGGGCGCCCAGTTGCGCGAGCAGACCGCCGCACGCGCCAGCGGCAATGCGATCGCCGATCTCGACGACCAGAAGGTCATCGAGGAATCCGCAGTGCGGATCGTACATTGGTCGTTCCATGTGTGAAGCTCGATTAATACCCAAACCGTCCGGACATCTCAAGACCGAAATGTCCGCACATTATCGGGTATCCTGTTGGCTCACTCCGCTCCCAGAGGACCCGCCATGGACTATGAAACATTGAAGCTGACGCTCGACGGACCCGCCGCCATTATTTGCCTGAATCGTCCCTCGAAACGCAACGCGATCACGTTCCGGATGATGGAGGAGCTCGAGTGCGCCTTTGCCGCCTTGTATGACCAAGGCAACGTGCGCGGCATCATCGTCACGGGTGCGGAAGCTTGCTTCTCCACGGGGATGGATCTCAATGCGCTGAAGGACGTGATTTCGCCCGCGCAGTTCATGAGCTTCATGGAGAAGTGGCGCCGGCTCAATGAAGCGCTCGAGAATCACTCGAAGCCGATCATCGCCGCGATCGAGGGTTACTGCCTGACCGGCGGCTTCGAGCTCGCGCTCGCGTGCGACCTGCGCGTCGGCGCGCGCGGCTCGCAGTACGGCATCACCAGCTCGAAGATCGGCACCGTCCCCGGCGCGGGCGGCACCCAACGTCTGCCGCGCATCGTCGGCATGGCAAATGCCCTGGACATTCTGTTCTCGGGTGATCCCATGGATGCCGAACGCGCCTATCAGCTCGGCGTCATCAATCGCCTAACCGAACAGGGGCAGGCGCTCAGCACGGCCAAGGAAATGGTCGGGGTGTACGCAAACCGCGGCCCGCTGAGCCTTCAGTGGGCAAAACGCGCCGTGTATGCCGGCATGCAGATGTCGCTCGCCGAGGGGATCAAGTACGAAGCCTTCGTCGTGAGCACGATCTACCAGACCGCCGACAAACAGGAGGGCATCCGCTCCTTCCTCGAGAAGCGCTCACCGCGCTTTACCGGTGCGTGACAGCGACTGAGCGGACGGCCTTGCCGGTACAGGCTCTCGATAGAAATCCACCGTCTGTTCGTATCGATCCGGCCGGCACATGAGCTGCGTGTATTCGATCGGCTCGTCGTCGCGAGTGAGGTAGGTCCTGCGCAACACCAGCATTGGGGTGCCGCGGCGCACACCCAATGCTTTCGCCACGTCGGCGTCGGCTGCGGCGGCCGACGCGATTTGACGCGTCTTGAATGCCCGGATGCGACAATGCTGCTCGATCTGCCCGATCAGCGTCTTGTAACCAAGCTCATCGGCCGGAATACGCGCCGCGTACTTCATCAGCGTGAAGAGCCGGTGAAAGGCGATTGGACCGTGCTTCAAGCTCAGCACGCGCTGAATCGCGTAAAGCGAGCCGCCCGATTGCAGCTCGAAAAGCTTGGCAACCTGCGGGAACGACCGGGCGGCAACGACGCCCTTCTTCAAGACGACGACTGCGCTGTCGCTGAACTCGCCGACGAGGTCCGAGAGCGAGCGCACGCCCCACTTGGCCTCCGACCCGGCGTGCGGCGAAACGACGGTACCGCGGCCCGCCGTGCGCTCGATGAGACCTTCCGCCACCAGGGCCTTCATCGCGTCGCGTACGGTGTGGCGGCTGACGTTGAATTCGGTGACGAGCGTGAGCTCGGGCGGAAGCATCCGGTCTTCGCCGTAGACGCCGTGGGCAATCCGGTCGCGGAGCGTGTCGGCGATCCGCTTGTGCATCGTGTTGCCGCGCTTTACTGCCATGGCGGGTCCTCCGGACGAATCCTCCCGGCCAGGCGGATGCCGCCGCAGGCTGGCGCCATCGTGACGCGAACGGTCAATCAATCTTGACGCCGGCAGCCTTCACGACCTTGCCCCAGCGCTCGTAGTCGGCGCGGATCTGCTTCGCGAATTCCTCGGGCGTGCTCGGCGAGGGCGTCATGCCGAGCACACGAATGCCCTTCTGGCTTTCGGGGTCCGTCAGCGCAGCCGTGAACGCGCTATTCAGAATCTTGATCGCCGCGGCAGGCGTGCCCGCGGGAACGGCAAACCCATACCACTCCGGGACATCGCTCACGTCGGCGAACCCCTGCTCGAGGGCAGTCGGAACGTCAGGCAGCGCCTCGTTGCGTTCCTTGGCGAAGAAGGCGATCGCACGCGCCTTCCCGTTCTTCACGTGCGGAACGATCGCCGCGGGACTGGAAATCATGAGGTTGGTCTGGCCGCCGAGGAGCGCGATCACCGCCTGACCCGCGCCCTTGTAGGGGACGTGGACGAGGCCCGTGGCCGTGGTCATCTTCAGCAATTCGCCGACGAGCTGCGGGCCCGAGGCCGATGTTCCGAACGTCACGGAGCCTGGCTTCGCCTTGCCGAGATCCACCACGTCCTTGAGCGTCTTCACCGGCACGCTCGGATGCGCCACCAACACGTACCAGTTGGTCGTTCCCCGGGATACGGCCGCGAAGTCCTTGAGCGCGTCGTAGCCGGTGTCGCTGTACATGTGCGGATTGATGGTGAGCGTGCCGTGAATCACCAGGGTTACCGTGTAACCGTCCGCGCGCGCCTTGGCGCCGAGGGCCGTGCCCACGTTCCCCTGCGCTCCCGCGCGGTTGTCGATCACGACTTGCTGGCCGAGGACGTCGCTCAGCTTCTTGTTGATGATGCGCGCCAGGCTATCCGTGCCGCCGCCCGGCACGAATGGAACGATCAGTCGCACGGGCCGCTCCGGGAAAGCAGCCGCGGCGTGAGCCGGCAATGCGCAGATTGCAGCAGCCGACAATGCAAGACAACGAATCCGTCCCTTCATGTTCTCTCCTCCAATGACGCCGCGCCATCAGCCGGCGGCCAGCCGGACGCGTTGGCGAGCGGCTCGCACCGGCCAATATTGTACGAACAATGGATCTTGCATTTGTCCGGACATTAAGTTACTTTCCACATGCTGTCAACTCGGGAAGGCTGATGAAGGACTTCTACGATGTGGTCGTCGTCGGCGGCGGTAATGCCGCATTGTCGGCAGCGCTCTCGGCCAGAGAGAACGGCGCCAGCACGGCCGTGATCGAGTGTGCGCCGCTGGAAGAGCGCGGCGGCAATAGCAGCTACACCGCGGGCGCGTTTCGCATCGCCTACGACGGCGTCTCCGATCTCAAGGCGCTGATGCCCGAGCTGAGCGACCAGGAATGGGAGGGCTACGATTTCGGTGCCTACCCGGCGCGGGAGCTCTTCGACGATATCGCGACCACGACCCAGTATCGCACCGACCCCGCTCTCGCCGATATCCTGGCGCGCGAGAGCCACGCCGCCTTGATGTGGCTGAAGAGCAAGGGCCTGCGCTTGCTGCCCTATGGCCGCCAGAGCGCAAAGGTGGGCAACAAGCGAAAGTGGTTCGGCGGGCTCGTCATCGAGGCGCTCGGCGGCGGTATCGGGCTCACCGACTTCGAGTTCCAGGCCGCCGAGAAGGCCGGCGTGGAGGTCTTCTATCGCACCTTTGCTCGCGATCTCATCAAGGGCGATGGCGGCGTCCGCGGCGTCGTCGTCGAGCGCGACGCCAGCCGCCAAGACCTTCGCGCGGGGGCGGTGGTCCTGGCATGCGGCGGATTCGAGGCGAACACGGAATGGCGCGCGCGCTATCTCGGCCCCGGATGGGATCTCGCCAAGGTCAGGGGCTGCCGCTACAACCAGGGCGCCGGTATTCGCATGGCGATCGACGCCGGCGCGCAATCGACCGGCAACTGGTCAGGCTGTCACGCGATCTCCTGGGACCGGAACGCGCCGCCCTACGGCGAGCGCACCATCGGCGAGCTTTTCAGCAAGCATGGCTACCCGTTCGGCATCGTGGTCAATGCCGAGGGCAAGCGGTTCATCGACGAAGGCGCGGATTTCTACCTGTACACGTACGCGAAGAACGGCCGAGCGGTGCTGGCGCAGCCCGGCCAGTTCGCGTGGCAGCTGTTCGACGCGCAGGTGAGGCATCTCATTCACGACGAGTACCGCATCAAGCAAGCCACGCGCGTCACCGCCGATTCGATCGAAGAGCTGATCCAGAAGATCGAGGACGTCGACAAGACGCAGCTCGCCAGAACGATCCGCGAGTACAACGCGGCGGTCATGCGCGATCGCAAATTCGATCCGACCGTGAAAGACGGGCTCGGCACCCGCGGGATCGAGATCCCGAAGTCGAACTGGGCGCTTCCCTTGGAGGTGCCGCCGTTCGAGGCTTTCGCCGTGACCTGCGGCATCACGTTCACCTACGGCGGGATCAAGATCAATGCCGACGCCAATGTCGTGGACATCGACGATCGCCCCATCCCCGGGCTCTACGCCGCCGGCGAAATGGTGGGCGGCATCTTCTATTTCAACTATCCGGGCGGATCGGGTCTCACCAGCGGCGCCGTCTTCGGCCGGCGTGCCGGGCGTGATGCGGCCCGATTCGCTGCGCAGCGACGGACGAGCTAGCGATGCTCCCGTTGCGATCGCGTCCCGTCGATCCTTGGACGAGATGGGAATTCACGTGACGGGCTCTGCGAGCGCGCGCATGCGGTTCCCCGCCGCGGAGATAACTTCGCTATCCGAGCTGAACCTCGAGGAGGACGGAAGATCATGACATCGATGACTCGCGTCGCGCTCGCCGTATGTCTCGGCCTCGCGTTCCTGATACCCCGCTCGGGGTATGCGCAAGCCTTTCCGGCCAAAGCGATTCGCGTGGTGGTGCCGTTCTCGCCCGGCGGTTCTACCGACGTTCTGGCACGAATCGTCGCGCAGAGGATGACCGAGGCGTTCGGGCAACAGGTCGTCATCGACAACCGTGCGGGCGCCAACACGATCGTCGGCACCGAGCTCGTGACCAAAGCCGCTGCCGACGGATATACCCTGTTGATGACCATCGATGCGACCGTCGTCATCAATCCGCATGCCTACAGCAAGCTTCCGTTCGACCCGCTGAAGGACTTGGCGCCGATCACCAAGGTAGCTGCCCTGCCGCTGATCGTGGTCGCGCATCCTTCGCTTCCATTCAAGAACGCCCGCGAGTTCATCGCGTTCGCCAAGGCGAATCCCGGCCTGTCCTATTCGTCGTCCGGCTACGCGAGCACCGCGCATCTTTCATTGGTGCTGCTCGGCGAGCGCACCGGCGCTCGCTTTACGCACATCGCCTACAAAGGCGGCGGACAGGCGGTGGTCGATGCGCTCGCCGGCTACGTTCCGCTCTTCGTCACCGCGGTACCCACCGTTGCCGCGTACTTGAAATCGAACAAGCTGAAGCCGGTGGCCTTCACGAGCCTCAAGCGCCACCACTCGCTGCCCGAGGTGCAGACCTTTGCCGAAGTCGGCATCACGGACTACGACGTGACGATTTGGTACGGGATGTTCGCTCCGGCCGGTACGCCGCAACCCACCATCGGGCGCCTGCGCGAGGAAGTCGCGAAGGTCGTCGCGAACCCCGAAGCGCGGGAGCGGCTGGCGGCGCTCGGCGCCGACCCGGTAGGTAATACGCCGGAACAGCTCGAGGCCGAAATAAGGGCCGACTATGCCCGCTGGGGCAAGATCATTCGACAAGGCGGGATCAAGATCACCGAGTGAGGCAGTGGAGCGGCGCGCCGCCGCCATCCGGGTCGCCCGGGAGCGCGTACGACGCGCTCCACATCTGCGGCGGCGCGGGCCTGGGCACCTCGGACCCCGGCGAGAGCGTCGATCGAGCTCGCCGATCAGCTCGAGCCACGGCGCAACAGCGGCGCGACTTCAGTGCCCAGCAATTCGATCGTGCGCATGACGTGCCGGTGCTCCATGCCGACCCACTGAATGCGGCAGACGAGCCTGGTACACCCGGTCACGTCGCGTATTCTCGTAATCTCTTCAGCCGCTTCCTGGGGCGAGCCGAAGACGAAGCGGCCGTCGATCAATTCCTCGAATTCGGGATGAGGTTTCGCATCGCCCACGACTTCGGTGAAGAGGCCCCAGTTGCCGAAGATCTTGTAGCTTTCCGCGATTGCGGGCCCGACTTCGCGAATGGCGCTCGCTCGATCCGGCGCAACGACGACATTGCGCAGCACCGGAAAATCCTGCGGCGGTGCTTTCCCCAGTTCCGCCAGCGCAGTCCTGAAAACGGACGCCTGTTCAAGGATCACATCCGTCTTCAAGTGCGCCGACGCCACCCAGGTGTCGCCTACGTCCGTGTCGGCCATCGAAGCAGCCCGCTTCACCGCGTTCTCGACACTGCCGCCGAACCACATGGGCAGGCGCGGCTTTCGCATCGGCTTCAGCGCGAGTCTGAGCCTGTCCGCCCGAAAATGCTTTCCTTCGAAGCTCACTTCCTCCTCGGTGTAGAGACGCTTGATGAGCGTGACCGCCTCGGCGTAACGGCCGAACCTGCGCGCGTGGTCGAGCCCCATCAGCTCGAACTCCTCCTTGTTCCAGCCCGGCGCTACGCCGAGGATGGCGCGTCCGCCAGACGCGGCGTCGAGCAGCGCCGCCTGCTCGGCGACGTGCAAGGGATGGTACAACGGCAGGACCAGCATGCACGTGCCGAGCGACATCCCGTCGGCCTCGGCAGCCACGCGCATGAGCGTTTCCAGCGGCGGAAACCATGCCGTGGTGCTGTAAGACAAGTGGTTGCCGATCGCTATTCCGTCGAAGCCCAGCTCGCGGGCGAGGCGCACCTGTTCGAGATGCTCCGACAAACGTCTCGCGAACGAGTCCGACGGGCGATGCTCGGCCCCGATGAACAATGAAAATCTCATGACTGTACTGACGCTCCCTAACGGTAAAGCCAGCATGAACCCATGCTAGCATGAAGCCCCTCTGTTCGCCTAAGGGCGGCGGGTTTCGATCGTTAGTACGAGCGGCCAGCAATAGAATTCGCAGGGAGTAGACCATGTCCGAGCCTCGCAACCTGACGCTTGCTTTCGCCGAGGAAATCGTCGCGCTCGGCCAATCGCAGCTTGCCCCGGCAGATCTCGAACAGGTTCGCCGGCTCGTGCTCGACCTGCTGGGCGTATCGCTCTACGGCAGCACCATGCCGTGGACCGAGGCGTTGCGGCAATGGGCCGCGGAGTTTCGCGATGCCGGACACTCCCCCGTGGTCGACGCCGGCTTTCGCGCACCCGCTCACGTCGCCGCGCTCGTCAACGGCTCGGCCGCCCATGGCTATGAGCTCGACGACACGCACAACGCTTCGATGAGCCATCCGGGTGCGGTGGTGATTCCTGCCGTGCTGGCCGTCGCCGCGAGCGGCAAGGCAAGCGCGATGCAGGTGCTCGCGGCCATCGCCGCGGGTTATGAGGCCATGGGGCGTATCGGCATCGCCGCCAACGCGCGCAGCGTGATCGCGCGCGGCTTCCACCCGACGGCGCTGTTCGGCGCGTTCGGCGCGGCCGCCGCTGTCGGTGTGCTCTGGAGCTTCGACGCGCCGGCGCTGTGCTGCGCATGGGGCCACGCGCTGTCGCTCACCGGCGGTTCCATGCAGTTTTCGGAGGAGCCGGACGGCACGACCGTCAAGCGCCTGCACGCCGGCTATGGCGCGCAGCACGGAATCATCGCCGCGAGCATGGCCAAGGCCGGCATCGCGGCGCCTGCGCGCGCGCTCGACGGTAAGTTCGGTTTGCTCGCGCTCTACGGCGCGGATGCTCGTCCCCAGGGCGTGTTGCCACGCGCGGCGCCAAGCCTTCAGATCCACGACATCAGCATGAAGCCCTACTCGTGCTGCCGCCTGTTCCACTCCTTGATCGACGCGCTCGACGAGGCTACGGGCGGAACGGGCCGCGCATCCGAGACCGTGCAACGCATTCACGTGCGCGGCCCCGAGGCGCTCTTCAATCAGCACATGCTGCTGCGGCCGCGCTCCGTGATGGCCGCGCAGTACAGCCTGCCGTACGCAGTGGGCGCCACCCTCGCCTACGGATCGAGCCGCTTCGATGCCTACCAGGAGCGTTACTTCGACGATGCGAGGATTCTCGACTTGGCGGACAAGGTCGAGGGCAGTCGCGACGCAGAGATCGAGGCACATTTTCCCGCGCGTATGGGGGCGGCGGTGGCGCTGCACTTCGCCGATGGCTCCAAGCGCGAGGCACGGGTGATGGACAGCCGCGGTACCCCGGAGCGGCCGCTCTCGACGGACGCCATCGAGAGCAAAGGCCAATCCCTGCTGGACTCGGCGCGGATCACCCTCGACCTGCACGCGGCGCGCGCGACGATCTGGAGCGCGCAGGACGCCCGAGTCCTCGTCGAGCTGTTCGCCGGCTGAACAGCCCGAGCGCCAGGTGCGAATCAGCACGATCATCCGCCGCTGGCGACGAAGGTCCTGCGCGAGCACGCCGGCGGCGCAGGCGCGACGCGCGCCCGACCGTGCTCGAAGCCGGCCACACGAAATATCTCACCCCCTGTACGTGGAGGCATCTTGAAGGAAACCCACCCGCCAACGTCGACCGGGCGCTCATCTACGGCGCTGCTCGACGAGTCGCAACAATCGCCGGGCCTCACGGAAGCCACGATCGAGAAGGCAAGATCCTTGATCGGCGTGTGGCTGCGCCGCGACGTGCACATGCCCTCGCTGTACGAGCCGATCTCGCCGCACGATATTCGCCGCTGGGCCCATTACAGCGTCGGCGACGACAATCCGCTGTTCAGCGACATGCAGTACGCGCGTCGCACCCCCTGGGGCTCGATCATCGCTCCGCCCACCTTCCTCTACACCATCGACAGCGGCATCGTGGCGCCCGGCTTGCCCGGCATTCAGTGGATATTCGCGGGCAGCCGCTGGCGACACTTCCACCCGGTTCGAGCCGGCGACACGATCGCGGCGCGCGCGCGCGTGATCGACGTTCAAGTCCGCGAGGGCAAGACCGTCCCGAAGTACGTCAACCAGGTGGGCGAGGTCTTGTTCACCAATCAGAACGGCGCGCTCGTCAGCCGTTACGAAGGCGACATCTTCCGCATCCCGCGCGCCGCCAGCGGCGGCGGCTTCAAGTTCAAGGAAAAGCGCGAAGATCGGCTGTCCGTGCGCTATAGCCGCGAGCAGATCGAGCAGATCGCGGCGGCGTACCGCAACGAAGAGCGTCGTGGGGCCGAGCCGAGGTATTGGGAAGACGTGAGCATCGGCGATGAGTTGCCGGTAGTCTACAAGGGGCCGCTCACGCTGGTGGACATCGTCGGCTTCTATTCGGGCCGGCGCACGGTCTACAACGTGCTCAAGCTCGCGTTCGCGGAGCGCGATCGCCACCCCGCCAATGCGTACTACTCGCCCACCACCGGAGTCCCAATGCATCCGGCGGCGGGCCATTTCGATGTCGACATCGCCCTCGGCGTCGGCA
Organism: Burkholderiales bacterium; assembly: GCA_020848435.1. GTDB lineage: Bacteria > Pseudomonadota > Gammaproteobacteria > Burkholderiales > WYBJ01 > WYBJ01. Next base: position 276,600 of record JADLAC010000002.1, on the reverse strand, counting down.
TGCCCGGTGCATACGACCAGGGCTGGATGCGCATCAACTGGGCCGGGCACCTGCTGACGAACTGGTGCGGCGACATGGGCTTCGTGCGCGAGCTGAACGGACGCACGACAAAGCCGAACCTCGTCGGCGATCTGACGAAGTACAGCGGCGAAGTCACCGGCAAACGCAAGGAGGATGGCGAAGCGCTCGTCACGATCGAGTGGCGCGGGACGAATCAACGCGCGGAGGTGAACTGCAACGGCACCGCAGTCGCGCGCTTGCCCTCGCGCGACATTTCACTGCCGAGCTGATCATGTCGACGACGCCTGCGCGCCGCCCGCTCGACGGCATCAAGGTACTCGACTTCACCCATGGCGTTGCGGGCCCGTATGCGGCCATGCTCCTCGGCGACATGGGCGCGGAGGTCGTGAAGATCGAGTATCCCGAGCGCGGCGACTCTACCCGCTACATGAACGTGGCCGAGCGTTTCACGACCGAGATCCCGAAGGCCGGCGGCGATTACTTCCTCGCCATCAGCCGCAACAAGAAAAGCGTCTGCATCGACATGAAGACGCCCGAGGGCGCGGCTCTCTGCAGGCGGCTCGCGCGCTGGGCGGACGTGAGCTTGCAGAGCTTCCGCCCCGGCGTGATGAAGCGCCTCGGCCTGGATTATCCGGCGCTGCGTGCGGAGAACCCCAAGCTGCTCTACGCGAACATCAGCGCGTACGGTTCGAGCGGGCCGCTCACCGACAAAGCCGGCATGGACGTCGCGGTACAGGCGCGCTCGGGCGTGATGCTGCTCACCGGCGCGCAGGGCAGCAAGGAGCCCGTGCGGCCGGGCGCCTCGCTCGCGGATTTCTCGGGCGGGATCTATCTTTACGCCGCGGTGATGACGGCACTCTACGACCGCGAGCGAACAGGCGAAGGCCAGGAAATCGATCTTTCGCTCATGGACGCGACCATGAGCATGCTCATCAACTATTCGGTTGCCGTCATGGACGGTGCCGCCGCGCTGGCGCCGGTCGGGTCGGGTCACCCCCAGCTTTGCCCGTACCAGGCGTTCCCGACCAAGGACGGTTACGTCGTCATCGGCGCGGGCACGAACAAGGTCTATCGCGAGCTGTGCGAGTGCCTCGGCCGGCCTGACCTGGGCCGCGAGCCCCGCTTCCACAGCAACGAGCTGCGGGTGCGCCACCGTGCCGAGCTCATCGCGCTGCTCGAGCCGCTGTTCCTCGCACGCACGAGCGCCGAGTGGCTCGAGAAATTCGACGCCGCCGACATCCCGTCCGCGCCGGTGCACGACATGGCGCAAGCGTACGACGAGCTGCAGCGGATTTCGCCGCACATGGTGTGCGAAGTCGCTCATCCGGTCACGGGGCCCTTGCACGTGCTCGGCGTGCCCTTTCGCTATAGCGCGATGCGCGGAGACGTGCGCTTGCCGCCGCCGTGTCTCGGCGAACACACCGACGCTGTGCTCGGGGCCGTGCTCGGCTTGAGCGCGGCCGAGCTCGAACAATTGCGGGAGCGCAAAGTCATTGGCTGACAACCTCGACCGCCTCGCGCTCGACCGTATCTTCCGCGCGCGTTCGGTCGCGCTGGTGGGTGCGTCAGCGAACCTGCACAAGCTGAACGGCGCACCGCTCGCGGTGCTGCGCACGAGCGGCTTCCCCGGTACCGTCTATCCGGTCAATCCGAAATACGCGTCGATCGAGGGCTTGACGTGTTACCCGAGCCTCGACCACCTGCCCGAGACGCCGGACGTGGCGGTGATCGTCACGCCGGCGCCCGAAGTCGCCGCGGCGATCGACGCGTGCGGGCGCAAGGGCATCCGCGGCGCGGTCGTGATCAGCTCGGGCTTCGAGGAACAGCGCGGCCAGGAAAACCGCGTCGCCGCACTGCGCGACGCGTGCCGCCGCAATCGCGTGACCATGATCGGGCCGAACTGCGAAGGCGTGTGGTCGGTGCGCTCACGCGTGCTTCTGACCTTCGGATCGGCAGCGCGGCGCGAGCATTTGATTCATCGGCCGATCGCGATCCTGAGCCAGAGCGGGTCGATCGCCGGCTCGCTCGCACGTCACCTGCAAGATAGCCGCTTCGGTTTTTCGTACATGGTCAGCGTCGGCAACGAAACCGCCGTCGACATTCTCGACTGCCTCGACTACATGCTGCGCCAGGACGATGTCGAGCTGGTGCTGCTGTTCGTCGAAGGGCTCAAGAACGGTGCGCGGCTGTTGCGCCTCGCGGAGCTGGCCCGTGCGCGCGGCGTTGCGCTGGTCGCTCTGAAGTCCGGCAACTCGGCGCGCGGCCGCTCGGCCGCTGCATCGCACACCGGCAAGCTCGCCACGCCTTACGCGATCTATCGCGACGTTCTGGAGCAAGCGGGCGTGATCGTCGTGGGCGAGCTGTCCGAGCTGCTCGAGGCGGCGGAAGTCCTGACGACGCTGGGCGCGCCGCGGGCTGCGCCGGGTCCAACTCCCGGTATTGCGGTGTTCAGCATTCCCGGCGGGACCGGCGCGCTGACCGCGGATCGTTGCGATGCGAGAAGCGTGCCGCTCGCGGTGTTCGAGACAGCGACGGTAGAAGCCATCAAGCGCAGCCTGCCGCCCTACGGTTCGGCGGTCAACCCGACCGATCTCACGGGCCAGGTGCTCACCTCACCGCGGATCTTCAACGATAACCTCGAGCACGTCGCCTCCGATCCGAATACGGAGGCGCTTCTGATTCAACTCGCGAATCGCGGCCCACGCGATTTGCACGAACGCCGCGACATGATCGCCCGCGCAGGCCGGGAGCACGACCTGCCTGTGGTCGTGAGTTACCTCGGCGACATGCCCTCGCCCGAAGAGCGCCGCGCGTACGCCGACGAGCGCATCGCATGCGCGCGCGATCCCGGCCAGGCGGTGCGCTATTTCGACTGGCTCTATCGCCGGCGCGAAATCCTCGCCCGCGCACCGCGCCGCGCTTCGCCTGCCGGCAGTCCACCGCGCTGGCACGCGCAGAGCGATTTCGCCGGCGCCGCTGCGCTGCTCGCGCAGGCCGGAGTAAGGCTGCCGCCTTGGGCGCTGGTACGCCCGCAGGATGACGCCACGGCGCTCGAGAAGCTGCACTTTCCGGTCGCGGTCAAGGCGCTGCCCGAGCACGCGGACCACAAGACCGAACACGGCCTGCTGCGGCTGAACATCGCCTCCGCGCAGACGGCGCTCGCTGCCGCGGCCGAGCTGCGCCAGCGCCTCGGACGCGAAGATGCTCCGATCCTGGTACAGGAAATGGTATCCGGCGGTGTCGAGATCGTGCTTTCGTGCATGCGCGATCCTGACTTTGGACCCGTGCTCGCCATCGGCGCGGGCGGTATTCTCGTCGAATTGACCGCCGACATCGGCTATCTCTGCCTGCCCGCAGACGAGCGCGACCTGCGCACGCTCATCGGCAGGCTGCGGTTCGGCCGGCTTCTGGCGGGCTACCGCGGAACCGCGCCGAGCGACGTCGACGCGCTCGTCACGGCAGCGCTTCGGCTGTCGCAGCTTTTCGCGAGCGGCGACGCGATGGAGCTCGAGATCAACCCGCTCATCGTGCAGCCGCGCGGGCACGGCGTGATCGCGCTCGATGTACTGCTGCGTCGAGCGCCCGCGATCGAACGCTGAGTCGCGATCCGAAGGATATCGCCGGGTCAGGTCTTCGCGTCGCCTTGCCGCGCGAAGAGCTGGTCGAGCTTCTGTTCGTACGCGTGATAGTTCAGGAATTCGTAGAGCTGCGCGCGCGGTTGCATGATGTCTATCACGTCCTTCGCGCTGCCATCGCGCAGGATGGCTTCGTAGACCTTCAGCGCAGCCGCGGACATCGCACGCGCGGCCGACAGCGGGAAAAGCGCGGCGGCAACGCCGGCACCGCGCAACTCATCGAGCGTGAAGGCGGGCGTGAGCGAGAACTCGGTGATGTTCGCGAGCACCGAGTGCGGGCGGTCGAGCGCGTGGACGAATGCGGCGTAGTCGCTCAGCGTACGGCACGCCTCGGCGAAGATCATGTCGGCGCCGGCCTCCATGTACGCGCAGGCGCGATCGATGGTCGCCTGCAAACCTTCGACCGCCAGCGCGTCGGTGCGCGCGCAGATGAAGAACGAGGCATCGGTGCGGGCGTCGAGCGCCGCCTTGAGTCGATCCACCATCTCGCGCGCCGGCACGACCGCCTTGTTCGGGCGGTGACCGCAACGCTTCTGCTGGACCTGGTCTTCGAGGTGTATCGCCGCGGCGCCGTCCTTGATGAGCCCTTTGATGAGCCGCGCGATGTTGAACGCGCCGCCGAAGCCCGTGTCGACGTCGATCATGAGCGGCAGCGATGTCGCATCGGTGATGCGCCTGACCTCGGTCAGCACTTCGGTCAGCGTCGTCATCGCCAGGTCCGGCAGGCCGTAGGAATACGTGGCCAGCCCACCACCGGCGAGATAGATCGCCTTGTGGCCGACGCGCTCGGCCATCATGGCGCAGTACGGATTGATCGTGCCCACGATAGGCAGCGGCGACGTGGTCTGGAGCGCGCGGCGGAAGCGCTGGCCGGGCGTCAGCGCCGTGTCGGATGCGGCCGGAGCGAGGTCATGCATGGGCGGTCTCCACTGAATGCGTCATCGGTTCCAAGCCCGCGGTTTCGAAGGCCGCCGGCTTCAAGGCGATGGTACAGCAGTGTCGCCTCCAATTGCCTGAGCCGTGCTCGACGGTTCGAGCGCGGGCCGCTAACATGGCCGCCGGATCTGCTTCCTTGGAGGCTACGTCATGCGAAGATCGAATTGCGTTGCTTGCACCAAGCGCATGCTCACGTCGCTCGCGCGCATCTCGATCAGCGCCGCACTGGCGGTCTCTCCGGCGCTGGCGCAGACGTGGCCGAACAAGCCCGTGCGCTGGATCGTGCCGTTCGCGCCCGGCGGCGGCGTCGACGTGACGACGCGCACGCTGGCGCAACGGCTCGGCACCACCATCGGGCAGCAGATCGTCATCGACAACCGCGGCGGCGCGAACGGGAACATCGGCGTCGGGCTTGCGGCCAAGGCGCCCGCCGACGGACATACCTTGCTCATGGCCACGACCGGCAATATCGTCATCAACCCGCACATCTACGGCAAGCTCGCGTTCGATCCTCTGCGCGACCTCACGCCCGTGACGCCCGCGGTCGACGTGATCAACGTGCTCGTGGTGCACCCGGCGCTGCCGGTGAGGTCAGTGAAAGAGCTGATCGCACTCGCCAGGAGTCGTCCGAACGAGCTCAATTACGGTTCGAGCGGGCCGGGCGGATCCGATCACATCGCCACCGAGCTGTTCGCGAGCCTATCCCGAACGAAGCTCACCAACGTCTCGTACAAGGGCGGCGCACCGGCGATGGTCGACCTGGTCGCGGGCAACGTCCAGCTCATGATCGCTACCATGGCCGTCGCCGTGGGTTCCATCAAAGGCGGGCGCCTGCGGGCGCTGGGGGTGACCAGCCCCAAACGCTTCGAGCTGATGCCGGAGATTCCCACCATCGCCGAAGCAGGTGTGCCGGGCTACGAGGCGGTATTCTGGTTCGGCACATTCCTGCCGGCCGGAACGCCGCGCGAAATCGTCACGCAACTCAACGGCGAGCTACGCAAAATCCTGCAGCTTCCCGATGTACGCCAGCGGCTGCTCGAATCAGGCCTGGTGACGACCGGAGCCACGGTCGAGGAGTTCACCGCGTTCGTTGCCGCCGAATCGGGCAAATGGGCGAAGCTGGTAAAGGAAAAAGGGATCAAGGTCGAATAGCAGGCGCTGTGAGAGCCGCGCCATCGGAGTATGTGAGTCGGACGTTTGCCACGCTTGCACCGTTGGCCCTAGCAGCGACGAGCCTCAGACTCAGGACACTCGGCGTCGATCACTCGCCTTCCCCCTGGAACGCACGCCATCCGGGCCAACTGCGGCGCAGCGCTTCGCATTCCTGTGCCAGCACCCCGGTGACGATTTCGAGCGGCCGGCCCGTCATCGCCACCAGCGCTTCGACCGAGTAGCTGCCGATATCCTTACGCTCGAGCTGCGCATGGCGGCAGCCGAGCACCAGCCGCGGGATTCTTGCATCGATCATCGCCCAGCAGCACATCGCGCACGGTTCGAGAGACGAGTACAGGGTGCAGCCCGACAGGTCGACCGTGCCGAGATTCGATGCGGCGCGGCGGATCGCCACGATCTCGCCGTGCGCGGTGGGGTCGAGCTCGGTATGGACAAGGTTGCGTCCTTCGGCCACGATCTTCGCGTCCTTCACGATGACACAGCCGGCGGGACGGTTGCCTTCGTTCATCGCCTGCGTGGCCAGCGCCATCGCGCGCTGCATGAACTGCTCGTGCTCGGTCATGGGGATTTCTCCAGCGCTATCCGGAAAAGCTGCCGCGCGCGATGACCGAGGCGTCGGCCTGCCTCTCCAGCGACCAACATTGCTCGGCCAGCCGGTCGATCCGGGGCGGCGAGAGCTCCGCTGCCGCCAGCGCGCGGAACTTGGCTTCGAGCTCCGCGTCCGTCAGCGGCCGAGCGAGCGAGCCACGAGCGTGCTCGACGAACGTTTCGTGGCTCGCGCCGTTCGCGAGCGCCACCCGAATGCGCGCTTGATCGGTGGCGATCGCGGCATCGGTATTCACGACCACCTTCTCGCGCAGCACGGCCACGTCGGATGCCCTGACGCGCTCGTCCAGGTATTGACGCACGCCCGCCTCGCCATCGAGCAGCGCGACGGCAGCCGAGTGATAGAGGCTCAGTTTCCCTTCCAAGCTGTCGCGCGGGGTCTTTCTGCCGCACAGCGTCTGGGCGAGCGGGTTCACATCGACCTCGATGGCGACGATCGCCGGCGGGTCGATGCGCTGCTCCTGCCTCAGCTCGAGGCAGCCATCTATCACCGGGTGGATGACGATGCCGCAGGGATAGGGCTTGTATGCGTTGTGCGTGAGCTCCCAGCGCGAGCCGAGGTCGGTCGTGATTTCGGCCTCGTCGTTTCGGGCCGCCAGCACGTTGAGAAACCCGCGCGGCGCTTCCAGCGCGCGCGGCGAGCTCGTAAAGCCGGCCTCGGCGAGGAACGCGGCGCTCAATCCGTTGCGCGCGGCATGTCCCATGTTGTAGCTCTTGCACATCGTGCCGAGCATTTCCATGAGCCCCGAAGCCTGGGTCGCCGCGATTCCGATCGCAGACGCGATGCGGTGCGCGTCGAGCTCGAGCGCCTTGGCCGCCGCCGCGGCGGCGCCCAGCACACCGCAAGTCGCGGTGATATGCCAGCCGCGATCGTAATGCTCCGGGGCGATGGCATTGCCTACCCGGCATTCGACCTCGACGCCGAGCACGAAGGCGTGCAGAAATCCGGCGCCCGTGAGCGGGCGATACTCCGCGAGCGCGGCGAGCGCGCTCGCTATGGGCACACTGGGGTGAATGACCGTCCGCAGGTGGGTGTCGTCGAAGTCGAGGCGATTCGAGCTCGTGCCGTTGATGCACGCCGCGGTAAGCGCGTCGAAGCGCTCGCCGCGGCCGAGCAAGCTAGCCTGCGGTGGCCCGGAGAAATCGCGCAGCGCGGCGACCATCACTTCGACCGTTCGATCGCGGCAACCTCCAATCGCACACCCCAGCCAGTTCATGATCGCGCGCGCCGCTTCGTGCTGGACGTTGCGCGGCACATCGCTCCAGCGCGAGGCGGCGACGAAGCGGGCAAGCTGTTGCGTCGCGCCGTTCATCCGCGCCGCTCCGCCAAGCGCTTGCGGCATACGCCGCATTGGCGCTGACCGAAAGGCGCGCGCGGTTCTCTGGTCGTGCTCATACGGGCAACGATATCACCGTAGCGCGGGTTGGCTCAACCGCCGGCGAAGCTTGCTCGCGCGCGTTGCCGCGCAGGCGCTGGCATCGGCCCTGATCGGCCCGGTCCGCCCAAGGCGTTACCGCGCTTCAGCCACATACGTCGCGAAACACCCGCAGGAAATTGCCGCCGACGATTTTCACCACCGTCTCCTCGGGAATGCCGCGAAGGAGCAGTGCAGCCGTCAGATTGGGCCACTTGTCCCAGGTTTCCATGTCGACCACCTGCATGTTGGGATCGAAGCGGTCCTGGCGCCGCCAGCCGACCCAGTCGAATCCCGACGTGGACTCGTTCACCATCGCGGGTGCCCATTCGACCGCGCTGTAGTAGGGCTTGGCCCAGTCGGTGCCAATGCCCACGTGCTCGGCACCCACGAGCTTCAGAATGTGCACGACATGGTCGACCACGGCATCCAAGGTCGCCCAGCCGGCAGGTCTGCCGCGTTCTTGCGCGCGCTTGTCGCCGTTGGGAGCCAACAGGAAGCCGGGAACGATCAGCACGCCGATATACCCGCCGCGCTCCGCTATGGCCTTGAGGATGTCATCCGGCAGCGCCCTCGCATGTCCGCTGAGCGCGCGCGCGGCGGTGTGGCTCGCGATGACGGGCGCGCTGGACACCGCGATGACATCGGCCGCGGTACGCGGGCTCGCGTGCGAGACATCCACCATCACCTGCGACGCGTTCAGCTTCTGCACCAGGGCTTCGCCGAAGCGACTGATGCCGCCGTCGTTCCTTTCGAGACAGCCATCGCCGAAGCGGGTGCGCAGGTTGTACGTGAGCTGCATGCTACGCAGGCCCAGGCCGTGGAGCGTGTCGACACGCTCCAGGACGTCGCCGATCGGCTCCGCGTTTTGAATGTTGTAGACGACGGCATGGCGCTTTTCACGCCACGCCCGTTCGATATCCGCGGCGGTTCCGGCCGGCGCGACGGCGCGGCGTAATGCCTCGATCATGCGCCCGGCGCGGCCGAAAGCCTCTATCAGCGATTCCCATGCGCTGCCCGGACGCCCGCCTCCGAACAACGTGACATGGCCCGCCGTGACCCCGGCGCGGCGCCAGTATGCGAGGTAGGTCTCACGCGTTTCGGCATCGCTCGCGCAGTATTCGAGCAGATGGTTCGTAAGCACGGCTCGAATCGCCGATCGCGTCTTGCCCTCGGCCTGGAGCTTTCTTGCCAGCTCGATCATCGCCGGCGTCATCACCCACTCGGAGATGAAGTGCGGCGCCATCGAATCGATGACGATGTGCTCGGCATGGATGCGTTTCGCCGCATCCAGGGCTGCGCTTTCTTTCAGGGTGCTCACTGTCTCCTCCGGGGCTGCATTCGAGCCGTAATCGTCCTTCGATAGCGTCGAGAATTGCGCGTCACTGAACAGGAATCCCGGCCGCCTTCACGATGCCTGCGTAGCGCGCAATGTCCGCCTTGATGCGCTGGCGGAACTCCTCGGGCGTGCTGCCGGTCGGCCTGACCGCCAAGTCGGTGAACCGCTTGATCACGTCGGGCTCCTTGAGCACCGCGTTGATCTCGCGATTGAGCCTCGATATCACGGCGCGTGGCGTCTTTGCCGGGGCCAACACGCCCGTGCCGCCGTACATCTCGTAGTTGGGCAGGCCCGCTTCGGCGATCGTCGGAACATCCGCAAGGAGCGCCGAACGAACCCGGTCGCCGACACCCAACGCCCGCAGCTTCCCGCTGCGAACGTGCGGCAACAGGGCGGCCACCGTATCGACCGCCATGTGCACTTCGCCGGACACGAGATCGGGAATGGCGGCCGCGGTCCCTTTGTAGGGCACGTGAACGATATCGATGCCGGCCTGGCTCTTGAACTGCTCGCTGTTCATCTGGCTCGACGAGCCCAGTCCGCCCGAGCCGAATCGGATCGTTCCGGGTTTCGACTTGGCGAGCGCGATCAGATCCTTGACCGAATGCGCCGGGAGCGAAGGATGAACGACGAGCACGACCGTGCCTGCGGCCACCGTCGACACCGGCTCGAAATCGGCGATCGGATCGAAGGGCAGCGATTTCTTCAGCGACGGGTTGATGACGTGCGAAGGCGAAATGAAAAGCAGCGTATGACCGTCGGGCGGCGCCTTGGCTACCAAGGCGGTGGCGATGACACCGCCGGCGCCCGCGCGATTGTCCACGACGAGCTGCTGGCCGAGCCGATCGGCAAGCTTGGGTGCGACGGTACGCGCGTATATGTCCGTGCCGCCGCCGGGCGCGAATCCGACCAGCAAACGTATCGGCCGATTCGGGTACTCGCCATCGGCGACGGCCGGCCGCCAGGTTGCGGCAAGCGCCGATGTAACCAGGACAAGGCGACAAAACGCAGTGCAGCTCACATTCGAATCCAATTCTCTGATCAGCGATCAGCCGCCGGTGACCTCTGGGCTTTGCGTGAGCGGCGGCGCGCTGTCCTCGCCCATCGTATACTGCCGGCGATCTTCCCGGACATCGCGTTCCATCGAAGCGGCGGCGCGTTCGCCCGGATCGCCATACCCGCCCCCGGCCGGCGTGCAGATCCGCACCACCGTGCCGCGCTCCAGGCTCATTTCGGTGACCGCTGATCCGAGCTGTCGCTCTCGCGCCGTGTCCGGATCGAGCACGAACATGCCCGCCGCGCCCGGACTTCCACCGGCCATGCCTTGCGCGCGCACGTTCTGGCGCTCTCCCGCAAGCGTCACCACCATGTCGTGGCCGAGCATGCGGTAGTCGCGCACCACGCCCATGCCACCCCGGTACTTGCCGGCGCCGCCCGATCCCTCCCAGAGCGCATAACGCTCGACCCGCATGGGATACGTATGCTCGAGCGCCTCGATCGGGAGATTCGAAGACCCGGAAGCATGCACGCGCACGCCGTCCATGCCATCCCGGTTCGCCCGCGCCCCCATGCCGCCCGCCACTGTCTCGACACTGACGAAGTAGTCCTCGGTGCGCGGATCGGTCCCCGAAACGATCATGAGATGGTGCGGACCGCTGCAAGCGAGGGCCTTGGCCGGCAACGCCTGCGTCAATGCCGCCGCGATGACATCCCCCAGCACGGCACACGAGCTGGAGCGGCAGCCGACGGCGGCGGGTACGCGCGGATTGACCACGCTCCCCAGCGGAGCCTTCACGGTGATCGCACGGTAATAGCCCGCGTTCGCCGGCACCTCGGGATCGAGCAGACACTTCGCGACGGTATATATGGTGGCAAGGAGCGCGCGGTACGGGATGTTCCGAGCCGACTCCATCTGCGGATCGGACCCGCCGAAGTCGAACGCGAGCTTGCCCCTGCCTACCTCGAGCTTGAGCCGGATCGCGGCGAGCGTGCCTTCCTTCGCCCCATCGAGCGCGTCTTGCGCTTCGAAAACTCCGCTCGGCAGTCGATCGATCGCGGCGACGAAGCGGCGCTCGGTGAAATCCAGGTACGCCGCGATGGTGGCGTCGGTGTCCTCGACACCGTAGCGCTGGTATAGCGCCTGCACACTGCGGATCCCGACGACATTGGAAGCGAACTGTGCTTTCAGGTCGCCTTGACGCTCCGCGGGCGTGCGCGAATTCAGCAAGACGATGGCCAGCACGTCCTCGTCGAGCTCGCCCGCATTCATGATCCTGACGGGCGGAATGCGGATGCCTTCCTGAAAGATCGACGTGCAGTTAGCGGCTTCCGAGCCGGGCACCATGCCACCGACGTCCGCGTGGTGGGCGATATTGGCGACGAAAGCGACGATGTCATCGCCCACGAAAACCGGCGCGGCAACGGTGATGTCGGGCAGATGCGTTCCGCCACCGCTGTACGGGTCATTCGCAACGAACATGTCGCCGGGACGAATCCTCGACCCGCCGAAGCGTTCACGGATTTCCTCGACCACGCCCACCATCGAGCCGAGATGAATCGGGATTCGATGCGCCAATGCGATCACGTCGCCCGTCGCACTGAAGACGGCCGTCGAGCAATCGCCGCGCTCCTTGATGTTTGGGGAAAACGCGGTGCGCATGAGGGTAGCCGCCGTCTCCTCGGATGTCGCGAGCAAATAACGTGCAATGACTTCGGCCTTGATCGGGTCGATGCGCTGTCTCTGGCCGCCGCTGGCACGGCGAGAGGCGCTTCGCTGCGCACGCGGGCGCAATCGCGGCTTGTTCATCTCGGCCCCTTCATTTTTCCTGGGCTCGCGTCGCGAGCTCACCCAACGCGATCGGCTTGATCGGCGGGCGGATACGGTAATAGCCGATCTCGCCCGGAGACACCCCGCGCGTCTGGGCCATCAGCTCGACCACGGTCAAGCCGCACAGCCTGCCCTGACAAGGCCCCATGCCCGTGCGTACGAAGGCTTTCATCTGGTTCGGTCCGGGGCAGGATTGTTCCGTGACGATGCGCCGTATCTCGCCCGCGCGGACCTCCTCGCACCGGCACACCACGACGTCGTCCTCGACCGGCGCGAGCAGATCGCGCGGCGGCTCGAAATAGGCATCCAGAAACGGCCTGGCCCGCAAGTGCGGCCTCAATTCCCGCTGAATCGGCGCGCACTGCCGGTCGCGGGCGTCAGTGCTGATGCGCTCGATGTTCGTCGCCGCGTTGTACGCGGCGATGCGGCCACGAAGCTCCGCAGCCTTGGCGCCGCCGATGCCCGCGCAGTCGCCGGCCACCAGGACGCCTTCCACCGAGGATCCGAGGCCGGCATGGGTCCGCGGCTGAAAGGCATGCTGTGCATCGTTCCACTCGTGCTCACAGCGCAGCGACAGCGCGAGGTTCGTGTTCGGCACGACCCCATGGTGAAGAAGGACCAAGTCGACCTGTTCGCGCCGGCGCGTGCCCGCCCGGATGTACTCCACGGCTTCGGCGCGTGTCTCACCGAGGATCCGGATGTCGCCGACACCCCTTTCGATTCTCACCCCTGCCCGGCGCAGCTCCGCGACCAGGCCAAGACCCTTGCGAACATAGCTGGGACTCGATACGAACCGCGGCAAGTGCGCGATTGCCCGGCGCAGATTCGTGCTGGTTTGAAGAATCGCCGCCGGCGGATTGCCCGCGCGCATGAGCTGGGCTGCGATCAGCAGCAGGAGCGGACCACCGCCGGCGAGCACGATACGCCCGCTCGGCGCAAGGCCCGCGCTCTTCAGCAGCGTCTGGGCAGCCCCGCACGTCATGACGCCGGGCAGCGTCCAGCCCGGAATCGGCACGGGTCGTTCCATCGCCCCGGTAGCGAGTAGGACCTGGCGTGCGCCGATCGCGGTCACGCCGTTCGCGCCGCGGATCCAGAGATTTCGATCCCGGTCGATCTGCCACACCTGGGACAGCGGCAGGTACTTCACAGCGCTCGCGCGAAACTGCCGCACGAGGTCCGCGCCCGCCATGTAGTCTTCACCGAAGACACGAGCCGAATCCGGATGCCGCGAAGCGGCTTCGATGCCGCGATAGATCTGCCCGCCCGGCGCGGGTTGCTCGTCGACGAGGACCGTGCGCAAGCCTAGCGCTGCCGCGGTGACGCCCGCGGCAAGCCCGGCGGGACCGGCGCCGACGATCGCGAGCTCGAAGGTATCCATGGTCAATAGCGTCCTGAGTCCGAAATTCGCCGCACAAAAGATGCCGAGAATCGACGCCATACTTTGTCGCGAATCCTCGCCAGGTGTCCAACCTGGCTGCGGTTCGCTTCGCGTCTGGTGCCGATTTCGACACTCTTGCCATTCAGGGTACTGTTGTCGGGCTTGGCCATGTAGCGACGAATCTCGGACTCAGGACGCTAGACCGTGCGCGCGCCGCGCTGGCGGTTGATCCGCATGCCCGCGGCCACCGGAACGAGGCAGCCCTGCTGGTTGGGCACACCGTCGATCTCCAACAGGCATTCGAAGCACACGCCCATCATGCAGTACGGGGCGCGAGGGGCACCGGAGATCGGCGTTTCGCGCGTCGCGCCGTCCTCGCTTGCAAGCATCGCGGCCGCCGCCGTGAAGCTCGCGGGCACGCTACATTCGCGCCCATTGATGACGACGCCGAGCACCGGGCCTTCGAATTCAATGACGCGCTTGAACATCGAATCTCCGCGACGAAAACCGGCCGAGCTTTTCCGGAAGATGTCCATCCACCACGGCCTTCGCATACTCGAAGGCGTGTGCGGCGCCCAGCGTGACACCGCTGTGGCAGGTGCAGACGAATGCACCCGGATAGGCGCTCGACTGCTCGTAGATCGGATACACGTCGGGCGACATCACGCGCAGGCCAGCCCAGGTGCGCACGACGCCAACCTGCTTCAAGAAAGGAAAGGTCCGGATCGCCCGGGCGGCGAGCGTCTGCGACACCGTGTGATTCAGCGTATCGTCGAAGCCGGCTTCTTCGCGCGACTCGCCGATCAGGATGCCGCCCTCGACCGTCTGGCGAATGTACGTCGTGGGATACTCCAGTACGGGTTTGAGACGCTCGGTCACGATGATCTGCCCGCGCACGGGCCTTACCGGAACGTTCAATCCGACCTGCTCGCCCAAGGGCTTGTTGCCGAGGCCCGCGGCCAGCACGAGTCGCGGTGCGCTGATCGACCTCGATGCGGTCTCGACGGTAAATGCACGGGGCGCCGCGGCGATGGAGCTCACGCGGGAATCGCAGAAATAGCGGCCGCCTCGGGCACTGAAGGCGCGCTGAAGCGCGCGCAGCGAAAAGAGCGGATTGACCGTACCGTCGTCGGGACAGTAGGCGCCGCCCACGACGTCCGGGCCAAAGGCGGGGAGCAACTTCAGCATCTCCGCCCGACTGATCATCTGCGCGCGGTAGCGGCCTGGCGGTGCTTCCGCGCGTAGCTGCTCCACGACTTGCGTTCGTTTCGCCAGCTCGTCTTCGGACAGGCACACATGGATGCCGCCGTTTCTGCGATGCCCGCAATCGACACCGGTCTCGCTCTGCAGCTCGGCCGCGAGCTCGCTCCACTTGTCGGATGAAAGCCGCGACCACTGCTGATACTCCGGCACGCCGGGGCCCTTGCTTTGGGTCCAGACGAGCGCGAAGTTGCCGCGCGATGCACGATACGCGACATCGCCCTCGTCGAGCATCACGGGCTTGAGGCCCAGGCGAGTCAGGCCGTAAGCGACCGCGCTGGCCACCAGGCCGCCGCCGATGACGATTGCGTCCGCCGTGAGCTTCATGAGCCGGAAGCCGTCGCGCCCGACGCTTTGACCGCTCGCCCGAAGCGGACGATTTCATTCTTGATGACCACGCCGAGCTCTTCCGGCGTTCCGCCGGTCGCATCCGCCCCCTCTTGCAGAAAGCGCTCGCGTACCTCCTGCGAGCGCACGATCCGGGTGACCTCGTTCGCGAGCCTGTAGACGATATCGCGCGGCGTGCCAGCCGGCGCGACGATTCCAAGCCAATTGCCCAAGACGAATTCCCTGTATCCGACCTCGCCGAATGTCGGCACCTCGGGAAGGTGTGAATGGCGCCTATCGGCCATGATGCCCAGGGCGCGCAGGCGGCCGGCCTTGATGGCAGGATAGAGCGTCGGGATCGTATTGGTCATCATGTGCGCGCGGCCAGCGACGACATCGAGCAGCCCGGGCCCGCCGCCCTTGTACGGCACGTGAAGCACGTCGATTCCGATTGCGTGCTTGAACATCTCCACCGACAGATGGCTGATGACGCCGACACCGCCCGAGGCGTAAACCGCCTTGTTGCTCTTGCTCCAGGAAATGAAGTCGCTGACGCTCGCGACCGGAAGCGACGCGTTGACGGCCATCACCAGGGGCGACGAGGCGAAGTGAACCACCGGGGTGAAGTCGCGCTCCAGGCTGTAGTTGAGCTTGGGATACAGGCTCTGCGCGATCGTGTGAGCGCTGCTGATGTTGAGCAACGAATAGCCATCGGGCGTGGCCTTCGCGGCCATTTCCGCGCCGACGTTGCCGCCCGCGCCGACACGGTTATCGACGATGACCGGCTTGCCCAGGGCGCTCGTCATGCGCTGTGCGACGATCCGTGCCAGGATGTCGTTGAATGCGCCGGGCGCGAAAGCGACCAGGTAGCGGATCGGGCGCTCGGGATAATCGGCGGCCATGAGCGCTCGCGTTGCCAGGCAAATTGCCGCCGCGGCGAATAGCGTCGCGAACCGCTTCATGCTCGCGCCCTCGCGCGCCGCAGCGTCTTGGCGGCAGCCGCACGCACCTCGGCAAGCTCGATATGAAGGTAGCCATGGCGGTCGCAGCGCAGCTTCGCATCCGGCGGCACCACCGTCGTCGTATCCATCTGCTCGATGACCGCCGGCCCCACGATGCGACAGTCGGCGGGCAGGCGCGCACGCGCGTACACGGGCGTCACGACGAATGCCTCGGCCGGAAACCACACTGCGCGCTTTTCCAGCAAAGCCTGTTTCGTCGTGCCGCGAACGGGCTGCATCCGTTCCGCTGCCAGCAAGCGGCGCTTACCGGTCACCACGAGCCGCACGTTCACCACTTCCACCGCCTGGCCACGCATCTCATAGCCGTAGACCTCCCGATGGCGCTCGTGAAATGCACCGACCAGTCGCTCCAGGGACTTCACCTCGAGCCGCTGCGCCGGCAACTCCAGCAGCAGCTCGAAGTTCTGGCCGACATAGCGCAGGTCGGCAAACCACTGGAACGAACCCTTGATTTCACGTTCGCCCTTGAGCCATTGCGCACCGCGCCTGGCAAGCACACGCAAGCCCGCGTTGAGGGATTTCAGTTGCGATCTCTCCGCAGGAATCAGGCGTGTCAGGCTGAAATCTCCGCGCGCATCGGCACGTAACAGGCCCAGCGCCGAGAGCAAGCCCGGCCGCGGCGGCACCAGGACTTTTCGCATTCCCATCGTGGCGGCCACATCGGCCGCGTGCAGCGGCCCCGCTCCGCCGAACGCGACCAGGGTGAAGTCGCGCGGGTCCTCGCCTTGCTCCACCGAAATCACTCGCACCGCACCCATCATGTTCGTGTTGATGATCTCGATGATACCGGCGGCCGCGGTGGTCGTATCGACGCCGAGCCGCCGCGCGAGTTGAGCGACAACCGCTTCGGCCTTGTCCGGGTGCATCGCCATGCGCCCGCCGAGGAGTGCGTTCGGGTTCAAGCGTCCAAGCACGACATTGGCATCGGTAACCGTCGCTTCGGTTCCGCCGCGACCGTACGAGGCAGGGCCGGGATGGGCGCCGGCGCTCTGCGGGCCGACCTTGAGCAGCCCGCCCGCATCGGTCCATGCGATCGAACCGCCACCCGCGCCGATGGTGTGGATGTCGAGCGTGCGCGTGCGCACGGGAAACCCGCCCATCGAGCGTTCGCTCTTTATAGCGGGCTCGCCGCCGCGTATGAGGCAGACGTCGGTGCTCGTTCCGCCCATGTCGAACGTGATCAGCTCGGGCAGTCCGAGCTGCATACCGATACCTACGCTGCCGATCACGCCACCCGCCGGACCCGAAAAGAAGGTATTGACAGGCGCCGCGCGCACGGCCCGCGTCGAGACCGCTCCTCCGTTCGACTGCATGACGCGCGGCGAGCGCCGGATGCCGAGCCGAGCCACGCCGCGCTCGAAGCGCTCGAGGTATCGATCCATGACCGGCATCAGGCTCGCGTTGACGCTCGTCGTGGCGAAACGCTCGAACTCGCGGAACTCCGACAGGATGTCGTTGGAGGCGCAAAGATACACCTCTGGCCACGATGATTTCACCATCGCACGGGCGCGTTCTTCGTGCGCCGGATTCGCGTAGGCGTGCAAGAAACAGATCGCGACGGCTTCCACGTCCTTCGTCTTCAACAGCTCGATCGAGCGCCGGACGTCGTCCTCCGCTAGCGGCGTGATCTCGCTACCGTCGTAGGCGATGCGACCCGCGACCTCGATGCGGCAGTCGCGCGCGGCCGGCGGCATGGGTTTCGGAATATCGAGATTGAAGTAGTGCGGGCGCCGCTGGCGCGCGAGCTCGAGCACGTCGCGAAATCCGGCGGTCGTCAGCATGCCGGTGCGCGCCCACTTGCCCTGCAAAACCGCATTCGTGGCGAGCGTGGTGCCGAGCACGATCGCCGCTACGTCGCGGCGCGAAAGCCCGCTGGCTGCCAACAGCTCGGTGATGCCGTCGAGTATTCCCGTCGCCGGATCCGCCGTCAGCGTCGGGACCTTGTGGTAATAGTACGCGCCCTTGTCGATATCCACCGCGACCAGGTCCGTAAACGTGCCGCCGGTGTCGATGCCTACGCCGACCCTGCTCACGCGGCGGGCTCCTTGCGCGGCTGCGGAAACCGCGCGCCCATGGGAGTGCAGGCAAGGGTCTCGACGCCATGCACGGCTGCACTCACCGCGCTCGGGTGAGCGTGTCTGCGCCGCGGTCTACGTTCGAGAGCAGCCGATCGCATCTCATTCGACCTTGATGGCGGCCTTCTCGATGACTTCCCGCCACAGGGGAAGCTCCTTGGCGATCCTCGCGCGCAGCAGCTCGCGATCTCCGCCGACGACATTCACGCCGCCGGTCTGGCGCAAGGTATCGATCACCTCGGGTCGTTTGAGAACGGCGATGACTTCGCGCGCGACCAGCTCCATGACCTCCTCCGACGTACCCGCCGGCGCCAGCATCGAGTTGAAGTTCTCCGCCTCCGAATTCGGGAAGCCCGCTTCGGCGAGATTCGGCACATCGGGGAAGTCGCGCAGGCGGCCGTGTCCGGTATGAACCAGGGCACGCAATCTTCCGCTACTGATCTGTCCGCCGCCGCCGCCGGCGATACCGAACACCCCTAGCTGGGTCTCGCCTGCGAGCACTGCCTTCAACCCCGGTGCCGAGCCGGAATACGGCACGTGGGTCAGGTTGATCTTGGCCTTGAGCTTGAACAGCTCCGCGGAAAGGTGCGAGGACGTTCCGATCCCCGGGCTCGAGTAATTCAGCAGGTCGGGCTTGTTGCGTGCAAGCGCAATCAGGTCGGCCAAGGTGTTGATACCCGAGTCCGCCCGGGTCACGATGACGTTCGGAGATGCCGTGATCAACACCATCGGTGTGAAGTCCCGAATCGGATCGAACGGCACCTGCTTATACAGGCTCGGATTGTTGACGAAGATGCTGGACGTGATCAGAAACGTATAGCCGTCGGGCTTGGCGCGTGCAGCGGCCCCGATCCCGATATTGCCGCCGCCGCCCCCGCGGTTGTCGACGACGACTGGTTTGCCGAGCGCGGGGGAAAGGTGCTTCGCAATCACTCTGGCGAGAATGTCCACGCCCCCGCCGGCGGGAAACGGCACGATGACCGTGAGCGGCCGCGCGGGGTATCCCGCTGGCATTTGGGCCGTGGATGTTTCGGCGCCGAATATGGCTAACAAAGCCGAGTATGCGACGAGCAAGCGTACACGCACGCTGTCACTGGTATGCGCCATGAAACCCTCCCTCGATTCCTTACATGTCGTGTGCGAGCTGCTTGAGCCGCGCCTCGTCGATGTCTACGCCATAGTCACGCCGGGCGCCCTCTCTGCTCACCTGGCCGGCCAGTACGTCGCGCAACACGAACGCCGGATCACGCTTCGAAACCTCACCGTAGCCTCCGGAGCCCGGCGTCCACACTTCCACGACGTCGCCCTTCTTGACCGGGATGTTGAATTCCTTGCTGCCGAGCTCGCGCTCGCCCGGCGTTCCGGGATTCAGAATGAAACGGCCCGCGAAGCCCGGGGCGCCGCCGAATAGACCCCAGGGGCGCGTCTTGCATCGATCGCCTTTCGTGCGGAAATAGGTGCCGTCGGCGAGCACGCGATAGCGCCGCAGGATGCCCTGGCCGCCCCGATAGGTTCCCGCGCCGCCGGAATCGGGTATGAGCTCATAGCGCTCGACGAACAGCGGATATTCCATCTCCATCGCCTCGGAGGGCAGGTTGGACGTGTTGCTGGTTCCGGTCTGTACGCCGTCGACCCCGTCGAGCCCTTGCCTCGCGCCGAAGCCGCCGCCGATCGTCTCGAGATAGGACCAGTAGCGATTGTTGGCCCCTGTCCAACCGTGAAATGCGATGCCCGTGGTCGCGCCTTTGCAGGCCGCGATCACCCGATCCGGCGCGGCGGGCGCCAGCGCGCCCAGAATGACATCGATGACACGCGAGTAGGCGTCCGACCTGTTGAGGACGGCGGCGGGTTCCACGCAGTTGACCAGGCACCCTGGCGGCGCGACGATCTTGATCGCGCGATAGAGACCCGCGTTGGGCGCCACGTCCGCTGCCAGAGCCGATTTCAGCGCAAAGTACACCGTCGCGCGCAGGGCGTTGAACGTCACGTTGATCCCGCCCTTGACCTGCGGGCCGGTGCCCGTGAAGTCGAGCTCGATCTCGTCGCCGCGAATCGTGACGGCGCATCGAATCGGGATCATCTGCGCGTCGAAGCCGTCGTCGTCCATGCAGTCCTCGAACTCGTAGCGCCCGTCCGGCAACAGCGCAATGCTGCGCCGTATGCGCTTTTCGGTCTGGTCGAACAGCACTGCCGCGCTGCCCAGGATCTGGTCGCGCGAATAGTGGCTGAAGAGCTCGCGCAGCCGCCTCTGCCCGGTGCGCACGCCGGCGAATTGCGCCTCCAGATCGCCGCGCCGCTCATCAGGCTTGCGTACGTTCAAGAGAATCAACTGCAACACGTCTTCTCTCAGCTCGCCCCGGCTGAAAATCTTTATCGGCGGGATTCTGACGCCCTCGCCCCAGATGTCGGCAGCCGCGCCTAGACCGCCTCCCACCTCGGTATGATGTCCCACGGTCGCGCAAAATGCGACCAGCTCGCCGTCATGGAAGAAGGGCGCGACGACGGTGATATCGGGCAGGTGGGTGGGGCCGCCCGAATAGGCGTCATTGGCCATGAATACGTCGCCCGGCTCGATGCTTGCAAGCGGATAGCGCTTGAATACCTCCTCCATCAGGCCGAGCACCGAGCCCAGGTGACCGCCCGTGTACGCGGTCAGCGAGATCGTCCTGCCCTGGGCATCGAGCAGCACCGCGGAGCAATCGCGCCGTTCCTTGATATTGGTCGAATACGACGACTTCACCAGGGTGATACCCATCTCCTGGGTGACGAATTCGAAGTGGTTGCCGATGACCTCGACGGTGATCGGATCCATGGCAAGAGACATCATGCGCCTCCCATTCGAGTGCCACGCGCCGGCTGATCGCAGCTCAGATCGATGACGAGATTCAGATAGTCGTCGACACGCGCGTGCTCGCCCGGAGCGATCACGATGGTGGTGTCCATTTGCTCCGCGATCGCCGGACCGATCAGCTCGTGGCCGGGCGCGAGCCGCTCGCGCGCATACACGGGCGTCGCGGCAGGCGCACGCTCAGCTTCCCAGCTTACCGAGCGCACGCCGATTTGTGCATCCCTCAATGTGCTGTTGGACGCGGCACGTCTTGCCATCGAGGGCTTGGGCATGATCCCTTGCGCAACCGTGCGGAAGTTCACCATCTGCACGGCCGCCTTTTCAGAATGGAACCCATAGATGCGTTCGTGCTCTTCGTGAAAGTGCCGTTCGATGTTCGCCAGCGTCGCGTCGGTCCAGATCCCGAGGCTCACGGGGAGCGCCAGCTCGTAGTTCTGACCCCGATAGCGCGCATCCACGATACGCACGAGACCGCGACATTCGACGGGCACGCCCTCGCCCTCGAGCCAGCGGGTGGCCTCGCCGTCGAGCTCGTTCCAGATGTCGTTTATGGTGGTCACGGTCGCTTCCCGGATCGCCATCACCGCGGTGCGCACGATGTCGAAGCGGCGATCGACCGTCAACAGCCCCAGCGCGCAGAGTATGCCCGGGCTTTCGGGCACGATGACCGTGCGCATGCCGAGCTCGCGCGCGACGGCGCTCGCGTGCAGGGGACCCGCGCCGCCGAACGCCACCAGCGCGAAGTCGCGCGGATCGTAGCCCTGCTCCACGGAGACGAGCTTGAGCGCGCCGACCATGTTGGTATTCACGATCGTGCGAATGCCATGCGCCGCTGTGCTCAGATCCAAGCCGAGCGGCCGTGCGACATTGGCCATGATCGCGTCGCATGCGAGCGTCCGGTCGATTGCCTTGCGCCCTCCCAGCAGACGCTCCGGGTGCAGGAAGCCCAGCGTCACGTTGGCATCGGTCACCGTCGCCTCCCTGCCCCCTTGCGCATAACACGCCGGCCCGGGGTGGGCGCCGGTGCTTCGCGGCCCGACTTTCAGCGCGCCCCCCTCGTTGATCCACGCGACGCTGCCCCCCCCCGCGCCGATGAACTTGATGTCGAGCATCGGCACCCGCACCGGGTAGCCGGCCACCTCGTTATCGGTGCGCACGATCGGCGCGCCCCGCTGCACGAGCGACACGTCGGTACTGGTGCCGCCCATGTCGAAGGTCAGGAGATTGTCGAAGCCCGCGGCGCGCGCCGTATAGATCGCGCCCATGAGGCCCGCGCTCGGTCCGGACACGAGCAGGTTCACCGGACCACGCACTGCCGCCTCCACCGACATGATGCCACCGTTACCTTGCATCACGAAGGGCGCGGTCTTGATCCGCTCCTCCGCGATGCGGCTTTCGAGACGCTGCAAGTAGTGCCCGACGGGGCGCTGCAGCCACGCGTTCACGACCGTGGTGCTGAGGCGCTCGAATTCACGGAATTCCCTGAGAACCTGGTAGGACGCGCTGACGTCCACGCCCGGCGCATGCTCGCGCACGAGCTCCACGAGGCGTTGCTCGTGGCGCGCATCGACGTACGAATTCAGCAGGCAGATCGCGATGGTCTCGACGCGCAAGGCGACCAGCTCTTCGATGGCGCGAATCGTGGCGGCCTCGTCGAGCGGCAGCCATATGGACCCGTCGGCGAGAATACGCTCCGGCACCTCCAAGCGAAGATGCCTGGGAATAGGCGTAGGCGCCTTCACGAAGAAGAGATTGTACAGCTCGTCGTGCGGCCTGCTCTGGCGGCGGATCTCGAGCAGGTCGCGGAATCCGGCAGTCGTGAGCAGGCCGACGCGTCCGCCGCTGCGCTGGATCATCGCGTTGGTTGCAACGGTGGTCCCATGCACGAGATAGCCCAGCGCGGCCGCGGGCAGGCGCGCCTCGGCGAGGAGCGCGCGGACGCCATCGACGATCCCGTGGCAAAAGTCATCCGGCGTCGACGCCACCTTGTAGGTGCGCAGCGTCCCCTGCGCTTCGTCGAACAGGCACAGATCCGTAAACGTGCCGCCCACGTCGATACCGAGCCTGTAGCGTGCCGCTCGACCGACCTCGTTCGTATCAGGCATTGCCTCGTCCTCGAATGAGCCATCGGCTGAGATTTCCCGCTGGCACGCCATCGTGCCGCGATGCCGATAGACTCGCCGGTCGAAGTCTACGATTCGCACAGCGTGCGAAAAAGACGCTGCTTGGCACAGGAGCCCTGACAGATTGTCGTGAATCGCGAAGCCATCGGGCGCGATGGCTCCGTCTCACTCCCGCCTGGCGCCGGGCATGATCCGCAGCAGGAACTTGGTGAATGCCAGGATCTTGGCCGGCGGCTCGCGATCGTCGCGGTATAGGACCATGATCGGCCTCGCGCTCGGCACCCAATCGGTGAGGATGGGGGCGAGCCTTCCGCTCTCGACCGCAGAGGCCGCGGCATAGTCGCTTACCTGCGTGATTCCGAGGCCCATCGCGGCCGCCTCGACCAGCGCATCGGTGTTGCTCAAGGCGAGATTGCCGTTGACCGCCAGCGTGAACGCGGAACGGCCCTCGGCGAAATGCCAATCGCGCGCCTGTCCCGTATGCATGGAAAGGAAAGCGAGGCAGTTGTGCTGAAGGAGGTGTTCGGGGCGGGTGGGCGTTCCGTGCGCTTCGAGGTATTGCGTGCTGGCGCACGTCAACTGGCGCACGGCGCCGATCTTCTGCGCGGCCAGGTTTGCACCCTTGACGTGTCCGATGCGAACGGCGATATCGACACCCTCGTGGAACAGGTCCGCGGAAGGCTCCCGAAAGACGAGCTGTACCAGGACGTCGGGGTTCTCGGCCATGAACAACGGCAGCGCCGGAACGATATACCGCCTGCCGAGCGGCAAGGATATGTCCACGCGCAGCGTTCCGCGCGGCAGGCCGATTTCGTGAGCGACGATGCTTTCCGCGTCACGCAATCCCACCAGCAGTTGCCGGCAGCGCTGGTAGAACAAGATCCCGCTGGGCGTCAGCGTGAGGCGCCGCGTCGTGCGCGTCAGCAACCGCGTCCCCAAACGCTGCTCGAGCCGGCGCACCGCCTTGCTCACCCCGGATGGCGTCATACCGACGTGCTGCGCGGCAAGCGCGAAGCTGCGCAGCTCCACGGCCGCGACGAACTCCGCGATCCCATTGAAGTTGTTCACGCCCCCGCGCGCCTCGCCCCGATGACCCGGCCCACTGCGGACATATTGTCGCGAATGTCTATCCTGCCGGCCGCTTTTTCTGAACGTCCCTGAATCATATACTGGCTTGGTGCTCTCGGCCGCCGCGCGGGCGCGACGTCTTTTGGACGCTCGCCGGGCCGCGGACAAGATCATCGAGTCGGGCCGTTGGATTGCGCTGCGGCGAGCGACAAGAACAGGACGTGTCATCCTGGCCTACGCGCGTCAGGGCGAATCGGGAGGGACTCATGGATGCAACGCAGAATCGAATCGAGGCTACGCCGGCACGGCGGCTGAGCGAGTTTGTGCATGGCTTGGCGTTTTCAGTCATTCCCGACGATGCCCGGCGCGCAGCCGTACGCTGCCTGATCGACAGCGTGGGGATCGGCTTGGCGTGCCAGTCGATGCCGTTCGCACGCATGGTGACGGAGATGGTGAGCGACTGGCGTGGCGTCGAAGAAAGCACCGTCTTCGGCTCCGCCATCCGCCTGCCGGCACCGAGCGCGATCATCGCCAATGGCAACATGGTTCACGGCATTGATTTCGACAATACGCACGGCGAAGCGATGTCGCACCCGGGCGCTTGCATCGTACCCACAGCGTTGGCGGTCGCGGAGAAAGTCGATGCCAACGGGCAACGTCTCGTCGAGGCGATTGTCGCCGGGCTGGAAGTGCAAACGCGCATTGCTGCGGCCGCCTCGACACACTTCCACGCGAGGGGATTCCATCCGACCTTCATCTCCGGTTGCTTCGGTACGGCCGTGACCGCCGGGAAACTGCTAGGGCTCACGCCGCCTGAGATGACCCATGCTCTCGGTATCTGCGGAACCCAGGCGTCGGGAACGTTCGAATGGCTGGAGGACGGCTCGTGGGCCAAGCGCTTCGGCCCGGGTTGGGCAGGCCATGCAGGCACTATCGCGGCCCTCATGGCACAACGCGGCTACACCGGCCCCGCCACGATCTTTGAAGGCCGCTTCGGGCTCTATCGCAGCCACGTCGGCGAGGGCAACTACGATATCGCCCGCCTGGTGCGCGGCCTGGGCCTGGAATGGGAGACCACCAAGCTGATCACGAAACGCTATCCCTGTTGTCACGTCACCCATCCGTTCATAAATGCCGCGGCGACGCTGAGGAAGCAGCACGGCTTCAGGGTCGACGACATCGCTGATATCGAGTGCCTGGTCCAGCGGCAGCAGGCGCCCATCGTATGTGAACCCTCGAGCGCCAAGCGGCAGCCAACGGGTACCTACGAGGCGCAGTTCTCGCTCTACTACACGGTCGCCGTCACCCTTCTGCAAAGCTCTCTCGGTATCGACGATTTCGCACCGGAGCGCCTCGGCGATGCAACAGTGCAGTCGCTCGCTGCCCGCATCAGATATACGCCCTACGAGGAGACGCCTTACAACCCGCATCACCCTGGCACGCTGCGCATTCGCCTGCGTGATGGCCGCCAGCTTGAGCAACGCTACGACGACGACATCGACAACGCGATGGACGATGCGGACGTCGCCGAAAAGTTTCGCAAGAACGCCATCCGCTCGCTTTCCGGCGAGCAGAGTGAAGCATTGCTCGCAGCAATGACCGAGGCATCCTCCGCGCCGGCCATCCGCGCGCTCATGACCCTCACCGTACCTCGGTCGTAGCACAGCTCGCGGATGGATTCGCTGCATCAAGTTGCCTGCCCGAAGGAGACGAGCACATGCGGACAAGAGCCAGACTATCGGATGTCCTCGCCGCCATAGCCTTGGCCACGAGCATGCTGCCCGCGTTCGGCGGAGAAAGCTTCCCCTCTAGACCTGTCACGATCATCGTGCCATTCGCGCCGGGAGCCGACACCGATACCTCCGCCCGGCTCTTGGCCACGCAGGCCGAACGCTTTCTCGGTCAACGAATCATCATCAGGAACAAAGCCGGTGCGGCAGGCATACTGGGTTTCAACGAAGGCGCATCCGCGCCTGCGGACGGTTACACGCTCACGGTCGCGACTCCGTCGATGGTCGTCACGCCGCACACGGTCAAAGGGACGAAGCACTTCGTGAAGGAACTCGACCCGGTCTTCCTGCCGGTCGGTGCGCCCTTTGTTTTCGTGGTCCGCACCGAGACGCCGTGGCGGTCGTTCTCGGACGTGATCGAGTACGCAAGAGGAAACCCCGAGAAACTGCGCGTCGCAAACGCCGGCAATGTCGGTCTCGCTCATATTCTGGGCTTCGGCTTGGAAGCCGCGGCCGGCGTGAAATTCAATCACGTCCCCTACAAGGGCTCCGGACCGGGGATGGTCGCGTTGTTGGGAGGACACGTCGACGCTATGCTTGGTGCCGCCGGCACGGTCGTGTCGTTTGTAAGAGCAGACAAGCTCCGCGCGCTCGCAATCGGCTCTCCGGAGCGCTACCCTGCATTTCCCGATGCTCCAACGTTCAAGGAGCTCGGACTGCTTCAGGACGCCAGTACGTGGTGGGGTTACGTGGCCCCGAAGGGAACGCCGCGCCAGGTGATCGATGCGATCGTCGAGAGCTTCAAGAAAGCGACAGAGACGCCGGAATACCGAGAAGCCACGAACCGGCTCTTGTGGGTGTCGTACGGCTTCGGTCCGGAAGCCTTCGGAAGATTCCTCGAAGAACGCGATAAGCAAACGTCTGCGCTGATCGCGAAGCTCAGCAAGGAGGGAGCGGCGGATTTGAAGTAGGCGACGCGGCGCTCCTCGCTAGCGCATCGACTCCCGCCACGCCCGGTCCTCAGGCCAAAATCCCGCACGACTGGCGTACAATCCCTCCATGAACGCTGAGCGTTCGTGACGCAAAGTCCTCCCCCCGCAAAACAGAGAGTCTCTTTCCATGCCCTTCTTCAAGTCCCTTCCGGGCGATGCTGGCCCACCGAACGTCTTCACGCAGTACCCCGAGATCTATGGCCCGTGGTCGGAAACGAGCCAGGCGCTGATGAACGGGCCGTCGCCGCTGAGTCAAGCCGAACGCGAATTGATTCTCGCCTATGCGGCCGGTGTCGCCGGCTGCAAGTTCGTCTATGGGGCGCATTCCGAAGTCGCGTACGCATGGGGCATCGAACGCGGCGTCCTGGACCGATTGCTGCAAGACCTCGGCAGCGCGCCGGTCGAAGCGCGCTTGAAACCGCTGCTCGCGTTCGTGCGCAAGCTGATGTTGACGCCAGGCGAGATGGCGCAAGCCGATGCCGATGCCGTTTTCGAAGCGGGCTGGGACGAGAAGGCGTTGCACGATGCAATCGCGGTGACCGCGCGGGCTGCTTTCATGCAGCGGTTGGTCGAAGGGCATGGCTTCACGCCGTTCTCACGCGAGGTCGCGATCAAGCACGCCAAGAAGCGCGTGGAGCTCGGCTACGTCAATCTCTATCCGGCGTTTCGGAAGCCCGCGTAGAGTCCGCCCTTCACCACGCTGACATCAAGACCTCGACGATTTCTTCCGTGCCGCTTACGGCTCGCGGATTTCGATGCAGGAACCAGTCGGCGAGAGCGTCCTTCGCAATCGACGCCAGCGACTCCTGCTCAACGCCGATATCGCGCAGCCTTCGCGGCAGCCGCCACGCCTCGAATAGACGCTCCACGGCATCCATGGCGGCGAGCGGCCGTGCGGGCGACACGCGCTCGCCCAATGCGTCCGCCAGGAGCTTGAGCCGATCCGCCGTGGCTGGAAGGTTGAAGCGCATCGCATGCGGCAACAGAATCGCATTGACGATTCCGTTGTCGGTATCGAAGCGCGCGCCGATCGCGTGTGCGAGCGCCGAGGTCAATCCGGTCGGCGCATAGTCGGTTCCCTGTCCGGAGAGCAATGCCCCGAGCATGAGCTCCGCGCGCGTATCGGCGTCGTCGGGGTCGGCATCGAGCTTCCGCAGGCCGACGGCGAGCAGGCGCAACGCGTGCAGGAGCAACGCGTCGGCGAGCGGATCGCACTGGGGCGATTCGATACCCTGCACGGCCAAGCTGAATGCGTTCACGGCCGCGCCCATGACGAGCGCACGCGGCGCGCTCAAGACCAGTCGAGGGTGGATGAAGATCGCGCCGGCGCGTGTCTTGGGATCGTACAAGGCGAGCCGACGGCGCGTCGCGTCGAGCACGGCGCTGCCGGCTTTCGCGTATGCTGTCGTGGGCGTGGTGGGTAACACGAGCTGCGGCAGCTTCGGTTGGCGAAGCCGCGGGCTGACGGGCGGCCGGCCGCTCCGAAACTGCGTGCACAGCTCGCCGATGTCGCGCGCCTCGGCCAGCAGGATACTGGCTGCTCGTGCCGTCACCACAGCCGAGCCGCCACCGAGAGCGACGACTGCATCGGCGCCCGAAGCCCGCAGGGTCTCCGCCCCCGCCAGGACCGACGCCAACGGACTATGCGCTTGGACGCCATCGAAGGCACCCGCATATCGATCGCCCAGCGCCTCCACGACGAGGCGCAGCCCGTCAGGATGACGCGCGAGCGTTCGGCCGCAAAAAACAACGGCACGGCCGGCTCCGATGCGCGCGAGCTCGGCCGATAGCTGTTGCAGGCTGTCCTCGCCGCAGTAGACCCGAAGCTGCGGTATCACGTGCTGCAACGATCTCATGGCCCTCGCCTTGGCACGGCAGGCGCGCCGCGCGCGCTCAGCGCGGCTTGCGAAAACGCGAATAGTCGGGCTTGCGCTTTTCCAGGAATGCGCTGGTCCCTTCGCGTTGCTCGGTCTCGCGGAAAGTCGGCGGCACCAGCCAGCGCCGCAGCAGATCGCCCTGGCCCATGAGATCCTGGAATTCCTCGACGAACGATGCCTTGTACACCTTGAGGCAGGTCGGCGAGACCGCGAGCAGCTCGTCGCACCACTTCGCCACTTCGCCGTCGAGCGCGGCGAGCGGGACCACCGCGTTGACCAGTCCCCAGTCGAGCATTTGTTGCGCGCTATAGCGCCGGCCGAGCATCCAGATTTCCCTGGCGCGCTTGTGGCCGACGATCCGCACGAGGTAGTTGAGGGTAGGGCCGCTCGCCGGATAGGCGACGCGAGGCTCGCTCTGGCCGAAGACGGCATGCTCCGCGGCGATGGTGAAATCGCAGAAGTAGGCGAAGTGGTGGCCGCCGCCGATCGCGTAGCCGTTGACGCGCGCGATCACGGGCTTGGGGCAGCGCGAGATCATGACATAGGGTGGGCTGAACAACGCCGGCCCGCCGCGTCCCATCTTGCCTTCCTTCTGCCACGACACGTCGGCGCCCGCGCAAAACGCCTTGTCGCCCGCGCCCGTGAATACCACGACGCCGACCTCGGGATCGTTCCCGGCGGCATCGAAGGCGGCCTCGAGCTCGCGCAGGGTCTCGGCGGTCACCGAGTTCATCTTCTGCGGGCGATTGATCGTGATCGTGGCGACACCCTGCGTCAGGGAATAAAGGATGTCTTTGAAACCCTTGTCCATGTCGCGGCTGCTCCGAGGGTCAATCGGCCGGCGCCGCCGCCCGGCGCCGATACAGCAGCGACGTCTCCATCTCTTGAACCGCCGTACCGTCGTGCTTCATGACGCGGCGCCGGAACTTCACCATGCCCCGATCCGGCTTGCTGCTCTCCTTCTTCTCGATCACGGTGGATTCCATGTGCAGGGTGTCGCCGTGCTTGACCGGTGCCAGCATGCGCCACTTGTCGACTTGGAGCAGCGCGAGCAGCGTGCCGTCGTTGACGCCGCTAGCATACTGGAGCCCGCCCATGATGGCGTAGACGAGCGGGCCATGCGCGATCGGCTCGCCGAAAGGCGTCGTCTTCGCGTACTCCCAATTCGTGTGCACCTCGTTGAAATCGCCCGACAGGCAGGCAAAGTTGACGATGTCGGTCGAGGTGACGGTGCGCTTCGGCGTCACCAGTGTCTGCCCGACTTCGAAATCCTCCCAGTAGCGACCGCGGCTCGTAGCTGCCATGTTCCTCTCCTATGCGTTACGTTCAGCGCGGGCTGTTGGCGATGATCACCGTGCAGTGCGACGACAGCACGCCGCCTTCGTTGTGCACCAGCGCCACCTCCGCCCCCTCGACCTGGCGCTCGCCGAGGCCGCCGCGAAGCTGTTGCACGGCCTCCACGATCCCGAGCAGTCCGCCGGTCGCCCCGGCGTGCGCGTGCGAGAGCATGCCGCCGTGGGTATTGATCGGCAGCTTGCCGCCGACATCCGCATGGCCTTGCGCGTAGAACGCGCCGCCTTCGCCGGGTTGGCAAAAGCCGAGCTCCTCGAGCTCGATCACCGGCACGATGGAAAAGCAATCGTAGAGCTGCGCGACATCGATGTCCTGCGGCCCCAACCCCGCCATGGCGTATGCGGCCTTGCCCGAATCCTCCGCGCCGAAGTGCACCAGGCTCTCCGCGCACAGGATGTGCTCGTGGGTGTGGCGCTCCCCGACGCCGAGCACATAGGCGGGTTTGCGCCTGCAATCGCGCGCGCGTTCGGCCGACGTGACGATGAATGCGCCGGCGGCATCCGAGATCAGACAGCAATCGAGGATGTTTAGCGGCGCGGCTATCGGCTTCGAATCGATCACGTCCGCAATCGTGATCGGCTTCTTCATATGGGAGTTCGGGTGCAACGATGCATGCCGGCGCGTGGTCACGGCCACTTGCGCGAGTTGCTCGCGGCTGATGCCGTACTCGTGCATGTAGCGGCGCGCGATCATGGCGTAGCATCCGGGAATCGATGGTCCGTACGGCAGCTCGAAGTACGGGTGCCCCACTGCCGCGGCCAGCGCGGATACGGCGTCGTCGCGGCTCAGCCCGGTGGCGCGGTTCTCGCCGGTGCAAACCAGCACGGTGGTTGCCATGCCCGTGGCGATCGCGGCGGCCGCGTGGCCGAGCATCACCGCGGGCGTCGCACCGCCGGCAATCATCGCGGAGCAAAATCCAGGCTTGAGCCCGAGGTATTCGCACAGTACCGTACCGAGCATGAAATACGGTTCCGTGAACGAATAAGCGGTCAGTAAGCCATCAATATCACTAACCTGGAGCCCGGCGTCATCGAGCGCGCGGCGCGCGGCCTGGGCGTTCAAGCCGAGCCCCGTCATATGCGGAACTTTGCCGATGTCGGACTCCCCGACGCCGACGATCGCGGTCTTGTTGCGAAGTTGGATGGTCATCGATCTGGCCTCATGCGGCAATGTCTTGTGACGGCTCTAGGAGCCTGTCGGACTTGATTTCGCGCGATGCGTTGTGCCCACAACGCCGCAGGCAAGGCGCTCGGTGCAGACCAATATCGGGAATATTGGCAAGCCGAGCAGCCGCCATGGTGCCGCGACGGCGAGATCCATCAGCTCACGCCCTTGAGCTTGAGCGTGGGTATGAGCTTGCCGAACTCGTCCAGCTCGCGCTTGATCTTCGCCCGGAACTCGGCCGGCGTACTGCCTACGGGATCGGTGCCTGCAGCGGCGAGCCGCTCGATGATGTCCGGCCGTTTCAGAACCTTCGCCACTTCTTCGTAGAGCTGCATGACGATGGCGTTCGGCGTCTTGGCCGGCGCCAGCATGCCCTGCCATGGCGTCGCGGCGTCGATGGCAATACCGAGCTCTCCCAGGGTCGGCACCTCCGGGAAGCTCGCCAGCCTTTGCCTGGCGGAAGTCGCGAGACTTCTGACCTTGCCCGACTTGACATATGGCACGGCCGTGATCGCGCTGGCGAAGAACAGCTGGACCTCGTTCGAAAGCAGCGCGATCTGAACGGCCGCACCGCCCTTGTAGATCACGGACACGATCGAATCGGAGGTGCCGGTACGCAGCTTGAAGAGCTCGGCCGACAAGTGCCCCGCGCTGCCCGCCGTGGCGATGCCGACATTGAGCCCCCTCGGTTTGGACTTGGCCAGCGCGATCAATTCCTTCACGTTGGCGACCGGCAACGCCGGGTTGACGAGCAATAGCAACGGGCTGACGCCGACCTGGGTGACCGGAAAGAAATCGCGATCCGCATCGTAGGGCACCTTCGCCAAGAAGGGCGCGGTGGTATGCGAGGCGTAAGCGAAAAGCAGCGTGTAACCGTCGGGGCTCGCCCGCGCCACGGTTTCGGTACCGATCACGCCGCCGGCACCGCCGCGGTTGTCGATTACGCTGCGAAGCCCGGTCGTTTCGAGCCCGGCCGCGACGATGCGCGCAACGGTATCCGTGCCGCCGCCCGCGGCCACCGGCACCACCAGCCGAATGGGCCGCGAGCCATAGTCGAGCTTGCCTTGCGCAAGGGATGGCGTGGATGGCGATGCGAGGCACAGCGCGACGCACGCCGCGGACGCGTATTGGAAGCGCATCGGCTATCGCGTTCCGCGCCTGAATTGCGGCAGCTTCGCACCGCCGGCGCGCTCTTCGAAGCACACGTGAACGCGCTCGCCGACCGTCGTTTGCAGGGCGTCGTCGCCGACGATGTTCGCCATCATGCGCGGCCCCTCTTCGAGGTCCACCAATGCGACCACGTAGGGGACGCGTTGCGCGAACACCGGCATCGGCGCGCGCTGCATGATCGTGAAGGTATAGACGACGCCCGTGCCGGCGCTCTTGGTCCACTCCAGCTTGTCCGACCAGCAAGCGGGGCAAAGATGCCGGGGCGGAAAATGATGCTTCCCGCAACTGCTACAGCGCTTGAGCACGAGCTCTTCGCGGGTGGCCGCTTCCCAGTAGGGCTTCGAGTCGGCGTTCGGGACGGGCGCCGGATACCCGGATTCGTTGGCCATGTCGATCCTCCGCGCGGGTCTCTTAGCGGCCGGTGAACACCGGCTCGCGCTTCTCACGGAAAGCCGCGACGGCTTCCTTGTGGTCCTCGCTCATGCGCACCACCGGCATGTTCGATGCGGCCAGGTCGAGTGCGGCGCGCAGATCCGATTCGAGACCCTGATACAAGATCTTCTTCACCAGCCGCATCGCGAGCGGCGCCCCCTGCGCCAGCTTGCGCGCGAAAGCCTGCGTCTCCTCGGCGAGGCGATCGTCGTCGAATACGCGGTTGACGAGGCCGATGCGCAGTGCCTCTTCGGCGCCTATGGGCTCGGAGCTCCAGAACAGCTCCAGCGCCTTGGCGGCGCCGACGAGCCGCGGCAGGAAGTAGGCACCTCCCGCGCCGGGGATGAGACCCATGCGCACGTAGGTCTCGGCCAGGCGCGCGCTGCGTGCGGCGAAGCGCACATCGCACATCAGCGCAACATCCACGCCGCCGCCGGTTGCGAGCCCGTTCACCGCGGCAATGACGGGCTTGTCGATCTCACGCACCTTGAGCACGAGGCGCTGCACGTTCTCGGTCAGACGCGCCTTGATGCCCGCGGCGGTATTGGCCGCGTAATCGGCGAACTTGCCGACGTCCCCCCCCGTGCTGAAGGCGCGGCCGCTGCCGGTGATCACGATCACGTGCACGTCATCGGCTGTGCGATAGCGCTCCAGCAGATCTATCCACGCGGCGATCATGTCGTCGGTAAAGGCATTCAGCTTCTCCGGACGGTTCAGCCGGATGGTCGCGACCTTGTCGACGACCTCCGACAGCAGGAATTGCGACATATGCGCCAAGGCTCCTCACGAGGGACGGCGGACGGCATCGGCTGCGTTTCGCCGCGCGCCGACCGGGGGGTGTTGACGGCCGGCAACGCGGCCGAGAGCCGCACGTCGACATGCCAGGACTCTAGAAGATATACTCACGAGTGTCAATTTTTCAGAACGCATTCCAGTGAATGGAATGCCGAGCCATGCCCCTGCAAATGGATTCGAAGCCGCAGCCAATATGCCGAGCAAGCGCGTAGCCGTAACCCCCAGGGCGCCCGACGCCGGCGCAGCCGCGAAGACGACCATGCGCGGCGTGCAGCGCGTGGTAGCGGTATTCGAATCCTTCACGCCGCAACGTCCCGCCCTCGCGCTGCACGAGATCGCCGGCAGCATCGGCTTGGCGAAGTCCACGACCTTCAGGATCGTCCAGAGCCTCGAACAGTGCGGCTATGTCATACGACTCGAAGATCAGAAGTACTGCCTGTCATTTCGCTTCACGCGCCTCGCCGGGATGGTGATGAGCACGCTGAGCATCAGGCAGATCGCCCGGCCGCTGCTGGTGGAGCTCGCGCGGCGCACCAACGAAACCATCACCTTGAACGTGGCCAGCGAACGCGAGCGCGTGTGTATCGACGTGATCGACACGCCCTCGCCCCTCATGAGCATGGCACGCCAGGGTCAATACGTCACGTTCAATGGCCGCGGCGCCACCGGCAAGACGCTCATGGCGCATTTCCCGAGCAAGGAGCTGGAGCGTTTGCTCGGCCCCGTGGCGAAAGCGACCGCGCGCAAGCGCGAGGACATCGCGGGCGAGCTTTCGAAGATCAGGAAAGACGGCTATTGCGTTTCCCATGGCGAACGGGTGCTGGGATTGAGCGCTATCGCGGCCCCGGTGTGGGACGCGAGCGACACGGCCAAGTATTGCGTCACGATCACCGCTCCCACCGTGCGCCTGAAGCCCAGGATCCACGAGCTCGTGCCGCTGCTGTTGCAGACCAGCCGCGACATTTCGCGGCGCATGGGTGCGAACGGCAGCCCGACGGCGATAGCCGCAGTCGAGCCGAAAGCGAAAGACACGGCGATGGATGTACGCGTGCCGCGGCAGCGACACGTGGCCAACCACCGCTAGCCTGCAACGAGCCGCCGGATCCGTGTCGCCACCGCACCACCGCTGAAACAACTCGATACGAGGACTAAGCAAATGCGAGGCAGCCGCTCACATCATCCAGCGCTGATCGAGCTTGCGGCAATCGCCGGGCTCGTCCTGCCCGTGACGGCGTTCGCGCAGAGCTATCCCACCAAACCCGTTCGCATCGTGGTGGGGTTCGCCGCAGGCGGCTCCACCGACCTCGTCGCGCGCCTGGCGGCGAACAAGCTGAGCGCCGCGCTGGGCCAGCCGGTGATCGTCGAAAACCGGCCGGGCGCGGGCGGCAACATCGCTGCCGAGCTGGTGGCGAAATCGCCCCCCGACGGCCACGTGCTGTTGGTGGCGCCAAGCGCCTTTTCCGTCAATCCGAGCCTGTACCGGCGCGCGCCCTACGATGCGCTCAAGGACTTCGCACCGGTGAGCGCGATGACGTCGTACATGCTGTTTCTCGTCTGCCACCCATCGCTTCCCGTGCGCTCGGTGAAGGAATTGGTGGCACTCGCCAAGTCCAAGCCCGGTCACGTCAATTATTCCTCCGCCGGGACGGGAACGACGACGCACATCTCCGGAGAGCTGCTTGCCCATATGACAGGCACTCGGATGACCCACGTCGCGTTCAAGGGAACGGGCCAGCAGTTGCCCGCGCTGCTTTCCGGCGAGGTCGCGCTCGCATTCGGCAGCACGACCGTGGTGCCCTTGGTGCAAGTCCGCAAGCTCGTCCTGCTCGGGGTCACGGGCGCCAAGCGCTTTCCGGGCTTGCCGCAGGCGCCGACGATCGCCGAGACGGTCCCCGGCTACGAGGTCAACTCCTGGAACGCGATGTTCGCGCCGGCGGGTACGCCCCCGGCGACCGTGCAGCGTATCAGCGAGCAACTCGGTAAGGCGTTGAAACAGACCGACGCGCTGGAGATCTTCGAACGCCAGGGACTGCAGGAGTCGACGGGCACTCCCGAAGCGCTGGCGGCAATGGTGGCGGAGGAGGTGGCCAAGTGGGCCAAGGTGATCAAGTCCGCGAGCATCCCGCTGCAGTAGCTCCGCGGTTCGCATGCGCGGCTGCCGCGTCCGAACGGCGAAGCGTCACGCCTTCGCCGCCGCCATCTCAGTAGGTAATCGAACGGTTCGTCCCAGCCCCGGCAACGTAGCGGGCTCGCCGAGCGCACAACGGTCAAGGAGCAGCCAATGGATCCCGCGATATACGAGCACATCGAAGCAGTACGCGACACGGTCATTCGCTTCATGCAAACCGAGGTCGCACCGGTGATGGAGGGCTACGAGCGGCGCGGCGAGTTTCCGCGCGCGCTGGTCAGGAAGGCAGGGGAAGCCGGTCTGTACGGCGCGGTTTTCCCGGAAACGGTGGGCGGCAGCAACATGGGCTACCTGGCCGCAACGGTGATCCAGGAGGAAATGGCGCGCAACGACGTGCGCTTCTCCGCGTGCAACAACCAGCAGGGCTCGACCTGTCCGAGCTGCATCTACTTCGGCGGTACGCAGGAACAGATCCGCAAGTACGTCCCCGATCTGCTGGCCGGCAAGACGATCGGCATGATGTCGCTCACCGAGGCAGGCGGCGGCTCGGACGCTGCCGGCGCGATGCAAACCTTCGCGCGCCGTGACGGCGACGTCTACCGCATCAGCGGACAGAAGATGTTCGCTTCCATCGCCAACGAAACCGACGTGGGGGTCTTGTTCGCCAAGACCGAGCGCGACGCCGGCGCGCGCGGGATCACCGGTTTCATCGTGGAGCCCAAAAAATATCCAGGCTGGAGGGCGCAGCCGATCGACATGCTCGGCTTGTCCAACGCACTTCGTACCAACGTTCTATTCCTCGATGACTTCGTCGTTCCCGTGGAAAACCGGCTGGGCGAGGAAGGCGCCGGCTTCAAGATCGCCATGCGCGCGCTGCAAGCCGGACGCGTCACCGTCGCTGGCAAAGCCTTGGGTATCGCGCGGGCTTGCTTCGAGGACGCCGTGCGCTACGCCAACGAGCGCAGCTTGCGCGGTCAGCCGATCGGCCACTTTCAGATGATCCAATCCGAGATCGCCGAGATGGCAACGGCGATAGAAGCTACGCGCGCCTTGGTCTACAACGCCGCGCAGTCGATGGACAACGCGCTGCCATCGAACCGCATCGCGGCCATCGCCAAATACCACGCCTCGCTCAGCGCCAAGTCGTGCGCGGACAAGGCGATGCAGATTTTCGGCGGCTATGGGCTCGCCAAGGAATACCGGGTGTCGTGGCTGAAGTCGTACGCCGACCTGTTCTTTACCGGCGAGGGCTCGGCCAATGTGCAGAAGATCCTCATTGCCGAGGACGCATTGGGCTACAAGCTCGCTGACCGCCATCATGGCAAGACCGGGCTGCGCGAGGTGCGCAAGAGCGGCGGCCAACCCGGCTGAGCAGCAGACCCGCATTGGCCCGGGGTCGGGCTTGGTTTACGCCCAGGCTCGACCCGGACGAGGAGCGTACGGCAAGGTCACACGGCATCATGGATAAGAGCACATTCGACCACTTCATGCGGCCTCGCAGCGTCGCCATCATCGGCGCATCGCCTCGGCGCGGCAGCTCCCGCAATACGCTCGTCAGAGTCGTGCTCAAGCACGACTTCGGCGGACGCGTCTACCCAGTGAGCCCCAGCCACGCCGAGATCGAGGGTCTCGAAGCGTACCCATCCCTAGGCGAGCTGCCCGAAGCGCCCGATGTCGCGCTGGTGATCACGCCCGCGCCCACCGTCCCCGCCATCATCGCGCAGTGCGGCGCACGGGGCATCCGCAACGCCATCGTCTTCAGCTCCGGTTTCGAGGAGATCGAAAGCGGCAAGGCGCACGCCCGCCGGCTGATCGAAGCGGCGAAGCAGCACGACGTGGCGGTCCTCGGTACGAATTGCCAAGGTGTCTGGTCCGTTCGGCAGCGGGCCATACTGAGCTTCGGTTCGGCATCACTCGCGCTCGAAACGATAAAGCACGCGCCGATCGCGATCGTCAGCCAGAGCGGTGCCCTCGCCGGCGCGATGGGCAACTTCTTGCAGCTCAACGGCATGGGCTGCGCCTACATCGTGAGCGTCGGCAACGAAACGTGTCTCGATGCGCTCGATGCCTTGGGCTGGATCGTCGAGCAGGACGATGTTCGCGCCGTCGGCCTTTATATCGAGGGGTTGCGCGATGCCGCGCGCATCCTGCCGATCGCGCGGCGAGCGCGCGAGCGAGGGGTTCAAATCGTCGCTCTGAAGGCCGGCCGATCGGCGATCGGCCAGCAGGCCACCGCCTCGCACACGGGAAAGATCGCCTCGGCGCACGCGCTCTATGCCGACGTGCTGGAGCAGGCCGGCGTCATTGCGGTCAACACCCTGGGCGAAGTATTCACCGCCCTGGAGGCGCTCACCTTCTTGGCCAGGCCGCGTGTGAGCGGCGATCCCAAGGGCGGCGTCTCGGTGCTGAGCTCCTCCGGCGGCGCGGGCGCGCTCCTTGCCGACCACAGCAGCGAGCTGGGCGTAGCGCTGGCGGAATTCGGCGCGGAAACCGCGGATAGACTGGAGCACATCCTGCCCGAGTTCGCCCGCAAGGCCAACCCGGTCGATCTCACGGGACAGATCAACAGCGATCCCGATCTCTTCAAGAATACCTGCCTTGCGCTGCGCGCGGAGCCGAGAACCGAGGCGATCGTCGTGCAGTTCGCCAGCAGCGGGCGGCGCAGTCTCGCCGAGAATGCCGAGGTGTTCAAGTCCGTCGCCGGCGAGCTGCCGGTCATCGTCAGCTTCGTCGGCGAAGTCATGGCGCTCGAAACGCGGCAAGCATTGCGCGAGGCGGGCGTGATGCTGTCGGCGGAACCTGCGCTCACCATGAGCGCGCTGTCGCTGCTGTACGAGCGCGAGCGTATGCAGCGATTGCCCGCAGCGCTCGAACGGCCTGCGCTACCGGCGCGCACCGCACCGCGTGACTGGTCGCAGACTATGCGTTTCTGCGAGGAAGCCGGCCTCACGCCGGCCAAATGGGCCGTGCTCGGCGCGGAGGATCGCGCGGCATCGGCCTGCGCGGGGATGGCTTATCCGCTAGCCGTCAAGGTGCTACCCTCGGCGTCCGAGCACAAGACCGAGCTCGGGCTGGTCAGGCTGTGCGTCGGATCGGCGGCGGAAGTCGACCGCTGCGCGGAGGAGTTGCGCCGGCGGCTCGAACAGCCCCGCGCCAGCGTGCTAGTGCAGGAGATGATCGAGGACGGCGTGGAAGTCGTCTTGTCCTGCCTGCGACAAACGGACTTCGGTCCGGTCCTCGCCATCGGCTCAGGCGGCACCGCCATCGAGCTCTACCGGGACGTCACTCATCTCGTCCTGCCGGTGTCCGCCGCGCAGGTCCTGAACGGCTTGCGCAAGCTCAAGCTCTGGACCTTACTGCAAGGATTCAGAGGCAAGCCCGCCCTCGATACGAGCGCGCTGGCGCAGGCGACGGTCCGGTTCGGGGACATGTGCCTCGCGACTCCCGACGTGCTGGAATTCGAGCTCAATCCGGTCATCGTGAACCGACATGGTCTTAGCGTGGTCGACGCGCTGGTCAAGACCGCACACCCCGCCGATCGCGCCTGATCGCCTCTGCGGTATCATCGTCACGGCCTGCGCGATTGCGTTTCGCGCAGGCGCGCCGACCGATGGTTCACGGAGGAGTCATCCGATGCGTGCACTATGGATCGCAGCGCTCGCGCTCGCGGCGCTCGGCAGCGTACAGGCTCAGTCGGTGTACCCCAGCAAGCCCATGCGCTGGGTCATTCCCTATGCGGCCGGCGGCGGCACCGACGCCATCGTGCGGCCGATTGCGCTCAAGGCGGCCGAGCTGCTGGGCCAATCCGTCATCTACGAAAACAGGGGCGGCGCCGGCGGCCTGATCGCAGGTGAAATCGTCGCCAAGGCCGAGCCGGACGGCTACACCTTCCTGGTGGCGGCCCCGAATACCCATGTCTTCGCCACGCTCTTGAACGCGAAAGTCCCTTACGATCCCGTCAAGGACTTCGCCCTGATCACCAAGTTCGACTTGACGCCGAACGTCCTGATCGCGCATCCGACCTTCGCTCCCGGCAACGCGAAGGAAATGATCGCGTATGCTCGCGCCAATCCCGGCAAGATCAATTTCGCCTCGTCGGGCGCCGGCTCCGGCGGACATCTGTCGATCCTGCTGCTACAGGAGCAAATGAAGATCAACGTGCTGCACGTGCCCTACAAGGGCGCCGGTCCTGCCGTGCTGGAAGTGGTCGCGGGCAGAAACGACCTCATGTTCATCAATCCCGCCGTGGCGATGGGCAACTACAAGGCCGGGAAGCTGAAGATGCTCGGCTTCGCGGGACCGAAGCGTCTGAGCACCATAGCGGAGGTGCCGACGTTCGAGGAGCAAGGCTTCGTCGATTTCGAGTCGAGCAACTTCAAGGGCCTGGTGGCGCCCGCCGGCACGCCGCGCGTCATCATCGACAAGCTGCACGACGTGCTGGTCAAGATCATCAACCTACCCGAAATCAACGCCCGCCTTGCCGCCGGGGGCTCCATCCCGCGCACCACCACGCCGGAGCAATTCGCCGAAGAGAACCGTCGCGAAGTGGAGCGCTGGGGCAAGCTCATGAGGAAGCACGGCATCGTGCCGCAATGATCAGCGTCCCGCCGCGACTTCCTCGCCCTTGGGCGAGCGCGTGCTGAGCGAGCCCGCTAGATCGACCAGGCGCAGGAACTCGGCGCGATAACCGAAGCGATCGGCGCCGACGTTGGCCGCCGCCAGCGTGCGCGTATCGGCCAGCGTCCAGTTGCCGGTGTAGCGTCCTCCGCGCAGGATCTGGCCAAAGCCCGCGACTGCGATTGCAAAACGCATCTCCGGGCTCGCTTGGGCGATCGACCGGACTTCCCCCGGGCCGACCGTCACATCGATCAGCGTGCTCGTCTGCGCTTGCGGCTCCTTGTAGCGCAGCTTTACGTGCGCGAGCTCGCTGCTCGCCTGGACCGCAGCGGCAGGCAGCGGCCGGTAGCGCAGCGGATCGATCAAGCCGCCGGTGTTCGCGAGCGTCAGCTCGTAGAGCGCGGTCACGGTGTGCCCTGCGCCGATATCGCCCGCGTCGACCTGGTCGTTGTTGAAGTCCTCGCGCTTGAGCAGCCGATT
The DNA here is from genome assembly GCA_020848435.1 of Burkholderiales bacterium. Classification (GTDB taxonomy): domain Bacteria; phylum Pseudomonadota; class Gammaproteobacteria; order Burkholderiales; family WYBJ01; genus WYBJ01. The sequence continues at coordinate 235,809 of JADLAC010000002.1, read as the reverse complement.
CTCATAACCGATCAGGCGATACTCCTTCACGCTCGCCGGATTGAACTCGACCTGGATCTTCACGTCGCGCGCGATGGTCGCCAGCGTGGAGGTCATCTCGTTCACCAGCACTTTGTGCCCTTCCATCAGGTTGTCGATATACGAGTAGGCGCCGTCGCCAGCATCCGCGAGCTGCTCCATCAACTGCTCGTTGTAGTTGCCGCTGCCGAAGCCCAGCGTCGAGAGCGAGACGCCGGACTTGCGGCGCTCCTCCACCAGGCTCTTCAGCGCCCGAAAGTCGGTGATGCCGACGTTGAAGTCGCCGTCGGTCGCGAGCAGGATGCGATTGATGCCATTGGCGATGAAGCTCTGCTGCGCCATGCCGTAAGCGAGCTCGATACCGCTCGCCCCCGCAGTGCTGCCGCCGGCCGCGAGCCCGTCGATCGCGGCGAGGATCTTGTTGGTTTCACTTCCGGCGGTCGGCTGTAAGACGACGCCGGTATGCCCCGCATACGTCACCAGGGTGATCCGGTCCTGCGCCCGCAGCTCGCGCACGAGCAGCTTGAGCGACGACTTGAGCAGCGGCAGCTTGTCCGCCGAATACATCGACCCTGATACATCGACCAGGAACACCAGGTTCGCGGCCGGCAGGCTTTGTTTCGCCACGTCCTGGCCCTTGATGCCGATGCGCAGCAGGACGTTCCTCGGGTTCCACGGCGCGGCCGCGAGCTCGGTATGTACCGCGAACGGCGCGTTGCCGCTCGGATGCGCATAGTCGTATGGGAAGTAGTTGACGAGCTCCTCGATGCGCACGGCATCGGCGGGCGGCAAACGCCCCTGGTTCAGGAACCGGCGCACGTTGGCATACGCGCCGGTATCGACATCGATGCTGAAGGTCGAGACGGGCGTCTCGGCGACCAGCTTCACCGGATTGGACTCGATCGGCTGGTAACGCTCCCGATCGGCCGGATATGCAAACGGATGCGGCCGAGCCGGCGCTAGCGCACCCATCGCCGGGGCCGCACCTGGGCTCGCCGGGGCGGCGAGCACGCGCTTGGGCTCGAATTGCACGCGCGCGCGTTCTTGCGCCTGCTTCGATCGCATCGCCGGCGCTGCCTCGACTAGCGGAGGCGTTCCCGGTTCGGACCGTGCTTTGCCCGCGTCCTCGCGCGCGGGCTGCAGCGGATGAGGCGATGTCGTGGATTCTCGATCAGGTTGCCCTTGGGCATCCGATCTGTTTCCGGCCGATCCGTCCTGCGGCGGTTGAACGCAGCCACCCAACATCGAAATAACGACCCATACGACGATCACGCGCTTCATGGCGACAACTCCCCTCGTGGCAATCGCCGGGGGTAGCGGATGCACGCCCGGACGCCTTGCCATAAACGCGGATCGGAGCAGAACGGGTCAAGCCGGGTACGCCGGCCGGACGCGGCGCGCGGGCGAACGGCATCGTCTCGAACGAGCTCGACTCAGCGAATCACCGGGAAGCCGATCGAACGCCGGCTGCGCCCGCGGCGCCGGCGCGGGCACGTCCTCGACGCGCGTGACTGCGGCGCGGACCACGGTTCGGCGCCGGCTGCGAATAGGCGTACGCTACCCGGCGAGGCGGTTCAGCTCGACGGATTCATCGCGGCGTGATGCCGATGTCCTTCACCACCTTGGCCCACTTGATGTGTTCCGAGCGAATGAATGCCGCGAATTGCTTGGCGGACCGGCCGTCGATCTGAATGCCCTGGTCGGCGAGCTGCTTGCGCGTGGTCGGCCGGCCCAGGGACCGAGCGAGTGCCGATCGCAGCCGATCGAGCGCGTGTTGCGGCGTGCCTTTGGGCGCACACAAGCCTTGCCACGAAATCACTTCGAAGCCCGGCATGCCGGACTCGTCGAGCGTCGGCACATCCGGCAAGTCCGCGGCTCGCTTCGTGGACGTCACCGCCAGAATGCGAATTTTGCCGCCGCGAATCCCGCCCAGCACCGAAGGCACGGTGGCGAACATGGCGTGCAGATGGCCGCCGATCAAGTCGGCCACCGCGGGCCCGGCCCCCTTGTAGGCGATATGAGTGATGTCGAGTCCCGCCGTCATTTTGAACAGCTCCATGGAGAGCTGGGGCGAGGTGCCGACCCCGGCCGAGCCGTAGTTGAGCTTGCCGGGCTGCGACTTGACCAGCGCGATGAACTCGGAGACCGACGCGGAAGGTACCGAGGGATGGACAACGAGCGAGTTCGGATTGCTGCCCACCAGCCCGATCGGTACGAAATCATTCGCCGGATCGTATCCGAGCTTGCGGTAGAGCGCGGGACTGACCGCGAGCGACGCGATGTTGCAGGCAAAGAGGTTGTAGCCATCCGGCGTCGAGCGCGCGGCGATCTCGGCGCCGACCGTGCCTCCCGCGCCGGCACGATTGTCGATCACGACCTGTTCGCCAAGCTCCTCCGTCAGGGCGGCTGCGACGACTCGGGCCACGATGTCGGTCGAGCCGCCCGGCGGAAAGGGCACGATGTAGCGCAGCGGTCGATCCGGATACTTCGCGGACGATGCGGGCTGTGCCATCGAGCCGTCGGTCCACAGAACGAATGAAAACAGTGCCACGACCAAGTCGATCCGCTTCATGATGCGTTCCTCCTGGCTGCTTGCCTCCAGCGTGGGGTTCACGGCCGGAGGCGCGTAGTGCTCGGGAACGACCGTGCGCCTACAGGGATTGCCGACGATCCGACGTAGATGCGTGTCCGACTTCCAGGATGTGGACCTGGTGAGAACCGCGATCCTAGGGCGAGATCGAGCGGCGCGTAATGGCGCTTCGACTTACGGGGACGTGGACTAGCGCTTCGACTTACGGAGGCGCGCGATAGCGCGGCTTACGGGAAGCGCGCGAATCGCCGACGGCAGCAAAGCATCACCGCCTCGCCTGGCAACGGATTGCTGCGAAGCCGGCCGGCGCACCGGGCGCCAACGGGAAACCTCGCGTGCCGGCCGGGTCCGACCCGAGGCCGCAAGACCCGAGGCCGCAAGCCCGTGCGCGCGGGCGGAATCACTCGACGGGCGCAACCGGCTCGTCCCGGCGCAATCGCCGCGCCTCGTCGCCGCTGCCCGTGCCGCGCGCGCGGCGGGTGGCTCGGTTCACTCCACGCGCGCGCCCGATTCCTTCACCACCCGAGCCCACTTCACGGCTTCCGCGTGGATGAACTTCACGAACGCCTCGCGCGTGCTCGAAACGGCCGTCACGCCGTTGTCGCCGAACTTCTGCTTCAGATCGGGTGCGGCGAGCGACTTGACCATCGCATCGTGGATACGCGCGATCGCCGTGGGTGGTGTGGCTAACGGGACGGCTAGGCCCTGCCATACCGTGACCTCGAAATCGCCCAGGCCCGATTCCATCATGGTCGGCACATCGGGCAGCTGTTCGGCGCGCTTGGCCGAGGTCACGGCCAGCGCGCGCAGCCGTCCCGCTTTCACGTTACCGATCGCCGAGGGCAGGTTGTTGAACCAGGCGTGGAGGTTGCCGCCGACCAACTCGGTGATGCCCTGGGCCGCGACCTTGTAGGGTATGTGCACCAGGTCGATTCCGGTGCGGGTCTTGAAGTATTCCATGGTGAGATGCGGCGAGGCCCCGATCCCCGAGGATCCGTATTTCATGCTGCCAGGCTTGGCCTTCGCCAAGGCAACGAATTCGCTGATGCTCTTCGCCGGCACCGAAGGATGCACGACCAAGATGTTCGGCAGCGTCCCGTAGAGCGAGATGTGGGCGAAATCGCGCAACGGATCGTAGGGCAGCTTCTTGTAGAGCGCCGGCGCGATTGTCTGGTTGATGCCGAATACGAGGATGGTGTAGCCATCGGGCGCGGCCTTGGCCGCGGTATCCGTGCCGACGAGCCCGCCGGCGCCGGGCCGGTTGTCGACGACGATGGTCTGCCCGAGCGACTCGCCGAGCTTGGCCGCCAGCACCCGCGCGACGATATCGGTCGCAGCGCCCGCACCGAAGGGAACGATGAGCCGCACTGGCCGCGAGGGATAGCCGTCGGCGCTGTACGCCGCGGGAGTTGCAGCGCAGAGCGCTGCCGCGACCAGCCGGCAGGCCGCGCGGCGCGAGAGTCGAGCGATCCGCTGCGCATCGCCGCAGCCGTAGCCGAGATTGCGGGCCCCGAAAAGAGCGCGCGCGCCACGAGGATCGAAACAGGCCTCGCGCACGTAGCCATGCGTCATGTTGCCTCCCCCTTCGATCGAAACGGCGTATTCCGTGCGCCCAGCGCTCGTCGAGCCGGGCGGCATGCATCATTCTGCGCCCGAGCGGGCGAATCGCATACCCCCCGCGCCGGATGCCTCGTTTCCGACTACCATTGCCGCTCGCATCGAGCTGAAGCTCTCACATCCATCGAGCCATCTCAGGGAAAGGATACAGTGATGCCCCCGAGCAGGTACGTCCGGCCCACGCGTTCATTGCCCCCGCCGATTCCCCCGCTTTTGCAGCCGCAGCCACCGCTCGCGCCCCTATTGCCGCCGGTGCACGTGATCGACTTGATGACCGAGGAAGGCTCGGCGGTCTTCGGCGCCGCCTGGCGCGTCAAGGAAGCGAAACTCGTGGAGTGTCCCGCGCTAAGCGATGCGCGCCCGGAGTTCAAGACGACCTACGACCTCGAGCCTCACGCCGAGCTGCTCGGATTCGACGACAGCGGCTGGGACGTGGTGCCGCCCACCGATCTCGGCGGCAAGCGTGGCGGCGGCATGGTGTCGTTCTTCTGGTTCCGCACGATCCTAACGATACCGGCGAGCGCCCAGGGCTTCGAGACCGCCGCCGCGAAGGCAGTCTTGCGCGTCAACGTCGACGACTACGCGGAAGTCTGGGTCAACGGGGAATTGCCGCGCGCCTCCGGACGGCCGAGCCCGGCCGCGGTCCAGGGTTTCAACATGCCGAATCGCCTGGTGCTCGGCAACAACCTCGTGTCGCCGGGCGAGAAGTTCGAGATCGCCGTCTTCGCCATCAATGGGCCTATTTCGGCCGCACCGGCGAATTTCCTCTGGTTCCGCGAGGCGAAGGTGGAGTTCTTTCGCTGACGAAAGCGCGCCTCAATCCGCCTTCACCCCCGTCGCCTTGACCACGCGCATCCACTTGCCGATGTCCTCGCGCAGCGTGCGGGCGAATTCTTCGGCCGTACCGGTGGCGACCTCGGCGCCGCCCTTGGACAAGACATCGCGCACGTCGGGCAGCTCGGCGATACGCCGAATCTCGGCGTTGATCTTCGAGACCACTTGCGCAGGCATACCCGCTGGTCCGACCAGGCCGTACCATGAGCTCACTTCGAAGCCCGGCACGCCAGATTCGAGCACGGTCGGTATGTCCGGCACGCTCGAGACGCGCTTCGCCGTAGTCACACCCAGCGCGCGCAGCTTGCCGGCACGTGCGTGCGGCAGCACGGACGTTGTCGCACCGATGTAGACCTGTAGTCGTCCCGCGACCAAATCGACCAAGGCGGGAGCGGCGCCCTTGTACGGGACGTGGACCATATCGATATCGGCCGCGACCTTGAGCAACTCGCCCGCCATGTGCGACGAGCTGCCGTTACCGGTCGAGCCGAAGCTCAGCTTGCCGGGATTGGCCTTGGCATAGGCAATCAGCTCTTTCACCGATTTGGCGGCTAGCGTGGGATGCACGACCAGCAGGTTCGGCACTTCGCAGATCATGGCGACCGGCGTGAAGTCCCTGATCGAGTCGTAAGGCAATTTGTACAGGCTCGGATTGATAGCGTGCGGAATGGCCGCCATGAACATCGTGTAGCCATCGGGCGCCGCTTTCGCCACGACGCTCGTCCCCACGATCATGTTCGCGCCCGGCCGATTATCGACCACCACCTGTTGGCCCCACGCCACGGTGAGCTTCTGCCCGACCAGGCGCGAGAGCGTATCGTTGAATCCGCCGGGTGGAAATGGCGAGATCAGACGGAGCGGACGGACCGGATAGTCTTGGGCGCGCGCCGCGCCCGCTAGCGCGGCGAGTACCAAGGCAAGCGCACCGGCTTCCAGCTTGTTCAAGATCTGCTCCTGCTCTCGTTCGCTGAAGGTTCAAAGGGGATCGCCCCACACTCGGCGAGCACCTCGTCGGTGTGTTGCCCCAGCGCGGGCGGATTGCGCAAACCGACGGTCGCAGCAACATCGCGCCACGGCATGCCGGGAATGGTGACGCTGTGGCCCGATCCGGGTGGGTATTCGATCTCCATCAATGACCCGCGTTGCTGCACATGCGGATGTGCGGCGATTTCCGCCACGGTATTGACCGGCGCCGCCGGCAGCTCGAGCCGAAAGAAATGGCCGAGCCAATAGTCCGCGGGCTGCGTTTGCAGCACGGCTTCCATTTCCGCGCACAGTTGCGCGCGATGCGCGTTGCGTGACGCCTGCGAAGCGTATTCCGGGCGACCGAGGAGATGAGCGAATTGCGGCAGCGTGCACATGCGCTCCCACCGCTTCTGGTTGGTGATCGCACAGACGATCTCCTTGGTCCGGGTGCGGAAGCCTTGATAGGGCGCCATCAGCGGATGCGCATTGCCGACGCGCGCCGGATCCTTGCCGTCGATGCCCCAGGCCGAGACCGATTGCCCGAGTATGGTGAAGGCGCAATCGAGCATGCTGATGTCGATCTCGCGACCTTCGCCAGTGCGGCTGCGCTCGTGGATCGCACCCATGATGGCGATGGCCGCGGAGAAGCCGCCGAAGAGATCGGTGATCGGTGCCGCGACCTTGCAGGGGCGGCCGCCCACTTCGCCCGTGAGCGCCATGATCCCGCTCACCGCCTGGATCATCAGATCCATCGCTGGCCAATTCGCCAGCGGCCCTTGCTTGCCGTAGCCGCTGATCGCGCAATAGATGAGTCCCGGCCGCAGTGCCTTGAGGACATCGTAACCGATGCCGAATTTCGCCATCGTGCCTGGCCTGAAGTTCTCGACGACGACATCCGCGGTGGCGGCCAGCGCACGCACTGCCGCCTGACCGCCCGCGGTGTGCAGGTCGAGCTCGACGCTGCGCTTGTTGCGATTGAATCCGAGGAAATTGGGGCCGGCGCCGCCCGCGAACGGCGGCCCCCAGTGGCGGGCCTCGTCGCCGCGACCGGGGATCTCGACTTTGACCACGTCGGCGCCCAGATCGCCGAGGATCATGGTGCAGAACGGTCCCGTGAGCGCGCGAGTGATGTCGATGACGCGGATGCCCGCCAGCGGTCCCGCGCTCACCGCGCGCCTTCCGCAGAAACGACGAAGACGGGCAGCCGCTGGCCGGTTTCCAAGACGCGGAAATCGAGCCGTGCCGGGCTGTCGATCGCGATGGCCGCGCCCTGCTGCGCCACGATGCGGCAAAAGTAGTGCACGCCTTCTGCCGTCTCGATCAGTCCGACCGTGTACGGCGCACCGCGGCCAAACGCCTTGGTCGGCGCGCGATGCACCTCGCTGAACGAATACACCTTGCCCTCGCCAGAGGCTGGACGCCATGCAAGCTGCGTACTGGAGCACTGGGGGCAGATGATGCGCCGCGGATGGTAGGCACGCGCGCACGCGGCGCACCACTTGAACAACAGCTCCCCGCGCGCCACGCCTTCCCAGAACCCGGCTGTCTCTGGTGAAGGCTGGTAGAGTCCGAGAAAGAGCTCGCCCGCCATGACATGGCGCCCGGCGGACCAATCGGCTACGGTGGCTTCAGTCGAGCTGCTCATCGTTTCACTTCCTCAGCAGGTCGGTTGCTTGGAGACGATCATGACCGAATGGCAAGCGAGCGGGCCGCCGTGTCCATGCACCAGCCCGGTCTCGACGTTTGCAACCGGATAGCCTTCCGCGTGGTGCCACATCTGGTCCACGATCTCCTTCAGCAGATACAGCCCTTGCCCCGATTGCCCGAACGAAAGATAGCCGCCGGTGGTGTTGAACGGCAAACCGCCGTCGAAATCCACGCCACCCGCTTCGACGAAGCGCCCGCCCTCGCCTTCAGCGCAGAATCCCAGCTCTTCCAGCATGAGCAGGTTGGCGTAGGTAAATGGAACCGAAGTCTCCACGATATCGATATCGCGCGCGCCGACCCCGGCCATCGCATAGGCTTGTGCCGCGGCGATGCGCGCGCCGGTGCGCACCATGCTCGGCCCCTGCTCGAACGGACCCACGCCCCACGTTCCCATGCGTTCGCCGACCCATTCATGGGTGTTCGACTGGCCGAAGCCCGCGATGTAAGCGGGCTCGGCGCACACGTCGCGAGCGATCTCCGCGCGGGTGATGAGCGCGGCGCTGGCGATGCCGCCGGGAAACCACGGCGCACAATCCAATAGACGCAGCGGCGAGGCGATCATCGGGGAATTGAGCACATCCGCCACGCTGATCGGACCCTTGGCGCGCATGGCTGCGTACGGATGATGCAATGCCCAGCGACGGTTCTCCACCGCCACCCGCGCCATCTGTTCGGCCGTGATGCCGCATTCGTGCATGTAACGGCATGCCGATTGCGCATACAACGCGGGCGTCGTCGGTCCATAGGGCGCCTCGAATTGCAGGTCGGCCTCCCAGTTCGCGCTGCCGCCGATCATGTCGATCCAGATCGGGCTCGCCTCCCCCGTCACGCACAGCGCGTAATCGATCAAGCCCGCATTGAGCGCGAGCACCGCGAGCTCGATCGTGCCGAGCGCGCCGCCGCCATGCGAGGTGACCTCGGTGCTGAACATGGGCGCGATCTTCAGCTCGTTGACGAGGCTCTGACTGTACTGGAGCGTCATGTAGGAACGGGGCATGCGCCCGGTGAACAGCGCGCCGATTCGGTTGCGTCCCACGCCCGTCTGGCGCATGAGCTGCGAACACGCTTCGACCACGAGCTGAAGCGGGGTCTTCTTGTCCTGGTCCGACCTCAAGCCGATCGCGCGCGTGATGCCCGCGATCGCGCAGTTATTGGCGAGCTTGGTCACTCGTACTCCTCGCGAGATTCTGGTGGATCGATCTTAATCCAGTCTTCGATCAACGACATCGTCTGCCACCAGGAATTTCGTGGACGCTGACCATCGTTGACCGCCCCGTGCGCTTTGCCGCCACGAGATCTGTCGGAGGACGTGCGCCAGAGAGGGCGGCGACGAAGTGCTTGCGACCGGGCGGTTGCTGCGGCGGCGGCGAGCCCTGCGCCGAGGCGGCATCGTTGCGTTCGCGGGAGAGCAAGCCTACCATTGGTGACGCGACTCTCTTGAAACTTCGCAACCGTCATGCGATTTGCGGCGAGATAGATTGACCGTGCGCCAACGCTTGGGGCCGAGCTGCCGTGTCCTCGTGGTCGAAGACGATCGCACGATCGCTGGCAATCTGGTCGAGTACATCGAAGCGAACGGACCGTCGGTCGACATCGCCTACGATGGTCCCGCGGCCATCGCGCGGCTGACTAGCGAGAGCTTCGACGTGATCGTCCTGGATCTCGGGCTTCCCAGACTCGATGGTCTGAGTGTGCTAAACCACGTGCGCCGGTCGCTTGGCATAGCGACCCCCGTGTTGATCCTCACGGCACGCGATCAGATCGCGAGCAAGCAGGAAGGATTCAATGCCGGCGCCGACGATTATCTGACCAAGCCCTTCGCGCTGGCGGAGGTCATGATGCGGATCACCGCTTTGCATCGGCGGGCGGGCGGAGGCGTGGTCGAGGACACGGTAAGCGCCGGGGAGCTCCGATTCGATCGCCGAACCCGGCAGGTGTATGTCCATGGGCTGCCCGTGCGTTTGATGCCGCGCAGCCTCCAGCTCTTGGACCGCCTCTTGCGTGACCCAGGGCGTGTCGTGACGCGCTCCGAGCTGGAAGCCGCGCTGTGGCCTTCCGACGTACCGGAGAGCGATGCGTTGCGCAGCCAAGTTCACATTCTTCGACGAGCATTGGTACAGGCACGGTTCCACGGCCTGGAAACCATACCTAAGGTCGGTTACCGACTGCGATGCGATTCGTCAACAGGCGCCTGAGCCTGCGCGAACGCGTATTGACGGCGCTGGCGGGTATCGTGGCCGTCTTTGTCGGCGTTCAGGGCCTGCTCGCGTATCTGTCGCTTGCGGAACAGGAGGACGATCTCGCCGACGAGTGGGTAATGGCTGAAGCGCGGCGCCTAGCCGTGCACGCCGAGCGCGGCGAGCTGCACGGCTTGAATGCCGGCGCGCTGTTCCAGCCGACGCCGACGCTGTCAGCATGGCTGATGGATACCCGCGGCCACACCCTTCCCGGGCCCGTACCCGAGCATCTGAAATCACTGAGCGATGGCGCGCACCGATCGAGGAGCGGCGGTGCGGAGCTGCACCTCGTGGTGCTGCCGACCGCCCAGGGGCGCCTGTTTGTGCAGTACGATGCCACCGGCAACGAGAACAAGGTCGATCAGTTCGGGATCTACATGCTCGGCCTGGGCGTGCTTTGTGTCGTGCTTGCGCTGGCCGCGTCGCACTGGATCGCCAAAGCCGTAGCCGCGCCGATCGAGCGCGTGACGGAACAGTTGAGCAACTGGGCTCCCGATGCCTCCATGGATGCGGCAGCCTCTGACGAAGAAGCGAAGTTGTCCGATGCCTTCCGCCGCGTGCAAAGCCGGTTCGAAGAGGCCGTCGCCCGCGAGCGCGAGTTCGTCTCGAACGTACGCCACGAAATTCGCACGCCCCTGACGGCGTTGCGCACGGACCTCGAACTGCTCTGCCTCGCGCCGGACGCTGGCGCGCCCAGCCGGGCGAGGCTGCAGCGGGCGATGTCGATGGTCGACGCCGTCAGCGCCGCGCTTGAGTCCGCGCGCGTGCTCTCCCAGCGGCAAGGCGTAAAATCGCAACCGATCGATCTCGCACGGTGCGTCGACGATGCCTGGTCGAGCTTGGGCGCGCATGCGAGCGTCGAACGGCTCCAATTCGTCAACGCGGTCCCAGCCGGGACGTTCGTCGACGCCGATCGACACTCGTTGCTGACGATCCTGCGCAATCTCATCCGCAATTCGGCCGAGCACGCGGCACCCGCGCGATGCGTCGTTTCCTACCACGACCAATCGATCGAAGTCGCGGACGACGGGCCGGGTATCGCGCCGCAGGACCTCGAGCTCGTCTTCGAGCGCTACTATCGCGGCCGATTGAAGGATTCACCCGGCATCGACGCGAGCGGCGAAGGCCTGGGCTTGGCAATCGCTCACCAGGTCGCGCAGCTCAACAAATGGACCCTGGTTGCAAGCTCGGAGCCCGGTTGCGGCGCTCGCTTCGTGCTGCGGCTGGCCTGAGTTTCACGCAGATTTGACGCTCCTTCGACGCGGCTTCGACGCTGCACAGGCTAGTGTGCGCGGACAGCTTCGAACGAGCCGTCGATGCAATCTAGCGTTTCGACCTGGACTGAGGGCGCCGATCGCTTTCTTCTGATCCACGCCTGTCTCATTCCGCTGGCCCTCGCGGTCGCGGCGTTCGCGCTCCACGCGAGCGGCATGGACGAGCACATTGCGGCCGCATTCTTCGATCCTGCGCGCAGCACCTTTCCGGCGCGAGGCTGGCCATTGTTCGAGACCCTCGGGCATCGCGTCGCGAAATCCGCGGTTGTCGGATTCTGGCTGTCACTGCTGGCCGCCGGCGTCGTCAGTGCCGCGGTTCCCAGATTTCGCGGGCACGCAGCGATCGTCTGGATCACCGTCCTCGCCATGGCGCTTGGACCGACCATCGTCGTCGTGTTGAAGGAGATCAACGCCTACCGCTGTCCTTGGGATCTCGTACAGTTCGGCGGCGCGGCGCAATACGCCAGCGGCTGGTTCGTCCCCAACGTGAACGCCGGACGCTGCTTTCCCAGTGGACATGCGGCGGGCGGCTTTTCGCTCGTGGCACTATTCTTCGCTGGTTGCGCCGGCCGCAATCGGCGCCTGCAACGAGCCGGTCTCGCGGCCGCCTTGCTGGCCGGGTTGGGATTCAGCCTCGTTCGCATCGCACAGGGCGCGCATTTCCTCAGCCACAATCTCTGGTCGGCGGCCATCGACTGGTGTGCCGCCGCGCTTGTCTTCGCGCCCACCCTCCGAGCTGCTCGCTTGGGGGGCGAGAACACGATAGCGCGCTCTAACCCATCGGCATGCGGGCCGAAGACTGCCGCCACGGGTTGGCGCAGGATCGGATTGGCGGCCGTGTACTCGAGCCGAGGTTTGCGCGCGGTTTGGCGCCGGGAGGCAGCCTTTCGCCAGGAGGTGGCGGCCGCCGCTCTGCTCTGTCCCGTGGCCATCCTCGCGGACGTCACGACTTACGCGCGCTGTGCGCTTCTTGTGAGCCTTGGGTTCGTCCTGGTGGTCGAGTTGTTGAATTCGGCAATCGAGGCCGTCGTGGATCTCGTCTCGCCTGAGCAGCACCCGCTTGCGGGTCTCGCCAAGGATGCCGGTTCAGCCGCCGTCGGCGTATCCCTTGCGATCGCGGCTGCTGTCTGGCTCACGATCCTGTCGGCTTCGAGCTGAGATGCCGGACCGGGGGAGCGCGCGCGGGCGCCGCTCGTTTGAGCTGACCGCCGAATGCATGCTCCTGATCGGTTCGATCTATCTGGTGGCGGTCGCCAACACGGCGTTCTGGCGTCGCGCGCTTGCGGGAAGATCGCTTACCGATTGGGATACCTGGTCGTTCGTTGCGGCGGTTGCTGTCCTCCTGGTTGCGGTTCACTTTCTGGCGATGGTCCCTTTCGCCACGCGCCGCGCCATTCGCCCACTGCTGCTCGCGCTGGGCCTCGTCAGCGCAGCGGCGAACCAGATCATGCAGAACTACGGCGTCGTACTGGACGCCGGCATGATGCGCAACGTACTCCACACCGACATTCGGGAAGCGGCCGAGGTCGTGACCGCCGACACGTTGCTGGCGGTGCTCGTCGGGGTCTTGCCCCTCGCGGCGCTATGGTCGCTGCGCGTTCGCGCTCACACCAGGCGACGCACGTTCGTCAGGCGGCTGGCGGCGATAACGGCTTCGGCGCTGGCCGCGGCAGGCGCGCTGCTCACGGTGTATCAAGACCTCAGCGCTTTGCTGCGCACCCAAAAAGAGCTTCGCTATACGGTGTTGCCCGCGAGTGCGATCTGGTCGCTCGGTCATGTCTTGGCCGCCGATGCCCATGCGGCCAGAGCCAAGCGCGCCCCCCCCGAAGCAGCGCACCGACAGGATCGCCCCGTCCGGCACAAACCGACGCTGCTCGTGATGGTGATCGGCGAGACGGCACGGGCAGGCAACTTCTCCCTCAACGGCTACCCGCGCCCGACCAATCGCGAGCTCGCGCAGCTCGAGGTCATCAATTTTTCGCGCGTCCGCGCGTGCGGCACGTCGACGGAGGTTTCGCTGCCGTGCATGTTCTCCCCCTTCGGACGCGCGGATTACGATGAATCGCGTATCCGGCGGCACGACTCGCTGCTGCACGTGCTCTCGCATGCCGGATTCAAAGTTACCTGGCTTGACAACCAAAGCGGCTGCAAGGGCGTGTGCGAGGGCCTGGAGTACCGGCATCTCGCTGTCGAGGGCAACTCCGGGTTATGCGGCGCCGAGCACTGTTACGACGAGATTCTGGTCCACGAGCTTGCGCGCGTGACCGCGCAAGACACCGGCGATCTGGTCGTGGTGTTGCACCAGATCGGCAATCATGGGCCTGCCTACTTCCGGCGTTATCCCGACGCCTACAAGCAATTCATGCCTGCCTGCGACAAGGAACAGTTGCGTGGATGCAGCCGCGCGGAGATCGTCAATGCCTACGACAACGCGATTCTTTACACCGATCATGTGCTGGCACGCGTGATCGAACATCTTGCCCAATTGCAGCCGCGGTTCGATGTCGCCATGATCTATGCCTCGGATCACGGCGAATCGCTCGGCGAGAAAGGTCTATTCCTGCACGGCTTGCCCTACGCGATCGCGCCCGATGAGCAGCTAAGCGTGCCGATGCTGTGGTGGATCCCGGAGCGCTCGGCCGCGGGCCTCGGCATCGACACCCGTTGCCTTCGCCGGGACAGTGGCCGCGACGTAAGCCACGACAACCTATACCATTCGGTGCTGGGCCTGCTGCGCGTCGAGACGCCGCGCTATCGGCGCGAGCGGGACTTGACTGCCGGCTGTCTGCTTGAGCTCCGCCAATGATGCGCGCCGCATTTGCGGCAGCCGGCCTCAGGGCGAAACGCCAGCCCCGCGAGCTAACCCGGACAGGCTAGGAGCCTGTCGGACACGACATTGCCGCACTGAACGCCGCGATCCAAACATCGGCTATCTAGTCGGCTTCTTGGTGAGTCGCATCCACTTGACGATGTCGTTGCGAATGATGGCCGAAAATTGCTCGGGCGTATTGCCGACGATTTCGAGATTGAGATCGGTGAGCGCGCGGCGCACCTCCGGCATGTTCAATGCGCTCGCGACACCACCATGCAGCTTGGCGAGAATCGGTTGCGGCAGTTTCGCCGGCGCGATCACCCCGTACCAGATGGTGACGTCGAATCCCGGCACGCCGGCCTCGGCGATGGTGGGTATGTCGGGCAGAAAAGCCGAGCGCGACGCGGTGGATATGCCAAGCACTTTGAGACGGCCGCTTTTCACGTGCGCGATCGACTGGGGGAAACCGGCGAATGCGAGCTGCACCTGGCCGGCGAGCAGGTCGGTGATGCCGACGACCCCCTTGTAGGGCACCAGCAGGATGTCCACCCCCGCCATCGTGTTGAACAGCTCCGCCGCGGTATGGATCGCGCTGCCGGATCCGGCGGTCGCGCTGGTCAACTTACCGGGTCGCGCCTTGGCGAACGCGATCAGCTCCTTGATGGTCTTTGCTTCGACCGACGGATGGGCCACGAGGATATAGGGCGAGGACACCGCGAGCGTCACCGGCGTGAAATCGCGCAGCGGGTCATAAGGCAGCTTGGGCGTAAAGCTCGGCTGCATGGTGAAGGTGGAGGAAATGAAGATCAGCGTGTGGCCGTCGGGGGCGGCTTGGGCGGTGAGCTCCGTGGCCAAGACGCCTGCCGCACCGGCGCGGTTATCCACCACGAAGGGTTGACCCCAGCTCTCACTGAGCTTCTTGCTGATGATGCGCGCCACCACGTCGCTGGTGCCGCCCGGCGTGAAACCGACCAGCATGCGGACCGGTCGCGTGGGATAGCTCGGCTCCGCGGCGTGAGCGCAGGCGCTGCCCGCGAGTGCAAGAACGATCCCATAGCCGAGGAATGAACGCATGAGGATGACCCGATAGCCGCGTCGATGCCGAAAAGTATAACGTGTGTATGCGCACGGCTGTATTCCGTTCGGCCGAACGATGGTACAACGGGCAGGCTGCGAGCCGGCACCGGATGCCAGCCTGGATAGTTCACGAATCTCGATCGGCGGCGCACTACCGGGCCCCCATGTGCGTATTCATGCACGAGGCAGGCAAGCTTGATCCGCATGGAGTGCATCGATGTCCATTGCCGAAACCTTATCGAAGTTCACGCGCGAGCTTCGCCACGAGTCGATTCCGCAACGCGTGCGCGTGCGCGCGAAGCATCTCATTCTCGATGCCCTCGGCATCGCCTTCGCCTCGGGGAAGTACGCGTTCGCTCAACGTACGCTGGAGGGCCTCAGGCAGTTGGGCACGGGCGATTCGAATGTGTTCGGCTTTCCGGACACGCTGTCCCTGCGCGACGCCGTGGTCATGAACGGCTTGCTCATCCATGGCCTCGACTATGACGATACTTATCTGCCGGGATCGATGCACGTCACGGCAAGCACCGTACCGACCGCCAGCGCCGTGGCGGCCCGGCAGAAGCGCACGGGCGAGGAGCTGCTGAGCGCGTGCATTATCGGCTTCGAGGCCGCCGCGCGCTTGGCCGCCGCCGGCAAGGGCGGGTTTCAAAAATCGGGCTTTCACGCCACCGGCGTGTGCGCGAGCTTCTCGTCCGCGCTGGTCGCGGGACGCCTGCTGAATGTCGACGCCGATCAGCTCACGATGGCGCAGGGGATCGCCTTGTCGACGGCATCGGGCACGATGCAGCCCTTGCGCGACGGCTCGTGGACCAAGCGCATGCACCCCGGATGGGCGGCGAATGCAGGCGTGGCCGCGGCCTTCATGGCGCGCGGCGGGTTCATCGGTCCCAGCGAGGCGTACGAGGGTCATTTCGGCTTCTATCCCACGTATCTCGGCGCTCAATTCGCGCATGCTGACTTGGCATCGATAGGCCACGAGCTCGGCGAGACCTGGCAGCTCGAACGCATCTCCATCAAGCTCTATCCCGCCGGCCATCTCACGCACGCGTTCATGACCGCGACGCTGGCGCTGATCCGCGAGCATGCAATCGCGGCCGGCGAGGTGGCTTCGGTACGCGCCCTGGTCGGCGAGGGAGCCATCCCGCTGGTCTGTGAGCCTGTCGCCCTCAAGCGCAGGCCGACCTCGGGCTACATGGCCCAGTTCAGCCTGCAATACGCGCTTGCCTGCTGTATTGCCCGCGGTCGCTTCGGCTTGCGCGAATTGGAGCAGGAAACGCTCGACGATCCGGTGATACACACGCTCGCCGATAAAGTCACCTACGAGGTCGATCCACAGGCCGGTTTTCCCCGGTTGCGCAGCGGCGAGATCATTATCAGGACCAGGGACGGCGCAGAGCATCGGCAGCGCGAAGTGATCGACCCGGACCACCCGGAAGCTAACGATGCCATCGTTGCGAAATTCATGGACAACGCGTGCCTGGTCATGCCGGAGGAGCGCGCGAGCGCGATCCGCGACAGGGTGCTTGCGATCGAGCGCGAAGCGGATGCATCTCGCATCGTGTCCGCGCTCGCCGGCCCCTTCACGGGGTAGATCACGGGCCTCCGCCGAACGCCGCACGCAGGGAGAGCAAATGAAGTCCGATGATGTCTCGCCGCCGATGTCCAAGCTGAGCGCCTACGTGGCCGGCGCGCTATCGAAGCCGCTTCCCGCCGAGGTCGCAGAGCGCGCCCGCGTGCATCTGGTCGATACCTTCGCCGCGATGATCGCCGGATCGCGGCTCCTCCCCGGGATGCGCGCGGCAGCCTACGCGAAGTCTCTGGGAACCCGGCGCGAGGCCGGTATCCTGGGGACGGGAATCCTGACCTCGGTAGCGTACGCGGCGTTGGCCAACGGCATGAGCGCGCACGCCGACGAGACCGACGACACCCATCCGCCGACACGATCGCATCCGGGGTCGAGCATCGTCCCCGCCGCGCTCGCGATCTGCGAGCAGCATCGCCTGGGCGGGCGAGCATTCCTACGCGCGCTGGTGCTGGGCTACGACGTCTGTGCGCGCGTCCTGCTCGCGCTTGCGCCCAAACCCGTCAGCAGCACCTATGGGCATCTATTCGGTGCCGCGGCCAGTGCGGCCGCGCTGCTGCGGCTCGACGCGCAACAGGTTCGCCACGTGTTCGCTTACGCCGGGCAGCAGGCGTCCGGGCTCTACACGCGATTGCGCGACTCGCGCCATATCGAAAAGGCATACGCCGTCGGCGGCATGCCGGCCCGAGGCGGTGTGGAGGCGGCGTCCATGGTTCGATCCGGGTTCAGCGGTGTCGATGATGTGTTCTCCGGGCAGCATAACCTGTTCGCTACCTTCTCACCGGACGGCGATCCGCGCGAGCTCGGGCTAGGCTTGGGACAGCGCTACGAGATCATGCGTGCAGGTATAAAGTGCTGGTCCGCCGGCGGACCCATCCAGGGGCCCTTGCACGTCCTGCACGAGCTGATCCGGCGGCACGGCTTGCAGGCGATGAACGTGCGCAGAATCGTCGCCCGATTGCCCGACAAGGAGCTTGCGCTCGTCACCGGCCGCACGATGTCCGACATCTCGCTGCCGCACCTGCTCGCGGTCATGCTGGTCGACGGCGGCCTGACGTTCGCGTCGGCACACGATGCTTCGCGAATGACCGATGAACGCGTGCTCGCCGTGGCCCGGCGCATCGAAACCGTGGGCGATCCGGCACTGACCGATGCCTTGCGCCGTTGGCGTTGCGAAATGGCGATCACCCTCGATGACGGCCGGGTATTGCGTCATCGCATTCTGGCCGCGAAAGGCACCTCCGAGAATCCCGTTTCCAGCGACGAGGAAGACGCGAAGGCGATGGACCTGATGGCACCCGTGCTCGGCGACAAACGCTCGCGCGAGCTGATCGCGAGCCTCTACCGCATCGAGGCGATGGCCGACGTATGCGATCTGCGCAGGCTGTATCGAGCGCGCGTCACCCGCGGGTGAGGCGCGCCAACAAGCCTGACCATACGTGGCGGCGGCCGGCCACGAACGGCGTCGCGACTCGACTCGCCATCATCGCTCGTCCCGCTTGACAGAAAGGGCCATATCAGTCGACTTTCGCGCCGGCGGCCCTCACCAGCTTGCCCCATTTGGCGAGCTCGCTGCGCAAGTAGGCTTGGAACTCCGCCTGCGTGCTCGGGATGGGATCGAAGCGTTGCGCCGCGAGCTGCTTCTTCGCCAGCGGCAGGCGCAGCGCATTGTTGATCTCCTGGTTGAGTCGGGCGACGATGTCCTTCGGCGTACCGGCCGGGGCCAAGACCCCCGACCACGTGCTCGCTTCGTAGCCCGGCAGGCCGGCTTCCGACATCGTCGCCAGTCCCGGCGTGGTGTCGCTCGGTTTGAGGCTCGCGACCGCCAAGCCGCGCAGCCGCTTGCTTTCGATGTGAGGCATGAGCGACGACGGCGCGGCCAGCATCATGGCGACTTGACCCGCGATGAGATCGTTCACCGCTTGCGGCGAGCCTTTGTACGGCACGTGCACGATGTTGATCCCCGCCTGCATCCTGAGCATCTCGGCCGCCAAGTGCGGCGAGCTGCCGCTCCCCGATGAGCCGTAGTTGAGCTCGCCGGGCCGGGCCTTGGCAAAGGCGATCAGCTCCTTCAGATCGCGCGCGGGCAGTGAGGGGTGAATGGCCAGCACCAGCGGCGCCGAAGCTACCAGGGCGACCGGGTCGAAATCCTTCTCGATGTTGTAGTTGAGCTTGGAATAGAGCGCCGGATTGATGGTCATCCCGGCGACCATGAGCAGCAACGTATACCCGTCGGGCGCGGCGCGCGCGGTTGCTTCGGCGGCGATGTTGCCGGCCGCGCCGGGCCGATTTTCGACCACGAACTGCGCTCCGAGGCTCGCGCTCAAGCTCGATGCAAGGATGCGCGCGGCGATGTCCGCGCCCGATCCCGCAGCGGTCGCAACCACGATGCGTACGGAACGGCTGGGGTAAGCCGAGGGCTGCGCCGCCGCGTCGAACACACCGGCGACCCACGCAGCGCACAGCACGCCCGCGAGCCGGCGCAGCGCGCCAGATCGAGAGCGCGCCGCGACGTCCCGTCTCCCCTGCGAGCGCGCATGCGGTGCGCGATCGTGGCCGCGAGCCGGTTGTCGAGTCTGCGTGCGCATCGTGGCCTCCGGCCGGGATGCATCAGCCGCGCAACAGCAACGTCAGCTCGTGGACGTTCTTCAACGTATCGAGATCCTCGACCCGGCGTTGGATCGCCGCCGCATCCACGGCGCGGGGCGACAATCGCGCCAGGCGCAGAAACTTCTGCGCCACTTCGGAATCGGTGAGCGGATCGGTCGCGGTCCCGTGCGGATCCAGCGTGAATGCCTGCCTGGTCTCCCCGTTCGCCAGCTCGAGGCGGATGCGGGAACCGAAACGGTTGGGATACACGGCCTCGCTCTCGGCATCGACGTGCAGCTCGACGCGCTCCGAGAGCGCATGCGCGGCGGGATCGGCGAGGGCTTCGAGCAAAAACGCTTTCGGATCGCCGGGATCCGCGGTCAGCGCCAAGCCCGCGCAGTAAGGAATGCTGTATTGCGCT
Source organism: Burkholderiales bacterium (assembly GCA_020848435.1). Lineage (GTDB taxonomy): Bacteria > Pseudomonadota > Gammaproteobacteria > Burkholderiales > WYBJ01 > WYBJ01. The sequence continues at coordinate 216,082 of JADLAC010000002.1, read as the reverse complement.
TCCATCTCGTCGCGTGGCGACCGATTGCCATTGTGCTTGACCGCGAACGCGCTGGTTCCTATCGTCACTTTCTTCACTTGCGCCGGGCTGAGGGGCTGCGGACCACGCAGCGCCAGCAGCAATTGCGCGACGCCTTGGATCCACCCGCAGAGGGGATACACCTTGATCCAGACATCATCGATGAACCAGCGTTCGCTGAGAGCCTGCGACAAGTGCTCACGCTGCGCCGATGCGCCGCTGAAGACCTCGAGCAGACCGAGATGACCGTCCAACGCGGTTGCGGGCCCGGTGAAGCCGCGGCGAGCGAGCTGCGCCGCCCGGACACCTGCTTCCGCGGCCCGCCCAGCATGCAGGCGCTTCACCATGCCGCCACCGCCGCCGCCCGCGAAGGCCTTGATGCCCGAGGCCATCGAGCATGCCAGTCCGACGGCGCTTTGAAGCTGGGGGATCGCCAGCCCGGTGACGACGCCGGCCGCGATGGCCCCTGCCACCGGTCCCACCACGCCGGTCTTGTGGAACCCGCGCTGCGAGGGCTCGACCCCGAGCGCCAGACTGATGCGTGCGGCTGCCTCGTAACCGGCCACCAAGCCAGCGAGCACGCGCCTCCCGGACGCGCCGCTCGCCTCCGCTGCAGCGAGCACCGCCGGAACGATAACCGTACCGGGATGGATCAGCGCTGCCGGGATGAGATCGTCGAGCTCGAAACCGTGTATGGCATTGCCGTTCGCGAGCGCGGCCAGCACCGGCGATAATCCTTGCTCGCACCCGAACGCGGTACACGCGCCCTTGGATGCATCGGCGAGCACCTCGTCGAGCATGATCCGCGACCAAGGCTGGCTGGCGCCGAACAAGCCGCATCCCAGGTTATCGAGCAGACACCGCTTGGCCCTGGCGGCGATCCCTTTTGGCAGCGGTTCCGCGGCCAGCGTGCTTGCAAACTCCAGCAGCCGCAGGGCGTGCTGCGAAGCGTTCGTTTCTGCTTTCATATCACTCTCTCGTAATCCCATTTCGAGGTGCCGAGACGCAGCACAGAATTCAAAGGGGCGATCGGCCATATCAATCGACCTTGGCACCGGCGATCTTCGCGACCTTCGCGTTCTTATGCCACTCCGAGCGGATCGCGGCCGCAAATTCCTGCGGTGTGTTGCCGACCGCATCGTAGCCGAGCGACTCCAACTGGGTCTTGAGCTCGGGACCGCGGACCACTTTGACCAGCGCAGCATGTAGCCGGGCAATGATGGGCGCCGGCGTCTTCGCCGGCGCGAGCAGCCCGAACCAGGTCCCCCACTCGTAGCCGGCGATTCCCGCTTCGCTGACGGTCGGGATATCCGGCAGCATGGGCGAACGCTTCAGGCTGGTTATCGCCAGCGCCCGCAGCCGTCCGGATTTCATGTGCGGCAGTGCCGAGGGTATGGAGATGAGCGTCAAGTCGACGCTCCCGGCGAGCACGTCGAGCGTTGCCTGGGGCGCGCCTTTGTAGAGCACGTGCGTGATGTCCATGCCGACCATGCTCTTCAAGAGCTCGGTCGCGAGATGGTTCGAGCTTCCGACGCCCGCCGAGGCGTAGTTCAGTTTTCCCGGCTGCGACTTGGCGAGCGTGATCAGCTCCTTGACGTTGCGCGCGGGCACCGACGGATGCACCAGGACGAGGAACGGGCCGACCGCGACCAGGCTGATCGGGTCGAAATCCTTCAGCGTGTCGTACGGCACCTGCTTCTGCACATGCGGTATGACCGTGAGCGGCCCGGGCGCGCTGAAGAAGAGCGTGTAACCGTCGGCAGGCGCTTTGGCCGCGAGATCCGCGCCGATCAACCCGCCTGCTCCGCCCCGATTGTCGACGATGATCTGCTGGCCCAACACGCTGGACAAGCCCGGCTGCACCATGCGCGCGCCCCGGTCGGGCGAGCCGCCCGCGGGGACCGCGACGATCATGCGGATCGGTTTCTCCGGATAGGACTGCGCGGGCGCCAGCGCGGGCGCCAGCGCCCAGGCGAGCATTCCCGCCCGCCGGCACCACGTGGGCACGAGAGTCCCGCCGCTCATCATCGAAACTCCGGCTTGGCCTTCAAGGCATCGCCAGGGTAGGCCCTGGGGGCCTGCCGCACGTTCATGTTCACCATGACCTGCGCCATCTCCACGGCGGCGGCGAACTCCGAGATGATCTGGATTTCGCCGTACCCGGCCTGGTCGAGCCGCTCGCGAATCTCCTCTTCCAGGTACTGCAGGGGAACGCAGCCGATAATGATGGTATCCGCGCGTTCCTTTTCTATCGCGGCCGTGCATTGCGCCATCGCCGCATCGAGGATCGCGTTGACTTTCGGGTCGCGCGCGCGTTCCTTCTTGGACCGGGAATACAGCAGCGACCCCATCTCGATCGACGAACAATCGAGCCGGCGCACGCTCGCGAGCTTGTCGCCGAAGCCGTAGGCCACGACGTTGCGGCGCGCGATGTGTGCGAGCGGATCGGTCAGATCCAGGATGGAGAAACGTTCTCCGATCAAGGACGCGAGATGAACCGCGGAGTGCAGCGCGAACGCCACGGGAATCCTGGAGATCTGCCGGCCGGCGTAAAACCCCGGCTCCAGGCTGCCGCGGCAGACGATCGCATCGTACTCGTTCAGCGCCGAATAGTGCCGGATCTTCTCGATCACGCCGATGCTGATATGCGCCAACACGTCGTCGTCGCGATCGGTCTTGCTCGGTATCGTCGAGCCGGTATCGACATCGATCTCGACGCCCTTGAGCTGCCCGCGCCGGCGCATGTTGTCGATCAGCTCTTCGATGATCGGCCGGCCGCTCGCGTCCTTGTTGGCCGACTTGGCGCCAGTGTAAGGCCCGATGTTGATCAGTCGCATCCCTCGTTCTCCCGTTGAACCGAATTCATTGCGCTTCGTGCCCTTGCAGGCGTCTATCGCACCTTGAGCCCCATCAGGGCGGCGATGAGATTGCGCTGCATCTGCGAGGTCCCGGCGCCGATGGTGACGCTGCGTGAATCGCGAAACAGGCGCTGCATGTCGAATTCCATGTTGTAGCCATAGCCGCCCATGATCTGCATCGCTGCCGCCGCAACCTTCACATAGGTCTCGGAACCGAACAGCTTCGCCATCGAGATTTCACGCAGCGCATCCTTGCCGTTCGCGATCAGCCAGGCCGCTCGCCAAGTCAGCAGGCGCGCTGCGTCCACCTCGGTCTGCATATCGGCGAACATGTGGGCGATCGCCTGGTTGGTACCGATCGGGCGGCCGAACTGCTTGCGCTCTTGGGCATATTGCAGCGCCGAGTCGATGATCGTCTGGCTGCAACCATAGTATCCCGCCGCCGAGGTCAAACGCTCGTATTGCAAGCCCGCGAGCAGGCAGCCCCATCCTTGGTTTTCCCCGCCGACCAGGCGTTCCGGCGGCACGCGCACGTCGTTGAAGAAGATCTCATAGGTGCCGACACTGCTTCGGCCGAGCATTTCCAGCTTGCGCAGCTCCATCCCCGGCGCATCGTTGTCGACCAGAAAAAGCGAAATGCCGTTGCGGTAGTGGGCATTCGCGTCGGTCTTCACGTACAGTGCGATCACGTTGTCCTTCACGCCCGCGCCCGTCGCCCACAGCTTCTGCCCGTTGATGATCCAGTGCTCGCCGTCGCGCACGGCGCTGGTGCGCAATGCGCCCACGTCCGAACCGGCGTCGGGCTCCGACATCGAGGTGGAAAGCTTGATCTCGCCGGCGAAGAACCGCGGCAGCCAGGTTCGCTTTTGTGGTTCGTCGGCCTTCTGCAACAGCATGTGCGCGGTGAAGACGCCGGCCGCGTAGGAAGCATAGAAATCGTAGCCCTTGCGCGCGATCTCCTCGGCGATGATCATCATGTCGATCGCGTTGCCGCCCAAGCCGCCGTACGCTTCCGGGAAGGGCATGCTGAGGAGCCCGAGCTCGACCCAGGCCTGGTACAGCTCGTGGGGGAACGTTCGGTCGCGGTCGTGTCTGCGGATGTAATCCGGAGTGGCGACCTTGTCCATCATCCTGCGCACGCTCTCGCGCAGGATGTTCTGCTCGTCGGTGAATTGAAAGTCGATGGCGTCGGCTCCCCGGTCCGCGTACGAGGGCGAGTGTCCTGAGCCTGAGGTTCGTCGCTGCTATGGCCAAAGACTAATAGCCCTTGAAGTCCGGCTTGCGTTTCTCAGCGAAAGCGCGCGCCGCCTCGCCGTGATCATGCGTGTTCATCGACAGCATCTCGTAGGCGATGGATGCATCCAGGATCAGGTTGAGCTGATCCTTCAGCCACTTGTTGACCGAGAGCTTGGTCCATCGAACCGCCCACAAGGGCATCTGTGCGAGCTCGTTGGCGATGTCCATCGCCTTGGCGAGCACCTGATCGGCCGGCAGCGCGTGGTTCACCAGGTTCATTTGCCGCGCCTCGGCGCCGCTCACCAGCAGGCTTCTCATCAGAAACTCCTTCGCGCGCGAGGGCCCGATCAACAGCGGCCAGATCACGCTGCCACCATCGCCGGCGACCAGACCCACCTTGGTATGCGTATCGCCGAACTTCGCGCTTTCGGCGATGATGGAAATGTCGGCAAAGAGCACGAGCGTGGCCCCCAGGCCCACGGCATCGCCGTTGGCCGCGGCGATGATCGGCTGGGGCACGTCGAGGATGTTTTGAAACATGCGGCGGGTCGATGCCGGCACGCGCAGCGAGTACTTGAGACCTTCCACCGTGCCCGAGCGCTCGACCATGGCCTTGATATCGCCTCCGGCGGAGAAAGTCCTCCCAGCGCCGGTGAGCACGATCGCGTACACGTCCTCGTCCTGGCCGAGCTCGAGCCAGACATGCTCCAGCTCCGCGTGCGCCGGCGAGTGCAGCGCGTTGCGGTTCTCGGGACGATTGAGCGTCACCGTCGCGACCCGTTCCTTCTTCTCCACCTTGATGTATTGGTAGCGATCGTAATTCATCGTATCCTTCGCCGTCATCGATTGAATCGGTGCCGCGCGCTGCGCGCGGCGGTTGGACTACCCATCGCGGATCGAACCTGCGCTAGCATCGATGCGCTCGTCCGCCGGCTGCTTGCAGCGCTCGAAAAATCCCTGCGAACAGCGCCATCTTCCCCTCAGGAGAAGCCATCATTTCACCGCGAGTCCTTGTCACCGCAGCCACGGGCACCGTGGGCAGCGCCCTGGTCCGCCAGCTCAGCGCGCACACCGAAGCAAAGCTCACCATAGTGGCGGCATCGCGCCGCACCGACAAACGCGAGCGTCTCGCGGCCGCGGGCATGGAGGCAGTGGCTCTCGACTATGACGACGCCGCAGCCGTGCGTGCCGCCTTACGCGGAGTGGAACGGGCATTTCTCGCCACCGGCTACAGTGTCGACATGCTGACTCACAGCAAGGTGTTTCTCGATGCCGCGCGCGACGCCGGCGTGCGCCATATCGTTCATCTCGGCGCCGCCGGCTCGGATGATCAGGCTTTCGCCCATCTCGCCTGGCACGCCTACGTGGAGCGCTACATCGAAGCGCTCGGGTTCGACTATACCCATCTTCAGCCCAGAACGTACATGAGCAACGTTCTCGCCGTGGTGAGACCGGGGTCGACCACCTTGCGGCAGTTCTTCGGCGCTGCGCGCATCGGCTGGATTGCACCGGAAGATATCGCGGCCGTTGCCGCGGCCGCGCTGCTGGAGCCGCACCGCCACAAGGGAAAGACGTACTGCCTCGCCGCGGAGGCGATGACGATGCACGAGGTAGCGCGGACGATAGCCGCGGTCACCGGGGTAGCGTTCACCTACGACGCCCGCGATCCCGCGGACTTGCAGGGCGTGCTGCTCAAGCTCGGCATGGAACCGACGTATGCGATCCATCTGGCGCGCGGCATCGGCGCGGCGGCGCGCGGCGAAATCGCGAATCTTGCGGAGGTCAACGACAACGTGGAGCGCGTCACCGGACGGCCGCGCATCCGCTGGGCGGATTTTGCAGCCCGTCATCGCGACCGGTTTCTCGTCGCAGGCGCCACGGCCGGTTGACGGCGCTCGCCATGTTCTCGAATGGCGCTGCACCATGGGTCAAATGATTTTCCGGCTGCGCAGGTCAGCCAACGACGCCGGATCGATCCCGAGCTCGGCGAGAATCGCGCCGCTATGCTCTCCTATGGCCGGCGGAGGCAAGAACGCGGAACGGTTGTCGCCATCGAAACGCACCGGCCGGTTGATGCCTCGAACGCAACCATGAACCTCATCCTCGATCCGGTTGAACGCTTCGAGATGACGCACCTGCGGATCGTCCTCGAGCTCCGCCAACGAACGCTCGACCGCGAACGGAACATCGTTCGCCTCTAGCAGCGGAAGCCATTCCTCTCTGCGCTTCTTGGCGAATTCCTCCTGCAGCTCCAGGCCGATCTGCCGATAGCTCTGGATCTTGGCCTCCCGCGTCGGGAAGCGGACCAGCAGATCGGGGCGGCCGATGGTCCTCGCCAGTCCCGCCCAGAACTTCTCGGGCGACGACAGGTGAAGCCCGATTCGCTTGCCATCCTGGCAGCGCAGGATGTAAGCCTGCGAGGCGGCGCCGCGAAAATAGAACGGCTGATCCTCGCCCAGTACCAGGTAATGCGCCAGCGGCTCGATCGCGAAGGCCATCGATGCCTCGATCATGTTCACGTCCACCCGGCGCCCGCGGCCGCTTCGCTCGCGTTCGTGCAAGGCACCCAGTATCCCCATGCAGGCGAACATCCCGGTCAACGAATCGCACATGGCGGGACCGGCGATGCGCGGGTCGTCGCTGCGGTGATAGCGGGAAAGCAGCCCGGATAGTGTCTGGCCGACGCCGTCGAATGCCGGACGCTTGGCGTAGGGGCCATCGGCACCGTAGCCCGTGATGGCGCAATAGATGAGTCGGGGATTCAACGCGCACAATTGCTCGGCGCCGAGCTCCAGCTTTTCCGCCACGCCCGGGCGGACGTTGATGACCAGTACGTCCGCCGTCGCGACCAGTTTCCTCAACAGCGCGAGACCCTCGGGCTGCACGTAGTCGAGCGTGAGCCCGCGCTTGTTACGATTGTAGGCGAGAAAGAACGGACTGTTGCTGCTCAGGGTATGGGACCTGAACGGATCGGCGGCACCCGGGCGTTCCACCTTGATGACGTCGGCGCCCATTTCGCCGAGCAACATCGCGGCATAAGGCGCCGTGATGAAGCTGCCGAGATCGAGCACGCGCACACCGCCGAGCACTTTGACCATCGGGCGATCACGCGGATCCAGTTCCGCAGCGCTGGAGGGGATCGCGTCAGCCACCGCGAATCCCCAACTGCCGGATGAGCTTGCCCCACTTCGCATGCTCGTCGCGAATATGGCGCGCGAACTGCTCGGCGCTGCTCCCGATCGGCTCGCCTTCGAGCGCCACCCTGGCCAGAACATCGGGCTGCTGCAGCGCGGCCACGATTTCGCGTTGCAGCCGGTCGATGATCGCAGCCGGCGTCTTCGCCGGGGCCAGCACGCCATACCACTGGCTTGCGTCGTAGCCGCGCACCCCCGCCTCGTCCAGCGTCGGCAGCTCGGGCGCGCTGCGCAGCCGGACGCGGCTTGTCACCGCCAGCGCGCGCAGCTTGCCGCTCTTGATGTGCGGCATCGCCGACGAGATCGCCGTGAAACCGACCTGCGTCTGCCCCGCGATGAGATCGGGGTAGATGGCCGCGTTGCCTTTGTAGGGCACGTGGACCAGGTCCGTGCCGCTCATGGTCTTGAACAGCTCGCCCGCAAGATGCGGGAAGCTGCCGCTTCCGGAGGTGGCGAAATTGAGCGAACCCGGTTTGCTTTTCGCCCATGCGATCAGCTCCGCCGCGCTCCTCGCCGGGACGCCCGCGTTTATCACCAGAACCAGCGGCACCGTGACGACTTGCGTCACGGCGGCGAAGTCGGCCAGGGGATCGAAGCTCGCCTGCGTCATGAACGGGTAGATGACCAAGGTCGCCGTCGCCAACATCAAGGTGTAGCCGTCGGGGGTGGCACGCGCCGTCAACTCGTGGGCGATGCTGCTGCCGGCGCCCGCGCGGTTGTCGACCAAGACGTTCTGAGCCAGTCGTTCCTGCAAACGGTTGGCCAGGGTTCGCGCGACACCGTCCACGCCGCCGCCGGGCGCCACCCCGACGATCAAACGAATCGGCTTGGAGGGATACGCCTGTGCGATTACCGCCGGGCAATGCAGTGCCGTGTACAGCGCCAATAAAGCCGCGCACGCTCGACCGATACGGCCGGCGTACCTGCACCGTGGAAGTAGCTGCAATTGCCTGGTCCGTTTCAAAGTCACCGAGCCCGCCTCTGTCCTGCGAATAGCGATGTGGTCGCCGCAACCGGGAGCTGCTGATCCACGAACGATGCTCAAAAAGCGAAATAGCGCGCGCCGCCATCGAAGGCGATGATATTCCCGGTGATGTAGGCCGCCCGCGGCGAGCAGAGGAATACCGCGAGATCCGCCAGCTCGTGCGGCTCCCCCATCCGGCCCACGGGCACCTCCTTCTGCGCCCATTCCCGGCGCGATTCCTCGGTCGGCCAGCGCTTGTCGATCTGCTCGCTGCGCAGCTTGCCGGGCTGGATGCAATTGACGGTGATGCCGTCCTTCGCCACCACTTTGGACAAGCCCTTGGACCAGACGTGAACGGCTGCCTTGGCCGCGTGAGCCGCATTGAGGTTGCGCGGCTCGCGCGTCCCCGTCAGGTTGATGATGCGCCCGAACTTGCCCGCCGTCATGCTCGGTATGACGGCATGCGCGAGCTCCCGCAGGCGCCAGAAGTTCAACGTCATGCCTTCATGCCACGCTTGTTTCGATCCATCCAGCGGCAGCGGCCGGCTGCCGCCGGCGGCATTGATCAGGATATCGACATGACCGAGCATCCTCGTCGCCTGCTCGGCGATGCTCTCCGGTGCATCGTCCGGATACAGGTCCGCCTGCAAGGCAAGCGGGCGTTCCCCGCCGCCGCCGGCCACTTCCTGTATGAGCGCCTCGAGCAGATTGAGCCTGCGCGCGACCACGACCGCGCGCACGCCTTCGTTCGCCAGGCCGATCGCAATGGCGCGGCCGAGACCTTGGCTCGCACCGGTTACGATGGCTGTCTTGCCCTTCAGTTGCAGATCCAAAACCGTCTCCTTCGCTCGCTCATCCCGCCTTGATGCCGTATTGCTTGATGATCGGCGCCCACTTCCTGCGCTCGCCGGCGAGAAAATCGCGGAAGTCCGCGGCCGTACCGCCGATCACCTGGGCGCCGATGCTCGTCATGTTCTTCCTGTAGTCCGAATCCTGCAGCACTTCGTTCACGGCCTGGTTGAGCGCGCGGATCGCGGCGAGCGGCGTCTTCGCAGGAACCATGAGACCGTGGCCGATGGTCGATTCGAATCCCGGCAAGCCGCTCTCGGCGAAGGTCGGGACGTCCGGGATGGCATCGGCGCGCACCGAGTTCGCGATGGCGAGACCCTTCAGCCGCCCGCCCCGAATGTGGGCGACTGCGGTCAGCGTCGCATCGAACAGGAATTGAATTTCGTTGCCCATCAGCGCCGCCGCCGCCGGTGCACCGCCGCGGTAGGGTACGTGGCGCAGGTCCGCGTTGGCGCGTGCTCTGAGCAATTCCCCGGCGAGGTGCGTGGATGAGCCCGCGCCACCGGAACCGAAATGGAAAGTTCCGGGTTTGGCTTTGGCCAGGGCGATGAAGTCCGCCACGCTGGCGGCGGGCAAGGACGGATTGACCAGGAGCACGTGCGGCGTCTTACTGATGAAGATGACCGATGCGAAATCCTTGTCGGCGTCGAACGGAAGATCTCGATACAGAATCGGATTGACCGCCAGCATCGGGTGAAACGCGAACAGTATCGTATGCCCGTTCGGCGTGGCATTGGCAACGGTATTGGCTGCCACGCTGCCTCCGGCCCCGGGTTGATTCTGCACCACGACGCTCTGACCCCACTTGCGGCTCAAGCGCTCGGCCAGGCGCCTGGCATTGACGTCGGCTGCGCCGCCGGCCGGATTGGCGCCGACGATACGAACGGGCTGGCTGGGAAACGCCTGGGCGAAAGCCGCGGCGCCCGCGAACATGATCATGCTCGCTGCGAACGCAAGCAAGCAGGTCGCCGTCAGCGCGTGGCTGCCGAATGCCATGATGCCAGGTTCTCCTGTGCGGATAAGGACGCGCCCGATCCAAGGCGAGCCCGGTTCAGTCGTCCGCTCCAGCTTCGTCATTGCTGCTCGTTCGTTCGCCACGGAGTCTGCGCGATATCCATGATCCCATGGACATCGCGCGCGTGCTCGAGTCCCTGGACCAGGTCGAGCAGGCGCTGCGCCGCAGCCCTTCCCAGGGCTGCATCGACACACTGGTGGTACTTGCCGATGCGCTCGGCATCGCTCAGCGGGTTACCGCACCAGCCGCTGAGCTTCGCCATGCGCTTGCTCGCCGTTCGGCCGTCTTTCAGGGCGAGATCGACCTCGACATAGGTGTCGTCGAAGTCTCCCGGTATGCCCTCGTCCATGACCAGCTCGATGCGCGGGAGCAGCGCTCGCACATCCGGCGCGAAACGGCGCTCGTCGGTGAAGGACTCCATGGTGATCTCGCGATCGAGCAAAGCAAGCGCCACGACGTACTGCACGCTGAATCTTCCGTCCAGCCCGGTTGCCGGCGCGGGCCGGTCCACGTAGCTCACCGCGGCGGGAAATCGCACCCGCACGGATTCCACATCCTCGGCGGCGAATGCAAGCTCTCTGCGCAGCGCGAGAATGGCATCGATGGGACGATGCGTGAAGTAGTTCGACGGATACTTCTTGAAGCCGACACCCGGATCGAGCATGCGCCACGGCTCGCCGAAGCCCTCGACCAGGCGCTCGGGCGCCGCGTTGCCTGGCCAAAAGGTATCGAAGAATCCTCCCGGCCCGAACACATCATCGGCCGCCGTCCAGCCGTGCGCTGCCTTGAGGCCGCATTCCACGCCCATGCGAGCGGCATGACCGGAATGCGAGGATTTGGTCATGGTGCCGGTATTTACCGACAGGCTGCCGGCGCGGGAGCCGGCGATACCGAAGGCCATCACGGCCTGCTGTTCGCTCAGCCCGAGCAGCTTGATCGCCGCGGCCGTTGCTCCCATGACGCCGGTGATGCCGGGCTTGTGGAATCCCTTCCCCGTCGCCATCCCGGTCGCGGCCAGCCGCAGCCGGCCCTGCACTTCGAAGGCGGCGACGAGCGCCTCTATGACACGCTCGCCGCTCAACGAGCGATGCTGCGCCAACGCCATTATGGCCGGCAAGGTCGGGGAGGTCGGATGATTCAGCGGATACCAGGTATTGTCGAAGTCCAGCGCGTGCGCCAGGCAGCCGTTGGCATAGGCTGCATTCACCACCGAGGTCTTGAAGCCGGCGCAGACGACGCTCGCCTGCGCAGCGCCTCCCAGCGATCGCACGTACTCGCAGACGATGCGTCCCAATCCCGAGGGTTCCCGCGCCCCTGCGATCGAGACCGCCAGGCCATCGAGCACGATCTGCTTGCTCAACTCCACGAGCTCGGCAGGAAGGCGCGCGAATTCGATCGCACGCACCTCGCGAACCAGACTACGGGTGATGGTCACAGCTAGCGACGCACTTTGCTGAATCTTGGATCATAGCGGTGGGCCGGCCAGCAATTCAATACAATGTCTGCGCGGCGCGTTGCCGGCGCGAGCGTGTTGGATGCTATTCGGAACGTTGCCGGCTCGGGATTCGATGGAGGTTTGAATGTCTACTGCGCTGAGCATGCAGCTCGCTCGGCTCGTCCACGCAGTGCGATTCGAGGCGCTGGCGCCGGAGGTCGTACACCAATGCAAGCGCCTTCTGCTCGACACGCTCGGGTGCGCACTCGCTGCGCATGCCAGCGCGCCGGCTCGCATCGCACGCGAAGTCGCTTCCCTGTGGAGCGGAGCCCGCCATGCGTCGATCGTGGGCGAGGTCGAAAAATGCTCCGCGCCGCTGGCCACGCTGGTGAACGCGACGCTGGTGCGCTACTTCGACAGCAACGACTATTATTTCGGCGCCGACTCCGCGCATCCGAGCAACAACATCCCGGCCGCGCTCGCGGTCGCCCAGCACAAGGGCCGCGGCGGCCGCGACGTAATCACCGCGATGGTCATCGGCTACGAGATCCACATCGGCTTATGCGACGCGGTCGCCCCCCCCGGCATCTCCGGGCGGGGCTGGCATACCGCGACCCACCTCCAGTTCGCGAGCGCCGCACTGGCTTCGCGCTTGCTCTGCGACGACGAGGCAGTCACGGCGAATGCGCTTGCCATCGCAGGCAGCCATAACAACTGCCTCGCCGAAGCGCAGCGCGGCGATATCCCCCTCATGAAGGCCACCGCGGAAGCCTATGTCTCGAAGAACGCCGTCGAGGCGGCCTATCTCGCCGCCGCCGGGCTCACGGGTCCGCAGCGGATCTTCGAAGGCCCGTGCGGCTGGACACGCGCCGTGGCGGCGTCGCTCGACTATGGCTTGCTGGGCGAGCTGTTCTGCGGCGAGCGGCGCATCATGCGCAGCTGCCTCAAGCCCTACCCCGCGGTTGCCGGCGCCATGGCCCCCATCCAAGCGGTGCTCGACCTTGGAATCCCGCGCGCTCGGCTACAGGACGTGGATCGTGTGGTGGTGAAGCTGCCCGCGGCCGTCGCCAAGAAGGCGGCGGATCCCGAAAAGTTGCGGCCGCGGGACAAGGAAACGGCGGACCACAGCATGCATTACTGCGTGGCCGTATCGCTCCTCGACGGCGCCTGCGGCCACGAACAGTTTACCGATGCAAGGATTCGCTCCAGCGATGTCGCGGACATGATCGCGAAGGTCAGCATCGTGGCCGACGATGATCTCAGCCAGTCCTGGCCGGGTGCATCGGGCGGCGGCATCGCGCTGAGCTTCAGCGACGGTACGAGCGTCCAGAAGGTCCTTGGCTTTCCCCCGGGGCATCCTCGAAACCCGCTCAGCGACGGCGACATCGAACGCAAATTCCTTGGCCTCGTGCATGACCTGCTTCCGCGCAGCCAAGCCCAGAATGCCATCGATGCGATCTGGGGACTCGACCGTTGCACGAATATCGACCGGCTGTTCGCGCCGCTTGTCCTGGCTTGATCGGCTCGGGTGCGGCCCGACCGGGCGGCGCCGGTACTTCCCTCTCGGCGCGTCAATCGCGTCGGTTCACTGCTCCGCGACGATCCCGCTCGCCTTCGCGACCCTGGACCACTTGGCAATCTCGGAGCGCAGCGTCTGCGCAAATTCCGCGGACGAGTCGCCGACGGGAATGGCACCCTCGCGCGTCAAATCCGCCCTCATGTCCGGCAGGTGCATCACTTTGACCAATTCGTGGTTCAGCCTGGTCACGATCTCGAGCGGCGTGCGGCCCGGCGCCACGATGCCGAACCACGAGCTGCCTTGAAAGCCCGCGGCGCCTGCTTCGGCGATCGTTGGAACCTCCGGCAACGCAGGCGAGCGGGTGGCGCTGGTGATGCCGATGGCGCGCAGCCGGCCTGTCCTTACTTGCGGCAGCACGGTGATGATCTGGGTGATCTCCACCGCGATCTCGCCGGACAGAATGGCGGTCAGCGCGGGCGCCGCGCCTTTGTACGGTATGTGGACGAGGTCCATACCCGTCATGGACTTCAAGAGCTCCATGCCGAGGTGGCCCAGGCTGCCGGTTCCCGACGAGCCATAATTGAGCTGACCCGGCCGCCGCTTCGCAAAGCTTATGAACTCCTTGAGATTGCGCGGAGGCAGTGAAGGGTGCACCACCAGCAGGTTCGGGCCCCAGGCGAGCATCGATACCGGCGCGAAATCGCGCACGGGATCGAAGGGCAGATCTTTGAACAGGCTCGGAATGATCGCGTGCGTGCTGCTGATGCACATGAGCGTATAGCCATCGGGGGCCGACTTCGCCACCAGCTCCGTGGCGATGCGTTGCGCGCCTCCGGGCCGGTTGTCCACGATCACGGCTTGACCCAAGGACTCGGATAGCTTGGCGCCGACTTTTCTGGCTACCGTGTCGATGCCCCCGCCCGGTGCGGTGCCGACGACGATTCGTATGGGCTTCAGCGGATACGCGCTCGGGGCGGCGGCGTTCGCCGGCAATGCCGCAAGCAATGCCCATGCGACAGCGCCTGACCCCGCGGCGCAGGCGATGGATCGACTGCTTCGGCATTCAATCACGGCGTCGATGATCTTCCTTCGCCGAACCCGATCAGCCGCGGACCGGCTCCGCGTGCCAATCAATCTTTCGCCTTCAGCGCAGCAGCCACGACGCCGACATCGGGCAGACGCTCCAGGCCCATCACCAGCTCGTGCACACGCCCCCCGCCGCCGGGCAGAATGTCTTCTGCCAGCGTGAGAAACTTGGACTCTATGTCAGCGGCGCTGAACGGCGCTTCCGGCTCGCCTTTCGCATTCGGGATGGTGCCGCTGTAACGCCGGGCGTCGGTGAGCACGATCTGCGCGCCCGCCGCGCGGTTCTCGGGATAACCCTTGTCGAGCTCACGATCGACTTCGACCGTCACCTTGGCCATCATTGCACGAACGTCCGGATCGGCCAGCGTCGCATCCGTGTAGCGGAAGATCGAGGCGTCGCCTTTGACCACCGCGGCGGCCACTGCGAAAGCGACGCTGAATTGAGCCTCGTTGCCGCTCTTGGGCGCGTGAATCTCCGCTGCATAGGTTACCGAGTCGACCCGAATCGCGATACTGGCGATGCTTTCCGGCGCGATGGCATTGTTGCGTATCACATCCTGCACCACGTCGACCGGAGCGTGGTTGCCGCGGCAGCCGCCGTGGACCTTGATGTAGGTCTCGAAGATGCGGAAGTCGCGCCCGAGGCCGCTGAGGATGGCGTCGGTCGGCGGGTCTTCCGCGAACGCCTTCAGAAAGCCGGCCTCGAGTATGCTGTCCGCGCCTTCGGCGCCCTGGCCGGCAAAGAGCGCCGCCATCAGCCCGCCCTCGCAGCTACGCGCCACTTGAATGGGCTGGCTGCCGGAGCTCTTGAGCGCCTCCTTGAGCCCAACGCCCAGGCTGCAAGCGATTGCGATCGCGTTTTTCGCATGCGCCGAGGTGTAATGCAGCAGGCTCGCGCACGCCGCCGCGGAAGCCGCCGCGCCGAGCACCGCGGTGCTCTGAAAACCCCGCACGACGGTGGAAGGGTAGATAGCCCGCCCGAGCCGCAGGAATACCTCGTAGCCGGCGGCTACCGCGGCAATCAAATCCTTACCCGAGCTGCGCTGGGTTTCCGCCAGTGCGATCGCAGCGGGCATGACCACGGGCGAGGGATGGCCGCCGGTGAAGCGCGACCCATCTTCGATGTAAAGCGCATGCGACATGAAACTGTTGGCCAGAATCGCATCGCGCAAGGCGAGCTTGTTCCCCACGCCCCAGACCGTGGCTTCTGGCGCTCCGCCGAGAATGGGCAGCAACTGCTTATGACAGCCCATCTTGTATCCCGCGAGACCCGCCGCCAGCAAGTCCAGAACCCGCAGCTTGACGGTGGCGACGACAGCGGCCGGCAGGCTTTCGTAGCCGGTCTGGGCGATGAATTTTCCGAATTCGTTGACGAGCATGAGGGCTGCCTCTCGATAAGTTTAGCGGGACTATCCAGGCCAGGAGCCTGTCGCAATCGAGCTCGCGTGGGCGGCGGAACCGCTTCGCGAAATCGACTCCGGCAAGCCCATAACCATCACAACGACCGCGAGCGAAGCGCCCTGCTCTGCGCTCCTGCACCGATCGATTCGCAACGTTCGCGCACGCCGGCACGGCGATACGGCTGGTGCACAACACAGGTGATAACATTTTCTCCACACCACACGCTTCGCGCCGCCGTGACCCTGAAACAACTCGAAACCTTCTACTGGGTTTGCCGCCTGGGCGGATTCGCCGCCGCCGCCCATCATCTGCACTCCACCCAGTCCGCCGTATCGATGCGCATCCAGGACCTGGAGAGCAGCCTCGGGGTCACCTTGTTCGACCGCAATCAGCGCTCGGCCCGACTGACCGCCAAGGGCCAGGAGCTGATTCCGTACGCGGAACGGCTGATGGCCGCGACATCGGAAATCCGCCACCGCATCGGCGATCCCAAGGTCCTGTCCGGAACGGTACGGCTCGGCGTCACCGAGTTCGTCGCCGTCACCTGGCTGCCGAAGCTGGTCGGCGCGATCAACGAAGAGTATCCCGATATCGCCCTCGAGCTCGACGTCGATCTCACGCTCACTCAGTTGCGCAAGCTGCAAAGCGGCGATCTGGACGTCGCCGTGCTGCCGGGACCGATCGAAGAGCCCGGATTGGCGAACGTATCGCTGGGATCGGTCGAATTCGCCTGGATGGCGAGCAGCAAGCTCGGGGTGCCGAGCAAGCGGCTCACGCCGCGGGATTTGCACGCATGGCCGCTGCTCACGCTCACCCACGACTCGAACCTGCACAAGCTGCTCGCCAAGTGGTTCGAGGCGAGCGGCGCGACCATGAAGCGAACCAATGCCTGCAACAGCATCGGCGTGCTGGCCGCGCTCACCATAGCCGGGCTGGGCGTGAGCTACCTGCCGCGCGAGCACTTCGCGCACGAGGTCGACGACGGCCGGCTGCAGGTCTTGAACATCGCGCCGCGGCTGCCGGCCCTCGAGTATGTCGCGGTTTTCGAGCAACGCCAGATTCAACCGCTGTCCCAGGTCATCGCCCAGCTCGCCCAGGCCTGCAGCACCTTCAGGCAATCGCCGAACGCCAAGGCGCGCAAGCACTGATCGCGCTGCTCTCAAGGCTCAACGACACCCTTCCATGACCAGGCGCATGGCCTGCAACGACGCCTGCTCGTGATCGATGTCGCCGCATGCGACGGCATCGCACAGCGCGTCCAGCGCCGGACTTTCGATGGACGTCATCCGCCGGCGCAGCAGGTTGGCCGCCTCTTGCGCGAATAGCCGGCGCATGCGCGCGCGCGAACCGATCCCGCGTTTGCCTACACCCAGATCTCGCCTGGCATCGATCGAGTCGGCCAGCTCGGTGATGCCGATGCTCGCGACCGAGCTCACGCGCACGATCGCGGGCTGGCGCGCCGACGGGTCGCGCACGCTCAACATGAAGCGCAAATCCAGCTCGGTCTTGTCGGCGAGCGGCAGGTCGGCCTTGCTCACAACGAGGATGTCGGCAATCTCGAGGATGCCCGCCTTGATGGCTTGCACGTCGTCGCCTAGCCCCGGCGGGCACACCACGATGCGGGTGTCGGCAATCTCGGCGATCTCCACTTCCGATTGCCCGACGCCGACGGTTTCGACGATTATGAGGTCGAAGCCTGCGGCATCCAGCACATCGACGACGGCGACCACCGCGCGCGACAGGCCGCCCGAATGGCCGCGTGTCGCCAGCGAGCGAATGAAGGTCCGCTCGGCGAGCGAATGACGCTCCATGCGGATGCGATCGCCCAGGATGGCGCCGCCGCTGAACGGGCTCGACGGATCGACCGCGACCACGCCCACCGACCTGCCGCGACCCAGGAACTCGCCGATCAGCGCGCTCACCAGCGTGGACTTGCCGGCGCCCGGAGCACCGGTGATGCCGATGAGCTGCGCGCGCCCCAGGTGGCGCTGGATATTGCGCAAGATCGCGCGACCGGTCGCGGTCTCGTTCTCGACCGCCGAAATCGCGCGCGCTATCGAGCGGCGATCGCCACGCAGTATTCCTGCGACGTAATCATCGGCGCTGCCGCCGAGGCGATCGCCCATCGTCACAGGCGCGGCTCAACGCGCATGGCGCGCAAGCACACAGCGGCGCCGCGCGCTGCAATGCGCGGCGCGCGCCGTTCAGGCTGCATTCCTGACCACCTCGGGTGCACCCAAGCGCGTCATGAATCGGCGCACGTCGGCGTCCTTGTCGATCGCCAGGACCTCGTCGGCGATACGCGAGCGTTGACCGGCGTCGAGGAAGGAGGTGTTGGCGTTGAACTTCTCCAACAGCTCTTCCAGCGCGATCGGCTGCTTCGCGCTGCCGCGCACCTCGGGCACTTCGCGCACGTGCCGCGTCCCATTGCGCAGCGTGACTTCCACCCAGCCCGGCATGTCCTTTACCTGGTAGCTCGGCTCGACGCTGTAGGTGACCTTTGCCATCAGCCGGCGGATCTCCGGGTCGGCCGCGACTTTTTCCGAGAACTCGGCCACGCCCGCCTTGCCGCGTATGAGCATCGTCGCAACCGCGAACGGCAGGCTGAAACGCGCGTCGTAGCCGGTGACAGGGGCGAGCTTCTTGTCCCAGGGCTCGCACACCATGTTGACCGCCCCTTGCGCGATACGACACGAAATCGCGGCGATGTCCTCGACCGGTATCCCGCTCTCGCGTCGCAGTGCCGCGGCGCAATCGAGGAAGGCCTGGAGGTAATGACAGCACGGATAGAGCTTCGGGCGGATATCCAGTATCTCCCACTGCCGCCCCAACCCATTGAAGATCGTATCGAGGTCGAGCGATTCGCCGCGCAGGAAGGAGTTGTAGACGCCGAGCTTGCCCTCAAACACCGTGTTCGGGCCGGTGTAATCCGCCTGCGCCAACTGGGCCGCGACGATGCCGCACAGCGCGCCCCAACCCGCGTGCAAGCGCTTGGCGCCCGATCCGGCGGGGACGCATTCCAGCAACCCGGAGGCGAAGCTGCCACCGATACCCGTTGCCTGCAGTGCCCGGGCGAGACCGATGCGCTCCAGCCGCGCGGTAATCAACGCCGCGCCGAACGTGGCCGCGACAGAGGTCGTGTGGAATCCGCGCAGGTGAATCTTGTTGAGGGCGGGCATGGCGATCCGGATGGTCGCTTCCAGGCCGGCGACCAGCGCCGTCAGCATCTCGCGCCCGGATGCGCCGGTGCGCTCGGCCACCGCCAGCGCGGCCGGCATCAGCGCCGCGCTCGGGTGCACCACCGATTCGGTGTGGGTGTCGTCGTAATCCTGGCCATGGCCCAGCACCCCGTTGCAGAACGCCGCATGATGCGCGGGCACCTTGGTACGCCGGCCGATCAGCGTCGCTTCGCGCGTGCCGCCCCAACCGGCGACGGTCTTGAGGATGGACTTGCCGAAGTCGATCCGGGTGGAGCCCAGACAGACACCGACCACGTCGAGCAGGTGCTGCTTGGTCTTGTCGATGACCTGCGGCGGAATGGCTTCGAATTGCAGGGTCTCGCTGAATTGCGTCAGGCGTTCGGCGATCGTGGGCGTCGTAGTCATGGGTCGGGACCGATCTTCAAGAGGGACAAGGGGACATCGTGTCATGCCGGCCGCGCGCGGAGCGGGCTTCGAGGCAAGCCCCAGCCCGCGCCTGCGTACGGCCGCTCATGCGCGCACGGCGAGCAGCGCCATGATCTGCGACACATCCTGCGATTTTTCGATCTGCAGCAGCTGCTCGATCGATTGCTCGGTCTGATCGCGTGTCAGTATGCCGTCGGCGGCTTCGCGGTAGCGCTCCACGAGCTGATTCATAGTCGGCTCCCGCGGCGTGGCATTTTCCTTCGACAGCACGCGTCCATCCTTGAGCTTGATCGTGACGGGAATGCGGGCCTCCGCTCGGCTGGTGGGCCAATCGGGATGCACGACCTCGTCCACTCGCGCGCGGGCCGCGACGTATTTCGGATCGACCGCCGCTTCGTCCGAAAAGGAATCGATCCAGACTTTGCCCTTCAGCAGCGCCGCCCCAAAGATGTGGCGGAAGCTGAACTTCGCCTCTTCGCCGGTCTTGGGCTCGGGGAATTTCATGAGGTATGAATCGTACAGATTCATGTCGACGCTGATCTTCTCGACTTGGTCGCTGGATAGCCGGTGCTCGTCCAGCATGTCGTAGAACGCGTCGAGGGCGCGATGCGAGCGATAGCAGCAGGGATACTTCTTGATGGAGATGCCGGGATCGACGACTTGGTAGCTCTTACCCAGCTCGCGCGTCATGGCGTCGAGGTCGTAGCCGCCTTCCTCGATCAACGCCTCGCAAAAGCCCTGCGGCGTCTCGATGATGTCGGGATGCGCGGTGAATCCTCGTTTCGCCAGCTCGGCGGCCTCGATGCCGTCGCGCGACGCGTAGGCGAGCTCCGCGACGTGGGCCATCGTCCCGACCGAGGTGATCAAGCCGCCTGCCTGAAAGGCGGCGGTACCGAGCGCCATCCGCGTCTGGTCGAAGCTCAAGCCGATCATCTTGGCGGCGGCAGCCGCCGTCCCGAGGTGGTTGAAGATGCTGATCCGCCCCTTCTTGCTGATCCCCTTGAGCGATGGACCGCCGATCCTGCCCTGGATCTCGAAGCCCAGGATCAGGCCCTCCAGTACGCTCTTGCCCGAGAGCTTCATCTTGTCGCCGAGCGACAGGGCCGTGGCGATGACCGCGAGCGGATTGGGAGACGTGCGCTGGCTCACGGACTCCAGCTCGGTCGAGTGATTGAACAGGCCGTTGAGATAGGAGGCATACGCCGCGGTGGTCTTGACGCGCCGGCCAATGACGACCGCTTCGGGCTTCGCCGCCATGTCCTGCACGTAGCCGGTGAAGATGTTGCTCACGTGGGTATGGCAGCCCGCCAGGGCGCCACCGACGAAATCGAACGCCAGCATCCTGGCCCGATCGACGACCTCTTGCGGAAAGTCCTGGTAGGTGGTGTCCAGGAGGAACTTCGATAGTGTCTGGGTTACGCCCATGGTGGGATCCTTTGCCGCCCGCGAGTGCGCGGGCTCATAGTCATGCGGCAGCGCGTTCCCCGGCTACCTGTTCGATGAACTGGACGATGTCTTCGAGCTTGGCGCCGTCCCGGAATACTTCTCTTACGCCGAAGGCCTTGAGCTTCGGAATATCCTCCGGCGGGATGAAACCGCCCGCGAGCAGCACGATGTCTTGCGCATTGCGCTCACGCAGGAGCTTGGCGAGGCGCTCGCACAGGCCGAGGTGCCCCCCGGCCAGAATGCTGACCCCGAGCACGTCGACGTCTTCCTGGATGGCGACTTCCACCAGGCTCTCCGGCGAATTGTGCCGGCCGGAATAGATCACTTCCATGCCCGCATCACGCAGCGCCATCACCACCAGCACGATGCCGCGGTCATGCCCACACAAGCCCGGCTTGCCCATCAATACGCGTATCCTGCGCTGAGCTGTGCTCATGTCGCCTCCTCAAAAGCTGGTGGGTTCGGAGTACTCGCCGAACACCTGTCTGAGCGCGCCGCAGATTTCACCGACCGTCGCATATGCGCGCACCGCCTCGATGATCGGCGGCATGAGATTGCTCTCGCTCTGCGCAGGCCGCCGCGCGGTCTCGACGATGCGCTCGAGCGCCTTCGACACGGCGGCGTTGTCGCGTTCGCGGCGCAATCGTTGCACCGCCGCCACCTGGCGTTGTTCTTCCTCGGGCTTATAGGCGTACGGCTGGCGCGGCGGCTCGTCTTCGTCGATGCGATACTTGTTGACGCCCACCTTGACCTTGGTGCCAGACTCCCATGCACGATGCGTGCGATAGGCATCCTGGGCGATCGCCTTGCGCACGTAGCCGGACTCGATCGCCTTCACCATGCCGCCCATGCGATCGATGCGCGCCAGCTCCTCGAGCACGTTGCGCTCGAATTCGGCGGTCAGCGCTTCGACGCAATAGGAGCCCCCGAGCGGATCGACCACGTCGGGGAGCCCGGTTTCGTGCGCCACCACGTGTTGCGTGCCGATGGCGATCAGCTCCGACTTCTCGGTCGGGATGCCGAACACTTCATCCATGGTGCGCAAGCCGATCAACTGAATACCGCCGAGCACGCCGGCCACGCAGGCAAGCGTCGTGCGCGCGATATTGAGCTCGGGGCGTTCGCGCGTCAGCAACGAGCCGCCACTGTGCGCGAGCACGCGGCATTTCATGGTTTCCGGATCCTTGGCGCCATAGTGATCGCGCAGGCGCGTCGCCCAGATCTTGCGCATGGCGCGGAATTTCGCCACCTCTTCCAGAAGATCGGTATGGTTCGTCTTCATCAGGAAGAAGACGCCCTGGCCGAAGTTGTCGATCGCCACGCCGCGCCGGATGGCGTCGTCGATGTAGGTGAAGGCATCGGCGAAGGCGAACGCGACCTCGTGCACCCGGTTGGCGCCGGCCTCGGGATAATGCCCGCCGCAGACGTTGAGCGGCCAGTATGCCGGCAGATGTTGCGCGCAATACTCGAGCGTATCGGTAACCAGGCGCAGCGACGGCGCGACGGGGAAGATGAAATTGCCGCGCGCCGTGAACTCCTTGAGGATGTCGTTCTGCAGATTGCCGCGGATCTTGGTCAGGTCCGCCCCCTGCTTTTCGGCCAGCACGACGTGCATCGCCAGGAACACGGCCGCAGGTGCGTTCACCACCGTACCGACGAACGTCTTTTCGAGATCGATGCCGTCGAAGATGGTCTCCCAGTCGCGCAGCGACGCCACCGAGGTTCCGGCCATTCCGACCTCGCCGCGCGCCATCGGGTGATCGGGATCGAGGCCGAGCTGCGTCGGCAGGTCGAGCGCCATATAAGGCGGCACACCGCCGTGGTCGATCATGCGCCGGAACAGCACATTGGTTTCGCTCGGACTGCCGAATCCCGCGTAGTGGCTGACCGTCCAGAGCTTGTTGCGATAACCGGCCGCATCGTTGCCGCGCGTGAACGGAAACTCGCCCGGAAAGCCCACCTCGGCATAGACGTCCGCCTTGGCGTCGGCAGGCGTATAGAGCAGCTTGAGCACGATGCCGTCCTCGCAGGCAGCCGGCGCCGATTCGGCCCGCGCGATCTCGTCCTGGTGGCGCTGGCGCCATTCGTCTTCCGCGGTCTTGATCTGTTCGAGATACATCGGCTGTCCTTCCAATCGATGGTCATGGGATAGCGCGGCGGAATCGATCGATCCCGGCCGAGCTTCTCGCTCGATTCCGCGTGCCCGCTTTGCTCTCCCCTGCAAGAGGAGGAGCATGGCGCGACGCCGACGACATTCAGCGGCCATCGTTGCATCACGCGAGCCGGGCTAGTATGGACCGCGCCTTACATCAGGGCAAATGATATTAATTGATAGACTCGAATCACATTTTCTTCGCACGACAAGCGCCGCATCGTTTCTGGCTAGAATGGACGCCGTGATGCGTCAGAGCTACATCGTAGACGCGGCGAACGCGCCCTGGAAGCGCAGCGCGACCGAAGGCATCACGTTCGCCTGCCAGGTGCTGCTGTCGGGCCGCGATGGTGGTCCGGAAGCCATGCGCTTTCGCTTCGACGACTGCCCGTCGGTGTACGCGCACATGCATCTCACCTCGCAGTTCCAGTTGCTGCTCGGCGGCGCCATGGATTTCCCGCGGGGGGTGAAGCACCTGGCTGCCTGGTCCATTCATTACACGGACCACAACACGCCCTACGGGCCTTTCTCGGTGTCCGCAAGTCACGACATGCTGGTGCTGCACCCGCAGGCGGGCGGGCTCATCTCGATGGCCAATCAAGCGGCTCGGCGCCACATCAACCTGCGCGGGCGCATCCTCGCGGCGGCGGCGGCCGATGTGCAATGGCAAGCGTTGCCGGCCGGCACGCCGGGCACGTATAAGCACCTCATCGCCCCGGAGCATGGCCCGGCGGCGGTGATCGTCCGAGCACCCGCCAGTGCGGCGATGGCCATGCCCGCGCCGCCTTTCGGGCGCTACGAGGTAGTGCTCGAGGGATCGGCTATCATGGACGGCGTCGAGATCGGTCCGCCCGGTTTTCGTTACGTGCGCGGTGACGAACCCGCTGCTGCGCTCATCACCGGGCCTGCCGGCGCGACGCTTGCATTCCTCACCTTCGATGCGGATGCGCTCGAAGGCGGCATCACCGAGGGGGCGCTTGCGATCGAGGCCGCCGAGGCGATGGCAAGAGCCATCTGACAGCGATAAGGAGGCGCGACGACATGGAACAGTCTCAGGCTGCCGCAGGTGCCCTGCGCGTAGTGGTGTTCGCCGACTTCGTCTGCCCCTACAGCTATCTCGCCGTCGACCAGATCGACCGCCTGGCGTGCGAGTACGACGTGAAGCCGCTGTGGCGGCCGCATTGGCTGCACCCGGACACGCCGCCCGAGGGCTGCCCGCGCGAATCCACACCCGAGAGCGCCGCCAAGCGCGAACGGCAGAACTCCTGGATGCGGGAGATGGCGCCGGAACAGTACGCGCGCATGCGCCTGCCGCGGCGCAGGCACTACAGCTTCCGCGCCTTCGAGGCGCTCGAGTTCGCGTACGACTGCGACCTCGACTTCGCATACAAGACCGTCCTGTACGAGCTGATGTGGACCGAAGGCCGAGACATCGGCGAGACGGCCACCCTGCTGGAGGCGGGCGAGCGCGTCGGGCTCGACAGCGGGGAGCTGAAAGTCGCCTTGGACGAGCGCCTGTACGCGCAGCGCACGCTGGACGCGGTCAACCAGGCGCGCAGCATCGGCATCACCTGCACACCGACCATCTTCATCGGACGCACGCGCATCAACGGCTGGCACTACTACGAGGTATTGCAGTCCGTGATGGAAAAACAGGGCGCGCGGGGACGCGCAGCGGTTGCGGGCTAGCGTTCGCGCCTCGGCGACGACAAGGGCACGCCGGCGCACGCGCGGCGCGCAGCAAGGCGTTCTCGATCGCCGGCATCAGCAGCGCCGCGCGACTCCAGGGCGTGAACGATAGCCTGGGCGACGCCCTCAATTGACGGGCTTCACCCCGGCGTCCTTCACCACCTTCGCCCATTGCGCCAGCTCCTTCTTGAAAAAGGAGCCGAAATCTTCCGGGCTCGAGGTCGCGATCTCGAAATCGAAGGCCGCCATGCGCTCGCGCACCGCCGGCAGCGTCATGATGCGGATCATCTCCTTGTTCAGACGCCCGATGATGTCGGCGGCGGTCCCGGCCGGGGCCAGCAGCCCGTACCAGATCACCACGTCGAAGCCCGGGAATCCGCTCTCCGCCATGGTCGGGACCGACGGTACCGCGCCTGCGCGCTTGGCCCCGGTCAATGCCAGGCCGCGGATGCGGCCCGAATTGACCAGCCCTGGGAGGCCCGCCGAAGGCAGGCTTGCCACGCCCATCGCCACTTCGCCCGATAGCAGCCCTTGGACGACGGGCGGGACGCCCTTGTACGGGACGTGCACGATATCGATCTTCGCCAGCGTGCGGAACAGCTCCACCGCAAGGTGCGGCGAGGTGCCGACCCCACCCGAGCCGTAGGTGATCTGCCTCGGCCTCGCCTTGGCGAGCGCGATCAGCTCCTTGATGGACTTCGCCGGCAGCGAGGGATGCGCGAACAGAATGTTCGTCACCGAACCGAGAAAGCTGATCGGTGCGAAGTCCGCGAACGGCTCGAACGGCAGCTTGGTATAAATGGCGGGGTTTATGGCGATGGAATTGGTCGCCACCAGCAAGGTATACCCGTCCGGCGGTGCCTTGGCGACCACCTCGGATGCGATGTTCGCCCCCGCGCCGGGTCGATTCTCCACCACTACCGAGCGAGCCCAGTTCTCCTGCATGCGCGCCGCGATTTCCCGGGCGAGGATGTCGGTGGTCCCGCCCGGGGTGAAGCCGACGAGCAGGCGGATTGGCTTGGCCGGGTAGGCCTGCGCAAGCGCGTCGGCCGCGCTCCAGGACAGCGTCGACACCGCCGCCGCCAGCAACAATCGCGCAACGTTCCGGCTCATGGTCGCCTCCTATGGGCTCGAGCGAGCGAAGAGTAATTTACAGCATGCGAGGCCAAGAGTAACTTCGCGAGCGGCGGACCAAGGACGCTCCGCGGCTTGCCGCAAGCGCACTCCTTCGGCCGAAGCCCGGCGCGAGGGCGGCTCGGCGTGGCCCGGATCGGAGAGGCAACAGGATGCAAACCGGCGCGAGGAAACGAATCGGGGCACTGATCGGTCTCGCGCTCGCGCCGGCGATCGGACTGGGCGCCTCGCTGGCAGGCGAGTCGGCGCCGGTGCGAGCTGCGGACCCGGCCTATCCGCAAAGGCCCATCCGTTTCATCGACACTTTCGCTCCCGGGGGCGGCACCGATTACCTGGCACGTGTGATCGGGCAGAGACTATCGGCGCAACTCGGCCAGCCCGTCATCGTGGACAACCGTCCCGGCGCAGCAGGCAACCTGGGCGCGGAGATCGCCGCGCGCGCAACGCCCGATGGACACACGCTGCTGATGGGTTTGGTATCGGTGCTCGCGCCGAGCCGAACGCTCTATCCGAAGCTGGCTTACGACCTCATGACGGACTTTGCCTTCGTGACACTGGTCGCATCCGGCACCTTCATTCTCTCGATCCATCCCTCGGTGCCGGCACGATCCGTACCGGAGTTGATCGCCCTGGCGAAAACCAGGCCCGGCCAGCTCAGCTACAGCTCGGCGGGCGTCGCCACGCCATTGCATCTCGCCGGCGAAATGCTGAAGCACCGAACCGGCGCCAACATCCTTCACGTGCCCTACAAGGGCGGCGCCCCCGCGGCGGCAGCGGTCACCGCGGGCGAAGTACAGCTCGGTTTTGCGAGCCCGGCGGCGGCACTTGCATCGATCAAGGCAGGTCGCACCATCGCCTTGGCGGTTACCAGCGCAAGGCGCGCGAAGGCATTCCCCGAGGTGCCGACCATCGCCGAGTCGGGATTCCCAGGCTTCGACGTCACGCCCTCCTACGGCGTGCTCGCCCCCGAGCGGACACCCGAGCGGCTGGTCCGGCTCCTGAATGCCGAAATCGGCCGCATCCTGCTTCTCGCGGAGGTACAGGCGGCCTTTGCGAGCCAGGGCTTGGAGGCCGCCGGCAGCACTCCCGAGGGTTTCAAGCAGCTCGTGCGCTCGGAAGTCGATCAATGGGCCAAGGTCATCAAGGATGCCAACATCAAGCCTCAATAGCGCGCTGCGAGCCCGCGGACCGGCGGGGTGACATCATGCCGGCTCGACATCACCATCGCCTGTCCGCGCTCGAAGCTGCCGCACTGCTTCGCCGCCGCGAGCTGAGCGCCGAGGCGCTCGCCCAAGACTGTCTTGCGCGCATCGCCGAGCGCGAGACGCAGGTTCGCGCCTGGGCACATATCGATGCCGATCACGTGCTCCGGCAGGCCCGCGCGCTCGACGCGGGTCCGCTGCGCGGGCCGCTGCATGGCTTGCCGATCGGCATCAAGGACGTGATCGACACCGCGGAGCTGCCGACCCAGTACGGCTCGCCGATCTACGCGGGCCACCAGCCAGCGTGGGATGCCGCTTGCGTCACTGCGATTCGGCGCGCCGGCGGCGTCATCATGGGAAAGACGGTGACCTCCGAGCTGGCGACGAGCTATCGCGGCAAGACGGCGAATCCTCACAACCCCGCGCATACCCCCGGCGGCTCCTCCAGCGGCTCGGCCGCCGCCGTGGCCGATTTCATGGTTCCCTTGGCGCTCGGTACACAGACCGGCGGCTCCACGCTGCGCCCGTCGAGCTTCTGCGGGGTGGTGGGTTACAAGCCGAGCTTCGGGCTGCTCAACCGGCACGGCGTCAAGCAGGTATCGGAATCGCTCGATACGCTCGGGCTCATCGGTCGCGCGGTGACCGACGTCGCGCTGCTCGCCGGCGCCGTCAGCGGGCGCTCGGAGCTGCTTCACTGCGCCTTGCGCGAACCGCCGACGATCGGCATCTGGCGCACCTTCGAGTGGCGCGAGGCGGCGCCCGAAACGCACGCCGCCCTGGAAACGGCAGCGCGCGTTCTGTCCGCGGCGGGCGCGGCGGTGACGGAACGCGTGATGGATCCGGTGTTTGCCGAGCTGGCCGCGGCGCACAAAGACATCCAGTTTCGCGAGATGGCCGAGGCGCTCGGCTACGAATTGCGCGCACACCCCGAGCAGCTTTCCGCATCCTTGCGCGAGAGCATCGGGTACGGGATGCAAGTCACGCCGCAGGTCTACGATGCGAAGCGGGTCATCGCTGCACGAGCGCGTCGACTCATCGATGGCGTTCTATCCGAGTACGACATGCTGCTCGCCCCGAGCGCGCCGGGCGAGGCGCCGCACGGGCTCGAAGACACCGGCAGTCCCGTCTTCAACCGCGGCTGGACGCTGCTGCGGCTGCCGTGCGTGAGCGTCCCGGCATTCACAGGCCCGCGCGGCCTCCCGGTCGGCATCCAGGTCGTCGGCAGGTATTGGCACGACGCAAAGACGCTGGCCTGTGCCGAGTGGGTGTATCGCCAGCTCGAATCATGCCGGCAGCGATGAAGCCCCGGCGCGCACGCGCCCCAACAGACGATGGAAGCCGCGGAGGACGGCAATGACGCTAGCGCGTGATTTCGTCGGCTACGGCATGTTGCCACCGCGGGTGCAGTGGCCGGACGGCGCACGGCTCGCCGTGCAGGTGACGATCAATTACGAGGAAGGGGCCGAATACTCGCTGCTCGACGGCGACCCGCGGCGCGAAGCCACGGGCGACATGACATCGCCCATTCCCCTCGATCAACGCGATCTTATCAACGAGTCGTTCTTCGAGTACGGCAGCCGTGTCGGCGTCTGGCGCCTGCTCGATCTGCTCGACAAGCATCGCATCAAGTGCACGTTTCTCGCCTGCGGGCTGGCCCTGGAGCGCAATGCGCAATTGGCAGGCGAGATCACGAAGCGCGGGCATGAGCCGGCCGGCCACGGTTATCGCTGGGAAGAGCATCACCGCATGACGCGCGGCGAGGAACGCGCCGCCATCGCCAAGGCGGTGACGGCGCTCGAGCGCATGACGGGCGAGCGTCCCTTGGGATGGATGCCGCGTTATGGACCGAGCATCCACACGCGCGAGCTGCTCGCCGAAGAAGGCGGCTTCATCTACGATAGCTGCCACGCGATCAACGACGACGTGCCCTATTACGTCGCTGTCGCGGGCAAACCGTGGCTGGTCGTTCCCTACGCGAACGATGTCAACGACGGCCGCGCGTTTCGCGGCGGCGGCGGCGGCCCGGATGACTTCCACGCGATGATGCGCTACACCTTCGACACGCTCTACGAGGAAAGCGCGCGGCAGACCAAGATGATGAGCATCGGGCTGCATTGCCGCGTCGGCGGGCGGCCGGCTATCGCGCGCGTCATCGACAGGTTCCTGGGCTACGCGCGCGCTCGCCCGGATGTCTGGTTCGCGCGCCGCATCGATATCGCGCGCTGGTGGCTACAGCACGCGCAGCGAAGCTGAAACCGCGCCGCACGGCGGCCGTCGCCGCGGCATTATGGCGTGCGGCAGGGTCGCCTCGAGCACGAATCCGCACGTGTCTCTCGGACGCTTCGACGCGGCGGCGCTGTCCAAGGGATTTCGCGGCACGGCGCCCGATCAGGCAAGTCGCCGCGCCCCCCGGGCTATCGGCTCACTGGATCACCTTCGCCGCACGCAGCCGCGCGATCTGGTCGCGATCGTAATCGGGCAGCGCCGACAGGATCTCCTCGGTATGCTCTCCGGGCATCGGCACCGGGCCGAGCTTGCCCGGGGTCTTGGAGAGCTTGATGGCGAGTCCCGGCACGTGCAGCTCGCCGGCCAGCTCGTCCTTCACCTTGACGAGCATTTCGCGCTCCCAAAGGTGCGGGTCTTCCACGACCTGCGGAATCGACAGCACGGGGGCGACAGGGATGCCGAGCGCGACCATCTTGTCGCAGATTTCGGCCACGCTGTGACGCTTGCACCATTGGGTCAGAATCGGATTGTTGTGGCCGAACAGCGACCCGCCGGCGCCCTGCGGCAACGCGGCGTCCTTGCCGATCATCTCCGCCAGGCGCTCGACGAGCTTGGCAGTGACGCCGCCCGTGACCACGACCCATCCATCCTTCGCTTCGTAGGGCAGTCGTCCCGACTCCCCGCCTTCCTCGCCTGTCGCCAGGTAATAGCACGCCGGGATCTCGACCATCGTCAGCGCGGAATCCATGAGGCAGACGTCGATCACCTGGCCCTCGCCGGTGCGATCGCGATGACGCAATGCCGCCAGCGCACCGATGGTGGCGTGCAGCGCGGTCGTTCGATCGACCACCGAGAAGGCGGTACCGACCGGGCGGCCGATGGGTTTGCCCGTCAGGCTCATCAACCCGCTCATCGCCTGGCCTAACGGATCGAACGAGGGCCGGTCCTTGTAGGGGCCGTACTGGCCGAACCCGGTGCAGCGCACGAGGATGATGTCGCGCTTGACGCGCACCAGCTCATCGAAACCGAGCCCCATCTCCTCAAGCGTCCCGGGTCGAAAATTCTCCAGCACGAAATCCGCGCTCTTCAGCAGATCGAAGAACACCGCCTTGCCCGCATCCTGGCGCAAGTCGAGGCAGATGCTCTTCTTGCCTCGGTTGTAGACGCTGAAATAGACGCTCTGGCCGCGAACGGTCGGCGCCGACTTGCGCGTTTCCTCGCCAGCCAACTTCTCGATCTTGATCACTTCCGCGCCGAGGTCGGACAAGACCATGCCGGCGCGCGGTCCCGCCTGGAAGCGCGCCAGCTCCAACACCCGAATACCGTCCAAGCAGCCTGACATCGTTGCTCGTCCTCTTGCGTTACTGAAATCGATCGAGCTGCGCGCCCAGAGCGACGATCAATTTCTTCCACTTCGCAATTTCCGCCTTGAGATAGGCCTCGAATTCCGCCGCCGAAGACCCGAGCGTATCCGCGCCCTGGCGCTCGATTGCGGCAATCACGTCCGGCGACCGCAACGCGCGCAAGGCTTCGGCGTTGATCCTGGCGACGATCGTCTTCGGTGTGGCCGCCGGCGCGGCGAGACCGCTCCAACTCGCTGCCTCGTAGCCCGCGATACCGGCCTCGGCGAAGGTCGGAATATCGGGTGCCGCAGCGGAACGCTTGGTGGACGTCACCGCGATGGCGCGCACTTTGCCCGCGCGAATCTGCGGCAACGTGCCGGGCAGCGATAGAAACGAGAGCTGCACGCGCCCGGAGATGACATCGGGCATCATCACCGCCGCGCCCCCCTTGTAGGGAATGTGCGTGAGATCGATGTTCGCCAGCGACTTGAGCAACTCGCCCGCCAGGTGCGAGGTGCTGCTGGTCCCGCTGGAGGCGAAGTTGAGCTGCCCCGGCTTCGCCCGCGCGAGGTTGACCAGGTCGGCCACCGACTTGACGGGCAGCGACAGGTTCGCGACCAGGACCTGCGGCGCGGAAGAAGCGAGAATCACCGCGGCGAAATCCTTGATCGGATCGTAGGGTAACGTCTTGTAGAAGCCCGTGTTGATGGCGAAGCTGGTGCTGATGAGCGAGAGCGTGTAGCCGTCGGGGGCTGCCTTGGCCGTGATCTCGGAGGCGATGACACTGCCCCCGCCGGGCCGGTTATCGACCACGAACTGTTGGCCGAGGTTCTCGCTGAGCTTCTGGCCGATGATGCGCGCCACGATGTCGGTCACCCCCCCGCTGGGAAAACCGACGATGATGCGCACCGGCTTCGCCGGATACGCCTGGGCGCTGGCGCCGGGCGCAACGCCCGCCAGCGCGATTAGCATGATGCTGGCAGGTGCGATGCAACGTCTCATGAGTCCGCCTCCAGTACGTCCACCGGCGCTCGCTTGCGTGTGAGCTCGCGTCACGCCGGCGGCTCGATATAGGGAAAGCGCTTGCGCGCCTTGGCGTCGCTCGCCTTCCCCGTGCGCACATAACGGCGTTCGTCGTCAGCGCGCGCGCGGTACGCCCACGAGGTCGCTGCGCTCTGGGGTGCACGCAGCGCACGCTGCACCAGCAGCCGGCGCTGCTGCGAGGCAAGCACTTCGCGCGTGATCTCGTCCGGATGCCAGTCGCGCAACGCCTGCGCGCGCAGCGCGGCGGTCAAGTCGGCATGGCCGGGCTGTGCGGACAGGTCGCTCAGCTCCTTCGGATCGGCCGCGAGATCGTAGAGCTGATCCGGATGGCCGTGGGTATAGATGTACTTGTAGCGCCCGCGGCGCAGCATGCGACACGGCGCACGCACCCCTTCGCCGGTGAATTCGGCGATGACCGGATGGGTCCAGCCCGCGGCCGGGTCTCGTAACAGCGGCACCAGACTGTGCCCGTCGATGGGCACTTCGATCGCCGGCGGTTCGCCGCTACCGAGCTCCAGCAGCGTGGGCAGCAAATCGATCAGCGATACCGGCCGCGGCTCCCGCCGCGGCACGAAGTGCCCCGGCCAGCTCACGATCATCGGCACGCGCGCGGACCATTCGAAGAACGACGACTTGAACCACATGCCGCGCTCGCCCGCCATCTCGCCGTGATCGGCGAGGAAGATCACCACGGTATCGCGGTCGAGGCCGGTCTGGGTGAGCACGTCGCGAATCCGCCCGAGCTTGTCGTCGACGTAGCTGATCATGGCGTAGTAGGCGCGGCGCATGGTGCGCAGTTGCTCATCGCTCAACGCTACCCGGTCGGCGTGGCGCTGCACTTGCAGCCAGCGGCTCATGGCATCCATGCGTTCGAGCGCCATCGCGGGCACGCTCGGCAAGTCGATCGCCTCGCCCTCGTAGCGCGCCCAATGCGCCTGCGATGCGGTGTACGGCGAGTGCGGATGCGTGAAGGATACGGTCAGGAAGAACGGCCGCGCTTGCGGCGCCCGGGCGAGATCCCACAGCTTCTGCAACGCGCAGTGCTCCACCTCGTCGTCATAATCGATTTGCAGGCTGCGCCGGCAGCTTCCCGACTGCAGCACCATGCGCACGGTCGCCCCGGCCGGGTTGCTGTGCTCGCCGTCGCGCCAGTCGGGCGTGAGCACGAAATCCGCGCCGATGATGTCGGTGGTCAGCCGCTCGGCATAACCGTGCAACTGGTCCGGACCGACGAAGTGCATCTTGCCGGCGAGGCTCGTGTGGTAGCCGAGCAGGCCGAGGCGATGGACCAACGTCGGATTGGAGGCGGGGAACTCGCAGGCATTGTCGAAGGCGCCGATCGCGCTCGCGTAGCGTCCCGTGAGCATCGACTGCCGCGACGGGGCGCAGATGGGGAAGTTGCAGTAGGCCGCATCGAATACGACGCCAGAAGCGGCCAGGGCCTCGAGGTGCGGCGCCTTCGTGATCGGATGGCCATACACCGGCAGCGCCGGTGCCGCCATCTGGTCCGCCATGATGAGCAGGATGTTGGGGGCGAAACCCGTCTTGTGCTCCATAGCCTTGAACGTCCCCTTTGCGTGCAGCGCGCGCCGTCAATCGAGCCGGATATTGGCGCTCGCTATGAGCCGCCCGAAGCGATCCGATTCCTCGCGCACGAAGCGGCCGAAAGCAGCGGCGCTGCCGCTCGCAGCCTCGGCGCCGAGCGCCGCCAGGCGTTCGCGCAGCTTCGGTGCTTGCGCGGCCTGCGCGATCTCGGCGTTGAGCCGCTGGACATACGCAGCCGGGGTTCGCGCGGGGGCGAACACGCCGAACCAGCTCCCGACGACGAACGAGGCCACGCCGGCTTCGGCCATGGTGGGCACCCCCGGCAGCAGCGTGGAGCGGCCGCGGCCGGTGACGGCGAGGGCGCGGACCTTTCCGCTGCGTACTTGCGGGACCGAGGTGACTAGCGCATCGAACATCACTTGGACTTGACCGCCCGCCAGCGCCGCCATCGCAGGCGCCGCACCCTTGAAGGGCACATGCACCACGTCCAGCGCCGTGGCGCTCTTGAACAATTCGGCCACGAGATGGGTGGTGGTGGCGTTGCCTGCGGAAGCGACGTTGATGCTTCCGGGCCGAGCCTTCGCCAGCGCGAGCAGCTCGCGCACCGAGTGGACGGGCAGCCCCGGATGCGCGATCAGTGCGAACGCGAGGCTCGAGAACTGTCCCACCGGAACGAAATCGCGCGCCGGATCGTATGGGAGCCGGGGGTTGAGGTGAGGCGCAATGGCGAATGCCGCCGGGCTTCCGAGCAGGAGCGTGTATCCGTCCGGCGCCGCCTTGGCCGCAAGCTCCGTGCCGACGATGCCGCCCGCGCTCGGCCGATTGTCTATGACGATGGTTTGCCCGAGCCCCGCACCAAGCTGCTCGCCCAGCAGGCGCGCCATGATGTCGCTCGCACCGCCGGGCGCGGAAATGACGATCAGGCGGATCGGCCGTGCCGGCCAGGATGGCGCCTGCGCATGGACGAGCATGAATGGCGCCGCAGCGGCGAAAGCGCCGGCGACAGCGCTCATGCAGGTGCGGCTCATCCGCGTGCCAATGCGCGCTCGACGAAGTCGAGCCTGTCCTGTCCCCAGAAGGGCTCAGCGTCGATGACGTAGGTCGGCGCGCCGAAGACTTGGCGCTCGATCGCCTCCTGGGTGTAGGCATCGTACTTGGCGCGCACCGCATCCGTTTGCGCCTGCTCGATCAGCGTCGCCGGCAGATGCTCGCGTGCGACCAGCGCCGCGAGCGTCTGCGCCGCGGCGATGTCGAGGTCCTCGACGAATACGGCCCGCATCGCCGCGTATGCAAGCCGAAGCTGGACATCGACCCCCAGCGGCTCCGCGGCGATCACCAGGCGCGCCGCGCCGGCAGCGGCGACCGGAAAGAACTTCGGCTCCAGGTTGATCGGATCGTTGAGATAGCTCTTCCAGCGCTTCAGCTCCCAATCGCGATAGGCGCGCCGTTGTGGCGGGCGCTGCGGCAACGGCAGGCCGCCCGAGACCGCGAAAATGCGGCCGAAATCGACCGGGCGCGGATTGATCCGGGCGCCATGCTTCGCGGCCATGGCGACGAATCGGGGGTGGCCGAGATAGGTCCAGGGCGACGAAGCAGAGAGATAGTAGTCGATCGTTTTCGCCAAAGTGCATCACTCCTGCAGGTAGCGCGCACGCGCGCTGCGCCTGTCAATCGATTCGGATGTTCGCCTCGCGCACGAACTTGCCCCAGCGCTCGACCTCGGCTCTTATGGTCGCACCGAACTGCTCGAGCGTGCCCTCGGCGGCTTCCAACCCGAGCTGCTCGAACGCCTTGGCATGCGCCGGCTCGGCCGCTGATTCGCGCAGCAGCCGGTGGAGCTTCTGCCGCAGCGGCAAGGGTGTCGCCGCGGGCGCGACGACCCCGGTCCAGCTCACCACGTTCGGATCCGGCAGGCCAAGCTCCACGAACGAAGGCACGCTGGGAAAAGCCGCGATCCGGCGCGGACCGACCACGCCGATGGCGCGCAAGCGTCCGGACTGGATGAGCGCGGCTACATTCGCAACCGCCGAGCAGATGAACAATACATCGCCGCGCACTACGTCGCTGATGGCGGTGGTGATCTGCTTGTACGGCACGTGCGCGGCCTTGGCGCCCACCGAGCGCACGAACAGCTCGCCCGCAAGATGAGCGGGTGTGCCGTTGCCGCCGGAGCCGAAGGAATATGCGCCCGGCCTTTCTTTCATCATGTCCACCAGATCCTTCGCGGTGCGCGCGGCAAGCTCGGGGCGAACCACGACGATGGTGTAGTAGCGCAAGAGCTGCACCACCGGGGCCACGTCGCGCGCCAGGTCCAGCGGCGGTTTCGCCATTATCACCTGGGCGACAGGGGTGGCTGCGTTCAACAGGCCGAACGAGTAACCGTCCGGCGTGGCGCGAGCCACTTCGTGCATGCCGAGCATGCCGGTTGCGCCGACGCGGTTATCGACGATCACGTTGCGCCCGGTACGCTCCGCCAAGCCTTGGGCGAGCCGCCGGCCGATGATGTCGGGCCCACCGCCCGGGCCGAAGGGCACGACGAAGCGCATGTTGCGCACCGGAAAATCGGCTGCGTCGTTCTGCGCCTGCAAGCCCGGCGACAGAGCGCACAACGACATGACCGCAAACAGCCACGGCCATGGCATGGCGAATCTCGCTGCACTGCGCTTCACCATCGTCTTTCGGCCCAACCAACTCACGGTCCGACCCTGGTCCGCTCGTTCGATGGTCAAGGATAGGTCATACACGGGCCGCGCGGAAAGGGCCGCGGCGCGTGTACCGCAAGTGATAGTCCACGACATGAGCCTTTCGCACGGACAACTGCACCCACGCAGGCGAGTCGCGCTAAGATCGCGCACGCATTCCGCCGCGCCGGAGTGCCCGACCGCGGAGTACCTTCAACATGATCGATTGCGATTACAAGCTTGGCCGCGCGCTAGCGCTCCTGCTCGTCTTGTCCGCGTTCGGCTCCGCCGCATCGGCCCAGGCGTATCCGACCAAGCCGCTGCGCTTCGTCAGCACCTATGCGCCGGGCGGACCGGTGGATCTCACCGCGCGGCCGGTCGCCCAGGGGCTCACGCAATTGCTGGGACAGCAGGTGATCATCGATCATCGTCCCGGCGCCAACGGCAACATCGGTGCACTGGTGGTCGTGAAGTCGGCCCCGGACGGCTACACGATCCTGCTCACCTCCACCAGCCAGCTCACCATCAATCCGAGCCTGTATTCGAAGATGCCTTTCGATACCGCCAAGGATCTGCTGCCGATTACGTTGATATCGATGACGCCGACGGTGCTGGTCGTGCATCCGTCGGTCAAGGCGAGCACGCTCAAGGAGCTGCTCGCCTTGGCCCGGGCCAATCCGGGCAAGCTGCGCTATTCATCGGCCGGCAACGGCAGCACCAATCATCTGTCGACGGAGCTGTTCAAGATGATGGAAAAGGTCGACGTGGTACACGTTCCGTACAAGGGCGGCGGGCCCGGCCTGCTCGCGGTCGTCTCGAACGAGGTGGACATGATGATCATCAGCGTGCCCACCACGGTCCCGCTGATCAAGGATGGCAGGCTCAGAGTGCTGGCCGTAAGCGCTCCTGCACGCATCCGCGTCCTGCCGGATGTGCCGACGATGGCGGAAGCCGGCATGCCGGGATTCGAAACCAGCGCGGGCATCGGTCTGCTCGCACCGGCGGGTACCGACAAGGCCATCATTTCCAAGCTGCACGCGAGCACGGTCAAAGCGATCAACACGACGGAAATCCGGCAACGGCTGGAATTGCAGGGCGTCGAGCTGATCGGCAACACGCCCGAGGAGTTCACGGCCGTGATCCGCGACGAGACCGCGAAGTGGCACAAGGTCGTGCGCGCCGGAAACATCCGCGTCGATTAGGTTTCGGCTGATGTTTGATACCGTCCCTGGCGACCTCAAAGCATCGGGTTGAGCGGCGCCTGCTCGGCGAGCCATGCAATCGAACACCGACAACCTCCCCTGCGCGGGCAGCCTGTCCGCGCTGTTCGCCCCGCGCGCCATCGCGCTGATCGGCGCGACCGAGGAGGCGTCGAGGGCAGGCGGGCGCGCCTTGGCGATCCTCAGGGTCGTGCGCTACGCGGGCGGCGTGTATCCGGTACACCCGCAGCGCGCCACCATCCAGGGCCTGCCGGCGTTTCGTTCGCTCGCCGAGACACCAACCCCGGCCGACATGGCGATCATCGCGCTCGCGCCCGATCGGGTCGCGGCGGCAATCCGCGAATGCGGCGACAACGGCGTTCGCGCCGCCGTGGTGTTCGCCGACGGCTTCACCCCGTCGTTGCAGGAGGAGCTGCGCCATGCGCTGCGCAGCGCGCGCAACAAGACGGGATTGAGGTTGCTGGGCCCCAACACCATCGGCTTCCGCGCCTTGGGAGCAAACGTCTACGGAAGCTTCGCCGGCGACATCGAGTTGGGCACGATGCTCGGGCCGAGCGCCTTCATCGCGCAAAGCGGCGGCATGAGCACATATTTCGGCTCGACCTGCCTCGCCCGCCGCGGCATCGGCACGCGCTATCTGGTCGATACCGGCAACGAGCTCGACATCTCGGCCGCCGATTGCATCGCGCACATCGCCGCCGATCCGCAAGTCAACGCCATCGCGCTGATGCTGGAGGGCGCGCGCGCCGGGCGCGAGCTCGCGGCCGCGATCGCCGCGGCCGTCGGCCGTGGCAAGAGCGTGGTCGCCTTGAAAATGGGGCGCAGCGGCGCCGCGCTCGCGCAGGCCGCATCCCATACCGGCGCCCTGGCTGGACGGGGCGAGCTGTTCGACGCCGAGCTGCGACACGCAGGGGCGTGCGTGGTGACGAGCGAAACGCAGTTGCTCGATGCCATGGTCATCGCCGCCCAGCGCAGGATTCCGGCAGGCCGGCGCGTGGGTGTGGTCACTTCTTCGGGCGGCTTCGGCATTCTCGCTCTGGATGCGGCCGAGCGCGCGGGCATCGAGGTTCCGGCGCCGGCGCTGGCGCCCACGACGCAAGAATCGGCTGAGGTGAAAGGCGGCAAGTTCGCCAATCCCTTCGACTTCTCTTCGAGCTTGGCGGCGGGAGCGCGCGCGGCCGAAACGGCGCTGCGCTGGATGCTCGCCCAGCCCAACGTCGATGCCGTGGTGCTGTTCCATTTCTACTCGGCCCTGAAGGCGGAGCGCCAGGAGCCGCTCCTGCGCCAGCTCGGAGCCGCGGCCCAAAGTACCTCCAAGCCGATCTTCGTCTGTGGCGTCGCGCCGCCGGATTTCGAGCAGCGGCTGCGCGCGCTCGGCGTGTTGTGGTTCGAGGACGTATCGCGCCTGATGAAGGCGCTGGCCAACGTCGTGCCGGTTACGCCGCAGGCAGCCGCGCAGCCGCAGGCCACGTCGCGCTCATCCGCACAGGTCATTTCGGGCGCCCAAGCGCGCCTCGCGTTGAGCCACTTGCGCAACCTGCCGCAGGTAGCGAGCTTCCCGGTCTGCGACCTCCAAGCGGCGCGTGCGCTGCAGCGCGAGCTCGGCGGCAAGGTCGTCCTCAAAGTCGAGAGCGATCGATTCGCGCACAAGTCGGACTACGGCCTGGTGTCGGCCGCGGTGGACGCGCACGAGCTGGACGCGGCCTACGCCGGTCTGGAACAAGCACGCCAGGCGTGTGGCGCTGCGAGCGAGCCCATGGTGCTGCAGCGCTTCGAGCGCGGCTGCGAGCTGGCGCTGGGCGCCTATGTCGATCCGATCTTCGGGCCCTCGATCATGGTCGCAACGGGCGGGATCTTCCTGGAGATCCTCAAGGATGCCGCGTTCGCCGCGGCCCCGGTGACGCTCGAGCGCGCGCGCCGCATGATCCTGGGATTGGCGGGGGCACCGCTGCTCCTCGGCGCGCGCGGCCGTGCGCCGGCCGATGTCGAAGCCGCGGCGGCGGCGCTCGTCGACCTGTCGCGTTTCATCGTCGAAGCGAGCGCCATCGCCGAAGTCGACATCAATCCGCTGATCGTGCGCGAACAGGGTCGAGGCGTGGTGGCGGTCGATGCCCTGCTGGTGCCGAAAAGCTAGCACGAAGCAACGCGAGCGCACCGGGAAACCCGGGCCGCGCCGCAATCGATACGAGGAAACATGGTGGAATCCAATAGCAACGCCCGGCCGGCCCCCTGGCTGCCGCAACGATGGGACGACGAGGCCGACGTGGTCGTCGTGGGCTACGGCGGCGCCGGTTCGTGCGCCGCGATCGCGGCCCACGACGCCGGCCAGTCCACGCTCATCCTGGAAAAAGCGCCCGTCGGCGGCGGCAACACCGGTTGCTGCGGCGGCGGCATGCGCGTACCCAAGGACATCGGCAGCGCCGTCGCCTATTACAGCGCGCTCACCCAGGGCACGGTCGATGCCGCTTGCGTGCGCGCGCTCGCCGCAGCCATGTTCGAATTGCCGGCACGCTTGCGCGCGTGGGGCGCCGAGCTCGAGTGGATCGCGCGCAGCCTCGACTACCCGGGGCTGCCGGGGGCGGAGGCATTCGGCGAAGTGGTCAGCATCGCGCGCAGCCCGCAGGAGAAGAAACGCCAGGAGGGCGGTCCGATTCTCGCCGTGCGCGGCGACGGCTTGTTCGCGTTCCTCGATGCGCAGGTCAGAAAGCGGCGCATCCGCATCGCCTTCGATACCCCGGCGGATCGCCTGGTCCAGGATCCGCTCAGCAAAGAAATCCTGGGCGTGACGGCGCTCACGCGCTCGGGACGCACGCGCCACGTCAAGGCGAAAAAGGCGGTGATCCTCGCTTGCGGCGGCTTTCAGAACAATCGCGAGATGCTGGTGAACTTTCTTCCGTATCTCAGCGTGCTGCCCACGGTGCCCTATGGCACGCCGTACAGCACCGGCGACGGCATTGCGATGGCAGCCGAAGCCGGCGCGAAATTGTGGCACATGTGCGGGGTCGAGCTGGGCCAGTTCGCGCCCCGCATTCCGAGCGAAGAATTCGGACTGGGCTTTCGCCTGGAGAAAGTGTTGCGCCCGGCCAGCCCGGCGATCTACGTCAACAAGTCGGCGCGCCGCTTCATGGATGAGTCGGTCCTGCTCAGCCACCGCAAGGATCTATTCCGGGTGCAGGTCTTCGACCAGGAGAGCGCCCGCTACCCGAACATCCCGTTCTACATGCTGTTCGACGACACCTATCGCAAGGCCCGGCCTATCGTCGGCGGCCACATGGGCTGGTGGTGGGTGCACAAGGTCTATCGTTGGAGCGAGGACAACAGCGCCGAAGTCGACCGCGGCTGGATCACCAAGGCTGATTCGATCCGCGGCCTGGCGCACAAGATGGAATTGGACCCGGATGCGCTGGCGGCGAGCGTCGAGCATTTCAACGCAGCCTGCGCGAGCGGCCAGGACGCCGAGTTCGGCCGCTCGGCACAATCGATGGCGCCGCTCGTGACGCCGCCTTTTTATGCCACCGAGCTGTGCGAGCCCATCATCAACACCCAGGGCGGACCGAAGCGCAATGTGCACGCCCAGGTGCTCGACCGCGCCGACCGGCCGATCGCGCGCCTGTACGCGGCGGGCGAGCTGGGTTCTTTTTTCTATCCCCTGTACGAGAGCGCGTCCAATGTCCCGGAAGCCCTCGCCTTCGGCATCGTCGCCGCGGAGCACGCCGCGCGGCTCGGGCGCTGGGACAGCCCCGCGGAGGGCATCGCAGCGCCGCTCGCCGGGCGAGCATGAGACGGCAATACAGGACGCGAGCTTGCGACCGATGAATCAAGACAAGGAGAGCGCATTGCTCCATCCGAATGGCATGGCACGCGCGCTGTGCGGCTGCACTTGCTTGCTCGCGACGGTGTGCGCGGCCGACTACCCGGCACGGCCCATACGGCTCGTCGTTCCCTATGCACCGGGCGGACCGACAGATGCCACCGCGCGCGCCATCAACGGCAAGCTCGGCACGGCCCTGGGCCAGACGATACTGCTCGACAACCGGCCGGGTGCGGGCAGCATCGTCGGATCGGAAATCGTGGCGAAGGCCGCAGCGGATGGACATACCCTGCTGCTCTTCACCGCGGCGAACACGATGAACGTAACGCTCGTGCCCAACCTGCCCTACGACATGGTGAAGGACTTCGAGCCGATCACGATGCTGGTCAGGCTGCCGAGCATCGTCGTGATCACGCCCGCGCTGCCGGTCAAATCGGTGCAGGAGCTGGTAGCCTACGCGAGGGCGCATCCGGGCAAGCTGAGCTACGCCTCCGCCGGCAATGGCACGCCCATGCACCTCGCCGCGGAGCTGCTGAAGAGCATGGCCGGTCTCGACATCGTGCACGTGCCATACAAGGGATCCGCGCCCGCGATCACGGACCTGGTGGCGGGCCGGGTGCAGCTCTCGCTGATCGGTTCCAGCCCCACGCTGCTCGCGCTGGTCAAGGAGGACAAGCTGCGCGCCCTGGCCACGACCAACGAGACGCGCTCGGCGCTGCTGCCGCATCTGCCCACGGTGAACGAGTCGGGCCTGCCGGGCTTTCAGTCCGAGGGCTGG
Source organism: Burkholderiales bacterium (assembly GCA_020848435.1). GTDB lineage: Bacteria > Pseudomonadota > Gammaproteobacteria > Burkholderiales > WYBJ01 > WYBJ01. The sequence continues at coordinate 174,610 of JADLAC010000002.1, read as the reverse complement.
CATGGCTTGGCCGCACCCGCGCGTACCCCGCGCGCCGTGGTCACGCGGCTGTACCGCGAAATCGACGCCGTGCTGCGCGATGCCGACACCCGCGCCATTCTGCAACGCAATGGCGCCGAGCCCGCGGCCATGCCGCCGGCGCAATTCGCGCAGATCATCCGCTCCGAGATCGACAAGTGGGCAAGGGTGGTAAAGCAAAGCAAGATGAGAGTCGACTGATAACGGCGCAAAGGCGGTCATGGGAGCCACTTCGAAAGGATCGAGCAGTGAACAGACGAGTGCTTAGAACACCCTTGTGCGACATGCTGGGCATCGACTATCCCATTGTCCTCGCGGGCATGGGCTCGCGCGGCAAGGCCACGCCGCCCGCGCTGGTGGCGGCCGTGTCCGAGGCCGGCGGGCTGGGCGTGCTCGGCGGCGCCGGGCTTCCGGCGGGTGAGCTGCGCGCGGCCATACGCGCGACCCGAGCCTTGACGAGAAAGCCGATCGGCGTCGATCTGCTGCTGCCGGCGACCCTCGCGCAGGCCCCGCCCTCGCGCAATGCCGTGCGTGCCGAGCTGCGTAGCCGCTTCCCCGAGCACGTCGCGTTCGTGCACTCGCTCCTGGCGCAGCACGGACTGGCCGAGGCCCAGGTCGAGCACGACTTCGTCATTTCCACCAATGCAAGGAACGGCGCCAAGACGCCGCAGGAAGAGCAGGTGGACGTGATCATGGAGGAGGACGTGCAAGTGTTCGCCGCGGGGCTCGGCGATCCGAGCTGGGTCGTACCCAGGGCGCGTGCCAAGGGCATGACGGTGATGGGGCTCGCCGGCACGGTCGGCAACGCCCAGCGCCAGATCAAGGCCGGCGTGGACATCGTCATCGCCACCGGCCACGAGGCGGGCGGCCATACCGGCAAGATCGCCACGTTGCCGCTAGTTCCTCAGGTCGTCGATGCCGTGGCACCGGTGCCCGTGCTCGCCGGCGGCGGCATAGGCGACGGGCGCGCGGTCGCCGCCGCGCTGTCGCTCGGCGCGCTCGGCGCCTGGGTCGGCACCGCCTTTCTCGTCGCCGATGAATGCGCCATTCCGGCGCAGAGCAAGGCACAGATCATCGACGGCTCGTCCGCGCAGTTCGAGGTCGGACGCGTGTTCAGCGGCAAGACCATGCGCTCGTACAAGAACGAGATCATCAAGGCGTGGGAGAAGTCGGGCCTCGATCCGCTGCCCATGCCTTATCAGAAGATACTCATGGACGACTTCAACGAAGCCGCCGCCCGCGCCGGGCGCTGGGATCTCCACAGCAACCCCGCCGGCCAGATCGCGGGGCTGCTGAAGGCATGCAAGCCGGCCCGCCGGATATTCGACGAGCTGGTCGATGGCGCGATCGCGTCCATCCGGCAATTGAACCGCGGCATCGCCGCCTGACGAAGGAGGGAAGCATGAGCGAGCCAAATCAAGCAGGTCAGCCCGGCTACCAGTTCTGCAGCGTCGAAGACGAAGGCCGGCTGCGCATCGTCACGATCAATCGGCCCCAGGTCATGAACGCGCTCACCAGCGAGGCGAGCCACGAGCTGCACGCCGTCTGGAACGAATTCGCGGCGCGCGACGATCTCTGGGTCGGCATCCTGACCGGCGCCGGCGACCGCGCCTTTTCCGCCGGCAACGACCTCAAGGCGCAGGCGGCGGGCAAGCGCGGGCCGCGACCGCCATCGGGCTTCGGCGGCTTGGCGATGCGCTACGATCTCGACAAGCCGTTGATCGCCGCGGTCAACGGCATCGCCATGGGCGGCGGGTTCGAAATGGCCTTGGCATGCGACATCATCGTCGCCGCCGAGAACGCGGTGTTCGCGCTGCCCGAACCGCGCGTCGGCCTCATTGCCGGCGGCGGCGGCGTGCATCGGCTGCCGCGCATGATCCCGCAGAAGATCGCACTCGGCATCATCCTCACCGGCCGGCGCGTATCGGCACAGGAGGGAAAGAGCCTCGGCTTCGTCAACGAGGTGGTTGCGCCGGGCGAGGCGCTGGCTGGCGCGAAGCGCTGGGCGCAGCAGATCCTCGAGTGCTCGCCGCTCGCGGTGCGCGCGTCGAAGGAAGCCGCCTACCGCGGGCTCGACGCCGCCTCGCTCGAGGAGGCGATGACGACGGTGTTTCCGATGCAGCAACGGAATCTGGAAAGCCAGGACTACCTGGAAGGCCCGCGGGCCTTCGCGGAAAAGCGCAAGCCCAACTGGCAGAACAAGTAGGCGCGCTCGAGGGCGACCGGGGCGGCGGCGGCAGATAGAACAGGCTTGCTCGTCGCCTCGGCGCGGTAAGGACGCCCCCCGTCCACCCACCGTGTGCCGAGAGGCATTGCCATCCTGGCCGCGGCCGGCGCTGCCTCCGAGGTAGCGCGGACTACGTGGCCGAGCGCGCAAGACCGACCTGAGCTCGCCGGCCCCGCCCGGGTCGTTCTCCGACTATTGCAGGACGCCCTCGGTGGTGCGCGCGACGCGCGCCCAGCGCTCGTAATCGGCCTTGATCACGGCCGCGAACTGAGCGGGAGTGTTGACGACCACGTCGCCGCCGTCGCTCACCAGGCGCGGGCCGACCTCCGGCAGGCGCGCGATCCGAACCACCTCGGCATGGACCTTGGCGACGATCGCCTCCGGCACGCCCGCGGGCATGAGAACGCCGTACCAAGGATTCACCTCGTAGCCCGGAACGAACTCGGCGATCGCCGGAATGGCCGCCAGTTGCGCATTGCGCGTCGCGCTCGTGACGCCCAGCGCGCGCAAGCGTCCGGCGTTGACGTGATGCATGGTCGACACGGTGCTGGTGAAGCTCAAGGCCACCTCGCCGCCCACGACCGCGGTGGCGGCAGGCCCGGCGCCTTTGTACGGGACGTGGGTCATCGCCGTCCTGGTCGAGACTTTCATCAGCTCGGCCGCCATGTGCGAAATGCCGCCGAAGCCCGATGACGAGAATGCCAGTTGATTCGGCTTGGCCAGGGCAAGGTCGATCACGGCCTTGACATCGCGCGTGGGCAGCGAGGGATGCACCACCAGCACCAGCGGCGCGGCGACCACCAGGCTCAGCGGTAGGAAATCCTTGATCGGATCGTAGTTGAGCTTCTTGTAGACGTGCGGATTGATGGTGAAGACGCTGGTGTTGCCGAGCATGAGGGTATAGCCGTCGCCGGCGGAGCGCGCGACCAGCTCGGCGGCGATGTTGCCGTTCGCTCCGGCGCGATTCTCCACCAAGACCGCCTGGCCCCAGCTTTCGCTCATGCGCTGCCCCAACAGGCGCGCGATGATGTCGGTCGGCCCGCCCGGCGCGTAGGGCACGATGAAGCGGATGGGCTTGGCGGGATAGGTCTGCGCGCACAACGGCGAGACCAGCGCCAGCAGCGCACAGGCGGCGAACGCGCCGGATCGCCTTGCCCGCGTTCGCAAGCTCGGCGCAAGCAGGAACACGATGGATCGCATTGGAGATGCCTCAGCTTCCCTTGATGTCCGCGTCGCGAACCACCTTCACCCAGATCTCGTAGTCGCGGCGGATGCGGCTGCCGAACTGCTGCGGCGTGCCGCCGGCGGCGGTCAATCCTTGGGCGGCGAGGTGCTTGCGCATGAGCGGATCCTCCAACAAGGCGTTGAGCGCGCGATTGAGTCGATCGACGATCGGCCCCGGCGTGCGCGCCGGGGCCATCAGCCCGAACCACAGCTCAATGTCGACGCCGGGAAGGGTCTCGGCAGCGGCCGGTACATCCGGCAGCAGCTCGGAGCGCTTGGCGCCCGTCACCACGAGCGCGCGCAAGCGGCCACTCTTCAAGTGCGGCTCCGCGGTCGAATAGGCACCGAGCGTGAGGTGGGTCTGACCGGCGATCAGATCGGTCAGCGAGGGCGCGACACCCTTGTACGGCACGTGCGTCAGCTTGATCGCGGCCGCCCTCGACATCGATTCGAACGCGAGATGGGTGATGCTGCCGTTGCCGGCGGAGGCGTAGATCACCTGTTCCGGCTTGGCGCGTGCGAGCGCGATGAGCGCCTTGAGCGTTGGCGCGGGCAGCGACGGATGCATCAGCATGACGAACGGCGACGATCCGATCTGGCCCACCGCGCCGATGGTATTGATCGGATCGAATGCCGGCCGATTCGTGGCCGCGGTCGCTGAGAAGCTCGCCGACATGATCATGAGCGTATAGCCGTCGGCGGGGGCCTTGGCCGTCAGCTCGATGCCGATGAGCCCGCCGGCGCCGCCGCGGTTGTCGACGAGGAACTGCTGGCCGATGCTGTCCGCGAGCTTCACTGCGATCTGACGCGCGACGAAATCGCTGCCGCCGCCCGCGGCGAAGGGCACGACGATGCGCACGGGCTTCGCTGGATAGGATTGCGCGCCGGCCGTGCCTGCGGCCAGCGCCGCGCAGAGCATGGCGAGCTGTGCGATGCGGTTGATGGCTTCCTCCACGATATGGCGCTCCCGGCATTCGATTCGACGTGTGCAGCCGCGCTCCGCTGGGGCCGCGGGTAGCGCCGGGAAATTATATGTCGGGCAGACGTGCCCTCCAATTGATCCGGTGAGGGCTCAATCGACGCGACGCCGAGCACGTGCACGCCGGGAGCACGGTGCTCCGAATGGTAGACTTGCCGCAGCGCTCTCCCGGAATCGCGCATGTCTTCCCGAACCGACGACGGATATTACGAAGCGTATTGGCCGCGCACGCGCCGGCGCACGGCCATCAGCGCGCTCGCGCCTCGGCTCGATACCCTGAACGGCAAGATCATCGCGCAGCTCTGGGACTACCTGTTTCGCGGCGATGAAGTGTTCGCCGTGCTCGCGACGGTGCTGAAGCAGCGCTTTCCCGCGGTCCGCTTCATTCATTGGAGCGAGTTCGGCAGCACTCACGGCAAGAACGAGCGTGCGTTTCTCGCCAGCCTGCCCGCGCGGCTCAAAGCGCTTCGGGTCGACGCCGTCATCTCGGGCCTGGGCTGTTGAGGGTCCTGCACGCCCGCCGTGTTGCGGGCAGCCGCGGTATGCGAGAAAGCCGGCATCGCGTCGGCCAACCTGGTTTGCGAAGGATTCGTCGCGCTTGCTGCCGCCAGCTCCCGCGGGCTGGGGCTACCGAACATCCCGATCGCGCTCATTGCGGGCCATCCCGGCACGCAAAGCGCCGCCGAGCTCGAGCGCAACATCAGCGCGGTGACCGTCGATGCCGTGATCGCCAACCTGTTGCACGCGCCGCCGGCCGCGGCCGGCGAATCCGAGCCGCAAGAGCGCGAAATCGTCTGCACAGGCGGCTTCGATGCCGTCAATCGCTACTTCTACCAGCAGCGGCTGAGCGACGGCCTGCCCATCGTCCCGCCGACGCGCGCGAAGATCGACGCGTTTCTCGCCTACACCGAGCGCGATCCCGACGAGAGTCTCGCCACCGTGCTGCCCGACAGCCGGGCGGCCACCGTGTGGAGCATCGCGGTCAACGGCGTCATGGCGGGTTGCCGGCCCGAGTACATGCCGGTGCTCGTCGCCGTCGTGGAGGCGATGGTGGATCCCCAATACGGGGTCGAGCACAGCGGCTCCACGCCCGGGGGCGATGCGCTCATCATCCTCAACGGTCCGATCATCGAGGAGCTGGAATTCAACTCTTCCCAGGGGGTGCTGCGCGACGGCTTCATGGCCAACACCACCGTGGGCCGCTTCTGGCGCTTGTACCTGCGCAACATCGCGGGCTTCCTGCCGCACCAGAACGACAAGGGCACGCACGGGCATACCTGGCGCGTCGTGCTGGCCGAGAACGAAGCGGTCTTGAGCGCAATCGGCTGGCCGCCCGTGTGCGCGGACATGGGGCTCGCCGCGGGAACCAACGCCGTCACGGTTGCGCGCTACACCGGCGGCAATGCGGTCACGTCGGTTTCGGGCGAGACGCCCGAGCAGATGCTGCCCTACCTCGCCGACGGGCTGACCCGGCAGATCTCCTGGCAGCTCGTGTTCACCGTCGGATCCCAGGGCGGCACGCTGCGCCCGCTGATGGTGCTGAGCCCGATGATCGCGCGCACCATCGCGCGTGCCGGCTGGTCGAAAACCCAGGTACAGCGCTACCTCTATGAGCACGCGCGCCTGCCCGCCTGGCAAGTCGAGCGCCTGCTGCGCGACTGGAACATCCGGCCGGCATGGAACCTGGCCGAAGAAGTGGCGGCAGGCCGCCTGCCGCGCGCCTTTCACGCATCCGACGATCCGCAGCGCCTGGTGCCGCTGGTGTGGAAACCCGAGGACTACATGATCGCGGTTGCCGGCGACCCGATGCGCAACAACGCGTACATCTTCGCGCACCAGGGCGTGCTCGGTTATCCGACCACCAAGGCGATCCATCTACCCAAGGACTGGAGCGCACGCCTCGGCGCTCGCGGCTGAGGGCGCTTGCCCGACGCAGCCAGTCTGAGTAAGCGCAGGGTCCAGGCGGCCACGCCGGCCGGAATCACTGCACGGCGCTCTCCCGCAGCGTAGGGCTGCCATCCTCGATCGGATCGGTCTACTGCGGGCTGAACAAGTCAATCCGCGGCAAGCTCACCGACCCGGCGCGTCACCGGCCTGCTGTTGCCATAGCCCGGCACGTACACCGAATGCGTCCCCGGCCCGCCGGCGACGATGATGCCGATGTCCTCCGGCCGGGTCGTGATCGGTATGGCCGTGTCGTGCGTAAGCACGCCGAGCTCGCGAGCGCGCGCGTATTCCGGGCGCGTGAAGTCCTTGGCCGACAAGCGCGCGGCGCTCATCCTGGATTCGTCCCACAGGCGCCGCTTCAGCTCGGCCTTGGTCAAGCCGGCGCGATGCAGCACTTGCGCGTGCTCAGGGGCGAGAATCACGAAGGGCGCCCCGGCGTACCAGTAATCGTTGCTGGTGGGGTGCGCGAGCGTGTCGGCGAAAACCTTGATCAAGTCACCAGCCACTTTCGAATGGCTGTTCATGTTGAGCGTGCCGGCGGTGGCGACCACCGTCACGGCGCTCGTTCCGGCCGGCTGCCCGCGCTCGACGTTGAGCGGCTCCCAGGGATTGTCCGCCTCGTTCTCGGCGCAGCAGAAGCTGTACTTGCCCGGCTGGCCTTGAGTGGCGCGATCCATCACGCCCGCGACCCCGCCGCCGAGATTCTGCAACACCAGCCGCAGCGCGCGGCCGATGCCGGCATTGGCCCAGTTGCCCGAGCCGAGGCAATTGATGCCGGCGTTCATGCCGAGCTCGGCGGCGATCGGCCCGTTCACGATGAGCCACGGCGCCGCCGGATTGGTCGTGGTCTGCACCCCTTGCAGATTGAAGGCCGGATCGCACATCGCCTCGACGGCTGCGATGAGCACCGGCAGCGCACGCGGATCGCATCCCGCCATGGCGGCGTTGATCGCGATGCGCTCCACTGTCGCGGCGCCGAACGAGGGTGCGATCCGCCCGATCAGCGCTCGCGGATCGCGGCCCGCGGCGCGCACAAAGCGCTCCACGCGCTCAGGCGTAGGCCGCAGCAGCGGCAGCCCGTCGCTCAGCTTGCGCTCGCGGCACCAGGCATCGAATGCTTCCTGCGGCTCGGGAGCCTCCACCAGTCGCGCGCTCGCTTCCTCGGCGCTGCTCGCGACGTTATGGTCTTGCTTTGCCGCGGCCAGAATGCGCAACACTTCCTGCACGCAATCATGGGCGAGCGTTCGCACCTCCTCGCGCGTGCGCGAGCCGAACGGATGCGGCACGATCGCCAGCGGCAGGTCCGGCACGCCGAGCGCCTTTGCCTGCGCGCGTCCTAGCGTGACGAAAGCCGTCGAGCAGATGACGACGGATGCAACGCCGCGCTTGCGGGCTTCGATGCTGTCGTGGACACTCCACGACGTGCACGAGCCTCAATCGCCCGAGCCGGCGATGACGAGGTCGACCTTCTGTGCGATCTCCTCGAGCACCGCCGCGCCCGCGCCGTCCGAGGGTGCGCGCTTGCGATACCGCATCACCGCGGCCGCAGCGTGCTCGCGCACGAGCAGCTCGGCCATGTCGTCGGCGAGTAAGTCGAAATTGGGCTTGGTGTTGTCGATGAAGCCGACGACCTTGCCGGCGATGCCGCCGAGCGCGCGCTCGGCAAGCTTGGCCGCTGCCGGGACCGGCGCGGCGGGATCGAGAATGAGTGCATGCGCTTCCATGGGATGGTCTCCGGCGCCGCTGAGACTCGCCATGAGGCGCGGCGGCGACGCTCGCATGCTAACATGGCCGCGATTCGCTCAACCCTCGCACGACTTCGTGAAGCTCGCATCGATCGCATCCACCGTGCTCGTGGCGGTGACCGTCATGGCGGCGCAGGGCAGCGCCCAAACCTATCCGAGCCGGCCGCTACGCATCGTCGTGCCCTTCGCGCCCGGCGGCGGCAGCGACATCATGGCGCGCGTGGTCGCGACCCGCCTCACCGAACCGCTCGGCCAACAAGTGCTGGTCGACAACCGGCCCGGAGGCGGGACGCTGATCGGCGCCGAGCTCGCCGCGCGCTCAGCGGCCGACGGCTATACGCTGTTCTTGTCGACCAACGGCACGGTCGCGATCAACCCGTCGCTGTACAAGAAGCTGCCGTACGACGTCGCCAAGGACTTCGCGCCGGTCGCGTTGATCGGCGTGGGTCCGAACGTGCTGGTGGTGCATCCGTCGCTGCCGGTGAAATCGGTGCGGGATTTGATCGCCCTGGCCAAGGCGCATCCGGGGAAGCTCTCGTATGCCTCCTCGGGCGTGGGCGGCGCGCCGCATCTCGCCGGCGAGCTGTTCAAATCGATGGCCGGCGTCGACATGTTGCACGTGCCGTACAAGGGCGCGAGCCCGGCAACGACGGACTTGCTGGCCGGACACGTTCAAGTCATGTTCGCGGGCCTTGGCCCCGCGATCGCGCACATCAAGGTGAACCGCCTGCGCGGCATCGCGGTCGCGAGCGCGAAGCGCAGCCAGGCGCTGCCGCAATTGCCGGCGATCGGCGAAACCCTGAAGGACTTCGAGGCCTCGAGCTGGTTCGCGTTGTTCGTGCCGGCAGCCACGCCCAACGACATCATCGCCAAGCTCAACGCCGAGATCGTCAAGGCGATGGCGCGCAAGGATGTGCACCAGCAGCTCATGGCCCAAGGCTACGAACCGATCACCAGCACCCCGGAGGAATTGGCCGAGATCGTGAAACGCGACACGGCGCGCTGGGCTCGCGTGATCAAGAGCGCCGGAATCACCGCGGAGTGATGCGCTCGCTCGACGCAATCCTCGATCCGCGCGCCATCGCCGCCATCGGCGCCTCGCACGAAGAACGCCGCCCCGGCGGCCCGCCGCTGCACGCGCTCACCACCTACGGCTACGCGGGCGCGCTCTACGCCGTTAATCCGCGTTACTCTGAAACTCGCGGCATCCCGTGCTATCCGAACGTCAGCGCATTGTCGCGGACGCCCGATCTGGCGATCGTCGCCCTGCCGGCCGCGGACGTGCCGCGCGTAGTGGAGGAATGCGCTGCGTGCGGCATTCGCCACGCCGTCGTGCTGAGCGCGGGCTTTCGCGAGCTCGGCACCGCCGGCGCCGAGCTGCAAGCCGCGCTGTCGCACACGGCGAATCTCACCGACGACTACGACTTCTATCGCGCTACCCTGTCACGCCTGTCGTGGCTGATCGCAGACCACGCGGACGATATCGCGGAGATCGAGATCAACCCGCTCGTGGTGGGCGAAGCAGGCGCCGGCGCCATCGCGGTCGATGCGCTCATCCGCACCCGTACCCAAGCCGGCGCGCCGTGAGCGACGCGAGCGCGCAGCGCACGCCCGGGCCGATGGAGGATCCGCATTGGCGGCGCAATGCGCGTGCGCTGGCGGCGGGCAACCTCCTGGTCAACGTCGGCTGGACAGGCGCCTTCGCATTCCTGCCCTTAATCGTCCAATCCGTCGGCGTCAAGCGCGACCTGGAGCTGTGGGTCGGCGCCATGATGTTCGGCTATTTCGCGGTGAGCTGCGTCTTCACGCCGGTGTGGGGCGTGCTGGCGGATTATTACGGCCGCAAGAGCATGGTGTTGCGCGCGGGCTTCGGCATGGGCGCGGGATTCGCGCTGCTCTCGGTCGCCTCCGACCCGCGGGCGTTCCTGTTCGTGCTGATCCTCACCGGGCTCGCGAACGGTTTCGTGCCGGCAAGCCAGGCGCTGGTGGCGACCACGACGCCGCGCAACCAAGTAGGCGGCGCGCTCGCGCTGACGCAAGCGGGCGCATCGACCGGCACCTTGTTCGGACCGCTGGTCGGAGCGGCCCTCATCGGCGTGCTGCCGAACATGAGCTTGCTGTTCTCGTTCACCGCCGCGGCGATGTTCGCGGCAGGCGTGCTGTCGATGGCGCTGGTGCGCGAGGACCATGTCAAGCCGGCGCATGCATTACGCCTCGAGCTGCGGGCCGACGTGCGCCGGCTATGGATCGTGCCGGAGCTGAAGCTGCTCTACTACCTGCAGGTGTTGTTCGCATTCACCGTCTTCGGCGCGGCGGCGGTGGTATCGATGTATACGATGCAATTGCTCGGCGATCGAACGAGCTTCGCCGGCTTCGGGGTCGAGAGCTGGGTCGCGATCACGGCGATGGGATTCACGCTCTTCGGGATCGTGATGCTTCCCTTCTGGGGCCGCGCCCTGGACCGCTATCCACCCGAACGCGTGCTGGGTGTGCTGCTCGCCGGCACCTGCATCACGAGCCTGCTCGCGCCGCTGGTACGCAACCCCCTGGAGCTCGCGCTGGCACGGGTGCTGTTCGCCTTGTTCGTCTCCGGCTTGTTGCCGGTGGTGATCCGTATGATCCGCGATCGCTCGCCCCAAGGCATGGAAGCACGCACCCTATCCTATGGCACGGCGATCCAGCAGATCGGCAGCGCCACCGCACCGCTGGTCGCCGGCGTCCTGGCGCCCTACGTGGGTCTGGAGGGCTTCTTCTGGTTGGCGAGCGCCCTGCTCGTGCTGGGATGGATACTGTGGCTGCGGCGTAAAGCGGGCTGAGACGATTCCGCGAGCGGCCGTATGCCCCCGGCGCAATGACGCGCTGGCCGGATCCGGTCCCGGCCCGCGACCCTGTTCGGCGGCGCCTACGCGCGATCGGCCGGCGCGGCGAGATGGCGCGCGGCAATGTAGCCGAATGTCATGGCCGGACCGAGATTGATGCCCGGCCCCGGATAGCAGCCGGCGAATATGCTCGCCATGTCGGTGCCCGCGGCATACAGACCGGGGATCGGCGCTCCGCCGGCATCGAGCACCCTGGCATTGGCGTCGGTGCGCAGGCCGTCGAAAGTCCCGAGGTCGCCCGGATAGATCTTCACCGCATAGAAAGGCGGCCGTGCGATCGGTGCGAGGCAGGGCCCGGGTGTCGCGGCGGAATCGCCCTGATAGACGTTGTACGCATTCGCGCCCCGGCCGAAGTCGGGATCGCGGCCCTCCTTCGCCGGGCCGTTGAAGCGGGCAATGGTTTCGCTCAAGCCGCGCGCGTCGATGCCTGCCTCGCGCGCGAGCGCCGCCAGGGTACGGCCGCGTTTCAGGTAGCCCGAACGAAGATAGGGCGCAAGCGGCAGCGGAAACGGCTTCGCCATGCCCAAACCGTATCTGCGGATGGCGGCGTGGTCGCACACCAGGAAAGCCGAGAAATCAGGGGGCGTCGCGGCGCGCAGCATGGCCTCACCGACATCGTGGTAGGCGTTGCCCTCGTTCACGAACCGCTTGCCCGCCGCGTCGACGATGATGAATCCGGGTTTGCCGCGGTCGAAAGTGTGGGGGTAGACGCCGAAGCTGCCATCGCGATAAGGCACGCGCGACACCGGCATCCATGCGGCCGCGTTGGCATAGTTCTCCTCGACCGCCGCTCCGGCGCGTTCGGCCATGGCCAGGCCATCACCGGTATTGCCGCCGGAGGCGAGCGAGTAGCACTCGCCGCTTCCGCCCGACTGCCGGAACAGCCGCTGCCGGCGCAAGCTGTCGTGCGGGAAACCGCCGGCCGCCAGCACCACGCCGCGGCGCGCCGCTATGCGAATCGGCAGCTCGCCTCGCATCGCCAGTGCGCCTGCGACGCGTCCGTCGGCCACGATGAGCTCCGTCGTCTTGGTCGACCGCCACAGTCGAACGCCCAAGTCGAGCGCGCTCTTCACCAGCCGGCCGATCAGCGCACCGCCGCTCATGAGCGTAGCGTCGCGGCCATAGGCGATGCGATGCAGCGCGTGCGTCGCCACGCGCTTGCCGACGTAGAGCGCGGAGCCGAGCGAGCGTTGGGCGTTGGCGAAGTGGCGGAAGTCCGGACCCGAGCCAACCTTGATGCCGAACAGCGTCAGCTCGCGCGGCGGCGGCTTGATCTGGCCGAGCGCTTCGTGCAATTCGCGGCCGTCGTAAGGCGAGGCGCAGATCGCGCGTCCGCCGGCCAGGCCCCCCGGCGCGTCCGGGTGGTAGTCGGGATAATCGCGCCCGAGGAAAAAGCGCAGCGCCGTTTCGCGCTCGAAGAACTCGACCATCCGCGGCCCGGTCGCGAGATACGCCTCCACGCGCGGCTCGTCGTAGCGGTCGCCGAGCTCGTGCCTCAAGTAGGTGCGGGCCTGATCGATCGTGTCCGCGACGCCCGCACGCAATGCCAGCGGATTACACGGAATCCAGAGCCAACCGCCCGACACCGCGGTCGTGCCGCCGAGGTAGGGCTCCTTCTCGATCAGGACGACATCGAGCCCGAGCTTGGCCGCGGCCACGGCGGCGGACATGCCGCCCGCGCCGGAGCCGACGACGAGCACATCGCACGCGGTTGCGCGCGGCGAGGTCATGCCGCGCCCCGGTCTAGTTCTTTATCCGCATCTCCGGCTTGATCACCTTGCGCCAACGCTCGACTTCGCTGCGGATGAACTCCGTCGCCTGCGCCGGCGTGCCGCCGATCAACTCGTTGCCGGCCTTGATGAGCCGGTCTTTCACCTGCGGATCGTCCAGCGCCGCGTTGATCTCGCGGTTGAGCCGCGTCACGATCGGCCCCGCAATGGCCACCGGCCCGATCATGCCTTGCCAGAGATAGAACTCGAAACCCGGCACACCCGTCTCGGCGATCGTGGGCATATCCGGCGCCGCGGCCATGCGTTTCAGGCTGCTCACGCCGAGCGCGCGCACGCGTCCCGCGCTCACGTGCGGCATGGCGGCCACCAGCGATATGAACAACATTGGGACGTGGCCGCCGATCAGCTCGCTCAGCGCCGGTCCGCCGCCCTTGTATGCCACCATGACCACATCGATCATCGCGGCGTCCTTGAACAACTCGCCTACCAGGAACATCGCGCTGCCCACGCCCGCGGATGCGTAGTTGAGCTGGCCGGGTTTCGACTTGGCGAGCCCGATCAGGTCCTTGGGCGTCTTCACCGGCAGCGATGGATGCACCAGGAGCACCATCGGCACGCGCGCCACCATGCCGATGCCTGCGAAGTCCTTCAGCGTATCGTAGGGCAGCTTGTCGTACACCGCCGGGTTGGCGCCGTGGGCGATGTCGACCATCATGAGCGTGTGCCCGTCGGGCGGCGACTTGGCGAGCGCCAAGGTCGCGATGGCGCCGTTCGCGCCGGGACGATTGTCCACCAGCACCTGCTGGCCGAGCGTTTCGGTCATCCTTGCGGCAACGATGCGGGCGTTGGAATCGGTCGATGCACCGGGCGGGTAGGCGATCAGGACGCGAATCGGACGCGTCGGAAACGCTTGCTCGGCGGCATGTGCGCCGAGCGCGCTCATTGCTGCGATGCCCAGGGCAATGAAGCGGCCTGTGAGTTTCATCGGGTGCTTCCCTCCATCGATCCGGAAATGAACCGCCCGAGCGTAGCCCGTGCGTCGCGAATTGGCAATCGCTCGGCCTCGCGCGTACGCGATCATGCCAGGCCAAGCGATGCGCGATGTCACAACGCCGTGTGCCGAGCGCCCTTGATATGGATCAACGATAACGGCCCGCTGGCGGCCTCATACGCCGCGGCTCGGGCGCGGCGGAGGGCAGCCGCAGCTCATTGCAGCCGTATCCCCGCGCGCGCGACCACCTTCGCCCACTTGTCGATTTCGCCGCGTACATTGGCGGCACACTGCTCCGGCGTGGAGCCGATCGGATCGAACGCAAGATTGAGCAAGCGTTCGCGCACCTCGCTCATTCGCAGCACCTTGCCCATCGCGTTGCTCAGTGCCTCGATGGTCTGCGGGGGCGTCGCCGAGGGCGCCAGCGAAACCCAGTACGAGCCCGAATCGACACCCTTCAACCCTGCCTCGGTGAACGTCGGTACGTTCGGCAGCGCGGCATTGCGTTTCTCGCCGGTCACGGCGATCGCGCGCAGCCTGCCCGAATCGATATGGGGCTTGGTCGAGCTGGGCCCGCCGATGGTCATGACCACCTGGCCGGAGAGAATCGCAACCGTCGCCGGGCCGGTACCCTTGTAGGGGATGTGCACCAGATCGATGTTGGCGGCCGACTTGAACAGCTCGACCCCCAGATGGGTTGCGCTGCCGGTACCGCCCGTGGCGAAGTTCAGCTCGCCGGGACGCGCGCGCGCGAGTGCGATCAGATCCTTCACGCTCTTCACCGGCACCGAGGGATGCACGATCAGGACGACCGGAGCCGACGCGAGCAGCGATATGCAGGCGAAGTCCTTGATCGAATCGTAGGGCAACTTGGAATAGAGGCTCGGATTGCTGGTGAAGGACGTGTCCACGTGCACCAGCGTGTAGCCGTCCGGGGCCGCGCGCGCACCCAGCTCGGTGCCGATCTGTCCGCTGGCGCCGCCGCGATTGTCGACCAGGATCTGCACGCCGAGCAGCTCCGAGAGCCTGGGCGCCATGATGCGCGTCAGATTGTCGGTGCCCCCGCCGGGTGCGAAGGGCACGATGACGCGTATGGGGCGCGCCGGGTACGTCTGCGCGCTCGCTGCCGAGCAGGCCGCGAGCGCGGCCAGTGCGCATAACAACGATGTGCTTCGCATAATCTCCTCTTGCTGACCGGGACACCCGCGCGTGCCGGCCGACAGGGCCTGCGACCGCATGCCGACGAGCCGCGCGATTCGCCCTGCCGGCGAACGCGCATTTGCCTTCACTCGCCGTCCTATGGTTTGATGATAAAGCACCGGGTAGGCGAAGGGGGCGCGAGTGCGGATTCGCCGCCCCGGCGCTCCAACAATGGCTGCCGCGGCCATCGAGGTACGAGCGGAGTAGCCGCACACCCTCGACCCACACACGCCCTCATCGGCACATGGGAACGCGCAGCCACGATCGGAAGTTAAGCAGGAGGATTCCATGCGTCGTCACGCCATCGCGATTGCCCTTGTGGCTTGCTTGCCTTGCTGGGCGAGCGCCCAGAGCTATCCGCACAAGCCGGTGAGAATGCTGGTCGGATGGGCGCCGGGCGGCACGGTCGACCTGATCGGCAGAATGGTCGCACAGGTGCTGACCGAAAAACTGCACCAGCAGGTGATCGTCGACAACCGTCCGGGCGCGAGCGGTACGATCGCTGACTTGATGGTCGCCGCTGCCGCGCCGGATGGCTATACGCTGCAAACGGCCGGTAGCACCCATGCGACCAATCCGAGCCTCTACGCCGAGGCGAAATTCCATCCGGTGAAAGACTTTACCCCGATCGTGCTGGTCGCAGCGACGCCCTATGCGCTCGTAGCCGGCCCCAAGCTGGGCGTGAGGACGCTCGGCGAGTTCCGAGAGTGGGCGAAGAAGCAATCCGACGCCATCGTCTTCGGTTCAGCAGGAAACGGCAGCCGCCAGCATCTTGCCGCGGCCATGCTGATGAATGCGATCGGAGCAAAGATGGTCCACATCCCCTACAAGGGCAGCGGCCCGGCGATGACGGAGTTGCTGGGCGGTCACGTCCCCATCATGTTCGAGAACGTGACGGTGATCCTGCCGCACGTCGGCGCGGGGAGAATCCGTGCGCTCGCGGTGACATCGGCCACCCGATCGGCACGCCTGCCCGAGGTGCCGACCATGGTCGAATCCGGCTTCGCGGGCTTCGATGTATCGGGCTATTTCGGCGTGTACGGTCCGCCGAAGCTGCCGGCGAGCATTGTCGGCCTATTGAGCGGCACGATCAACGCGGGCTTGAAGACAGCCGAGTTGCTGCAGCAGCTGGCTCGCGCCGGCGCCGAGCCCGTGGGTGGTTCGCCCGCAAGTTTCGCGGCCTTCTTGCAACGCGACGTCGATGCCTCGAGCAAGATCATCCGCGAGGTCGGCATTACCGCGAACTGAGCACGGGCTCGCGCCGCCCAGTCTAGCCGCCATCACGGCACCAGCACAGCGCGGCCTACGATCTCGCGCGCCTCGAACGCCCGCTGCGCTTGCACGGCCGCGTGCAATGGATAGGACTTGTGCACCAGCGCCTTGATGCGCCCATCGCGGATCAGCGCGAGCGCGTCCTCCACGTCGCGGCGTCCCGCCGAGCGGTTCCCGGTCACGGTGCGCTCTTCGCTGAACGCCCAGGTAGGCGTCTCGAAAACGCTGCCGCGGGGAAAATAGCCCATGATCACCAGCCGGCCGCCGGGACCGAGCGCGGCCAGGCTCGCTTGCAGGGTCTCCTGGGTCGCAACGAAATCGAGCACCACTTCCGCGCCCCAGCCGCCGGTGTGGCGCCGCACCTGCTCGGCCCAGCCTCCCTCGCTCGTGGTCACGATCACGTCGGCCCCGGCCGCGCGCACCGCGTCCTCATTGCGCGCCGTACGCGTCGCCGCGATGACGCGTGCGCCACAGACGCGCGCCGCCTGCACGGCATGGATGCCCATGCCGCCCGCGGCACCGACGATGACTGCGTTCTCCGCCGGACGAATACGCGCGCCGTGCGAGCACGCCTTGACCACGGGCCCGATGGTATTCGGGATGAGACAGGCATCTTCGAACGACACCGAGTCGGGCAGCACGACGCAATCGCGTGCCGGCACCGCCACGAATTCGGCATAGCCGCCATCGCGCTGGCCGCCCACGATCTTGCGATCGACGCACAAGGTATCGCGGCCGCTGCGACAATACCGGCAATCGCCGCAGCTCACGTTGTTGCAGACCACCACCCGCTGTCCGAGCGCGATGCCGTTCGCGTCCGGCGCGAGCTCGACCACCTTGCCGGCGATGCCGTTGCCCATGATCCGCGGCAGCTCGACGTGCACGGCGCCGCCTCGGCGCAGCACCGTCTGGTACAGGTCGACGCTCACCGCGCCGACGCGCAGCAGCGCTTCGCCCGGCCGCGGCTTGGGTACCGGCACATCCTCCAGCGTCATGTTTTCCGGCGGACCGAACTGCCTCAGAACGACTGCACGCATGGCGCTTCTCCCTGCTCGTTTGCGGATGGATCGAACCTTGTTCCAGTATACTTTCGCCGCTTCGCACATTCGAACCCAAAGCGAGCAGCACCATGGCGAGCGAGCAGCCGAACTACTTCATGTATTTCCCCACGCACTACCGCTGGTCCGCGGAAATCCTCGCCATGCTGAGCACGGCCCCCTACGGCGGGGCGGACATCAGCGAAGTCGATCGGGTCGGACGCCAGCTCCGCGACTGCGTCGGCGACGACGAACGCTGGTTCCAGGCTTGGAGTGCCAGCGGCGACCTGATTCGCGACCGGGCACGCAGGGCTGAAAGCGAAGGTCATCGTTACACCGCCACGTCGCTTTACCTGCGCGCATGCGCTCAGTATCAACATGCCGAGCACTTCCGCCATCCCAAGGACGACGCCGCGCTGGCCGTCTTTCGCCGCTCGCTCGCCTGCTTCGACAGGTTCCGCGAGCTCACCGATCGACCGCGGATCGAGAAGGTGGACATCGCCTACAAGCACGGGCGCCTGCCCGCTTACTTCGTGCACGCCGAGCATGGCAGCGGCCGTATGCCTTGCATCGTACGATTCGGCGGCTTCGACACGCAGAAGGAGCTCCAATACCTGCGCGGCGTGGGCGATCTCGCCCGCAGAGGCTTTTCGGTGTTGCTGGTGGATGGCCCGGGGATGGGCGAATCGATTCGCTTCCGCAGCATTCACTTGCACGCCGACTACGAGCTGGTCGGAAGCGCGTGCCTCGACTATCTCGATACTCGACCGGATGTCGATAGCGATCGCATCGGCATCGTCGCACTGAGCCTGGGCGGGTACTTCGCACCGCGCTGCGCCGCGCTCGACCCGCGCTTCAAGGCCTGCGTCGCCTGGGGCGCGCAATGGGATGTCCATGCCATGTGGACGCAGCGCCTGGAACGCATCAAGCGCGGCGAGACCGTCGCCCTGCCGGTGCCGGTGGATCACGTCCGCTGGGTATTCGGCGTCGATACCTACGATCAGGCGCTGGAGCAATGGCGCGACTTCAAGCTCGACGGCATCGTGCAATCGATGCGCTGCCCTTTCCTGCTCACCCACGGCACCGAAGACAAGCAAGTGCCGATGGCCGATGCGCACAAGCTGTTCGACGCCGTCGGCTCGAAGGACAAGACGTTTCGCGTTTTCACGCCCGCGGAAGGCGGCGCGCAGCATTGCCAGCGCGATTACCTCACGGCGGTATGCGACGTGATGGGTGACTGGCTGGAGGACAAGTTGCAGCGCGGGTGAGGTAGCGCCGTCGCGACAATTCAAGCCGCCGCGCCACCTGCAAACGCTGCCGGCCGAGAAACTCCGCGCCCTGCCGCAGCCGCTATCGCGGCCGATCCGGCGCGCGGATCATTCGAGCGCCTGCAAGACGAGCGCGTGCAGCAGTTGCCGGTAATAGAACCGCAGCGCACCGGGCGCATGCGCCATGAATACCACCGCGAGGGCCTCCTTCGGGTCCACCCAGAAATAGGGACCGGTAGACCCAGCCCAGTGATACTCGCCTTGCGAGCTCGCCATGCCGCCTCCCCCCGCTTGGCGGCGCACGGCTACGCCCAAGCCGAAACCGTAACCGTCTATGTTGGGCCACGCGCGCAGGCGGCTCGCGTCGATCTGCGGGCCGATGTGGTCGGAGGTCATGTATTCGACGGTCTTGCGGCCGAGGATGCGTGTGCCGTCGAGGCTCCCGCCGTTGAGCAGCATCTGCGCGAAGCGCAGGTAATCGCCGGCCGTCGATACGCCGCAGCCGCCGCCGCAATCGAACTTGTGCGCGCGCGTGCTATCGCGCATGCGTTGCGGCTTGCCGGTGAGCGGATCGCACGGCAGCCCGCGCGCAAAACGATGCACATCCGCGGGCGGCACCACGAACCCGGAATCGACCATCGCCAGCGGCCCGAACACGCGCGAGCGCAGCAACGAGCCCAGCGACTGGCCGCTCACGGCTTCCAGCGCCAGGCCGAGAACATCGAAGCCGAAGCCGTAATCCCATGCCGATCCCGGTTCGTAATGCAGCGGCAATTCGCCCAAGCGTTGCAGGAACTCCGCGCCAGTCATGCGCGCGGCGACTTCGTCGGACGAGCTCGGATAGCGCTGGTGAAGCGCAGTGCTGCCGCGGTTGCCGTACGTGAGACCGGCGGTATGGCGCATCAGATCGCGTACCGTCATCGTGCGCTGTGCCGGCGAGCTTTGCAGCGTGCCGTCGGCGCGCGCCGTGGCCACGGCCATGCGTTCGAATTGCGGCAGATACTTGGCGACGGGCTCGTTCAGCAGCAAGCGGCCCTCTTCGTACAGCGATAACGCCGCGACGCCGGCGAGCGGCTTGGTCATGGAGGCGATGCTGAATATCGCGTCGGTACGCATCGGCGCACCGGCTTCGCGGTCGAGATGGCCGTACGCTTCCAACAACGCGAGCTTGCCGTGGCGGGCGATGGCGAGCACCGCCCCGGGCAGCTTGCCGGCATCGATTTCCGCCCGCAGCGCCGAGCGTATGCGCTCGACACGCTCGGGGCGAAAGCCGAGCGAAGCAGGCGTCGCGCTCGGAAGCGGCTCGGGCAGCAGGGATGTCGTCATGGCGTGGAATCCGGATCCAAAGGGAGCCAGGGTGGCGAAATCACGTAGCGGCGGCGCAACTGAACTTATACTAGCTGCGTTCGCTTTGTCGATGCCAACGATGGCGGAGGTGAGCCTTGCGTAGCGCGGTGGTAATCGGGGCAATCATCGGGATGCTTGGTTCGACCGGCGTGGATGCCCAGGAGTATCCGAGCCGGCTGATGCGCATGATCGTTCCCGGGCTTCCCGCCGGGTCGGCCGATATTCTGGCGCGCATGATCGCCGCGAAGCTGCACGAGCGCATGGGACAGCCGGTGGTGGTCGAGAACCGCAGCGGCGCCGGGCAGATGATCGGCGCGGAGGCGCTGGCGAAGTCGGCGCCCGACGGCCATGCGCTCATGCTGGCGACGATCACCTATACCACGAGCGTGGCGACGCGAAGCGCGCTGCCGTTCGATCCGCTCGGCGATATCACGGGGGTCACGATGGTGGGACAAGGGCCGCTGCTGCTCCTCGTCCATCCCTCGCTGCCGGTCAAGACGGTGAAGGAGCTGATCGCACTCGCCCGCGCGCGGCCGGGACAGCTCAATTACGCGTCCTCGGGCGCGGGCACCATCACGCACCTGGTCGCCGAGGACTTCGCCGCGCGCGCCAAGGTCGACATCGTGCACGTTCCGTACAAGGCGATCGCGCCTGCCGTGACCGACGCCGTGGGCGGCCATGTGCCGGTCCTTTTCTCCAGCCTGCCCGCGGCCTGGCACCACGTCAAAGCCAAGCGCTTGCGCGCGCTCGCCACCAGCACCGCCAAGCGCTCCCAGTTCGTTCCCGAGCTGCCGACGGTGGCCGAAGCCGGCGTACCCGGCTACGATGCGTCGACCTGGTGGGGCCTGTTCGCGCAGGGCAAGACATCCAAGGACATCATCAACAAGCTCAACGCTGAAATCCAGAAGATCATCGTCGCCGACGACATCAAGGCTCGGCTGAGCAGCGAGGGGGCCGAAGCGGTCGTCGGGATGAGCGCCGATGCCTTCAACCAATTGTTGAAGGACCAGATCGCGCAATGGCGCGGCATCGTCAAGGCTCGGAAGATCGGAAGCTCTTGAGCCGCTCCGCTGCCACTGGGGAAGGCTCACTGCCCTGGCGTCTCTTGCCGCGATCACCCTGCAGGAATGCGCCGCGGTCACGAATCACCGGGAGGGATGACGATGCAACGCTGTCTTTATGCCGTGCTGATGATATTCGTCTGTGCTTCGGCGGCAACGGCCCAAAGCTGGCCCGCACGGCCGCTGCGCATCCTGGTGGGCTTCGCGCCCGGCGGCACGGCGGATGTGTCCGCGCGACTGACCGGCGATCTGGTGGCCAAGGAGATCGGCCAATCGGTCGTGATCGACAACCGTCCGGGCAGCGCCGGCAGCATCGCCCTCGAGACCCTGGTGCGCGGGCCACGCGATGGGCACACTATCGTCGTCAGCTCGGATTCATCGTTCTACCAGCCGGTCCTCAATCCCTCGCTCGCATACCGCGCGCAGAGGGACCTGCGGCCCATCACCATACTCACCAATCAACCGATCGTCATCGCCGCACACCCGGCGCCGGGATGGAAGTCGATCGCCGATCTGCTCAAGGCTGCGAAGGCGCGCCCGGGCGAGATCGCTTATGGGCTGTCGTCGCCGTCCGGCACCCAAGCCGTTGCAGCGGGCGTCTTCTTCAAGGGCGCGGGGGTGCGCATGATCGGCGTGCCGTACAAGGGCGGGGGACCGGCTGTCATCGATCTCATCAGCGGCCAGGTACCGGTCGCGGTGCTGGGTACGGCACCGCTGGTTCCCCACGTCAAAGCCGGCCGCGTAACGCTGCTCGCGGTAACCTCGAAGGATCGCGCCAAGGCGCTGCCCGATGTCCCGACCTTGGCGGAGCTGGGTTTCCCGTTCATGGACATCTCGCAGTGGTTCGGCGCGGTCGCGCCCGCCGGCATGGCCGATGACATCGTGGCCAAGCTCTCGGCCGCGTTCAACAAGGCCTTGACCGATCAGAAGACGGTGCAACGGCTGTTCAGCTCCGGCCTCGAGACCGTGGGCGGCACGCCCGAAGACATGGGCCGGCGCATGAGCGCCGAGACGCTGCTGTGGGCAAAAGCGGCGAAGGAGGCAGGCCTCGGCGCGGCACAGTAGGCGCCGAGGCAAGCGGCGCCTCTAGGAGCCTGTCGGACGTAAGCGTCAGTGGCGCGTCCAGGCGCACAGTGCCTGGGCAAGATCGCGCGCCGTGTGCTTTTCAAGATTCAATACCGTGTCGACGATGCGATCGGCATGCTCACCGGCCAAGCCGTAGGCCGCGTTGTCGTGGAACTTGCGCAACGTTTCGTCGCGGCTGAGCGCGCGCGCGCCGGCACCGCGGTTCACGCGCTCGTGGTGGGTGAGCGTGCGTCCATCGGCAAGCCTGACCGCGACACCGCCGGAGAAGTACTCGGGAAAGGCCGATTGCTGGTCGGGCACATGCACCGTTTTCGCGGCGAGCGCCAGGATCCGGGGATCGTTCAGGGCATCGGGCTCGAGCTCCGCGAAGCCGAGCTTTCCCCGCACCAATGCCGCCGAGACGGTATAGAAGGCGCTGAACTTCGCGACGTAGTCGGTCGGCGGCTTGCGCCGCAATTCCTGGTTCTCGCACACGTAGTGAAAGGTGTCGGGGTGCAGCCGCACCTCGACGCCGGCGATATGCTCGGGCGCAAGCGCATGCCGGTTCCTAAGCGCGATCGCCGAATCGATGCTGGCATGCAAGATGTGGCATACCGGGTAGGGCTTGATCGCGACCTCGGCGGCGACCCAGCGTGAGCCGAGGTCCGCGACCAGGGCGGACAGATTCACGTCATCGCGGTGCGCGCCCGCGTGGGTGCGGAACAGACCGTCGACGCCCTCGTACACGAGCTGCGTGCCGATGAACCCTCCGGCAGCCAGACTCGCCGCGGTCATGCCGCCCACCGCGGCCCAGCCGGGGTGCATGCGCTTGTTCCATGCGCCGTCGGCGCGGTGCTCCGCGATGGCCGCGGCGGTGCTGCCGGCGAGACCCTGGGCCATCACGAGCCGATCCGCGTCGAGCCCCAGAAGCTTGCCGGCGGCCAGCGCGCATGCGCCATGGCCCAGCACGCCGGTGGTATGGAAGCCTGTCTTGTGCATGCTTCCGTTCGCGGCCAGCCCGAGCCGCGTCGCGATCTCGATGCCCAGCGCATACGCGAGCAGCAGGTCCGCTCCGCTGCAATCGTTGCGCTCGCCGATGCCGAGCACGCAGGGGAATACACTCGAGCTCGGATGAACCGGGCCGGCCGGATGCGTATCGTCGTAGTCCAGACCGTGCGCCAGCACGCCGTTGATCAAGGCGGCGTCCTTGAGCGGCAAGCGCTGCGCCATGCCGATTACGCTGCACTCGGCGCTGCCGGCGAGCAGCGCGATGCCTTCCATGGCACGCGCGGCGAAATCGAAGCGCGTGGCCGCGATCGCCCCGCCGATGACGTCCAGCACGTGATCCTTGAGGCTCTCGCGCAATTCGAGCGGCAGGTCGTCGTATTCCAGGCTCGAAGCGAACGAGGCCAGCACGCGGGAAATGGAATCGGTTCGTTGCTTTGGCACGGTCAATCTCCGTTGAGGCAAGTGTTGCGGCGCGCGATCGGCGCGGATGATGCTCTATAGCCCGAGGCCGCCGTCGAGCAGGATGGTCTGTCCTGTCGTGTATGCGAGCTCCGCTGCCATGATCACGAGCCTCCCTCGGTTGGGCAGCGTCCGTGGGCGCATTATCGAGCGCACGTCCGGGCCGCACAACCCGCGCGGGCCGCGCGAGCCGACCAGCGATTCCGCTACACTCGTTGCATCACCCGCCGCGGCAGCTCGCCGGCTTCGCAATGGGGGCTTCCACTGCCGGCCGGGCGGCGCCACCGGGATCGTCGGAGGAGATCATGGCCAACACGGCACGGCCCGCGGGTTCGCGCGGCCATCAGCGCTCGCTTCGCCTCTGGGTAGCGGTACTTGCTTGTTGCGCGGCAAGCTCGGCCGCCGCGCAGCCGGCCTACCCCAACCGGCCGATCCGCACCATCGTAGCCTGGGCCCCCGGCGGCGCGGCCGATCTCACCGCGCGGGTGGCGAGTCAGAAACTGTCCGAACAGCTCGGCCAGCAGCTCGTCGTCGACAACCGCGCCGGCGCGAGCGGCGCGATCGGCGCGGCGATGGCGGCGAAGGCAGCTCCGAACGGGTATACGATGCTCATCGGCGGGGTGACGGAGCTGGTCCTCAACCCGCAAATCGTGAAAGTCCCGTACGACCCGCTGGGCGATTTCAGCGCGGTGAGCCCGCTGTCGTTCGGCTACTATGTCCTCGTGCTTCATCCGTCGCTGCCGGCGCGTTCGGTGAAAGAGCTTGTCGCGCTCGCCCGCAAGCGGCCTGGTGAGATCAAGTACGCTTCCGGCGGCACCGGCACCAACCTGTCCCTCGTCGCCGAGCTGTTCAAGGCCCACGCCGGGATCGATATCGCGCACATTCCTTACAAGGGCGGCGGGCCGGCCGCGCTGGCGGTGATGGCGGGCGAATCGCAGCTCATATTCTCCGGCATCGCATCGGTGCTGCAATCGGTCAATGCCGGACGCATGCGCGCGCTGGCACTGACCGGACCGAAGCGCTCGCCGCTCATGCCCGATGTACCGACCTTCGCGGAGTCAGGCTTGTCGGGACTGGATGTCGGCATGTGGTTCGGGCTGCTCGCTCCCAAGGGCACGCCGCCCGACATCGTGACGCGCCTTCACACCGAGGTCGCGAAGCTCGGGGCTTCAGCCGACTATCGCTCGCAACTGGACAAGCTCGGCTTCGAACCGTTGAGCAGCGAGCCGGATCAATTCGCCGCCTTCTTGAAGACGGAGCTCGAGCGCTGGGGCCAGGTGATCAAGACTGCCGGCGTGAAGTCGGAGTAGCAACGGGGATTTCAGTTCACCTCGCGCGGCATCTTCGCGTCGATCGCGACCTTGGTCCACTTGGCGATCTCCGCGGCAATGAACGTGCGCATTTCCTCCGGCCCCTTGATGTCGACTTCGCCGCCCATGCCGGTGAACACCCTCACCGTCTCCGGCGAGCGCATGTAGGCACCGATCTCGCTGTAGAGCTTCGACACGATCGCCTGGGGCGTGCCGGGAGAAGTCGCGATGGTGTACCAGTTGGACGCATCGTAACCGCTGACGCCGAGCTCATCGAGGGTCGCCACCTCGGGCAGCATGCTGCTGCGCTTCAACGTCCCCATGGCCAAGGCCCTCAGCTTGCCCGACTTCAAGTGCGGCAGCGAAGGCACCACCGGCGCGATGCTGGCGTGCGTCTGGCCGCCGATCACGTCGATCAGCGCGGGAAACGTGCCCTTGTACAGTACGATATTGAAGTCGTGGCCCGAAAGCGTGCGCAGCAGCGCGGTCGCGAAATACTGGAACCCGCCCGAGGTGCCGAAGATCACCTGACCCGGCTTGCTCTTCGCGACCGCGAACAGGCTCTTCACGGAATCCACCTGCAGCGCGGGACCCACGCTCAGCACCGTGGGGCCGGCGCCGAGCTTCATGACGAAGTCCACCGCCTTGTTAGGATCGTAGGGCAGCTTGCGCACCGCGGGATTCATCGCGTACGCGGCCGAAAGGATGATCAAGGTATAGCCGTCCGGGTTCCCCTTGGCGACGATGTCGGTGCCGATGACGCCGTCGGCGCCGGGGCGATTGTCGACGATCACGGTCTTGCCCAGCCGGTCGCTCAAGTGGTTGGCGATCATGCGCGCCAGGATGTCGTTGGTACCGCCCGGGGTGAAGGGGACGATCAGGCGCACCGGGCGGGTGGGATAATTCGCCTCTGCAGGAGCGGCGCCCTGCGCAGCTCCGGAAGACATCGCTGCGGCAAGCATGGATGCGAGTTGCATGACACGCACATAGCCCATCTGCTCCTCCATCGATGGCGAGAATCCCGCGACATTGCGAAGGCCGGACGGCAAACGAACGGCGAGGCTACACCCAAGCCGCACGGTACACAAATGCAACCCTGCGCAGCAAACAGCCGCAGCGGTTCGCGAAGCGCAAGCGCGGCGCTCGCGGTTACGCTTACGTTGCAGCGCGCGCGGATCGCGCTATGATCCACCCACGGATGACACGACGGACTCGAGGAGGGGACTTGAAGACGAACAGCACAGCCGTGCTCGATCGGCGACGTATCGCGCTCGTGTCCTGCGCCGCAGGGCTCCTCGCCTGGTGCTCGATGTATGCCGGCGAAACGCCCGCCCAGGCCTATCCCTCCAAGCCTATCCGGCTCATCGTCCCGTACGCGCCCGGCGGCGGCGTCGACATCATCGCCCGAACGACCGCGCAGGAGCTCACCAAGCGCATGGGCCAGCAAATCATCGTCGACAATCGCACCGGCGCCGGCGGCAACGTCGGCTCCGAGATCGTCGCGAAATCCCCGCCCGATGGCTACACGTTGCTGATGGCCTCGCCCGCCAACACGATCAATCCGAGCCTCTACGCGAAGATGCCGTACGAGCCCATGCGTGACCTGGCCGCGGTGGCGTTGATCGCATCCGTTCCCGCCGTGTTGCTCGCCAATCCCTCGCTGCCCGTGCAGAGCGTCAAACAGCTCGTCGCCCTGGCGAAGGCCAAGCCAGGCGCGCTCACCTACGGCTCGGGCGGGAGCGGTACGACGGAGCACTTGGCGGGAGAGATGTTCAAGTCGTTCGCCGGCATCGACATGCTGCACGTGTCCTACAAGGGCGGTGCCCAGGTGATCATCGACGTGATCAGCGGACAGATCGCGCTCATGTTCGTCAACCAAGTGTTCGCCTTGCCCCACATCCAGAGCGGCAAAGTGAAAGCGCTGGCGGTCGCGGGCAGCGCGCGCTCGCCTTCGCTGCCCAACGTGCCCACGTTCGTCGAATCCGGATTCAAGGATTTCGTGGTCTCGGTATGGTGGGGCGTGATGGGGCCCGCGGCCATGCCAAAGGAGATCGTCAACCAGCTCAACCGCGAGCTCGTCGCCTCGCTCTCCTCGCCCGACATGCAGCAACGATTGAAGTCGATGAGCGCGCAACCGATCGGCGGCTCGCCCGAGCAATTCGCCGCGTTCTTCGCGGCCGAGACCAAGCGCTGGGCGCCGATCGTGAAAGCATCCGGAGCCCGGGTCGAATGATGGCCCATATCGCCGCGGCCGACTGCGCATCGGCGATCGCCGCCGGCCCGACGGCCGAGCGCCCATGAACGAAACCATGCATCTCGATTCGCTATATCCATGCCTGCTCGCGCCCTTCGAGCTCGCCGGCAAGCGCCTGCGCAATCGCCTCGTGCATGCCTCCATGACCACGCTGATGGGGCAGAACAACCGCGTGACCGAGCGGCTCATCCAGTATCACGCCAACCGCGCTCGCGGCGGCGCCGCGCTCATCGTCACCGAGCCCCTGGGCGTGGCGCCGCACCAGAACGCCCCGGCGCGGGTGCGCGTATGGAACGACGATAACGCCGAGGGCTTGCGACGCTGGGCGGACGCGGTCGAGTCGCAGGATTGCCGCCTGCTCGCGCAGCTTCAGGATCCCGGCCGGGGACGCCACGTCCCGGGGCGCAATCCCGATGCCATCGGCGCCTGCGCGCTGCCGGACGACATAAGCTGGACCGTGCCGCACGTCCTTTCGATCGACGAGATTCGCCGCCTGCTGGACGATTTCGTCGCCGCGGCGCAGCGCGTGCAGCGCAGCGGCTTCAGCGGGGTGGAAATCTCCGCCGGCCACGGCCACCTGTTCCATCAGTTTCTCTCGCCGTGGTCGAACCATCGCGACGATCACTACGGCGGCGATCTCGCCGGGCGCACGCGCCTCGTTGCGGAGTTGGTCACAGCCCTGCGGGCGGGTTGCGGCCGGCAGTTCATCATCGGCCTCAAGCTGCCGGGAAACGACGGCGTGGCGGGCGGCGTCGGTCCGGCGGAAGCCGAGCGCAT
The DNA here is from genome assembly GCA_020848435.1 of Burkholderiales bacterium. Classification (GTDB taxonomy): domain Bacteria; phylum Pseudomonadota; class Gammaproteobacteria; order Burkholderiales; family WYBJ01; genus WYBJ01. The sequence goes on along the minus strand of JADLAC010000002.1, from coordinate 146,812 downwards.
CGCCATGCAATTGACGCGATCGCGCGAAGTCGACTACGTCTGTTTCGCCCAAGGCAGCCATGCGCGCTCGCTCGAGCTGCACGTGCCCGACGGCCACGGCCCGCGCGCGCCCTACCTGCCACTCATACGCCAATTGCGCGGCGCCACCTACGGCGTCCCGGTGGTTGCCTTGGGGCGCATCACCGATCCCGCCGAAGCCGATGCGATCATCGAGCGCGGCGACGCGGAGCTGGTTGCGCTCGGGCGTCCGCTGGTCACCGATCCGGCTTGGCTGGAAAAGGCGCGGCGCGGACGTGCCCACGATATCCGCTATTGCATCTCCTGCAATACCTGCTGGGACACGATCGTGACCCAGCACAAGCCGATTGCATGCGACAACAATCCGCGCGTCGGCGCGCCGGATGAAGTCGACTGGCGACCGGCGCGTGCTCCAAGCCGGCGGCGGGTGGCCGTGATCGGCGCGGGCATCGCCGGATTGGAGGCGGCCTGGGTGGCGGCAGCGCGCGGGCACGACGTGATCGTGTTCAGCGCCTCGCGCGAAGTGGGCGGCAAGACGCGCCTGCACGCATCCTTGCCGGGCGGCGAAGCCTTGAGCAGCATCTACGACTATCAGCATGCCGCAGCCCTAAGAGCCGGAGCACGCTTCGAGCTCGGTCACACGGCGAGCGCAGGCGACGTGACGGCCGCAAAGCCCGACGTGGTCGTGCTTGCCAGCGGTTCCGAAATGATTGCGCCGAGCTGGCTTCCCGCCGAGATTCGCGCCGCGGGCCTGGTGCCGGACCTGCGCAGCGCGATGCACACACTGCTGCGCCATGCCGCGCCCAACCGCGGCGCCGCGGTCATTTTCGACATGGACCATACCGAGGCGACCTACGCTTCGGCCGAGCTCATGAGGCGGCTTTTTTCCCGTGTCATCCTCATGACCCCACGAGAATCGTTCGCTCAGGATACGGCGCTGGTCACGCGCCAAGGGATCGTTCGGCGTATCCACGAACACGCGATCGAGACTTTGGTGTTCACCGAGCCGCATTGGACCGAACGCTTCGAGGATGGCGTGCTGGAATACCGCAACGTCTACACGGGCGTGCTCGGAGCGATCGAGGACGTGGCGCTGCTTGCGTATTCGACCCCGCGTGCGCCGGTTGATGGGCTGGCAGTGCCGCTACGCGCGGCGGGCATCGACGTGCGACTCGTCGGCGATTGCCTCAATGCGCGCGGTATCCTGGCAGCGACGGCGGACGGTCATGCTGCCGGCAACGCGATCTGACAGCGCACCGGCGCAGGCGGCCATTGCGCCGGATCGCATCGGGACGCAAGGCTCGCACTACGATCCGCAATTTGACGAGCGCTGCTTGGCACGAACAACGGACCCGATCCTCACACCGTCGACCACGTAGAGGACCAGCCAATGCTTCGATCGATGCCGGTCGAGCCCATCGTTCGCGTGCGCAACGTGAGCAAATCGCTGGGCGGCGCCGGCGTGCTCGAAGACGTGTCGCTTGACGTGTACAAGGGCGAAGTGGTCTGCCTCGTGGGCCCCTCGGGCTCGGGGAAATCCACGCTGCTGCGCTGTATCAACGCTCTGGTGACCGTCGACCGAGGCAGCATCGAAGCCGCCGGGCACCAGGTGCACGCGCTGGCGAGCAACCGCGACAAGATCGCGTTGCGCAAGGATGTTGCGATCGTTTTTCAACAGTACAACTTGTTCCCGCACAAGACGGCGTTGGAGAACGTCATGCTGGCGCCGGTGCACGTGCTGGGTGAGGACCCGCAGGACGTCGAGCGGCGAGCGCGCGCCCTGCTCGCCAAGGTCTGGCTGCAAGACAAGGCGGCCGCGTATCCCGGCGAATTGTCCGGCGGACAGCAGCAGCGCGTCGCGATCGCCCGCGCGCTCGCGATGCGACCGAAAGTGATGCTGCTGGACGAGATCACGGCCGCGCTCGATCCCGAAGCCGTGCGGGAAGTGCTGCGGATCGTTCGCGACGTCGCGGCCGAAGGCATGACATGTCTCGTCGTCACGCACGAGCTGCGCTTCGCGCGTGAAGCCGCCGACCACGTCCATTTCATGAATGCCGGCTCGATCATCGAGCACGCGCCGCCCGCGCAGTTCTTCGCCCAGCCGATGCACGAGCGGCTGAAGGCGTTTCTCGCTCAGGCGCTCTGAACGCCTGCGGTGGAACGAGTCAGGATCTGTCGGGGTGGGACGACTAGGGCATCCGGAGCCGATGGGTGGGCCGCTCGCGGGGAAACTTCCTCGGATCCACGGCTCAGTAACCGCCGGCGCCACTGTAGCGAGGAAAAGCACGCCAAGAGGAGACAATGGAGAACAACACCTACAGAGGCTGCTGCACTGCCCGCGCACCGAGCGCGCCTGCGTGCATCGTCGCGCTGACAGTTTGCCTCGTGCCCGCGCACACGCAAGCGCAGGTCGATAGCGCTTATCCTACGCGGCCGTTGCGGATCATCGTCCCGTTTCCGCCGGGCGGCAGCAACGACATCGTCGGTCGCTATATCGGCCAGAAGCTGACGGCGCGCCTCGGGCAGCAGATCGTCATCGACAATCGCGCCGGCGCCGACGCGATCATCGGCACCCATCTGGCCGCGACGGCAGCTCCCGACGGCCACACGCTGCTGATCATATCGACCACCCACACGATGACGCCGGCGACGCACAAGAAACTGCCTTACGATCCCGTGCGCTCGTTCACGCCCGTCGCGCTCATCGGAACGGGACCGGTCATGGTCGCGACCTTTCCGGGCCTGCAACTGAGTTCACTGAAAGATCTGATCACGCTGGCACGAGCCAAGCCCGGCGCGCTGCACTACGCATCCTCGAGCGCGGGCGGGGTGACTCAATTCGCGGGCGAGTTGTTCAACATGATGGCTGGCACCAAGCTCGTGCACGTCGCCTACAAGGGAGGCGGACCTGCGATTGCCGATGTCGTCGGGGGTCACGTCCCGGTGCTCGTCAACACGCTGGCTCCGGTGTTGCCGCACGTGCGCGCGGGCCGGCTCAAGATACACGGGGTCGGGAGTGCCCGTCGCACCGCGGTGCTGCCCGAGGTGCCGACCATCGCGGAAGCAGGCGTGCCCGGTTACGAGGCGAGCATCTGGTGGGGCATACTCGGTCCGGCGAAACTACCGCGCCCAATCGCGGCCAGGATCAATGCGCAAGTCAGTTCCATCGTGCGTGAAGCGGAATCAGTGAAGTGGTTTGCGGCCCAGGCGGCGGATCCGTTGACGGCGACGCCCGAGGAATTCGGCCAGATCATCGCGGCCGACCTGACCAAGTGGGCTGAGGTGGCAAAGAAAGCCGGCTTGTCCGTTCAGTAGTCCAACGCGCGTAAGAGGAGGACCTCGTGGCAAGACTGCCGTCAGCAACTCGGGAGAGCGTTCCCGAAGACCAACGCGCCGACTTCGATGAGCTTCTGAGAGGCTACGGTTCCGTGCCGAAATTCGGGCCCAGCTCGGTCATGATCCATGTACCTAGAGTGCATCGCATCATGAATGCCGTAAACCGGTACCTGCGCGAAGAATCCTCGCTGCCGAAGAAGGTGCAGGAGCTTGCCATACTCGTAACCGCCCGGGAGCTCGATTGCCAATACATCTGGAATGCGCACGCGGCATCGGCGCGTGAAAGCGGTGTCGACAGCGCTGCGATCGACGCGTTGCGCGACCGCCGGGAGTTGCCGGTGCTCGCCGACGACGAGCGCGCCGTCGCGCGTTTCGGACAGGAATTCTTCCGCAAGCACCACGTGAGCAGAGGCGCATTCCAGGCCGTGCTGGAGCGCTTCGGCAGGCGCGGGGCCATCGAGCTCGGCCTCATCATGGGCAACTACAGTAGCCTCGCGTTGATCGTCAATGCGTTCGACGTTGACTTGCGCGAGGAACGGACCGAACCGCTACTGCCGGTGTGACGTCGATACCGCGAGCGAGCCGGCTCCTATTCCTTCAACACGATCCAAACCGCGCAGTCGAACGCCGCTGAACCGGCACCGAAATTTGGAGAAGAACGCGATGCAGCAACGCAGCAGTCAGCGCATTCGCAGATGCGCAGTCCCGAGCCTTGGCCTGGCGCTTGCCCTTGTCTGTGGTGCGCTTCCGGAGGCTAGCGCGCAGGCGTATCCGTCCAAGCCGGTGCGGATCGTGGTGCCGTTCGCTCCGGGCGGTACGACCGACATTCTGGCGCGTCTCGTCGGCCAGCGACTCACGGATGTCCTGAAGCAATCGGTCGTCATCGACAATCGGCCTGGCGCCAACGGCGCGCTCGGTACGGAGCTGGTGGCCAAATCCCCGCCCGATGGTCACACGATCCTCATGGGCTATCTCGGCAGCCTCGCCATCAATCCGAATCTGTATGCGAAGCTGCCCTACGATTCGGTTCGAGACTTCGCTCCGATCACGTTGGTCGCGTCGACGACGCAGGCGCTCGTGCTGCATCCGTCGCTACCGGTGCGCACGACCCGCGACTTGATCAACCTCGCAAAACGACAGCCGGGGCAGATCAGCTATGCCTCCGCCGGCATTGGCGCACCGTCACACCTCGCCGGCGAGCTCTTCAAAATGATGGCGGCGATCGACCTTGTCCACGTTCCATACAAAGGCAGCGGGGCTGCGACCAATGATCTGCTGGGCGGTCATGTCGCGATGTCCTTCGGAGGTCTTGCCGCCGCGATGCCGCACGTGAAGACGCAGCGCCTGCGCGTGCTTGCGGTTGCCGGATCAGCCCGTAGTGCGGCGATGCCGGATGTGCCGACCATCTCTGAATCCGGCTTACCGGGCTACGACGTGTCGTCCTGGTTCGGGCTCCTCGCACCCGCCGGCACTGCGCGTGACGTTGTCGGTAGACTGCACAGCGAAGTCGTGCAAATCCTGAATGCCGACGATGTGAAGAAGCGTCTCGCAGCCGATGGCGCCGAAGTTGTCGCCAACCGGCCGGATGAATTCGCTGCCTATATCAAGACTGAGATGAAGAAATGGGGAGGCGTGATCAAGCGCGCCCAAATCAAACCGCAGTAGACGACCTCGTGAAGGAAGGCAATGGATCTCGAACTCGACGGCAGGGTGGCTCTGATCACCGGAACCAGCATAGGCATCGGACGGGAAACCGCGAAGACCCTGGCCGCCGAAGGCATGCGGCTGGTACTCGTGGCTCGCAGGCTAGAGCTGCTACGCGAGCTGCAGAACGAAATCTTCCGAACCGGAGCCCACGAACCACTGGCGATCGCCAAGGACGTCACCGCGCCCAACGCACACTTCGAAATTCGCGATCAGGTGTTGTCGGCATTCGGGCACATCGATGTCCTCATAAACAATGCAGGCGGTTCGCGGCCGATTCCAGTGGATGCGCCCGAGGATGCCTGGGAGGAAGCGATGGCGCTCAACTTCACTGCGGTTCGGCGTCTGACCCATGCCTTCCTGCCGACGATGATCGAGCGGCGCTGGGGTAGGATCATCAACATCACGGGCACATCCGAGCCGCGCGGACTGAATGCCGCCTATTCGGCCAAAGCGGCCGTTCATGCCTGGGCCAAGGGGCTTTCGCGAGAGATTGGCAAGTACGCAATCACGATCAACTCTCTCGCCCCCGGACGAATCATGAGCGAACAGATCGTGAATCGTATCAATCCGGGGGATGAACACCGTGAGCAATTCGCCCGGGACTTCATCCCGCTGGGCTACTTCGGCGAGCCGAAGGATATGGCGTATGCGGTTGCATTCCTGGCCTCGCCCAAGGCGCGCTACATCACTGGCGAGCTCCTTGCGATCGATGGCGGCATGCGCCGATTCGCCTTCTGAAGCCTGGTACTGCGCTGAAATCCTTTGCTGGCGGAGAGAGTGGGATTCGAACCCACGATACAGGTTTTAGCCCGTATACTCCCTTAGCAGGGGAGCGCCTTCGACCTCTCGGCCACCTCTCCGGAGCCGTTGAGTATATCCCACCGAGTTGGGCGGCTCCAGCGCTGCGGCGCAAGTCCGTTCGAGGCTCGCGCTCGGAGGTTTCGCGGATGCACTCCCCTGCCCGTCGAACTTCGGCTGCCCCGGCAAAGCCAGGGATCTCCTGGATCTTGCTAGACCGGCTGCTCGAGGCCGAACACCTTGTGCAGGACGCGCACCGCGAGCTCGGTGTATTTCTCGTCGATGACGATCGAGATCTTGATTTCGGAGGTCGAGATCATCTGTATGTTGATGCCCTCCTCCGCCAGGGCGCGAAACGCCGTGCTGGCGATACCAGCGTGCGAGCGCATCCCGACGCCTACGACCGATACCTTGGCGATCTTGTCGTCTCCGACCATGCCGCGCGACTTGACGTGCGCGTCCACCGCTTTGAGGATCTCCATCGCCTTGAGGTAGTCATTACGGTGTACCGTGAAGGAGAAATCGGTCAGGCCGTCGTGGCTCACGTTCTGCACGATCATGTCCACGTCGATGTTCGCGTCGCCGATGGGGCCAAGGATTTGGTAGGCGATGCCGGGACGGTCCGGGACACCGAGTAACGTTATCTTCGCCTCGTCGCGATTGCACGCGATACCGGAAATAACCGCCTTCTCCATGTTTGCATCGTCCTCGAAGGTGATCAGCGTGCCCTCGGTGTCTTCCTCGAAGCTCGAAAGCACGCGCAGCCTGACTCTGTACTTACCTGCAAATTCTACCGATCGAATCTGCAACACCTTCGAGCCGAGACTGGCCATCTCGAGCATCTCTTCGAAAGTGATCGTCTTCAGCCGGCGTGCATCGGGAACGATACGCGGGTCGGTGGTATAGACGCCGTCGACATCGGTATAGATTTGACATTCGTCGGCGCCGAGGGCGGCAGCAAGCGCCACGCCCGTGGTATCGGAGCCGCCGCGGCCCAGCGTGGTGATATTGCCGCCTTCGTCGATGCCCTGGAATCCGGCCACGACCACCACGAACCCGGCATCGAGGTCCGCTCGAATATTACCTTGGTCTATATTCAGGATGCGTGCTTTAGTATAGGCGCTATCCGTGAGTATCCGTACCTGCGCGCCCGTATAGCTTCGCGCCTTGAGGCCCAGTTGCATGAGTGCCATCGAGACGAGTGCGATGCTGACCTGCTCTCCGGTGGAGACCATCACGTCGAGCTCGCGCGGAGCGGGATTTGCGGCCACTTCTTTCGCCAACGCGATCAGCCGATTCGTTTCGCCCGACATCGCGGAAACGACCACGACAAGCTTGTGGCCTTGAGCGACGTAGCGTGCGACCCGCTGCGCGACATGCTTGATGCGCTCAGGGGTGCCCACCGACGTGCCCCCGTACTTCTGTACTATGAGCGCCATGCCGATGATATAAGATTGCGAGAGCGCACGATTTTACCGGAACCCGGCAGGCGCTTCGAGATCCAACATCAATAACAAAAACGCTCCGACACCGGAACCCGGTACAGGTTCCTGGGGTCAATCAGCTATGCCATTGTGATCATCCTTAGGAAACCGTCATGCGAAACACTACCCGCAATGCCAATCCCGGCGACATCCGCCGCAAGCTGGGTCTGAACCAGAGCGAGTTCTGGGGGAAGATCGGGGTCACACAAAGCGGGGGCTCCCGCTATGAAAGCGGCCGCAACATGCCCCGTCCGGTGCGCGAGCTTCTGCGGCTGGTGCATATCGAGGGGATAGACCTGGCCCGCGCCAAGGGAGAGGACTTCGCAATCGCGGAGCAATTAAAGCGCAGCAACGCCCGGCTGTACGAAAAGATGCGCAGCTCGCTGCGCAGCGGCGCCGGAAGCGCGTCGCGCCGCTCGGCCGGACGCAGCAAGCAGTAGCTCAAAGGCAGCGCCGAGCCCGCAAATCGGCAGGTCGCCACAGGTCCGCTGTCTCGCGGCCAGAAACGACAGACGCCCCGGCCGGGGCGTTTGTCGTTTCTTGGCGGAGAGAGTGGGATTCGAACCCACGAGGAACTTGCGCTCCTGCCGGTTTTCAAGACCGGTGCATTCAACCGCTCTGCCATCTCTCCGGTTCAGCCCAATGCACCTCGTCTTTCAAACCGGGCCGGTTTTAGCTCCTACTCACGCTCGGCTGCGCCGAGCATGAGTATACGCAAGCGGAGGCTGCGCATCCGCCACGACCGGTGCGGTCAATCGCTTCGCCATCGCTCCAGCTCAGGGGATCGCACCCGGAGTCTATCGCCCGCGCTTCCTGGCCGGGCCTCCTTGTTGCAACTTTCCGCGGAGCTTGATAGTCTGATAACCGACCGATCAGGTCGACTATATCGAGAGGGGATATGCAACCGAACATGTCATCGCGCTCCGACGGGTTCCGGCAGCCCGTCCTCACGAGCCAGACCGTCACGCTGCAACAGAAGGTTTTGCGCAATACCTACCTGCTGCTGGCACTGACGCTCATTCCGACCGGCATCGGCGCCCTCATCGGCTTGAACATGAACTTCGGCATCGTGCGCGCCAATCCGATCGTCTCGTCTCTGGCGATCCTCGCCATCGTTTACGCAATGTTCTTCGCCATCGAAAAGAACCGCGACAGCGGTCTCGGTGTCGCGCTGTTGCTCGCCCTCACCCTTTTCCTCGGCATTATCCTGGGCCCACTGCTTCAGGTGGCACTGGGCTTGAGGAACGGCGGTCAGCTCGTCGCCATGGCTGCCGGCGGCACGGCGATCGTGTTCTTTACGATGGCAGGTATCGGCGCCACCACCAAGCGCAACCTCAGCTTCCTGGGAAGCTTCCTGGTGATAGGCTGCATCGTCGTGATGCTGGCCGTGGTCGCGAACATTTTTTTCGCGAACCCGGTCCTGCATCTCACCATCTGCGCGGTCTTCGTTCTTCTGTCGTCGATGATCATCCTGTTCCAGGTCAATCAGATCGTCCAGGGCGGTGAAACGAACTACGTATCCGCGACCCTGACGCTGTACATGAGCATCTACAATCTGTTCTCGAGCCTGCTGCAGATCCTGATGGCGCTGACCGGCCAGAGGGATTGACGCCGATCAGGCTCTCGACGACGACACAAGACCGGAAGGCGACGCCCTTCCGGTCTTTTTGTTTCAGCCTGGGTCCCGAGTCACCGCTTCCGCTGGAAGACCGCCACCGATTCGACATGGGCCGTATGCGGAAACATGTTGACGACGCCGGCGGCCTCCAGGCGGTATCCCAATACGTGGACCAGCACCCCCGCGTCGCGCGCTAACGACGCGGGGTTGCACGATACATAGACCAGCCGCAGCGGAAGCGGGTCGGACAACGCCTTTATCAGGTCGATGGCGCCATCCCTCGGCGGATCGATCAACATCCGATCGAACGGACCCTCCGCGCTCAGCACCCGGCCGGCCTCCTTGAACAAGTCCGCGCGCACGAAGCGGCACAGGCTCTCCAGCCCATTTCGCCGCGCATTGCGGGCTGCGCGCTCCACCAGCCCTGCAATACCTTCCACGCCGACGACCCACGCGCCCCTGCGCGCGAGGGCGATGCTGAAGTTGCCGAGCCCGCAGAACATGTCGCCGATGCGCTCTCCCGGCTGCGGATCGAGCAGTCTGACCGCGCCCCTCACGAGCACGCGATTGATGGCGGCGTTGACTTGGGTGAACTCGGTCGGCCCGAATGCCAGCGTGAGATCGAAATCGGGTAATCGATACACCAGCTCGGGCGGCGAGGCGGGGTGGAAAGGCCGCGCCGAGTCCGGCCCGCCCGGCTGGAGATACAGAGCGACCCGGTGGCGCTCGGCGAACTCCCGCAGCAGGCGTTCGTCCTCGGCGTTCAGCGCTTGCAGCACGCGCAGGACCAGCACGTCGATGTTGTCGGCACACGTGACCTCGACCTGCGGCAAACGGTCGCGCACGCTCAAGGCGCCGATCAGCCGGCGTAAGTGAGGTAGCAGCGCCGAAATATGCTCGGGCAGGATCTCGCACGAGCCCATGTCGGCGACATAGCTGCTGGCGCGCTCGTGGAAGCCGACCAGCACCCCGCCCTTCTTGGGGACGTTGCGCACCGACAGCCGCGCGCGCTGCCTGTACCGCCACGCGGGGCCGTGGATCGCCGGCAGGATGTGCTCGGGCCGCACGCGACCGATATGCCACAGTGCGTCTTCGAGGATTCTCTGCTTCGCCGCAACCTGGGCCTGTGGCTCGAGGTGCTGCAGGCTGCAGCCGCCACACACGCCGAAATGCGCGCAGCGCGGGCTCACCCGCTGCGAGCTCTCACGCAAGAACGAAACCGGCTGGGCGAATTCGTACGCGGGCTTGCGCCGGTAGGGCGAGAAGACAACCCGCTCGCCCGGCAACGCAGCATCGACGAAGATCGTCTTTCCTTGCCAGCGGCCGACGCCCCGTGCCTCTTGCTCCAGCGATTCGATGCTGACGATGCGCGCCTCGCCGGCGCCCTCAACTACCCGTCGTTCCATCCGTCCAGAAACGTCTTCCAGTGGGCACCGGGCAGACGCGCGATGGTCTCCCGCGCCAAGCGGCACTCGTTCGCGTAGGCTTGCGCCGACAAGACACCTCGCATGTATTCGAAACGCAGGTACACGAGATAGGTATTGGCGACGTCGGCCTCGCAATAACTGCGAATCGCATCGACGCGCCCGGCGCGGAATGCATCCCATACCTGCGAGCCGTGCATGCCGACCTTGCCCGGCAGACCGAGCATTTGCGCGAATTCGTCCAAGGGGATTCGGCTTTGATACAGGCCGAGGAGATCCATCAGGTCGATGTGGCGGGTGTGATAGCGGCTGATGTAGTTGTTGTAGCGGAACTCGCGATCCTCGTCGCCGAGCTCCCAGTAACGTTTGGCGCGCACGCCGTGCAGCATCGCCCGATAGTGCAGCACGGGCAGGTCGAAGCCGCCGCCGTTCCACGACACGAGCTGGGGCGTGAACTTCTCGATGCCGTCGAAGAAGCGCTGAATCAGCCCGCCTTCGCCTTCATCCGCATCCCCCAGGGACCAGATCCGAAAGCCCTCTCGCTCGCGCAGCGCGCAGGCGATCGTCACGACACGATGCTGATGCAGCGGCAGGAAGTCGTGACCGATCGCCTGGCGGCGGCGCTGGAATGCCATGTCGGCTACTTCGGCGTCCGCGACGCTGTCCGGCAGCGCGTGTAGCCGGCGCAGCGCGAGCGTATCCGGCACCGTTTCGATGTCGAAGGCAAGCACCGGCAGCATAAGGATCAGTCGGGAAACACACCAGTGGAAAGGTAGCGGTCGCCGCGATCGCAGACGATGGTGACGATGACGGCGTTGCGCGCGCGGGCCGCGACCTGCAAGGCCACCCACATGGCGCCGCCGGAAGAAATGCCCGCGAAAATCCCTTCGTCGCGCGCGAGGCGCCGCGTCGTTTCTTCCGCATCGGCCTGGCTCACCTCGACCAGCTCGTCGACTCGGGGCCGCTCGTATATCTTCGGCAAGTAAGCTTCCGGCCACTTGCGAATGCCCGGAATACTCGATCCTTCCGCGGGTTGCGCACCGACGATCCGAATCGCACTGTTGCGTTCCTTGAGGTAACGCGACACCCCCATGATGGTGCCGGTGGTTCCCATGCTGCTGACGAAATGCGTGATCCGTCCATCGGTGTCGCGCCAGATCTCCGGCCCCGTTCCCTCGTAATGGGCGAGCGGATTGTCGGGGTTGGCAAATTGATCCAGGATCACGCCTTTGCCCTCGTCGCGCATCCGCTCGGCGACGTCACGCGCCATCTCCATGCCGCCGCTCTTGGGTGTCAGCACGATCTCCGCGCCGAAAGCGCGCATGGTCTGGCGGCGCTCGACGCTTAGATGCTCAGGCATCACCAGGATCATGCGATAGCCCATCATGGTCGCTGCCATCGCGAGGGCGATGCCGGTGTTGCCGCTGGTGGGCTCGATCAAGGTCGCGCCGGGCGCGATGTCGCCGCGATCCTGGGCGCGCCGGATCATCGACAGCGCGGGCCTATCCTTTACCGAGCCCGCCGGGTTGTTGCCCTCGAGCTTCGCCAGAATCACGTTGCCCTCGCCGGCGCCCAGCCGCTTGAGGCGCACCAGCGGCGTATTGCCGACGAAATCCTCGAGATGTCGGTTCATGCTTCGGTCTCCTGGCGGTGATCATACCCCACGCGCAGCCGTCTTCTCTTGCCGAAAGCAACGATGCGCACGCGCCGGCCTATCGCGACCGGGCATCGAGCTGCGCGCAGTAGCGCGCCACGCCTTCCTCCACGCTCAAGAACGAATCGGCATAGCCGGCGCCGCGCAGCGCACCGAGATCCGCCTGGGTGAATGCCTGGTACTTGCCTGCGAGATCGGCAGGAAACGGTATGTACTCCACGCAGCCCGCGGCGACGAGCTCGGCCAGCGTACGCGGCGGCTTACCCTGCTCGCGGGCAAGGCTATTGACCACGGCCACCGCGACGTCGTTGAACGGCTGGGCGCGACCGGTGCCGACGTTGAAGATGCCGCTGCGGTCGCGATGATCCAGGAAGTACAAGTTCACCTTCACACAATCTTCGACCGAAACGAAGTCACGGCGTTGCTCGCCGTCGGCATAGCCGTGACTGCCTTCGAACAATCGAACGCGGCCGCTCGACTTGTATTGGTTGTAGAAATGCCAAGCCACCGAGGCCATGCGCCCCTTGTGCTGCTCGCGCGGCCCGTAGACATTGAAGTACCTCAGTCCCACGACTTGCGCGCTTTGCTCCTCCCAGCGACTGCGCACGTAGCGATCGAACAGCATCTTGGAATACCCGTACACGTTGAGCGGCTGCTCGAGCTCGCCGGACTCGCGGCAGTGCGTGTTGGGACCATAAACGGCCGCCGACGAGGCATAGATGAGCGGCACGCGCTCGCTGCGGCAGAATCCGAGTAAGCGCACGGAATAGCGGTAGTTGACCTCGAGCATGTAGCGGCCATCTCGCTCGGTGGTATCCGAGCAGGCACCCTGGTGCATGAGCGCCTCGACCGCGCCGGCGAGCTTGCCCTGTTCGACCAGGCGGGCGAACTCCTCCTTGTCGAGGTAATCCGCGATCTCGCAGTCCACCAGGTTGACGAACTTGTCGCCCTGCTTCAAATCGTCGACCGCGATGATGCGCGTCACGCCTCGATCGTTCAGCGCCTTGACCAGGTTCGAGCCGATGAAACCGGCTGCTCCCGTAACCACGATGTACATGGGCGCTCCGGTTGCAGGCCGCCGCTAGGCCGGCTGAGCGACCGCGGCGGCCGCGAGCTCGTGCGGATGGACCACCGCGGTGCCGAGCTTGCCCACCACGATGCCGGCGGCGAGATTGGCGGCTCGCACGGCGTCGGGCCAGCTCGCGCCGCTTGCGAGCTTGACCCCCAGGGTCGCGATCACGGTGTCACCGGCACCGCTCACGTCGAAAACCTCGCGCGCTTGCGCGGGAACGTGCAACACGCTCGACTCGCGAAACAGCGTCATGCCTTCTTCGCTGCGCGTGATCAATAGCGCTTCGAGGCCCAGGGTCGATCGCATGCGCCGCGCCTTGGCGATCAGCTCGGCGTTGCTCGCCCACGTTCCGGCCACTTGGCGGAACTCGGCGCGGTTCGGCGTGAGCGCCGTGGCCCCGCGATAGCGCCGATAGTCCTCGCCCTTGGGATCGACCAGCACCGGCTTGCCGAGGCGGCGAGCCACGCGAATCATGCGCTCGACGTGCGCCAGCGCGCCCTTCGCGTAGTCGGAAAAGATGACCAGATCATTGGCCGCGACGCTGCGTTCGAAGTCATGCAGCTTCGCCGCCAGCACTTCGTGGCTCGGCAGGGTCTCGAAATCGATTCGCAGAAGCTGTTGCTGGCGCCCGATGACGCGCAGCTTGACGGTGGTCGGAACGGTCGCATCGCGGTGCAAGCGGGCACGCACGCCATCGCTCATCACCAAGCCCGTCAGCCGATCGCCGGCCTCGTCGTGTCCGATCACCGACAGCAGCTCGACGTCCGCCCCCAGTGCGGCAGCGTTGCGGGCGACGTTCGCCGCCCCGCCGGGACGCTCCTCGCTGCGCTCGACCAGCACCACCGGCACCGGCGCTTCGGGCGAAATCCGCCCCACTTGCCCGAACCAATAACGGTCCAGCATGACGTCGCCCACGACCAGCACCCGCGGCGGCGGCTTCGCGCCTGCCGCGCGCTTTGAATTCGACGCGCCCTCCGGCGGCCGCGGTTTCGGGCGCGATTGCTTGACTGCGTGCGTGCGGCGTGTCTTCCCCGGTCGCATTGCTCGCTATCCCCGCGGCCGACCTTGCGCGAGCACGGCAGCGAGCGCCGTGAGCGGCGCCTTGCGCTTCGTCCTCACTTGGGCATCTCTTTCTCTTCGGTGCGGCGCGGAGAATACGTCTCCCAGCCGTTGCATGCCGGGCAGCGCCAATAGAACTGGCGCGCGCGGAACCCGCAATTATCGCAACGATACATCGCCAGGCTTCGGGTATGCTGATGAACCAGATTCTTCACCAGCTCGAGATCGCGGCGCCGCTCGACCGGTGCCTCCAGGAGCTGGGCTTCGAGCAGCTTGTCCAGCCCGAGCAGGGTCGGGTTGCGGCGCAATTCCTCCCGCACCAGGCGATACGCGGAGTGCGCCCCGCTCACATCGAGATCGGCCTGGAATGCGACGTTGAGCAAGTCGATAGATGCGTAACGGGCGAGATAACCCTTGAGCAGCGTCGAACCCTCCTTGAGCCGGTCGAGGCGTCGAAATGCATCGATCAGCCGCTCGGCGACGAGGGGAAGGAACTCCGGATTCTGCGATTCGATTCGCGTCCAGGCTTCGATCGCCGCCTCGTCGTTGCCGCAGGCGCGTTCGACCTCGCCCAGGAGCATATTGGCGCGCACGCACAACCGATGGTGCGTCAATGCGCGGGCGAGGTGCGGGCGAGCCGCGTCGAAACGCGATTGCATGATCTCGCGCGTGGCGATCTCGCAATAGAAGTTGGCCATCTCCTTCTGGCGCGATTCGCCCGTGCGCGCTTCCAGGCGCCCGGCCGTGGCGATGGCCTTCTCCCAATCCTTTTCCTGCTCGTAGATATCCAGCAGAAAACCCAGCGCCTGCTCTTCGAGGTGCGTGCCCTGAAGCTGCTTGAAATACTCCTCGGCGCGATCGAGCAAGCCGGCCTTCAGATAGTCCTGCGCCAGCTCGAACAGCGCCTGTGTGCGCTGCTCGGGCTGCAAGTCGGGGCGCTCGGCAAGATTCTGATGCATGCGGATCGCGCGCTCGACCTCGCCCCGGCGCCGAAACAGGCTGCCGAGAGCGAAATGCAGCTCGATCGTCTGCGGATCGACCTTGACGACCTCGATGAACGCCTCGATCGCCTTGTCCGGCTGCTCGTTGAGCAGGAAATTGAGCCCCTTGAAATACGACATCGGCAGCGCGCGCGATTCCGACACCAGGTGCTTGATGTCGATGCGAGCGGCGAGCCAGCCCAGGGCGAAGAACAGCGGCAGGGCGAGCAGCCACCAGTACTCTAGCTCCATGGCTGCCGCGTTATCAGGAAGGTTCGATCGGTGGCGATAACGTCTGCACCTGGCTGCGCGCCTGCGCGCGCAGCTCGCGCTTGAGCTCCAGGATCTCGCGCCGCTGGCGGAAAAGCTGGCCGAGCGCGGCAAGGATGCCGAGGGCGGCGCCGGCGCACAAACAGAGCAGGAGCACGAACACGAGCGGCGCGCGCCATTCCGCGCCGAAGTAGTAATGCACGCTGACGGGGTCGCTGTTCTTGACGGCAAAACCGAGCAGCAGCAGGAACAGCACGATCCGCAGCAGCCAGAGTACGTAGCGCATGGGCTAGCGAGCCTCGAATGGATAGCCGCGGCCCGTGACGAGCGCGCGGTCCGCGCAGCAGCGGTCAGGCTTTCGCTTCGGGCTCCGCACCTCGCGCCTGCACCGCCTCGATGGCTCGCACCACCATCGGCTCGACGGGACGGCGCGCATCCACGCGCTCGCGCAGCTCCTTGCCGGCCTTGAAATGCGGCACGTGCTTGGCCGGCACTTTCACCTTCTCCCCGGACTTGGGATTGCGTCCCACGCGCGGCGGCCGGTAGTTGAGCCCGAAGCTGCCGAAGCCGCGGATCTCGATGCGCTGGCCTTGCGTGAGGCTCCTGGTCATCGCGTCGAGGATCATCTTCACCGCGAGCTCGGCATCTTTAGCCACAAGCTGGGGATAGCGCGTTGCCAGGCGCGCGATCAACTCCGACTTGGTCATGGGCCACCCCGTATTATTGCTCCGATGAGCTGTTGGCCGTATCGAGCTTGGCCTTGAGCAGCGCGCCCAAGTTGGTCGTACCGGCGCTCGTCGGGCGTTCCGACTGCATGCGCGCGAGCGCCTCGTTCTCCTCCGCCAGGTCCTTCGCCTTGACCGAAAGGTTGATGGTGCGGTTCTTGCGGTCGACGTTGATGATCATGGTCGTGACACTGTCGCCTTCCTTGAGCTTGGCGCGTATGTCCTCGACACGATCGCGCGAAACTTCCGAGGCACGCAGGTAGCCTTCGATGTCGTCGGTGAGCGCGATGACCGCCCCCTTGGGATCGATCGCTTTCACCGTGCCGGTCACGATGCTGTTCTTGTCGTGCATGGCGACGTAGGAATTGAACGGATCGCCTTCGAGCTGCTTGATGCCGAGCGAGATGCGCTCGCGCTCGACGTCGATCGACAGCACCGCCGCCTCGACCTCTTCGCCCTTCTTGTAGCGGCGCACGGCTTCCTCGCCGGTCATCGACCAAGACAAGTCGGACAGGTGTACCAGGCCGTCGATGCCCCCGGGCAGACCGATGAACACGCCGAAATCGGTGATCGACTTGATCTGCCCCTTGACGCGATCGCCCTTCTTGTAGTTCATCGAAAACTCTTCCCACGGATTGGGCATGCACTGCTTCATGCCCAGGGAGATGCGACGGCGATCCTCGTCGATCTCGAGCACCATGACCTCGACTTCGTCGCCGAGCTGAACCACCTTCGAGGGATGAACGTTCTTGTTGGTCCAATCCATTTCGGAGACGTGCACCAGCCCCTCGATGCCCGCCTCGATCTCGACGAACGCACCGTAGTCGGTGAGATTGCTCACCTTGCCGAAAAGCCGCGTGCCTGCCGGGTAGCGGCGCGAGAGACCGACCCACGGATCCTCGCCCAGTTGCTTCAAGCCCAGCGACACGCGATTCTTTTCCTGGTCGAACTTGAGCACCTTGGCGGTGACTTCGTCGCCGACGTTCAACACCTCGGAGGGATGCCGCACGCGCCGCCATGCGAGATCGGTGATGTGCAGCAGGCCGTCGATGCCGCCCAGGTCGACGAACGCGCCGTAATCGGTGATGTTCTTGACGATGCCCTTGACCACGACGCCTTCCTGCAGGCTCGCCAGCAACGCCTGGCGCTCGGCGCCGAGATTCGCTTCTAGCACGGCACGGCGGGAGACGACCACGTTGTTACGCTTGCGGTCGAGCTTGATCACCTTGAAGTCGAATTGCCTGCCCTCATAGGGCGTGGTGTCCTTGACCGGGCGGATATCGACCAGGGAACCGGGAAGGAAGGCGCGAATCCCGTTGATCATGACGGTCAGGCCGCCCTTGACCTTGCCGCTGATCACGCCCTGCACCAGCGAGCCCTTTTCCAGGGCTTGCTCGAGATCGAGCCACGCGGCCAGGCGCTTGGCCTTGTCGCGCGACAGGCGCGTCTCGCCGTAGCCGTCCTCGAGCGCGTCGATCGCAACGCTGACGAAGTCGCCGGGCTTGACGTCGGTCTCGCCGCGGTCATTGCGAAACTCATCGAGCGGAATCAAGCTCTCGGACTTCAGGCCTGCATTGACGACAACGAAGTTGCTATCGACCCGCACCACCTCGGCGGTAATCACTTCCCCCACGCGCATTTCCTTGCGCGAAAGGCTTTCCTCGAACAATGCAGCGAAACTTTCGGTGCCTACAACCGGACTGGAGACCGTGCTCATCGTGAACTGGACCTGATATCCCGCCGCGAGCGGCGGGGCTGATTGCGCAATGCCATGCGACCGGGCGGCCGATGGCGCCTATTTCCTCTCCCACCAAAGGCGCAGAACCCGATCGACGACTTGCTCGATGTCGAGACCGGTCGTATCCAAAAGGATCGCGTCCACGGCAGGCTTCAGGGGAGCGGCGGAGCGTGCGCCATCGCGCGCATCGCGCTGCCGGATGTCCTCCAAAAGGGCCTGCATGTTAGCACCCAACCCTTTTTCCATCAACTGTTTATGGCGCCGTTGCGCCCGCACCTCGGGGCTCGCCGTGAGAAACACCTTGAGCCGCGCGTGCGGGAAGACCACCGTGCCCATGTCGCGGCCTTCGGCCACCAGGCCGGGGGGGCGCAGAAACGCGCGCTGCCGCTCCAGCAGCGCGAGGCGCAGCTGCGGATACTGCGCGACCTGGGAGGCCGCGGCGGAGATCGGCTCGCTGCGAATCGCCTCGGTGACCGCATCGCCCGCGAGCCGGATATCGCCGTCGCCAAACGCCGCATCGAGGCTCGCCGCGAGCGTAGCGAGACCTGCCTCGTCGTCGAGCGCGATACCCGAGCGGACCGCGTGCAGGGCCATCAACCGATACAAGGCGCCGCTATCGAGATAGCCGAAACCGAGAGCTTGCGCCACTCGCGCCGCAATCGTGCCCTTGCCGGACGCGGCCGGACCGTCGATGGTGATGACCGGCGGATCGGTCATGGGAAACGATGCCATGCCGCCGCGGACACCCGCGGCGGCGCCCGCTTCGCGCTCATGGCCGGCACACCGAGGCGAATACCGAGAAGTACTCGGGGAAGGTCTTCGCCACGCAATTCGGGTTCTCGATCCGCACCGGGACGCCGCCCAGCGCAACCAGCGAAAAGCACATCGCCATCCGATGGTCGTCGTAGGTCGAGATCGTCGCCGGGCTCAACGCCGCGGGTGCGGTGATGCGCAACGCATCGGGCAGCGCCTCGACGCGCGCGCCCACCTTGGCGAGCTCCGCGGCCATCGCCGCGATCCGATCGGTCTCCTTCACGCGCCAGCTCCCGATATTGCGCAACACGCTGGTCCCGGGCGCGAACAGAGCCAGTATGGCGGCTGTCATGGCGGAATCGGGAATGTGATTCAGGTCGGCATCGATGGGACGCAGGGGTGAGCGTGCGCGCCGGCCCGCGGTCCCCGCCTCGATCCAGTTCTCCCCGACGCTGACCGCCGCGCCCATGCGCTCGAGCACCTCCACGAAGCGCACGTCGCCCTGGATGCTTCCCCGCCCGATGCCCTCGACGCGCACCGCATCGCCTCCGGCCACGCCGCCGATCGCGCCGGCCGCGAGAAAATACGACGCCGAAGACGCATCCCCTTCGACGAACACGCGGCCCGGGCTCAGGTAGCGGCTGGCGCGCGGGATCACGAACGCGGACCAGCCTTCGCGCTCGATCGCAATGCCGAAGCGCGCGAGCATGTTGAGGGTCATGTCGACGTAGGGCTTGGAGATGAGCTCGCCGCTGACTTCGATGCGCACCGCATCGCCCGCCAATGGCAGCGCAAGCAGCAGGGCGGTGAGAAACTGGCTCGACACGTCGCCGCGCACTCGCACCACGGGCGGCAAAGCAATGCGCCCGGGCGTGATATGCAGCGGAGGAAAACCGTCCCGGCCGCCGTAATCGATGCGCGCACCGACTTGGCGCAAGGCATCCACCAGGTCCCCGATGGGGCGTTCGTGCATGCGCGGCACGCCGGACAGGCGGTAGTCGCCGCCGGCAAGCGCGAGCGCCGCGGTCAGCGGCCTGAAAGCGGTGCCGGCGTTGCCGAGAAAAAGATCGGCCTGCGCCACCGGAAAGCGCCCCCCCGTGCCGCGGATCGTCGCCCGGCGCAGGTGCGGCGCGTGGCTACACGCAACCCCTAGCCGCTGCAATGCCGCCAGCATGACCCGGGTATCTTCGGAATCGAGCAATGCTTCGATCTGCGTGTCACCCTCGGCGAGCGCGGCCAATAGCAGCGTGCGATTGGAGATGCTCTTCGAGCCCGGCAGGCAAACACGCCCGCCGACCCTCATCACCGGCGCGAGATCGAGGTAATCCATGAGGCCGCGACTATACGCGCTGGCGGCGCGGGTCAGCGCACGCGCAGCCAGCGGTTGCGTGCCTCGCGCGCCGCGTCGAAGACGTGCGCCAAGGCGTTGCCGTCCGCAGCGGTGAGCAACGCAGCCATGCGCTCGAGCTCGGCGCGATAGCGCTCGAGCTCTTCCAGGATGAGGTCGCGATTCGACACGCAGATGTCGCGCCACATCTCGGGTGAGCTGCCGGCGATGCGGGTGAAATCGCGAAATCCGCCCGCCGCCAGCGCGAACAACTGCTCGGCGTCGGACCGCTGCGCCAGCTCGTGCACGAGCGCGTACGACAGCACGTGCGGCAAATGGCTCACCGCCGCCAACAGCCGATCGTGGTGCTGCGCATCCAGGGTGCTGACGCGCATGCCGCAGGCTTCCCATGCATGCCGCACGAGATCGATCGCCGCGCTGTCGGTCTCGGGCTGAGGCGTGATCAGCAGGTGCCTGCCATGGAACAGGTCGGGACGCGCGGCGCCGGCGCCGCTGCGTTCGGCGCCCGCGATCGGATGCGCTGGCACGAAGCGCTCGATCGCGTTGCCGAGATGCGAGCGAGCGAGCGCCACGACGTCGCGCTTGGTGCTGCCCGCATCGGTGACCACGGTGCGAGCACCGAGCAGCGGCGCGATGCGTTGCATCACGCCGGCCATCTGCCCCACCGGCATCGCCAGCAGGACCATGTCGGCGCCGCTCACGGCCTCGCGATCGCTCTCGCCCACGGCGTCGATCACGCCGCAGGCGAGCGCCGCGTCGAGGTTGGCACGACTGCGTCCCACGCCCACGACGCGCGCAACCGCGCCAGCCGCTTTCAAGGCGAGCGCGAACGAGCCGCCGATCAGGCCCACGCCGTAGACGGTGAGCGTGCCGATCGGCCTCACCTTCGCGGCCTCGGCGGCGCTGGCCGCGTTCTCACTCATGCAGCGATTCCTCGAGTGCCTGCAAGAAACGCGCGTTCTCCGCTTCGGTGCCGATCGTGACGCGCAGATGCGCCGGCAGACCGTAACCGGCGATCGGGCGCACGATCACCCCCCGGCGCAGCAAGCGGCGGTAGACTTCGGCCCCATCGCCCACGCGGACGGTCACGAAATTGCCGCACGAAGGAATATAGGCGAGCTCCAGGCGCTTGAAGCCTTCGGTGAGCCGCGCCATGCCGGCGAAATTGACCTCGCGGCTGCGGCGGATGAAATCCGCATCGTCGAGGGCCGGCACCGCCGCCGCCAGCGCGATGCTGTTGGCGTTGAACGGCTGGCGCACCCGATTCATGAGATCGGCGACCGACTCGTGGGCGAGCGCGTAGCCCAGGCGCAGCCCGGCGAGGCCATAGATCTTCGAGAAAGTGCGCGTGATGACGAGATTGGGGAACTCGCGCAACCAGGAGATGCTGTCGGCCTGAAGCTCGCTCGGCAAGTACTCCTGGTACGCCTCGTCGAGCACCACCAGCACGCGCGCCGGGACTTGACGCAAGAACGCGTGCATTTCACCCGGCGCGATGAAGGTGCCGGTCGGGTTGTTGGGATTGGCGATGAACACCACGCGGGTAGCGCCGTCGACGGCTCGCAGCATCGCCGCGAGGTCGTGGCCGTAGTCGCGCGCCGGCACTTCGATGCCGGCGGCGCCGGTCGCTTGCGTCGCCAGCGGATAGACCGCGAAGGCGTGCTGGGCGTAGACGGCGTTGGCGCTCGGCGACAGAAAGGCGCGCGCGGCAAGCTCCAGCACATCGTTGGAGCCGTTGCCGAGGACGATGCACTGCGCACCGACACCGAGCTTGGCGGACAACGCTTGCTTGAGATCGTAGCCGCTGCCATCGGGATAGCGCGACAGGTCTGCGATCGCCGGTGCAATCGCGGCGGCGGCCTTGGGACTGATGCCGAGCGGATTCTCGTTCGAAGCGAGCTTGACGATGTCGCCCTCGTTCAAGCCCAGCTCGCGCGCGAGCTCCGAAATCGGCTTTCCCGGCTGGTAGGGCGCGATCGATCGAATGTATCGCGGCGCGGAATCGCAAAGGTCCATGAACGTCCTCAAGAAGCTGCGAAGCGGTAGCGAGCTGCTTCCATGTCACGCCCAAGCGTCACGAGTCGGGCGCGATCGGATAGGAGCCCAACACCTTGACGAAGGTCGCGCGCTCGCGCACCTCGGCCAGCGCCTGGGCGACGTTCTCGTCCTGCTCGTGGCCTTCCACGTCGACGAAGAACAGGTACTCCCACAAGCCCGAGCGCGCCGGACGCGATTCGAGCCGGCTCATGCTGACCTGGTATTTCGCCAGCGGCATGAGCAGCTCATGGATGGCGCCGGGACGATTGCGCGTGGTCATGACGAGCGAGGTGCGATCGCGCCCGCTGCGCCCGGCGCCTTTCGCGCCGATGACCAGAAAGCGGGTGATGTTGCGTTGCTCGTCCTCGATATTGGCCGCCACGATCCGCAGCCCGTAACGCTGCGCGGCGAGGCGCCCTGCAACCGCGGCGGCGTTCTCGTCCAGGGAGGCAAGACGCGCAGCCTCCGCGTTGCTCACCACCGCGACGCGTTCCGCACGCTGGTGGTGGGCGTTGAGCCAGCCCCGGCATTGCGCCAGGCTTTGCGAGTGCGAATATATTTTGCTGAAGCCTTCTGCGCGGCCGCTCACGTTGAGCAGGCACTGGTGCACCGGGAGCATCACTTCGCCGCAAATCGCCACCGGCTTCAAGAACAGCAGGTCGTTGGTTCGTCCGACCGCGCCCTCGCTGGAGTTCTCCACCGGCACGACCCCGTAGGCCGCCGCGCCCGATTCGACGCTATGGAACGTCTCGTCGATGGAGCCGCACGGCATGCCGTTCACCGCGGCGCCGAAGTGCTTCACCACGGCTTCTTCGCTGAACGTTCCCGGCGGGCCGAGATAAGCCACCGCCATCGGGGCCTCTAGCGCCCGGCACGCGGACATGATCTCGGTATAAAGCCGCGTGAGCACCTCGGCGGGCAGGGGACCCGGGTTCAATTCGCGTACGCGCCGCAGCACCTGCGCTTCGCGCTCGGGGCGATAGACGGGACCGTCCTTGAGATGGCCGATGCGCTGCGCGAGCCGCGCCCGCTCGTTCAGCAAGGCGACCAGGCGCTCGTCCAGGGCGTCGATCTGGTCACGAATCTCTTTCAGCGGTTCGGTCATGCCGCGCGAGCAACGGATGGCAACGTGACGGCGCTAACCCTCGGACGCCGCCGGCAGATAGCGTACCATGAGCACGCCCTGGATTCGCCGCAGCGTATCGCACACGCTCGCGGGTATCGGACTGTCGACATCGACCAGCGTATAAGCCATCTCGCCGCGGGACTTGTTCAGCATGTTGTGGATGTTCAAGCCCGCGTTGGCCATGGCGGTGGAAATCTGCCCCAGCATGTTCGGCACGTTGGCATTGGCGATGCCGACGCGATAGGGCGACTCGCGCGCCATCACGACATCCGGGAAGTTGACCGCGTTGCGTATGTTGCCGTTTTCGAGATAGTCGCGGAGCTGATCGGCCACCATTATCGCGCAGTTGTCTTCGGCCTCGCGCGTCGATGCCCCAAGATGCGGCAGCGCCACCACGTGCGGATGGCCTTGCAGCTTCGCCGAGGGAAAGTCGCACACGTAGCAGCGCAGGCGCTTCGCTTCGAGGGCGGCCAGCACGGCATCGGTATCGGCGATGCCGTCGCGCGCGAAATTGAGCAACACCGCGCCCGACTTCATGGCGTGCAGCCGCTCGGCGTTGATGAGATTGCGCGTCGCCGACAGCAGGGGAACGTGCAAGGTCACGTACTCTGCCGACTTCAGCACCTCCTCGATCGAATGTGCCTTGCGGACCTGCGACGGCAAGCTCCAGGCCGCATCGACGGTGATCTCGGGATCATAGCCGAGCACGTTCATGCCGAGCCGGATGGCGGCATCGGCCACCAGGCTGCCGATCTTTCCCAGGCCCAGGATACCCAGGGTGCGCCCGGGAAGCTCGGTACCGGCGAAGTGCTTTTTCCCGTCCTCGACCTGCTTGTCGATCGACTGGTCGTCGCCCTTCAAGCCCTCGACGAACCTGATCGCCGGCACGAGATTGCGCGCCGCGAGCAGCAGGCCGGCGATGACGAGCTCCTTCACCGCGTTGGCGTTCGCTCCGGGCGCGTTGAAGACCGGCACTCCACGCTCGCTCATGCGGGCCACCGGAATATTGTTGGTTCCCGCACCCGCCCTACCGATCGCCTTGACGCCCTCGGGGATGGCCATCGAATGCATGTCGTGAGAACGGACCAGGATCGCGGCCGGCTCGGCGACATGGCTGCCGATTTGATAATCCCCGCCGGCGAAGCGTTTGAGCCCGACCGAGGCGATGTTATTGAGCGTAAGAATGTGCACGGAATCAGCCATGACGTCTCTCGAACTCACGCATGAAATCGACCAGCGCCTTCACACCGGCGAGCGGCATGGCGTTGTAGATCGAGGCGCGCATGCCGCCGACGGAGCGGTGGCCTTTCAGCTCGGCCAAGCCCTGCTGCTTCGCCTCCTTCAGGAACGGTTCGTCGAGCGCGGCATCGCGCAGGGTGAAGGCGATATTCATGCGCGAGCGGTCTTCACGGCGCACCGGACAACGATAGAACTCGGTTTGGTCGAGCAGCTCGTAGACCAGGGCGGCTTTTTCGATATTGCGCCGCTCGATCGCGGCCAGCCCGCCTTGGCCTTGCAGCCACTTGAACGTGAGGCCCGCAAGGTACATCGCGTACGTGGGCGGGGTGTTGAGCATGGACTCGGCTTCGGCTTGCGCCTTGTAGTCGAACACCGCGGGCGTCGCGGGCATGGCTCGCCCGAGCAGATCGTCGCGCACGATGACCACCGTCAAGCCGGCCGGCCCGATGTTCTTCTGCGCGCCGGCATAGATCAGCCCGAAGCGCGATACGTCGAGCGGGCGCGACAGGATGTCCGAGGACATGTCACACACCAGGGGCACCGAGCCCGTGTCAGGAATCCAGTGAAACTCGACCCCGCCGATGGTCTCGTTGCTGGTGTAGTGGACGTAGGCCGCGTTCGGATTCAAGCGCCACTGCGCACGATCGGGGACGCGGGTGTGGCGCTCCTTTTCGGATGATGCGGCCACGGCGGGGGTGCAGTAGCGTTTGGCCTCTTGAATCGCTTTCTTCGACCACTGACCGGTATCGACATAGTCGGCGGTCGTGGCGCTGCCCAGCAGATTCATCGGCACCAGCGCGAACTGTGCTTGCGCACCACCTTGCATGAAAAGCACTTTGTAGTTCGCGGGTATGGCGAGCAGGGCGCGCAAATCGGCCTCGGCCGACGCGGCGATCGAGATGAATTCCTTGCCGCGATGGCTCATCTCCATCACGGACATGCCCGAGCCGTGCCAGTCGAGCATCTCGTCGCGTGCCTGTACGAGCACTTGTTCCGGCATGACGGCAGGCCCGGCGCTGAAATTGAATATGCGTGCCATGGTGGTTCGAATTCCTACGGTGAAGAAGCATACCTGCGCGGGACCTCGATCACGCTCCGTGCGCAACCGCGCCGAGCGTCCCGAATTGAATCAAGCCGGCGCCACGGAAACGAGATTCTCCCTGCCTGCGGCCTGTGGCACGAGCCGCATCGACCGGGCCCGACAGTGAATGGCTGGCGTGCGACGGGCATCATGCGGGCTCGGGGCCGGCATCCGGCGGCGCCGTGAATCCGTTCGGCGATCCGTTCGCGTCATCGTCGGTGGGGTCGTCGGTCGGGTCGTCGTCGGTCTCCAGCAGCTTCTCGAGTCCGGCGAGCTTTTCGCCCACATCGAGCTGGATGAGCGTGACGCCTTGGGTGTTGCGGCCCATTTCGCGAATTTCGTGGACGCGGGTGCGGATCAGAACCCCGCCGTTGGTGATGAGCACGATCTCGTCACGCTCCGAGACCAGCCGCGCCGCCACCAGCGGTCCGTTGCGCGAGCTGGTCTCGATCGCGATCACGCCCTGGGTGCCGCGACCGTGACGGGGATAGTCCGCCAACGAGGTGCGCTTGCCGAAGCCGTTCTCGGTCGCCGTGAGCACCGACAGGTTGTCGTCGGTAGCGGTGAGCAAGGCGATGACCCGCTGGCCCTCGAGCAGTCGCATGCCGCGCACGCCCGCGGCAATGCGGCCCATGGGGCGCACCTCGTCTTCGGAAAAGCGCACCGCCTTGCCGGCGTCGGAAAACAACATCACGTCGCGCGTGCCGTCGGTGAGCGCGACGCCGATCAGGTAATCGCCCGGGCCGAGATCGACCGCGATGATGCCCCTTTGCAGCGGCCGCGAGAACGCCGAGAGCGGCGTCTTCTTCACCGTGCCCTGCGCGGTCGCCATGAAGACGAAGCGCTCCTCGTCGAACTGCTTGATGGGCAGGACTGCCGTGATCTTTTCGTTTTCTTCCAGCGGCACCAGGTTGTTGATCGGCTTGCCCCGGCTCGAACGGCTTCCCTGCGGCACCTGGTAGACCTTGAGCCAGTACAAGCGGCCGCGGTTGGAGAAGCACAATATGGTGTCGTGCGTATTGGCGACGAACAGGTTGTCGATGAAATCGTCTTCCTTGGTGCTCGCTGCCTGCTTGCCGCGGCCGCCGCGGCGCTGGGCGCGATAGTCCGCGACCGGTTGCGATTTCATGTAGCCCGAGTGGGATAAGGTCACCACGACTTCGGCCGGCGCGATCAAGTCCTCCAGCCGGATATCCTCGGCATTGAAGACGATCTCGCTGCGGCGCTCGTCGCCGAATTGCGCCTTGAGCGCGGCCAGCTCCTCGGCGATGATCGCGGTGATGCGTTCGGGCCGGGCCAGGATATCGAGCAGGTCGGCAATGCGGTCCATCACTTCCTGGTACTCGGCGACGATCTTGTCCTGCTCCAGCCCGGTGAGACGCTGCAACTGCATCTCGAGGATGCGTTGGGCCTGCGGCTCGGATAGCCGGTAGCCCTCGTCTCTCATGCCGTAGATGGCTTCCAGCCCATCGGGCCGCGAGGCCGAGACATCGACGCGTGCAAGCATGTCCGCGACCAGCGATGAGCGCCATATGCGCGCCATCAATGCTTGCCGCGCTTCGGCCGGCGAGGGCGACGCCTTGATGAGCGCGATGATCTCGTCGACGTTCGAAAGCGCCACCGCGAGACCCTCGAGGATGTGCCCGCGCTCGCGTGCCTTGCGCAGCTCGAACACCGTCCGGCGCGTGACCACCTCGCGCCGGTGGCGCAGGAATTCCTCCAGCATCTGCTTCAGGTTGAGCAGGCGCGGCTGGCCCTCGACCAGGGCGACCATGTTCACGCCGAAGCTGTCCTGCATCTGCGTGTCCTTGAACAGGTTGTTCAAGATCACTTCGGCCAGCTCGCCACGCTTGAGCTCGATCACGCCGCGCATGCCCGACTTGTCGGACTCGTCGCGGATTTCCGCGATACCCTCCAGGCGCTTCTCGCGCACCATGTCGCCGATCTTGGAGAGCAGCGCGGCCTTGTTCACCTGGTAGGGCAGCTCGTCGATGATGATCGCCTGGCGCGCGCCCTTGTCCATGTCCTCGAAATGGGTGCGGGCGCGCATGATGATGCGCCCGCGGCCGGTCCGATAGCCTTCGAGGATGCCGGCGGTGCCGTAGATGATGCCGCGGGTCGGGAAATCCGGCCCCTTGACGAAATCGATGAGGTCGTCGATCTCCATCTCGGGGCGCGCCAGCAGCGCAAGGCAGGCCGAGAGGACTTCGGACAGATTGTGCGGCGGGATGTTGGTCGCCATGCCCACCGCGATACCGGACGAACCGTTGATGAGCAAGTTCGGCAGCCTGGAGGGCAACACGACCGGTTCGAGCTCCTTGCCGTCGTAATTCGGCATGAAGTCGACCGTCTCCTTGTCGATGTCCTCCAACATCTCGGCGGCGATGCGCTCGAGCCGGCACTCGGTGTAGCGGTACGCCGCGGGCGAGTCGCCGTCGACCGACCCGAAGTTGCCTTGCCCGTCCACCAGCGGATAGCGCATGGAGAACTCCTGCGCCATGCGCACCAGTGCCTCGTAGGTCGCCGAGTCGCCGTGCGGGTGGTACTTCCCCAGCACGTCGCCGACGACCCGCGCACACTTGACGTAAGGCCGATTCCAGACATTGTTCGCCTCGTGCATCGCGAACAGGATGCGCCGGTGCACGGGCTTCAAACCGTCGCGTACATCGGGGAGCGCGCGCCCCACGATCACGCTCATGGCGTAGTCCAGGTAGGAGCGGCGCATCTCCTCTTCGAGGCTGACCGGCAGAGTTTCGCGAGCGATGGGTTCCATGCGGCGGCGGGGGAGGCTTCTTAGAAGAGCCCGGTGAAATCGGTCGAGTTTACCAGATGTCCCCAGGCCGACCGGACCGGCTGAGCACCCGGGGGCGGCGGAAAGTGTGGCAATGGCGCAACGCCCGCGCGGGCTAGCGCCGCCACGATGTCTTTCCTTGGACGGCGCCCGCAGGCATTCATGCTAGGATCGATACGAGCTTTGCTTGGCATGGTCAAGGCCTGTGGGCGAGCGTGGATGCCGATGGTGTGTCGGGTCCGAAGCGTGCATGTGAATCGCTCTTGCGCGCGGCACTCATGTCATGGAGGAATGTTGCCGTTAAGCGCGTGTGATGACAGTGGCAAGTCGCAAGTCCTCGATAGCGGCGCTCGAGGAGTTACGAATTCCTAACTGTCTTGCAACGCGCGTGAGAGCGTCGCAAGGTTTACGACATGCGCGTACATGCTCGCATGCAAACGAAATGTTCGCGTCCGCGCGGTATTTACGCAGGGCCGAAAGCTGGTTATGATCTGTGAATTATTTTGGGGTTGCCGGACGTTGATCGCTGATCTGGCCCGGCCTTGGGGAGCTTCCGTTAATCAAGGAGGAATGAAAGCATGCAATCCATGAATCGAAGGGCGCTCACGGGACTGGCTGTGGCAGCGGCATTGCTGCCTGGCGTGGCCCTGGCGGCGGACAGCAAGAATCAAGGCTACCTGGTCGATACGATAACCGGCAATATCGTGACCAGCGCAACCACCGGTCTGTGCGTGCGCACCTCCGATTGGACGCCCGCGCGGGCGGTCGCCCAATGCGACCCGGATCTGGTGAAGAAAGCGCCGCCGCCCGCGCCGAAGCCCGAGGCGAAGCCCGCGCCGAAGCCCGAGGCGAAGCCCAAGCCCAAGAAGCCCGCGATGATGAACGTGGAGCTGAAGCTCTCGGTGCAGAACTTCGATTTCGACAAGGCCACGATGCGCGACGATCAACGCAAGGAGATCGACGAGTGGATGACGAAGCAATGGAAGGGTGTCACCCTCGGCGCCTTGATCGTGACCGGCCACACCGACCGCATCGGCTCGGCGGCTTACAACAAGAAACTGTCCGAGGCACGCGCCCAGACGGTCAAGGATTACGTGGTCGGCAAGGGTGTCGACCAGAAGCTCATCTTCTGGGAAGGCAAGGGTTTCGCTAACCCGGTGCCCGTCACCAAGTTCTGCGACAACAAGATGAGCCGCAAACAACTCATCGAATGCTTGGCACCGAATCGGCGCGTCGACATCGAGGCGGTCGGCCAGAAGCCGAAGCCCGCGCCCAAGCCCAAGCCCGAAACCAAGCCGGAGGCGAAGCCCGAGGCGAAGCCGAAGCCCTGATCGGTTGACCGCAAGGTCGAGAAAAAGCCCTGCACCGCAGGGCTTTTTTTTTGCGGGATACGCGTTGATCCACCGAAGCCTTGGCGCGGCGCCTCGGCAGCATGCAAGCCATGCCGGGGCGCGGCATATACTGCCGCAGCGGTGATACAGCGAGTGTCGTTTCGCGTTCTCCGGGATGCCGGAAGGCCGACTATCGCGCAGCCCTCCGCACAGTGTGATACACGGAGTGTCGTTTCGCGTTCTCCGGGATGAGCAATGAAACAGGTCGATTGTGTGATCGAGGCACGCTGGATCGTCCCCGTCGTGCCGAGCGGGGCCAGGGAGCATCATGCGCTCGTCGTCGATGGCGGGCGGATCGAAGCCATCGCGCCCATCGAGGCCGCGCGCGCGCGCTACAGCCCATCGCGCCGTTTCGAGCTCGCCCGGCACGCGCTCATTCCCGGCTTGGTCAACCTGCATACGCATGCGGCGATGACCTTGCTGCGCGGGCTGGCCGACGATCTCGCGCTCATGCGCTGGCTGAAGGAATACATCTGGCCGGTCGAGATGCGCGAGGCCTCGCCGGAGTTCGTTTACGACGGCACGCTGCTCGCCTGCGCGGAGATGCTGCGCGGCGGGGTAACGCTGTTCAACGACATGTATTTCTTCCCCGAGGCGGCTGCCCGCGCGGCCGTCACCGCCGGCATGCGCGCCGCCCTCGGGATGATCGTGGTCGACTTTCCATCTCCCTATGCCACCGATCCCCTCGCCTATCTCACCCAGGGCCTCGCGTTGCGCGATGCCTTGCGCGACCAGCCCTTGTTGTCGTTCTGCTTCGCGCCGCATGCGCCCTATTCGGTGAACGACAAGGCGCTCTCGCAAGTGGCGACCTACGCCAACGAGCTCGATCTCCCGGTGCATATCCACCTGCACGAAACGCAGGACGAGATCACCCAGGGCGAAGCACGCGACGGCCGGCGTCCACTGGCCCGGCTCCAGGAGCTGGGCCTGGTCGGACCCAATCTCCTGGCGGTTCACGCGGTGCACCTGACAAGGGCTGAAATCGAGCTGCTCGCTGCCCAGGGATGTCATATCGCGCACTGTCCAAGCTCGAACCTCAAGCTTGCGAGCGGTATGGCGCCGGTAGCGCGCATGCTGGCCGCGGGTCTCAACGTGGGCCTGGGTACCGACGGCGCGGCCAGCAACAACCGCCTCGACATGTTCGGCGAGATGCGGCAAGCGGCGCTGCTCGGAAAGGCGGTCGCGGACGATCCCACCGCCTTGCCGGCCGCGCAAGTGCTCGCCATGGCCACCTTGGGCGGTGCAAAAGCGCTTGCGCTGGACGCCGCAATCGGGTCGCTCGAGCCCGCCAAGGCAGCGGACATGGTAGCCGTCGACTTCGGTCGGCCCGAGCTCACGCCGTGCTACGACCCGATCTCGCACCTCGTTTACGCCGCGGGCCGCCAGGATGTGAGCCACGTCTGGGTAGGGGGTGAGCTGCTGCTCGAAGACGGCGTATTGACCCGGCCGGAGTTGCGCGCCGCTGCTGCCCGAGCGGCGCACTGGCAAGCCCGCATCCGCCCGAGCCCGAGCGCCTGAGGGCTGCTGATAGAATCGCAACGCCCACGACCCGTACGCTCCATGTCAACCAATACCGATCCGGCCGAAATCGCCAAGTTCAGCGAATTCGCGCATCGCTGGTGGGATCCGAGCAGCGAATTCCGCCCCCTGCACGAGATCAATCCGCTGCGGCTCGACCATATCGACCGCCAGGCCGGACTCGCGGGCAAGTCGGTGCTCGATGTAGGCTGCGGCGGCGGTATTCTCGCCGAAGCGATGGCCCAACGCGGTGCGCACGTCACCGGAATCGATGCAGCCGAAAGACCGCTCAAGGTGGCGCAGTTGCACCTGTACGAGAGCGGCCACGTGATCGACTATCGCCTGATGACGGTCGAGCAACTCGCTACCGAGCGCGTCTCCGCATTCGATATCGTGACCTGCATGGAGCTGTTGGAGCACGTGCCCGATCCACGCAGCACGGTCGCAGCGTGCGCGCGCCTGCTCAAGCCCGGCGGCGCCGCTTTCTTCTCCACCATCAACCGCAACCCGAAGGCGTATCTGTTCGCGATCGTCGGGGCGGAATACGTGCTGCGACTGCTGCCTCGCGGGACGCACGACTACGCCAAGCTCATCAAGCCCTCCGAGCTGGCGGCAATGTGCCGGCACGCCGGCCTCGATGTCGCCGGTGTGATCGGCATGACGTACAACCCCGTCACGCGCCGCTACGCGCTCGAGCACGATACCGATGTCAATTACATCATGCAGTGCCGGGCGGGATGACATGGGCGGCGATAGCCGGATCGAGGCAGGGGGGGCCGAGGTGCCCGGCGTCGAGACCGCGGCCGTACTGTTCGATCTGGACGGCACCTTCGCCGATACCGCCCCCGACTTGGGTTTCGCCTTGAACGCGATGCTCGAGGCGCGAGCAAAGCCGCCCTTGCCCTTGGCGAGTATCCGCAAAGTGGCATCGAGCGGCGCGCGCGGTCTGCTCGGCCTCGGCTTCGGCATCGCGCCCGGCGATGCGGGCTATGATGACCTCGCGCGCGAGTTTCTCGATCTGTACGAGACGCACCTGTGCCGGGACACGGTGCTCTTTCCTGGAATCGCCGAGCTTCTGCGCGCCCTGGACGAGCGCGGCATGACCTGGGGCATCGTCACCAACAAGGCGCAGCGCTTCACCGTCCCGCTCATGCAACTGCTGCCCTTGGAACAGCGCGCCGGTTGCGTGATCTGTGGCGACTCGACGCCCTATCGCAAGCCCCATCCCGCGCCCCTGCTCGCGGCCGCGCAAGCCATCGGCGTCGAGCCGGCGCGCTGCATCTATCTGGGCGACGACGAGCGCGACATGATCGCGGGACGGGCAGCGGGTATGCGCGTCGCGGTAGCCGAATATGGCTACCTGGGCATGGGAAACCCGCCGCAAGCCTGGGTGGCGGATCTTCGGGTCAGCCATCCTTTGCAGCTCGTTGCCGCGCTTTAGCCGGCCGCGCCGTCACCGCTGCGAGGCTGCCCGCGGCATTTGACGCCGATGCGCTTTGGCGATGACAATAGCTGCCGCTTCCAGCATCTACGCCTAATTGCTCAGCGGAGGAGATCCCCGATGCTTCTGCGTGCGATCGCAGTTGCCGCCGGTGTCGCGCTCGTCGTGCCATCGGTTCCGGCGCAACAGAAGGGCAAGGGCAAGCCCGTCGTCCAAGCGACCAAGCAGCGGCACCAATGCAAGGTGGGTCCGTACGAAAAGCAGACCCGCCTGGTCATGGAGACGGTCAAGGACAAGCCCGTATACCTCGCCTATTGGAGCAGCAACGGCCCGTTTCACTGCTCGTTCGAATCGTGGCCGGGCGACGGCCGTGCCACCTGGGTCAGCTCGAGCGCGGGTACGGTCATCAACCTGATCAGCGGCACCATGCTGATCGAGAAGAACGGCGACAAGTACTTCGTGCACGCCCGAGAAGTCGATCGCATGCCCTACTGCGGCACTTTTGGCTCTATCAACGGCGTGCTCACCGTGCCCGCGCGCAAAGGCGATTGCGATTGGCGCGACACGGATTCGGACGAAGCCGGGCGGCTGCAACGCGGCGAGCCGCCGCAGCCCGAGCAAGCCGATCCCCCGCCGTCTCCAGGCAGCACCGCCGCCCTCAGCGGGCGTTGAAATTGGTCGGGTCGGCCCGATATGCGACAATGACTCGGGCGCGAGCTTCTAGGCGCCAGGATTACCGGGGGCGACCTGGTTTCGACGTGGGTCACGAAGCAGTGCAGTGCATACCGAGGGCCAGTCACCTCGTAAATCCAACTGGAAACGCTATAAACGCCAACGACGAGCGTTACGCTCTAGCCGCCTAACACCGGCTAGACGCTGCACTGGTCTGCTGATGGGCCAGGCCGGAACGCAGGCGCGGCGCAAGCCGAACCTACGCGAAGGTGCAGCGTCATTCACATCAGCCTCTCTGCCCGATCTGGTCGCTTGACCGGGTAGATCCGTCGAAGCGACTGGCCGAGCGTCAGCCTGCCGGCCGGCGGGCGCGAGGCGAGACCCAAACGACCAGGCTAAGTATGTAGACCTGCCTGTAGAGGGCTTGCGGACGCGAGTTCGATTCTCGCCGCCTCCACCACTGTACAAAGGCCACCTCGAGGTGGCCTTTGCCTTTTTGGTGGCGGCGCGTCCGCTACGGACGCGGGGCTCGTGCCGGACACGCGGATCAGGCTGTCCCGCCGCTTCCACCAACGATGGTCCCCGAAGAAGCATCCCGGGGATGCGTCTTCTTCTGTATTCTTGTCCAGCATGAATGCCGTGCGCATGCTGGCCAGCGTGGAAGCCGCCTACGTCGCGGGAATCGTCGACGGCGAGGGCACCATCACGCTCAGCCGCCTGCACCGCAACGAGCAGCGGCGCATCGTGGTGTGCGTGTCGAACGAACGCGCGCCCGATTCAGCCGGCTACATGCCCGCCGACTAGGCCCGAAACAGCTCCGTCAGCTCGCGCACATCGGCGAGGCGCTCGAGCCGATCGACGGCTTCGACGATCTCGTCGCTGCGCTCGGTCGCGAGAATTCCTTCGAGACAGCCGTAGAATTTCTGCAGAAGCTCGTCGCGCGACAGCGGGTTGGCAGGGTCGCCTCGCACTACGGTGGCGAGCGCGCGGTACTCGCGGCCGTCACGTGTCCGTGCCACCGCCTCCGCGCCGATCTCGTCCTTATATTCGGTTCGCACGCGCGCCATCATCGCCTGGGCCTCGGGCCGGCACACCTTTTCGTCGGTGAACGAAGACACGGTCACGCGGCCATCCAATAGTGCCGCGGACAACGCGTATTCCATGCTGAACTTTCCTTCCAGAGCCGTGCGCGGCGAGCGGTAGATCAGCGCATCGTCGGCATTTGGCTGGATGCGCATCGTGAATGTCTCGATGTCGGATGCGGTAACGCGCTCCCGCTGGAGGAGCATGAACGTTGCGTCGAGCGGCAGGTGAGTGTGCCGGCAACACGGGTACTTTTTGATGCTGAGCCCGGGCGCAACGATGTCGTAGCTCTTGCCCAGCGTTTCAAGCACTGCGACGGCGGCCGCGTCGTCCGGCCCTTGGTGCAGCTTCAGGTAATCCGAAACGGCCTCGGGATTGGCGGTGAACGCCGTGCGCGCGAGCAGCGCAGCCTGCAGGCCGCCCTGCGCCGCGAGCCCCGCGTGAAACGGCTTGGTGTCGGTGCCGAAGTTACGGACCAGCCCGGAGGCTGCGGTCGCGGCAATGCCCAGCATCAGGTTGCTGCGCTGCGCGTCGATACTCAGTACCTTGGCAACCGCCGCGGCCGTTCCGAGCGTTCCCAGGACCGGCGTCGGATGGAAACCGATTCGACCGAGGTTCGGTCCGAACACCGTCCCGAGCTTGCCCTCTACCTCGACACCAATGACATAGGCGAGGAGCGCGCTCGCGCCGTCACAACCGCTCGTCTCTGCGGCGGCGAGCACGGCAGGCAGGACGCACACCGAAGGATGTCCACGCCAGGCGATCACGCCGTCGTCGTCGGCCCAGACGTCGTCGAAATCCAGTGCGTGGCCGAGCGTGCCGTTGACGAGTGCGGCAATGGAAGGGTGGGCCTTCAGCGCCGTCCCCATCACGGTCGCCGATCCGCCGTGCTCGCGTGCCGCGAATGCGTCAATCGCACTTTGCCCGGCTCGCGACCGGGTACCGGCTATGGCGACGGCGATCGTATCGAGTATCGATCTCTTGGCCGCGTCGATCGCCGCCGCCGGCAGGTCGGCGAACGTGACGCGGGTCGAAAACGCCGTGATCGCGTCCGCAACGATGGAACGACGATCGCCTGTTACGGCAGGGCTGCGCGCCAAAGCGGGCTCGTGTTTCATAACGACATTCCTTATCCGTGGATCGGTTGATCGCTCGATTTCACTCGGCCTTGATACCCGTATCCTTGATCAGCTTGGCCCATCTCGTCTCTTCTTCCAGCATGATCTCGCGCATGCGCTCGGG
Organism: Burkholderiales bacterium; assembly: GCA_020848435.1. Lineage (GTDB taxonomy): Bacteria > Pseudomonadota > Gammaproteobacteria > Burkholderiales > WYBJ01 > WYBJ01. The sequence goes on along the minus strand of JADLAC010000002.1, from coordinate 111,207 downwards.
CGTGCTCGACGTGGCTTCCAAGCCCTGGGTCTCGAAAGCGGCGCGTAGATCAGGCATCGCCAGAATCTTTCCGAGCTCGATGTTCAAGAACTTGACCACGGATCCTGGAGTGCCCGCGGGGACCATGTAGCCATACCTCGGCGCGACGTCGAAGCCGGGATAGCCCGCTTCCGCGACAGTGGGCACCGTAGGCAGCGACTTGGCGCGCCTCGCGCTGCTCACGGCAAGCGCGGTGAGCCGGCCGGCCTTGACCAAGGACGATGCGCCCGCAGGGCTCACGAAGCCGAGCTGCACCTCTCCGCCCGTCAAGCCACCGACCAGCGGACCGGCGCCCTTGTAAGGCACGTGCACCATGTTCGTTCCCGTGTGGGTCTTCAGCAGCTCGAACGCGAGGTGAGGCGGGCTCGCTATGCCGGCCGATCCAAAACGCAGTTGATCGCCTTTCGCCTTGGCGAGCGCGACCAGCTCCGCAAGCGAGCCGACGCTCAGCGCCGGATGCGCGACCAGTACGTACATGCCCTCGGCGACCAGCGTCACGTAAGCGAAGTCCTTCCTGATGTCGAAAGCGAGCCGCGGAAAAAGCACCCGACCGGAAGCCATTCCAGCCGTGAGGTTCATGTGCAGCGTGTAACCGTCCGGCGTCGCCCGGGCGGCAAGCTCGGCGGCCAGGTTTCCGCCCGCACCTGGACGATTGTCGACGATCACGGGTTGCCCGACGCTCTCGCTCAGCTTCTTCGAGACGATGCGATCCATGAAATCCGTGGCGCCGCCGGGCGGATACGGATCGATGATGCGTATCGGCCTCGCCGGATAATCCCGAGCGAAGCCACTGATCGGGTTGGCGGCAAGAGAAACGACCAAGAGAAGTATGGAAATACCCAACTCCTGCGGACCTCGCTTCATTTTCCGCTCCAAGTGTGTGCCGCCTTCAGAGGCTTGGATCGCTAACAGGTCGCGTGGAAAACTCTACTCCCGAGATGACGACCGATGGCCCTCGATTGAATGGTCAGTAGCGCACGCCCAAGCTCTTGTACGATGGCCCGCTCAGCGCTGCCATCAGCGTCCCGATGTGCGGCAGCTTCTCCAGGCCAAGCACCATGTCTTCGACCTGCTTCGCCTTCTCGGTGCCTAGCGTTTGCGCGCAATCCCGGAACTTGGCGAGGATCTTGTCCATCTCGACGTTGCCTGCATTGCCGGAGGGATTGTCGGTACGCTGGCTCACCGACTTCCCGTTCGTCAATTTGACGGTGATGATGGCGGGCCGCGGTAGGCCGGCACGCCATTTGTCGCTCACCGCTGGCTCGATGCGCATCGTCACTTTGCGCAGCAGGGCCTGCGCGTCGGGCCGGTTCACGGCAGCGTCCGTGAAATCGCTGAGCTTGACCGAGCGATTCAGAATCGCGCGCGCCATGCAATAAGGCAGACTGAACTTGCCTTCCAATCCCGTCGTCGGCCGGTTGTGAATGAGGATCTTGGTGGTGAGGTAGACCACGCCGCCATCGACCGACTCGACATCGTCCGGCTTGATGTCATGGTCGTTGCACAGCTTGAGTATCGAGTCGATGGAGGTATGCGTCGAAACGCACGAGGGGTACATCTTCAGCAGCACGCCCGGCTCGACGATGTCCCAGGGCTGCCCCAGCCGTCCAACCAGGCGCTCGGGATGACAGGCGCCGGGGTTGGCGAACACATTGAAGAACCCCCATTGGGTGTCGAGAATATTGGCATCCGCATTGAACCCGTAGCCCGCGAGCTGCGTTGCAAGCACGCCGGCGCGCGCCGCGTTGCCGGCATGGAAGGGCTTGGTATCGGTCCCGAAATTCTGCCGAATACCCGATGCGGACGAGGCGGCGACGCCCAACGCCCAACGAACATGCTGCGAGTCGAGACCCTTGATGCGTGCTGCGCCTGCCACGGCGCCCATGGTGCCGAGCGTTCCCGTGGCATGGAAACCTTGTTCGTAGTGGCGCGGGTTCATCACCGAGCCCAGCTTGCCGCAGATCTCGAAGCCGACGATGTAGGCAAGCAGGGCATCGCGGCCCGAGAGTCCGCGCTCCTCCGCGAGGGCCAGCACCGCGGGCAAGACCGCGACCGACGGATGGCCGATCATGCTCCAGCTCACGTCGTCGTAATCGAGCGCATGTCCGGTAGTCCCGTTGACGAACGCCGCCATCGCAGGGTCCACCTTCATGCCTGCGCCTAGGACGGTGGCGACGCGTGCCGCACCGGTATCCTCCGCGACGCGGCACGCAGCTTGGCCCGTGGTCGTAGCGACTCCGGCAAGGGTCACCCCGATCGTGTCCAGGATCGCCAGCTTGGCCTGCGTGATCGCTTCTTGCGGCAAGTCGCCGAACTGAGCCTTCGGTATGAAATCGGCGACGGCCGTGGTCGCTGCTGAAATCGAGGCGATCGCGCTACCCTCTTTGGCCTGCGCTGTGGATGCGGAGATGGCGGACATCTGTGCTCCTTGCTCGGAGGAATGAGGGGACCGATACGGCGCAACCCTAGTCGATTCGCGCGCCGGAAATCTTTACGATGTCACTGTACTTCGTCAGCTCGGACTTGATGAATCGGGCGAAGTCAGCCGGTGTCCCGAGCGCGATCTCCGCGCCCTCGTGCTCCAGCAGGCGGCGCTTGATCTCGGGTAGCTCGAGTATCCTGCCGACCTGGCTGTTGAGCCCAGCGAGGATGGCGTTCGCGGTACCCGCCGGCGCCAACATGCCGAACCACCCCGTAACGTCGTAGCTCGGCAAACCGGACTCCGCGATAGTCGGCAATTCCGCAAGCGCGGGCGATCGCTTCATGCCGGTGACGGCCAAGGCGCGAAGCCTGCCCGTTCGTACGTGCGGTAGGGAGCCAGAAACGCTGCCGAAGTAGCACGACACCTCGCCCGAAACGAGCGCCGTGTTCGCCGGCCCGCCGCCCTTGTACGGGACGTGGGTCATTTTCGTCCCCGCCATGCTGTTGAACAATTCCGCCGCCAAATGGGTAGTGCTCGCGCTGCCCGACGAAGCGAATGTGAGCGGCACGGAACCCTTGGCCACCCTGATCAGGTCCTGCACCGTCTTCACGGGCACCGACGGATGCACCACCAGCAGGTACGACGCTGTGCCCACCAACGAAATCGGAGCGAAACTGTTGACCGTATCGTAGGCGAGTGACTTGTACAGGCTCGAATTGATGACGTGGCCCGCGTTCACCATGAGCAGCGTATACCCATCGGCAGGAGCGCGCGCCGCCAACTCCGTTCCGATCGTTCCTCCTGCCCCTGCCCGATTGTCGATCAGCACCGACTGACCCACTGCTTCAGCCAGCTTTTGCCCCACAAGACGCGCCAAGACATCCGTTCCCCCGCCAGGCGCGAAAGGAACGATGATGCGAATGGGCTTGGATGGGTAGGTATCCGGGGAAGCTGCGCGGCCGGTCGAACAAGCAAGCGCCAAAACAATGAGCATGAGCGCATGTAAGTGCGCCATCGTGTCCTCCCCTGCGTCAGCGCGCCCTACACACGCGCCGGCTTCGGATATACCAGCGTATCGTCGCGGGCACGTCTGGCTAGCGCGATACGACCAGTCGCGTCTGCGGCATGCCGGCGCCGATGTAGACATTTTGCGGTCCGGGTCCACCGGCCACCACGATATAGACTTCCTCGGGGCTCGAAGCGCGCCAGACGTTCTCGTCGTCACCGCGACCCGCGGCTCGCTCGGTCGATTCAAACGCCGCGGCAAAATGAGATCTCGGCAAGCGTGCAAGCTCCCACAGGCGCTGCTGCACATCGCGCTTGGTGAGGCCCGCTTCGTGCAGCGCTTGGGCGTGATTCACGCCCAAGAGAAGCAGCGCGCCATCGCCACCGCCGTACATCGGCGGCATATTGGTCGCGATCTGGCGCAGAATCTCCTCCGGACCGACGCCTTCGCCGCCCGAGATGTTGCAGAAATTCGACGCCTTGAACGCCGTCACGGTGCTGTCGGTCGCCTTGAAACCGCGGTCGATATGAAATGGCGTCCAGGGATTGCCCTCTTCGTTCTCGCCGCAGATGTAGGAATAGCGCAGCGGCGAGCCGAAACTGGTCTTGGAATAGATGCCGGGCAGCGCACCGCCGATGTTGACGAGGACGAGGCGCAAGGCGCGCCCGATGGTCGCATTGGCGCGCCATCCGGGCCCGAGGCAGCCCGTTCGATAATTGATCTCCAACTGGTCGCGAACCGGCCCGTTCACCAATAGGAAAGGCGTCATCGGGTTGGTCGTCACCTGCATCAGCTCGAGCGGATACGAGGGATCCGCAACGGCTTCGACGGCGGCGATCACGACGGGCATGTATTCGGCGCGGCAGCCCGCCATGATGGCGCTCACCGCGATTGCTTCGACACTCGCGCAGCCCTTTCGAGGCGGCAGCAAGGCAATCAGGTCATCGGCCTTGCGACCCGACGCCGCCACGAACTTCCTCACCGCCTGCGCTGTGGGGGGGATTATCGGCAGGCCGTCGGTCCAGCCTTGGTCGTAGGCGTACTCGTACGCCTCGGTCAAGAGGCCCTCGATCGAATCCGATTCAATGTCAATCGTTGTTTGCGCCATGAGCCAGGTCCTCAAACGGGCACGGTCGAGCGAGCGACACCTTTCGGGTTGATCCCCTGGATGAGGCCGTGCATGCGCGCTCTGAGCTCATCCGGCGACAAGGTGAGACCATCGACGACGGTCCGCATCATCGCCTCGGCTCGCGGGCGCAGCGCCTCGGGCTCGAGCTGGCGGATCGGGTTCGGTGTCTCGGCGATGATTACATACGGGAACCCCTGCGTGGAGGACATGCGGCGCGCGAATTGTGCGAACGTGTCGGTCACGACCATGACGGCCGGAATTCCGCGTTCCTCCAGTGCCGGCGTGACGTGGCTACACCACGTCGTACACGACCCTCAATCGCCGCTCGCGGTGATGACGACGTCGCAACGTGCGGCGATGTCATCGAGGCGATCCTTCATGGTGTCGATCAGCTTGCCCGTGCGCAGCGGAAGCTCCCGCACGGGCTGCTCCATGAATACGGCTTTCAGGGCGAACCGCTGCTGCAGCAAGTCGCCCAGCGCTTGCAGAATATGGATTGCGGAGGGGCGCCAGTTGGGCAGCAAGCCCAGTACCTTGCCGTCCAGCGTTGCGGGCCGCGGCGCAAGCTTGCAGTCGGCGATCTCGTCCAGGTAGGGTACCAGCGGTGAGAGCATGCTCAGCTTGAAAGCGGGCATATTCCGTCCTTTCGAAGGAAGCATTGACGCGATGATAGAAAGAGTCGCACTATTTGTTCAACGAATAAATCCGAATACTGGTATCCGGTCAAGGCATAGCGAGGTCGCGCCGCCGTATGAACCTGCAACAGATCGAGGCGATATGCGCGGTCGTGCGCAGCAACTTCAATTTCTCTGCCGCGGCCGTCGCGTTGCACCGAACCCAACCTACGCTGAGCCGCCAGATCCAGGAGCTCGAAGACGAGCTCGGCGTGCGCATCTTCATGCGGACTCGCAACAAGGTCGTAGCCTTGACGCCCGATGGAGAGGACATCCTGCGCATCGGGCAACGAATGGTCTTGGACGCCGCGGACATGAGACACATCGGCCGCGGCCACGCGCTCGACGGCGCCGGCGAGTTGCGAATCTCGACCACTCACCTGCACGCGCGTTACACGTTGCCGCGCGTCGTCGCCGCGTTCACCTCGAAGCACGCAAAGGCGCTGCTCACGTTGCGCCAGGGCGACCCGGTGAGCTGCTGCGAACTCGTCGCCAACGGCGAGGCCGATATCGGCGTCACCACGGTGGGCCCGAAACTCGACCCCAAGCTCGTGGCGCTGCCGGCGTTCAAGCTGCCGCGCTGCTTGATCGCGCCCCGCGATCATCCTATCGCGGACGAAGGGAAGCTGACGCTAAGGAAGATCGCGAAGTATCCGATCGTTGCCTACTCGATGCCCTTCAGCGGCCGCCGGATCGTGGACGAGACATTTGCGAAGGCCGGATTGCGGCCGCGCATCGTCTGTAGCGCGATCGATGCGGACGTCAGCAAGACTTACGTCGATCTCGGCATGGGCATTGCGATACTGGCCGAAATCGCCTTCGATCCGAGCCACGACAGCAACTTGCTGTCATTCAAGGCGGATCATCTATTTCGTCCCAGCATCCTCAACCTGGTAATGAGAAAGCACGGCTACTTGACGGGGCACGCCCGCGCGTTCCTGTCGCTATTGGCGCCGCACTTGAGCATCGAGGTCATCCGCCAAGGCACCACGGCAGGCAACGTCGACCACGAGCTTCTGCATCGCTTGGCGCCCGTCCTGAGGACGGCCGTAGCCTAAGGTGCAAACGGCGCCATCTGCGCGCGGAAATCAATCCCCGATCAGCCGCATCTCCGCGGGCGGTATGCCGATCGCGACCCGGCTCGCGCGCGCGAACGGCGCGTGGCCGGCGCGATGCGGCTGATCGGCAACCATCGAGCCTTGTTCGAGCCCGATGTGGTAGCGCACGAACTCGCCGAGGAATTCGTAATCGTTCACCGTGCCTTGGAGCCAGACGTGCTCGCCGTCGCGCGGCGCATCCACCGCTTTCAACACAACTGCATGCGGCCGAAATCCCACCTCGATCGCACCGGCGGGCGGGACCTGCGCGAGCTGCGGAAGAGAAAATTCGCCAAGCACCGGAGAGACGACGCGCAGCGGTGGCGCCGACGCGCGTATCGATCCGGGCAGCAGGTTGATGCTGCCGACGAAATTGGCGACGAACCGGTTCACCGGATTGTCGAACAAGTCCATCGGCGTACCCACTTGCTGAATCACGCCCTGGTCCATGACGGCGATGCGAGCGGCCGTCGTCATCGCTTCTTCCTGGTCGTGGGTAACGAAGATCGTCGTAATGCCGAGGCTGCGCTGCAACTGCCGCAGCTCGTCGCGCATGTGCAGCCGCAGCTTGGCATCGAGATTCGACAGCGGCTCGTCGAGCAGCAGGACGTTCGGCTCGATCGCGATCGTGCGCGCCAGCGCCACGCGTTGCTGCTGCCCGCCGGAGAGCTGGCTCGGCCTGCGCTTGGCGTAGTCGGAAAGACTCACCAGCGCGAGCGCCGCCGCTACCTTTTGCGCGATCACGCCCTTCGGCAGCCGGCGCTCTTCCAGGCCGAAGGCGACGTTCTGCCAGACGCTCATGTGCGGCCACAGCGCATAGTTCTGAAATACCATGCCCACGTTGCGCTTCCACGGCGGGATGCGCGATACGTCCTCGCCGCCGATCAGGATCTGGCCCGACTGCGCCTGGTTGAAGCCCGCGATCAGGCGCAACAAGGTCGACTTGCCCGAACCCGACGGCCCGAGCAGTGCGAAGAATTCGCCCGGCTCGATCACCAGGTTGACGTCGCGCAATACCGGCGTGGTGCCGTAGCTCAACGCGATGTTGCGGGCTTCGACTCTCACCTGGTTCTGCATTCGATCTCCCTGCAATCTCTGCCCCGCCTACATTCGGGTCTCGAGCTCCGCGGCGCGCGAGCGCAGGAAGCGATGCGACAAGTACGTGCCGAGCGCGACCAGCAGCACGGCGAGCACACCGAGCGCGGCACCCGGACCGCGGCCCGCGGCCGATTGCATGTACAGGTAGATGCCGTAGGACATCGGCGCGGCGCTCTGCGAGGTCGTCAACATGATGGTCGCAGACAGCTCGACCGCCGCGGTCATAAAGCTCGTGACGAAACCCGCCAGCATGCCGCCGGCCATCAAGGGCACGACGATGCGCTGGATCGTGCGCCGCTTGCCGGCACCGAGGTTCTCGGCCGCCTCTTCGAGCGAGACGTGGAGCTGCTGCAGTGCGGCCACGCACGAGCGCAAGGCGTAAGGCAGGCGGCGCACCGTGTAGGCGAGCATGAGCAGAATCCAGGACGACGTGAGCAGCTCGCCGCTGAACGGGATTTCGACGTTGCGAAACGTGCGCAGGTAGCCGATGGCGAGCACCACGCCGGGGATCGCGAGCGCCGCGCTCGCCATGAAATCGAGCGAGCGGCGAAGCGGCAGGCGCGAACGCAACATGAGATAGGCGATCGCGGTGCCGAGGACGACGTCCAGACCCGCAGCGAGCCCGCAATAGAGCAAGGTATTGCCGATCATCCGCGGCGAGTCGTGGTACAGGGTGGCGTAATGCTCCAGCGTGTAGGCATCGGGCAGGACGCTGAAGCTCCACACCTTCGCGAACGACAGCAGCAGTATCCCGAGGTGCGGCGAGAGCACCAGCAGGAGCACGAAGGCGATCCAGCCGTAAGCGAGCAGCGACTGCCACGGCTTGAGCCTGCGCTTGCCGAGCGTCGATCCGCCGCGCTGCAGCGTCGCGTAGTCGCGGCCGCGCAAGGCGAGCGCCGAGGCCCACAGCGCGAACAGCGAAAACACGATCATCAGCACGCTGATCACATAACCCACCGGATCCTCGATTCCGATCGACGTGATGCGCAGGTAAGCCTGGGGCGCGAGCATGTTGGTGGTGTTGAGCACGAGCGGCGTGCCGAGGTCGTCGAATACCTTGACGAACACGAGTGATGCGCCCGCGACGTAACCCGGCATCGCCAGCGGAAACACGATGCGGCGGAACAGCCGCATGCCGCTCGAGCCCAAGTTTTGCGCCGATTCCTCCATCGCGCTGTCGATGTTGTTGAGCGCGACGATCAGGTTCATCAGGATGAACGGGAAGTAATGCAGCGCCTCGACGAATATGACGCCGTTCAACCCATCCATGATGGGCAGGGTGATGCCGAGCCAGTCGTTGAGCAGCAGGTTGAGTGAGCCGCTGCGGCCGAAGACGAGCTGCATGGCCACGGCGCCCACGAACGGCGGCATGATGAGCGGCAGCACGCCGAGCGTCTGGATCAGCAGCGCGCCGCGGAATTGGAAACGGGCAGTGAAGTACGCGAGCGGTAGGGCGATGAGCGAGGCGAACACGACCGAGGCCGCGGCGACGTACAGGCTGTTCCAGAAGGATTCGCGCATGAGCGAAAGCTGGAAGAAGCTGCCGAAGTGCGCGAGCGTGAGACCGCCGTCCGGATTGGCGAAGGCGACATAGATCACCGTGCCGACCGGCACGATCAGGAAGATCAGCAGAAAGGCGGCGATCGCGAGGGCGACCGCGCCCTGCAAGCCCGCCCCCCCGGCCGGCGCCGCGACGGCGCCGCCGGCCGACTCAGCCGTTGCCATTGCCTGGCGGAAATGCGCCGGAGAATCAGCGTGCCAGCGCGGCGGCTTGGCCGGCCAGCTCCTGGGCGCGCGCGTAGTTCTTGCGCGCCTGGCTGCCCCATTCCTCTTCGAGCGCCGTCAACTGCTTGGTCTTCAACGCATCGCGCTTGCTGGCGCTGTAGAGGCTGAGGAATTCCTTGTCCCTCGCTCTTTCTTCGCCAACCACCGGGCTGTAGGCCACCTTGCGCGCCTCGTTGAGCAGCGCCTCGGCCTTCGCATTGGGCTTGCCCGCGAGCTTCGCGGCTGCATCGTTGATCGCCTTGGTTGCCGCTACCAGCTCCTTGTGGCGGAAAGTCACGGTGTGGTCGAACATGCTGTTCACGACGTAATAGCGCGAGCGCGAAAGGTCCGAATCGAACTTGACCTTGGCCGTGATCTTGCCGCCGAAGGGATTGGGATAGCCCGCGGGCGCCTTCTCGTACATCGCCGGCAGCACCGGCAGGCGGCTGATCTTCGCGTCGAACAACAACTGCTGGCCCTCGGGCGACAAGGTGAAGCTGATGAATCGCTTCCCCAGCTCCGCGTTCTTGGCATTGGCGATCAGGCCGATGTTGGCCGGCACGATCGCGGTCACCGAGGGATAGACAAACTCGACCGGAAAGCCCGACGACTTGGCCGAGAGGCCAAAGAAATCGATCACCAGCCCCAGGCCGAACTGGCCGTTGTTGACCCCGTCCGGCACGCCGAAGCTGCGCTCGGTGATGGCCGCGCAGTTGCCGCCGATTTGCAGCATCTGGCGCCACCCCTCGTTCCAGCCTTCGCCTTGCAGAATCGTCTCCACCGTCAAGTGCGTGGTACCCGAGCGCGACGGCGACGATATCGCCACGTGGTTGAAGTACACCGGCTTGGCGAGGTCGGCCCATTCCTTGGGCTCTGGCAGCTTGTTGGCCTTCATGTAGCGCGTGTTCCACATGATGCCGTAGCCGGCAAGCGCCTGGCCGTAGTACAGGCCCTCGGGATCGTTGATCGGATAGTCGCCGACCTTGGCGGGAACCGCCTTGTTGGCCCCGTCGAATTTCTGCAGCAGCTTCTCGTTGGCCAGGACCTCGAACGCGTCCGGGGCGGAGGCCCAGAACACGTCGGGCTTGTTGCCATCCGGCGCTTCGCGCACGAAGGCCACACCGGCCGACGTCCCCTTGTTGAGGATCTCCACCGTGATACCCGGATTCCTGGCCTCGAACGCCTTCTTGTAGACGGCGGTCAAGTCCTTGGGAAACGAGGTCACGATCGACAGAACCTGCTGGGCCTGCGCCGGGAGCGTTGCCGCGCAGGCGAGGCCAAACAAGCAGGCGGACACGAGCCTCGTCCGGCGCGAAACGGCGCGATGTTTGATTGCCATGGTTCCTCCGCGTTATGGGTCCTCGAGCTCGCAGCGAACGAAAGCTGAAGAGCCGGACGAACATCTGCAGGGTCGGACCGAACCCCAGCCGGGTTGCGTGCGGCCCGCCTATGATACCGGGGCGCGGCTGCTTTGCCGATGGCATTAGGAAGCCTGGAGTAGCGCGCTGCGCGCATGCTCCGTTACCGCAGCTTTCCTGTTCGGAACCGATCGAGGCTCGCGGCTGCCGGCATGCGCGCTGTGATCCGCCCCCCGCATCGCGCTACACTGCGGTTTTCTCGCGCAGGAGGTCGCCCGATGATCCACGTCATAGCCATCATCACCGCCAAGCCCGGACAGCGCGAAGCGATCCTGCGAGCATTCCGGGCCAACATCGCGGCCGTGCGGGCCGAAGACGGCTGCTTGGAATACGGGCCAGCAGTCGACGCCGAGGGCATCGGCAGCTTTCAGGCCAGGTTCGGCCCCGACAGCTTCGTCGTGATCGAGAAGTGGCGCGATGCGGACGCGCTCAAGGCGCACGCCGCGGCACCGCACATGGCGGCCTATTCCGCCAAGGTCAAGGACATGCTCGCGAGCCGCGTGATCCACGTGCTCTCCCCAGCGGCGTGAACGCATCACGATTCAAAGATCGCCGTAAACGGCTTGCCGTCGTTTTCCTCGCATGCCTCGTCTGGCTCGCCCAGCCGGCGTTCGCGGGCGAAAAGATCATTCTCGAGAAGAAGTCGCCCTACAACACCATTTACGTGAGCGAGGACGACGCGGGGCTACGCATCCTGCGCTTCGAGCGCTACGGCGCGCGCCAGAGTGTGGTCAAGCTGGACGACCCGGATCATCTCGAGCTCGCTTATGCGCGCGTGATTCCCATCGCGCTCGCCTTCGTCGAGCAACCGGAATCGGCCTTGGTCGTTGGCCTCGGCGGAGGCACCATACCCGGTTTCCTGCGCAAACGCAGTCCGGATACGAGAATCGATGCCGTCGATATCGACCCCACGGTGGTCGAAGTGGCGAAAAGCCATTTCGGCTTTCGCGAGGATGCCTTGCTGCACGCCCACGTCGAAGACGGGCGGCGTTATGTGGAGCAGACCAAGCAGCGCTACGATCTCATCTTCCTCGACGGCTTCGGCAGCGACAGCGTGCCGCCGCACCTGACGACGCGCGAGTTCCTGAGCGGCGTGAAGAACATTCTGTCCGCGCGCGGCATCGTGGTCGGCAACCTGTGGGGCCGCGACATCAATCGCCTGTACGACTCCATGGTGAAGACCTATCGCGCCGTGTACGAGGGCATCCTGATCGTCGACGTGGTCGGCTCGGGCAACAAGCTCTTGATCGCCAGCAAGCGCCCGCTGCATCTGTCGCACCGGGAGATCGTCGCGCGCGTGCGGGCCGCCTCGCAACGCCTGCAGCTGCGTCACGACCTCACCGAGGTCGCGGAGCGCAACATGCGCCCTCCCGGCGTCGATGGCGAATCGGGAAAGCTCCTCACCGACGCGCAGGTCGACGAGGCCGTCCGCTGAGCGCACCGGCCGCAACCGGCCGAGCGTTATCGGGGGGTGACGCCACTGCGCATCGACCGCTTGCGCCGCCTGGGACGGGCAACGCGATGTTCGGCGTCACGGCGAGTGCGCGCTGCGAACCCGTTGCCTTACCGCGCCGCGGTGCGCGCTTGCCCGGTCGCGTCGACGACACCCTGAAGCAGGAGTGGGCGTACCCGTTCCAGCTCGCGCTCGAGCTCGGCGACGTAGGCCGCGCATTGATCAAGCGGCCCGCCGCGGGCATCGCTCTCGATCTGCCGCGCGAGCCGCGAGAGCTGCGTCGCGCCCACGTTGGCGGCGCTCGACTTGAGCGTATGGGCATGGCGCCCCAGCAGCTCGCCCGCGTGCGCCTGGACGGCCGCTTGCATGGCGCGCACCAGGTCGAGCGCGGACGCGAGGAACACGTCCATCAGCTTGGCAAGGTCCGCGCCCATGGCGGCATGCAAGTCGGCCAGGCGTTCGTAATCGAGCGGCTGGTCATGAACATCCCTGCGCAAGGGCACCACCTCGGCCGCGCCGCCGGTCGGCTGCCGCGGCAACCAACGCTGCAACGACGTTACCAGTTGTGCGCGCACCAAGGGCTTCGGCAGGAAGTCGTCCATGCCTGCATCCAGGCAGGCGGCGCGCGCCTCGGGCAGCACGTTCGCCGTCATCGCGACTACCGGCACCTTGGAGCCGCGGCCATGCTCACGGCGGCGTATTTCGCGCGTCGCCTCCAAGCCGTCCATCTCGGGCATGTGCATGTCCATCAATACCAGGTCGAAGCGTTCGGCCTGTAGCTTCGCCAAGGCCTCGCGGCCGTTGGTTGCCGCCCCGACTTCGAGCCCGAGCCGAGCCAGCACGGACGCTGCCACCCGGCGATTGACTTCGTTGTCCTCGACCAGCAACACCCGCCCGGACAGGCGTTGCGGCGATTCGCCGTGCTCCGGCCTCTTGCCCATTTCCGCATCGGCGCGACCCGACAGCAGCGCCTCCAGGAGGCGGCGCAAAGCATCGGTTCGCGCCGGCTTCCCCATCACGGCGGCGAAGCCCGCCGCCTGCGCCTGGGTGGCGTCGATGCGCTGAGCGCCCGATGCGAGCAGCACCCTCGGTATCGAGCGCAAGGACGGATCGGCATCCAGGCGCCGGCCAAGCTCCATGCCATCCATGCCGCGTATGTCCTGAGCGATGAGCACGGCACGGTACGTTGTCGTGCCGGCACGCAGACGCTGGTGCACCTCGCCGGCGTCGCACGCGCGCGCTTGCATTGCCAGCGTGGCAAGCTGGCTCACGAGAGCGCGGCGGCTGCACCGATGGTCGTCGACGACGAGCACTGCCGCGCCGTCGAGCGCCGACGGCGCGGCGAGCGCTTGTCCGGCGGCGGCGGGCAGCCGGGCGTTGAACCAGAACGTCGAGCCTCGGTCGGGTTCGCTCTCGACGCCGATCTCGCCCTCCATCAGCTCCACCAGCCGCCGGCAAATTGCCAACCCCAGCCCAGTGCCGCCGAAGCGCCGCGTGGTCGAGGCATCGGCTTGCGAGAACGGCTGGAACAGCCGCCGGCGCTGTTCTTCACTCACGCCCACACCGGTGTCCGATACTTCGAAGCGAATGCGCGACGCCTCACCCGCCGCGGCGACGCGCACGAGCACGTGGCCGGCCGCGGTGAACTTGACGGCGTTGCCGATCAGGTTGCCCAGGACTTGACGAATGCGCCCGGCATCGCCCACCACGCGCCGCGGGCAAAGCGCATCCATCTCGACCGCGAGATCGAGAGTCTTGGCGGCGGCCTTGGGAGCCCATAGCGCAGCGACGTCCTCGACCGTGGCCGTCAAGTCGAAGGGCTCGGGCTGCAGCGCGAGCTTGCCGGCCTCGATCTTCGACATGTCGAGAACGTCGTTCAGGATATCCAGCAAGCCGCTGGCCGAACGGTGCAGCGTCTCGGCATAGCCGCGCTGCTCCGCGTTCAAATCGCTATCGAGCAGCAAGCCGGCGAGCCCGATGACGCCATTCATCGGCGTTCGGATCTCGTGGCTCATCATGGCGAGAAACTCGCTCTTGGCGCGCGCGGTGTCCTCGGCATTGCGCCGCGCCTCGACCATGCGCCGCTCGATCTCCTTGCGCTCGGTGACGTCGATACCGATGGCGAGGCAGCCATGCACGGCCCAATCGGCGTCGGCGTCGGGAATGACCGTCACCTCCAGCCAACGGCGCTCGCCCGCGACCGAGAGCTCGCGCTCGTAAGTGACCGTCTCGCCATCGAGCGCGCGCATGAAATGCGCCTCGATCTGGCGAAACGAGGCGGCACCGAGAACGTCCGCGATATGCTTGCCACGCAACTCCTCGGCGAACACGCCGACCACCCTGGCATAGCGCTGGTTGGCGTACAGATAGCGTAGCTGCCGGTCCAGGCGCACGATCACCGCCGGCACGTTGTCGCTGATGGCGCGCAGCTCACGCTCGCGGCGCGCGACTTCTTCGACCGCCGTCTTCTCCCAGGTGACATCGGCGTTGGTTCCGACCATGCGCAACGCCCGCCCATGGCCGTCGCGCTGCGAGACTTTGCCATGGCTTCGCACCCAAACGTAGGTGCCGTCCTCGCGCATCACCCGATGGGTGACCTCGTAGAACGGTGAAGCCCCGATCAGGGCGCCGCGAAACGCGCGGTCAACCGCATTACGGTCTTCGCTATTCACGCGCGCGAACAGCTCGGCCAGGCTGGTCAGCATGACCGCGGGCTGTTGTCCCATCATCGCGGCCCAGCGCTCGGACAGAAACACTGCGCCCGTGCTCACATTGAGATCCCACAAAGCGAGCTGGGAGCCTTCGAGTGCGAGCTCGACGCGTTCGCGCGAAATCAGCAGTGCCTGATCGCTTTCCAGGCGCTCCATCTCCGCCGACACGCGCGATGCGGCAAGCGAGAGCAGCGACGCGGCCAATGGCGCCTCGGCCAGCGGATTCACATCCATCAGCGCCAAGATTCCGAGCGCACGACCATCGGCCGCCCGCAAGGGGTGGCCGACGTAACTGCGCGCGTTCAGCTCGCGCATCAGGTTCGCTCGCGGAAACAACTGCAGCAGACGATCGGCATGACAGCGTGGCTCGCCGGCGAATACTTCCGCGCAGGGCTTGCCCGCGAGCGGGTACGATCGACCCGGTTCGTGCCGCTCGCCCGACCACAAGGACACGATATGCAGCTCGCCGCTCGTCGCGCCCGCTTCGGCGATGAACGCGTAGCGCACGCCGAGCGCCTGGGCGAGCGAGCGGGTGGCGGCATCCAGAAACGCCCGCCCCGTGACGTTCGACGTTCCCGCGATCAGCAGGCTCATGGCGCGCTCGGCACGCCGCTCCTGCGACACGTCGCGCATAAGCGCGATGCGCCGCACCCTGCCCTGCTCCCGGACCTGGCTCAGCGCCACGGCGACCGGGAACGTGCTGCCGTCCCGGCGCGTTGCGAGCGACTCGACATGGCCGAAGTGCGGCAGCGACACCTGCTCCACCCACTCGCCGTCGCCGGCGGAGCGCGCGAGCTCATCGGCGTCGGCAACGAGCATCGACACGTCGCGCCCGATCAATTGCGCCGCATCCCATCCGAACAGGCGTTGGGCGGCAGCATTGACCGACTCGATGACGCCGCCGCTGTCGGTCACCACCAGGGCATCGGCCATGTAAGCGATCACGGCGCGCTGGCGTGCTTCCGATGCGGCCAGCTCCGAAGTGCGCTGCGCCACCAGGTCGAGGATGTCGTGGCGCCAGCGCGCCGATGCGAAAGCCGCCGCGGTCGCCGCCGCGGTGAGCGCCAAGCCGAGCAGCAGCGCGAGCATCGCCTCGTCGGTTCGATTCTCCTGGACGAACTCGTCGGTGGGTGCGAATTCCAACTCCCATAGCCGGGTATCCATGGCGATATGGGCCCGCTGGATGCTCATGCCCACGGACGCGGTCTCGGTGGGCCGATCGTAGATCGCCAGCAGGTTGGTGCCGACCGCTTCTCCCAGGTCGGTCACGCGCAGCGCGAGCGGCGGATGGGCGCGAAGCAACGCCGATTCGACCGCATCCTGGGCGCGATAGGTGCCGACCAGGTAGCCGCGCACCGTGGCAGGTTCCGGTGCCGCGCCGCGCTTGCCGATATGGACCGCGACGACGGTACGGTAGAGCGGTGCCTCGTAGGGGTAGTTCTGGGTGCGCAGCGGCGGGCTCACGACCGGCTCGCCGCTCACGCGCGCGCGCTCGAACAGCGCGCGCTGCGCGACGCTCAGGCTCAGCGCGCGACCCGCGATCGGCGCATGCTGCCCGCTCGGTTGCGCGAAACTCACCACGTGGCGGTAAACGAGCGGGCTGTGGGCGTCGGCCGAACCTAGCGCAGCGTCGCCGTCCGCGGCGTGCGCGGATGTGCCGGCTTGCGGCTGGGGCGCCGGGTCTCGCGCCGGAACCACCCAGGCGAGCGATTGCAGCCCGCGCAGGGTCTCGATTCTGGCCCCCGCCATGCGATCGAACGTCGCCGCGTCGATCGAATCGGCGGCGGCTATGTGCCCGGCGAGCGTGACCAGGTCGTCGCGGTAGCGCTCGAGCTCGAACCCGACCCGCTCCGCGCGAGCGGCGGCAAGCTCGTGGAAACGCGCCTCGATGCGTCGCTCACCCGCCTGCTTGACACCGAGCCAGGCGGCGGCCGACAGGGCGATGCCCACCGCGGCCGCGACGATACCCGCGAAACGGGGCATCGCGCCCCAGGTAGGCGTTGACTGCGTGCCCGCCACGATTGCGCCCTCGGGGAGTCCCATCTGACGCTTATCGGCGCAATCGAGGTGAGCTTGATGCGCCGGCGGGGGCCGCCAGGCTGGGGGATCGGCTGGCGCTCAGAGCTCGTAGGACTCCTTGCCGCCCGCCATCGCCTTCTCTACCACGCGACGCGACAAATGCGGTGCGAACAGCTCGATGAAGTCGTAGGCGAACTGGCGCGGACGGCGCCCGCGCAGCAGCGCGATGCGGGTGGTATTGGTGCGGAACAGGTGCGAAGCATCGAGCATCGCCAGGGCGCGGTCTCGCGCCGGATCGTAGGCCATGGCCGCGATGATCCCCACCCCCAGGCCGAGCTCGACATAAGTCTTGATCACGTCGGAATCGATCGCGGCCAGCACCACATCCGCGTGCAGGTCGCGCGCGGCGAACGCCTCGTCGATGAGGCTGCGCCCGGCGAAGGCAGGATCGTAGGTGATCAAGGGATAGCGCGCCAATGCTTCGAGCGACAGCAGCGAAGCCGCCGCCAGCGGATGGCCCTCAGGGACGATAACGCAGTGATGCCAGGTGTAGCCCGGCAGCGCGAGCAAGCTGGCGTAGTGGTCCAATGCCTCCGTCGCTATGCCGATATCCGCGCTACCCGCGAGCGTCATCTCGGCGATCTGCGACGGCGTTCCTTGCAGCAGGCTCAGGCGCACCCGCGGGTAGCGCCGCTTGAACTCCGCGACCACGCCGGGAAGCGCGTAGCGCGCTTGGGTATGCGTAGTCGCGATCGCGAGCGTACCGGCATCCTCGCGCTGGAATTCGGCCGCTGCGGTGCGCAAATTATCGACCTCCTGCAGGAGCCGATCCACGATCTGGGCGAGGGTGCGCCCCGGCTCGGTCAGCTCGATCACCCGCTTGCCGCGCCGAACAAAAATATCGACGCCCAGCTCGGTTTCGAGCTCGCGGATCTGGCGCGATATCCCCGGCTGGGAGGTGTGCAGGCGCAGCGCGGCCGCAGTGAGGCTCAGACCGCAGCGAATGGTCTCGCGAACGTAGCGCAACTGTTGCAGATTCATGGGAGTCAATATGCCTGGCGGTACTAAGTAAAGAATAACAAATTCGTTCCACACATATAGACCCGGCCGCTATCCTCGCCTGCCAGTCAACCGGGGACGCGTTCACCCATGTATGTCTACGATGCCATCGATCAGCGCATGGTCGACGAGCGGGTAGCGCAGTATCGCGACCAGACCCGCCGCTACCTCGCCAAGCAGCTTACGGACGATGAGTTTCGTCCCTTGCGCCTGCAAAACGGCTTGTACATTCAGCGTCATGCGCCCATGCTGAGGGTCGCCGTCCCATACGGCATGCTGAATAGCCGGCAACTGCGCAAGCTCGCGGACATCGCCCGGCGTTACGACCGCGGCTACGGCCATTTCAGCACGCGCCAGAACCTCCAGCTCAATTGGCCGCGGCTCGAGCAGGTCCCCGACATCCTGGCCGAATTGGCCGGGGTGCAGATGCACGCGATCCAGACCAGCGGCAACTGCATCCGCAATATCACCACCGACCACTTCGCCGGCATCGCGCCCGACGAGCTGGTCGATCCCCTGGTCTGGTGCGAGCTCCTGCGCCAGTGGGCGGCACTGCACCCCGAGTTCGCCTACTTGCCGCGCAAATTCAAGATCGGGGTGAGCGGCTCGCCGGCCGATCGCGCCGCGACGCTCATCCACGACATCGGCCTGCAGGCGCAGCGCTCGGACGACGGCGCGATCGGCTTCCGCGTCCTCGCGGGCGGCGGGCTCGGCCGCACCCCCATCCTGGGTCAGGTGGTGCGCGAGTTTCTGCCCTGGCAACACCTGCTCACGTATCTCGAGGCCATCCTGCGGGTCTACAACCGCTACGGGCGGCGCGACAACATCTGGCGCGCACGGATCAAGTTCTTGCTCCGTGCGAAGGGCCTGGAGGCATTCCGGGCGGAGGTCGAGGACGAGTGGCACTGGTCCAAGGACGGGCCCGGCACCCTGACCGGGGCTGAAGTCGAACGGGTCAGCCGGCGCTTCACGCGGCCCGTCTACCGTCGTTTGCCCGATTCGGGCGAGCTGCACCGGCAGCTCGCCGCGAGCCGGGCTTTCGCCCTCTGGCACGAGCGCAACGTGCACGCGCATCGCGTCAGTGGCTATCGCGCGGTGACGCTCTCGCTCAAGCGACGCGGCGTAGCACCCGGCGATGTCAGCGCAGCCGAGATGGACGCCATCGCCGATCTGGCCGAGCGCTATGGCTGCGGCGAAGTGCGCGTGAGCCACGAGCAGAACATCGTCCTGGCCGACGTGGCGGCCGCAAGGCTGCATGCGCTCTGGCTGGAGGCGCGAGCGCTGGGACTGGCGACGCCGAACGTCGGGCTTCTCACCAACATCATCGCCTGCCCCGGCGGGGATTTCTGTTCACTGGCCAATGCGCGCTCGATTCCGATCGCCGCGGACATCCAGCGCCGCTTCGAGGATCTCGATTACCTGTTCGACATCGGCGAGCTCGATCTCAACATTTCCGGCTGCATGAACTCCTGCGGCCATCACCACATCGGACACATCGGCATCCTGGGCGTGGACAAGCAAGGCAGCGAGTTCTACCAGGTATCCATCGGCGGCGCCCAAGGCGCGCACGCCGCCCTCGGCAAGGTGATCGGTCCGGCCTTCAGCGCCGACGAGGTCGGCCCTGCCGTAGAATGCTTGATCGAATGCTATCTGGCCCGGCGCGACAGCGACGCCGAGCGCTTCATCGACACCGTGCGCCGTATCGGCCTGGAGCCCTTCAAGGAGCATGTCTATGGCAAGCGTCGTTCGCAAGGGACGCATCGAGTCCGAGCGCTGGCAACGGCTTGACGAGGTGCGGTTGGCGGCGCTGTGCGCGGGCGCCGAGGCGCCCGCACTCGCTGCCGAGAGCGTGGTGCTGATACCGCTCGGGCTCTGGCTGGTGCAGCGCGCGAGGCTCGCCTGCCTCGCGCTGCGCAGCGCCGTGCTCCTAAACGCCGAGGATGACCCTTCGCCACTGCTCCCCCATCTCGGCGCGGTAAGCCGCATCGCGGTTCATTTCGCGCGCTTCGCCGACGGCCGCGGCTACTCGCTCGCGCGCGTGTTGCGCCAGCGCCATGGCTACCGGGGCGAATTGCGCGCCATCGGCGACGTGCTGCGCGACCAACTGTTCTACCTGGGCCGCGTCGGCTTCGATGCCTTCGAGCTGCGTTCGGATCAGGATCCCCACGCGGGGCTGGCCGCGCTGGCGGATTTCAGCGCGAGCTACCAGGGATGCTCGGATCAGCCGGCCCCGTTGTTCCGGCGGCGAGCCGCATGAGCCGCATGAGCGCGCTCGGCATGGTCTACCTGGTCGGCGCGGGGCCCGGCGCCCCCGATCTGCTGACGCTACGCGCGGCGCGGCTGCTGGCCGAGGCCGACATCGTCTTCTACGACGCGTTGGTCCATCCCGCGACGCTCGCGCTCGCGGCCCATGCCGTCACGGTGGCCGTCGGCAAGCGCTGCGGTAAGCATTCCACTGCCCAGCGCTTCATCAACAAGCGCCTGGTCGATGCGGCGCGCCGCCATCGCGTGATCGTGCGTTTGAAGGGCGGCGACCCGATGATCTTCGGCCGCAGCCAGGAAGAGATCGATGCGCTGCGAGCGGCCGGCATCGCCGTCGAGGTCGTGCCGGGCGTGACCGCCGCGCTCGCCGCTGCCGCGGACCTGCGGGTCTCGCTCACCCGCCGCGGCGTGAGCCGCAGCGTCACCTTGACGACGCCGCGAGTCGGCACGCAATGCGAGCGCAGCGATTGGAGCAAGGCGCTCGCGCAGGCCGATTCGGCGGCCATTTACATGGGTGCATCGCAAGCCGGCGAGGTCAGGGCCGCGCTGCTCGCGCGCGGCTATGCGCCCGGCGCGCCCGTGGTGCTCTGTGAATCGGCTTCGCTCCCGGACTGGCGCGCGCTGCACGGGTGCATCGATGAGCTGCCGCAACTGGCCGCTCGCTTGGGTGACGGTCCCGCCTTGATGCTGCTCGGCGAAGTGTTCGCGCCCGCGGCGCCGGACGCCAGCGGGAGCGAGCGTGAAGACGGGGCCACGGCCTCGGCGCGCGCGCGGCCAGCGTCGTAAGCTTCGCCGCGCTATTGCACGATCAGCACCGTAGCCACGCCCATCGCCTTGAGCTTCTCGCGCATGCGCTCGGCTTCCTTGCGATCGGCGAAGGGTCCGACTTGCACCCGCGATTCGATATAGACCGGCACGCCCTGCGCTTGCAGCTTCGCCTTGAGCTCCTCGGCATTGCCGGCTTGCAGAAAAACGCCCGCCTGCAGGTGCGGCCCGCGCGGCAGCTTGCCCTTGGGCGGCGCCGCTGCGAGCGCAGCACGCTCGGCCGGCTGCGATGGCGCGGCCGAGCTCGGCTGCCGCTGCTCGGATGGACGGTCGGCCGGCGCCATCGCCGCCTGTCCGCCCGAACCCGCGCCAGGGCTCGCAACAGCGCTCGCCGCATCCTGGGTCGTCGCTGTGCCGGTGTTAGCCGCGGCGACAGCAGGTGTCGGGGCCGGGGCCGCGGGCGCTTGCTCGGCTCCAGCAATGCCAGCGGCCGGGCCCGGCCGCGCTGCGACCGGCTCGGGAGTCGAGGACTGCGTAGCGCTCTCGGCAGTCGCGGTCGATGTCGAGGGCCGTGGCCCGCTGTCGGTTGTCGCGGCCGATGACGCCGGCGGTGCGTCCGGCTCCCCGAGGCGGCCGAGCGCAAAGAGCGCGACAGCGAGCACGCATGCCGCCACGGCAATGCGAATGACGAGGCGCTTGCGCAGATTGTCGGCTGGGCGTGCGTTGGCGCTTGTCGGCTCCATCACGCCGCGCGCGAACGATAGAGTGCGACGATCAGGTCGGCTTCGGCGCGTGATATGCCGCAGTTGTCGGCGACGGCGGCGGCATCCAGGCCGCGCTCGGCCATCTCGACCGCCTCGCGGTACTGCCCGGATGACTGCGGCGCGCGCCGCACGGCTTCGACATCGGCCGACAAGCCGGCGACCTGCTCACGCAAGGCCGCGAGCTCCACGCCCATGGCATCCAACCGCGCCTGGGCGCTACGTTCCTGGAGGGACTGCCGGCGGGTCGCGCGCAAGAAGGAAAGCAGCTCGATCAGGTACAGGCCGATGGCGGCCAGCGCCACCACGAGCACCTGCGACCATGTCAGCGTAATCGAACCCAGAACGGCTCCTCGTACGTCGGATCGATGCGGCCCCCGCCCGCTGCGCGGCGAATTCGCGTGCAAACGAGCCGGCGGCGCGGCGGGGCTCACGTTAGCAAATTTGCCCCGGATTGTCAGCCGCGCGCGGCCCGGTCGCGACCAGATCGAACGCGGGGACTACCTGCGGCCCGTCCGCTTGCGCTTCACCGCACCTCGTCCGCCAACCGCTCCAGCGCGCGAAACAGCACGCTGCGCGGATCGGCCAGGGACTCCGACAGGGTAAAGTGATTAAGACCGGGCACGGCCAGGGCCTCGCGCACGCAATGCGGCCAGCATTCGTGCAGCAAGCGGCATTGGCGACGAAACTCGTTCGATTCCTCGCCCCCGACCGCGGCCACCATCGGCACCGGGCGCGCCGGCCGGTAGGTGACGGGGCTCGCCACCCGCGCGGCGTTTTCGTCCAGGCGCAGGTCCGCGTTCATGCTGGTGCGCCGCAGTGGCATCAGATCGTAGATTCCGCTCGTCGGCAGCGCGGCCTTCACCAGGTCGGGCGGCAAGCCGCTCGCGTAATCGGGCCAATCGCATGCAGCCATCATGGCAGCCAGATGTCCGCCGGCGGAATGACCGCAGACGATGAGCTTGCTTCCGTCGCTCCCGTAGAGTCCCGCGTGGCGATAAAGCCACGCATGCGCTTTCAACATCTGGCGCACGATGTGCTCGATGCTGACCGCCGGACACAAGGCGTAGTTCGGGATCGCGAGCGTGAAGCCGGCCGCGCACAATGCGGGGGCGAGAAAGGAAAACTCGGATTTGTCGCGCGAGCGCCAATAGCCGCCGTGGATGAAGCTCAGCAGCGCACGGCTCGGGCCGCGGCTGGGAAAGATGTCCAGCGACTCGAGCTCGCCCTCGCCGTAGGCGATGTCCAGATAGCACGGGAGCTGCAAGCGCGCTCTGCGGGACGCCTCGGCACAGCGGGCGAAGATTTCGACGTGCCCGGGCACCGCCGCCCGGGCGTTGTATTGCGACTCGAACCATGCATCGCGTGCCATCGCGCGCTGTCAGCCTTTCGGCCCTACCTGGGCCAGGCGCCGGTTGCGGGTGCGCCGCCGGTCGAGCCACCAGGCGAGCGCCGGTAGCATAATAAAAGATCCCGGCAGCGCCAGCACCACCAGATACGGGCTCAAGCTCGACAAGCGCCGTAGATGGACCCGTAGCTCGGCGCGATCCTCGATCGTCCAGCGGCCTTTGTTGCGCTGCTTCATGAGTAGCGGCATGAGGCCGCGCACCTGCAGGATCTCGTTCAACAGGTGGCGCTTTTCCCGCGCCGTGAGGTCGCGAGCCGAGCGGAAGACCGCCACGCCTTTCGCGCCGATGCGTGCCACGAATGTTCGCGCCATGAGCGTGCTAGCGACCGATGAGCCGCGCGAGCGTTCGCAGGCGGCGCACGACCCGCCATAGGCTCAGGCCGCGAACGGCCAGGCCGAACATCGCGCGGCCGCGCAATGCGAACACCGCGGCGACCAGTGCCCCGAGCGCGGCAGGATGGGCTCTCAGGAAGCGCCCGGCATCGAGCACGCGATCGACGATCGCCGCCGGGCGCGACAAGCCGGCGAATGCGCTCGCGATCCCGGATCGTTGCGCCGCGATTTGGGCGAGCAGCCGCTCGCGTTCCACCAGCGCCTTGGTGAGTGCATCGGTCATGACGCAGGGGTGCACGCGGCAGCGCTCGTGCGCAGCGGCGACGAACGCGCGTGCCGATCGCGGCGAAGACGGGAGGCGGGGCGCTGGGGCGCGTAGCGGGAAGCCATCGCGGGCTATGCCTTCGGCGGGTCGAGTCGCGTTATGAACGCAGCAGATCCTGATCGCGCCGCAGCTCGGCGAGACTGGAGGCAAATAGCTTCGGCCGCTCGGCAGCCTTGGTCTTGAGCCGTTTCAAGGCGGCTACGCAGCCTGCGAAATAGATCAATGCCAGCACCGCGATCGTCGCCAGCCGGTACTGGTCCCAGAGCGCGACCACGATCCATGCGCTCAACAGCAAGATGCCGACGGCCGCGCAAAACAGCGCGATCGCTCCCCACACGACCATCTGTAGCGTGCGCGCGCGCTGTTCTTCGAGCTCGTTGGCGAGCAACTGCAAGCGCGTTCGAGCGATTCCCACGGCCGACGCGCCGAGGCTGCGCAGCGACGCCAGCACGCTGGGCGCCGCGCGGCCGCCGGCGCCAGAATCGCCATCGGACATCGGGTTTAACGCCGCCCGATCAGCAGGCCGACAATAAGCCCGGCGCCGGCCGCGATGCCGACGGCATACCACGGCTTGTCATGGACGAACTCGTCGGTAACGCGTGCCGCCTCGCGGGTTCGGATCAGCAACGCTTCTTCGGCCTCGGCCAGCTTGATCTTGGCGCTGTGGATCCGATCCTGGATGCGCTCGCGGGCCGCGTTCACTTTCTCACCCGCCTGGCTCGCGGTCGCCCGCAACAGCTCTTCGGCGTCCGCAATGACCAGCTTGAAATCCTGTACCAGCTTTTCCTTCGATGCGTTGTTCGCGGCATCGTCCATGGCCGTCTCCGGTTATTTTGGATTGCGGCTAGGGTACCGACTTTGTCGCGCCGGTTCAACCGGCTTGTGCGCCGCAGCAGGCTAGGCCAAGCGGATGCCATCGTCCTTGCGCGCGATCCGGGGCTGCCAGCCGAGGCGCTCGGCGATCTCCCGGCGCAGCGCCTCCGCCGCCGCGATTTCCCCGTGCACCAGGTACACCTGCTTGGGCCCCCGGCGAAACGCCTGCAGCCAACCGAGCAAGGCCGCCTGATCGGCATGTGCCGACAAGCCGCCGATGGTATAGATATCGGATCGTACCGGCACGGGCTCGCCGAAAATGCGCACCGCGCTCGCCCGATCGACCAGGCGCCGGCCGAGGCTGCCGGCGGCCTGGAATCCCACGATGATGACGGCGCATTCCGGACGCGGCAGATTGTGCCGCAGGTGGTGCTTGATGCGCCCGGCATCGCACATGCCGCTGGCCGAAATGATGATCGCGCCTTCGCGCCGCGCATTGAGGGCGATCGAGTCCTCGACCTCCTGGACGAAGTGCACCCGGAAGCCCGGATGGTCTTCGCTCAGCCAGCGCAACGTCGCACGGGCCTGTTCGTCGAACAACTGGGCATGGCGCATGGTCACCGTGGTGGCTGCCAGCGCCATGGGCGAATCGACGTAGATGTCCAGCGCGGGCAGACGGCCCGAGCGCCACAGCTCGGCGAGCAGGAACACAATGTCCTGCGTGCGGCCGACGGCGAACGCGGGAATGATCACGTTGCCGCGCTTGTGCTCTAGGGTGGTCTTGATGGCCGCGGTCAGCTCATCGAGCGTCTCCGCCATAGACTTGTGGCAACGGTTGCCGTAGGTCGATTCGACGAGCAGCGTGTCGGCCTCGCGGACCTCGGCTGCGTCCTGCACGATCGGATGTCCGGGCTGCCCCAGGTCGCCCGAGAACACCAGCCGGTGACCCGCCTTGCCGGGCAATCGCACCTCGACGATGGCCGATCCCAGGATATGGCCGGCATGGCGCAAGCGAGCGCGGATGCCGGGATGCGGCTCGATCTCCACGTCGTATTCGACCCGCCGCATGAGCTTCAAACACGCCTGCGCCTGGGCCACGGTGTACAGCGGAGCGCGCTCGTAGCTCGCCTTGCCGCGAGCGCGCCTGCGTTCCAAGGCGTGCTGCTGCGCCTCGCGCTCCTGAATGAAGGCGCTGTCGGGAAGCATGACTTCGCACAAGTCGACCGTCGCCCCGGTGGCATAGACCGGTCCCTTGAAGCCCTGCGCGCATAGACGCGGCAGCAGGCCGCTATGGTCGATGTGGGCATGCGAGAGCAGGACGAACGCGATGTCGCGCGCATCGAAGCCGAAGCTGGCGCGGTTCTTGTGCTCGGCCTCGCGGCCGCCTTGAAACATGCCGCAGTCGATCAGGAACCGGATCGCGCCCGTGTCGATCAGGAAGCACGAGCCGGTCACCTCGCCGGCCGCGCCGAGGAAGCTCAGCGTAGCCGGCATCGATCGCGGCCCCGCAGGGCGATCGAGCACAGCGCGAGCGCACGCAGCGGAGCGCGAACGTCCCCGCTGGAGGTGCCACGACGCGCTCTCATTGGCGCGGCAGCGTGCGGCGGTAGATCACGTAGTACACCGCCGCCACCAGCAGGGAACCGCCGACGATATTGCCGAGAGTCACGGCCAGCAGGTTGTGGACGACGCCGGTCCAATCGAGCTGCCCGCTGATTTCGACGCCCGCGCCCGCCCCCCGCAGCAGCATGCCGAGCGGGAGGAAGAACATGTTCGCCACGCTATGCTCGAAGCCCGCCGCGACGAATGCCGATATCGGCAAGACGATGGCGAGAATCTTGTCGGTGACCGAGCGTCCAGCGAGCGCCAGCCAGACGGCGAGACACACCAGAAGGTTGCACAGCACGCCCTTGAAGAAGGCTTCGCCGAAGGGCAGCGCCGCCTTCGCCGCCGCGATGCGCACATAGGTGGCGCCGACCGCGCCGGCATTCATCGCGCCGTGGTTCGCCAGAAAGACGAGCAGCGCCAGTCCGCCCGCGCCCACGGCGTTGGCGATGAAAACGATGGTCCAGTTGCGAGCGAGCTCGCCGCTGCTGATCATGCCTTCGGCCCAGGCCATGACGAGCAGGTTGTTACCAGTGAACAATTCAGAGCCCGCCACCACCACCAGCACCAGCCCGAGGGAGAACACCAGCCCGCCGAGTAGCCGCGAGATCCCGAAGGACAGCGCCGGATCGGAGGCGATGAGGACGAAGTACATTCCCCCCAGGCCGATGTGCGCACCGGCGATGATTCCCAGCAGCATCAGGCCGCGCAGCGGCAGGCGTGCCTTGCGCACGCCGATCGCTTCCACCTTCGCGCAAATCTGCGCCGGGGTATATGCATCGAAGTCGAAAACCGCCATGCCGCCTCCCATCGGACCAGGGTCGATCCGATGGTAGCCCAAGCGCGGCTGGCAACGCGCGCCTGGAACAGCCGGTGTTGACCTGAGTCAAGCGGCGCTGCGCCGGGGTTGGCGCGTGTTCGGCGGCGCACTCGGCATTGTGGTGGCGACGATCGGCCGGGCTACGGTAGCTGCATTTTTCGCCGGCGCCGATGGACAGTGCCAGGACAGGCGCGCAGGCGGCCATGCCCCCCGAGCGCCTGCGCCGCCGTGTTACTTGCGGCGGAAATCGTCGTGGCAGGAGTCGCAGGCCTTGGACAGCGTACCGAACTGGGTCCGCATGCCGTCCGCATTGCCGGAGCGGGCGACCTCGAGCATCTTGTTCGCTTCGCCGATATATCGATCCATGGCCTGCTTGAACTTGTCGGGCTGCGACCAGATCTCCGGCCGCGCCCGCGTGTCGCCGTCCCCGGTGCCCGCCGGGAAGCCGTGAGCGAACACCGGCGCGAGCGTGGCGACGACATTGGCAACGCGGGTCGCCTCGGCGATATCGGGCTTGGCCGATTTCACGATGGGCGCCAGCTCGCGCATGTGGAAGGCGACGACTTGCTGGTTGGCCTTGCGGAACCGGACGTAGTTCTCGGGCTTCTGTTGGGCGAGAGCTTCGGCGGCGATGCCAGCGAGCAGCGCAGCGGACACGACGACGGCGATACGCTTCGACTTCATTTGCTCTTCCTTTCTTCTGGTGGCGGGAACGACAGATAACGCGCGCCGATGTTGCCTGCGGCGAACGCGGAGGGTAATTGGTCTTGCCGCGGGGGCATCGGTACCTCGGGCCGGCTCGCGCCGCGCCGGCAAGTCAAGGATTGAGCTGCTCATACACCGCGCGGGCGACCCGCAGTATCTGTTCCTTGTCGATATCGCCCGACAACGCATAGCCGAGCTGCTGGTCGATCCAATAGAACACGTGCAAGCCGTTTTCGTTGAGGTAGCGAAAGGCGGTATCGCGATTGTCCGCGTCCTTGGTGACGTACAAGGTCAAGCGGCGGCCGCCGGCATCCTGGTACATGAACTGCGCGCCGGGCTTGCCGGCGCCCGGCAGGAGCCGCCCGCCCAGCAGCTCGTAGCCCAGCTCGTTCAGCCGCGGCGCACGCACGTTGGCACCGAGCCGCTTCGACAGCCAGCGCACCAGGTGCGCTTCTTCGCTCGCCGGCACTTCGACCGCATGGCGGACCTCGGGCGTGAAGGCCGCATGCGCGACCGCCGCTTGCCTGGGCAACGGCATGCGCGTGCGCTCGTCACGGGCGTCGCGCACCATCCAGCCCACGGCCACCCCGATGGCGAGCCAGGCAAAGGCGGCAGCGATCGCCCCGAAGCGTGAGCGCTGCCGGACCGGGCGCATCAGGCGCGCCGGAACGGCTTCGTCCAGCACGCCGTCGAACGCGGCGTGCAGGCGTGCTCGCTGCTCGCGAATATCGTTCACCAGCGTGGCAGCCGCCGGATCGCGCGCGAGCAATGCCTCGACCTCGGCCAAGCGCGCGGCATCGATCTCGTTGTCGACGAACGCATGGATGTCGTGTTCGCGTGCCGTATCGGTGCTCATTTGACGACCTTCAAGGACCCTTGCCCCGAGCCATCGAGCAGCGTGCGCAGCTTCGTGCGCGCGCGCGCGAGCCGCGATGTCACGGTGCCGATCGGGATGCTCAGAATGCGCCCGACTTCGCTGTAGTTCAGATCCTCGAGCGACACCAGCAACAGCACTTCGCGCTGCTCCTGGGGCAGTCGCGCGAGGCAGGCGATGATGTCGTTCACTTCCAGCATGTCGCTCTGGTTGGCGCGAGCTGCCAGTGCCGCGGCATCATCATCGGCGAGCGCGGAATGCGCGCGCCGGGCATTCGCGCGCACCTGGTTGACGTACACGTTGTGCATGATCGCGAACAACCACGGCCGCAGCGCCAGGGCCGGTTGCCACAAGTGGAACTTGATCCAGGCACGTTCCAGCGTGTCCTGGACCAGATCGTCGGCGCGCGCCACATCGCCGGTAAGGGCCCGGGCATAGCGCCGCAAGTGCGGTATATGGGCATCGATGAGTAGATCGAATCGGCTCATTTGCGCCCATGGCGCCTGCGCGGCGGCGGCGTCGTTCGAACGCCGACCGGTCTCGGCAACGGCGTTCCCGGTGTGTCGTACGCTGGACCTGAGATCATGTATCTCCCTGGGGCTGCAAGCGCTTCATCGGCCGGGCCACGGGTCTTTGCGCGATATACAGGCGAGCGCCGCGGTTTATTCCGCGCGGCCGCGCTCGCAATGAGGCCGGCGAATTGAATACCGCCGCGATTCGCGCGATCATTGCGCCTCGCCCGGCATGGCGCCGGGTTGCACCGACAAGCGAGGGGCACTAGTGCTCCGACCCACAGGTTCCGAAGCGAGGCTGGCGACGATCGCCGCCATGCATTGTCACCGTGCTCGCCTGGTTCCCAACCAGGCTGCGCGCGGCTTCGCGCCTGACGACGATTTCGCCAGCCTGGCAATGCCTTCTCTCATCGTCGTTTTGCACCGTTTCGAAACCTGTGGGTCGGAGCACTAGGTGGCGATGTCCCGCAATGCCTTCCTGGGCCTGTCCGCGAGCGGCTTTCACCGGGTAAGTTACGTCGAGTGGGGCGATCCCGGCTCCAGCCACGTGGTCGTGTGCGTCCACGGGCTCACGCGCAACGCGCGCGATTTCGACGTCCTGGCGCGAGCGCTGGAACAACGCTGCCGCGTCGTGTGTCCCGACATCGTCGGGCGCGGCGAGAGCGATTGGCTGGCCGTCAAGGCCGACTATGCCTACCCGCAATACCTGGCCGACATTACGGCGCTGATCGCGCGCGTGACCGCGCACCTGCCGGCGAACGCCGTCATCGACTGGGTCGGCACCTCGATGGGCGGCTTGATCGGGATCGCGCTCGCCGCACAGCCGCGCAATCCGATTCGACGCCTGGTACTGAACGACGTCGGCCCCTGGATCCCGAAGGAAGCGCTGGCGCGAATCGCAACCTACGTCGGCAAGGCGCCGCGATTCGCGAGCCTCGAGGACGCGCAGCAGTATGTGCGGACCGTGTCGGCCGCATTCGGCCCGCTCGCCGACGATGAATGGCGCCATCTCACCGAGCACAACGTCAAGCGCGAGCCCGACGGCGCCTGGGTCATGCGCTACGATCCCGGTATCGCAGCGGTCTTCGGCGCCCAGCCGCAAAGCGATATCTCGCTGTGGCCGCTGTGGGAGCGCATCGCCATTCCGGTGCTGGTGCTGCGCGGCGCGCAATCGGACGTTCTGTCGCATGTGACAGCCGAAGAAATGACTCGCCGCGGCCCGAAGGCGCGGCTGGTCGAATTCGCGGGCGTGGGCCATGCCCCTGCGCTCATGGCACCGGATCAAGTCGACGCCGTGCGCGCCTTCCTGCTCGAAGGCGAAGCGCCATGAACGTTCACGAGCAACCCACCGCCACCCTCGCGCGCTTCATCCTCGGCTCCACGTGGGAGAGCCTGCCCGCGCGCGTGCAGCACGAGGTCAAGCGCTGCCTGCTCAACTTCCTGGGCGCCGCCTTGGGCGGCGCGCGCGACCAGGCGGTGGAATACGCGCTCGCGGTCTTGCGCGAGCATTCGGGGCCGCCGCAAGCCGGCATCATCGGCCGCAGCGAGCGGGTCGATCGCCTCACGGCGGCGTTCGTCAACGCTGCCAGCGGCAACGTGCTGGACTTCGACGACACCCATTATCCGAGCGTCATCCACCCGAGTGCTCCGGTTGCGCCGCCGCTGCTCGCGCTGAGCGAGGGCGCGCCCATGCCCGGCGCGACCCTGTTGCACGCGCTCGCGCTCGGCATCGAGATCGCCTGCCGGCTGGGAAATGCGGTCACGCCCCGCCATTATGTCCGCGGCTGGCACATCACCAGCACCTGCGGGGTCGTGGGCGCGGCCGCGGGCGCGGCGAAGGCGATGGCGCTCGATTTCGAGCGCACGGTCTGGGCCCTGGGGCTCGCGGCGAACCAGGCCTGCGGCCTGGTCGAGAGCCTCGGCAGCATGGCGAAAAGCGTCAGCGTCGGCAATGCTGCGCGTAACGGCCTGCTGGCGGCGCTGCTCGCGAAACAGGGCTTCACCGCCGCGCCGCTCACCCTGGAGGGCGAGCGCGGCTTCGTTCGAGTGCTGGGCGAAACGCCGTGCATCGAGGCGTTGACCGAAGGACTCGGCGAGCGCTGGGAAATCAGCCGCAATGCGCTCAAGCCGTATCCGAGCGGCGTAGTGCTGCATCCGGTGGTGGATGCCTGTCTGAGCTTGCGCGAGCAGTACCAGATAGAAGCCGAGAGCGTGCAGCGCGTGCGGGTCCGCGGCAATCCGCTGCTGCGCCAGCGCGCCGACCGGCCGGCCCCGCGCTCGGGGCGCGAAGCCGCGGTGAGCGCCCAACACAGCGTCGCGGTATGCTTTCTCTACGGCGCGGCGGGCGTGAGCCAGTATACCGACGCCTGTACCAACGCGCCGGCCGTGCAGTCTTTCGGCGAGCGCGTAGTCGTGGAAGAGGACGCGAGCATCGCGGTCGATGCCGCGCAGGTCTTGGTCGAGCTCAGCGACGGACGCAGCTACGAGCGCGATCTCGCGCACGGCCTCGGCAGCCTGGAGCGGCCGCTGAGCGATGCGCAGCTCGAAGCCAAGGTGCGCGAGCTGGCGAGCCGTTGCGACCACGCCCATCGCGTGCCGGCATTGATCGATGCGGTCTGGGGTCTGGACCGAAGCGAGGATGCCGCCGAAGTGATACGCATGCTGGCGTAGGGCGCGCTTATTCTCCCCGCTTATTCTCCCTCTTGCGCCGTCCGCGGAGTGCGCTAGACTTGCTTCCCCGACTGGCCCTGGGAGTGCGCATGGCCTCGACACGCACGCGCCCGATGCTTTCGCGGCTCGGCTGCGCCTTGCTGCTCGGATCGGTCCTACATGCGGCGCCGGCTCAAGCCGCCGATCCGCTGCTCATGTTCGTGCTCGGCTTCGCCAAGAACCTGATCGATTCCCACCTCGAAGCCGAGGCGCAGAAACGGCCGCGCGCGCCGGTGCCGGTGCCGCTGCCGCTCGTCAAGGCCCCGGCCAGCATGGACGCGTCCGACTTGCGCGCGTTGGTGGACGAGAGTTTCGTCTATCTCAGCGCCGCACAGCGCGCGGAGCTGCTCGCCGGCCTCGACAAGGCTTTGAGCGATCCGGCCAACAGCGCGCAACGGCCCGCGATCTTGAGTCAATTCGTCAACGTGGCGCGCCAGGTGAGCTTCACCCATCGCCAGCTCGATCGCTTGTCCGCCGCGGACAAGCGCGCCTTGGCCGAGCGCTTCGCCGCGAACTATCGGACGCTCGCGCCCGAGCAGCAACAGCAGTTGCTGCAGCAGTTGCGAGCGCGCGCGCTGCCCGTGCCGACCGATCTGAACGACATGATGCTGCTGGCGCTCGCGCCCTGAGCAAGGCAGCGATGCGCAGCCGGCTCAGGCGACGATCTTGAGGGATGCCGCCAGCAGCGGGCCGAAGCGGATGATCGAGTCGCCGTCGATCAGATACGCCTGACCCTTGGGCACTTCGTCGTTGTTGACGTACGTGCCGTTGCGGGAACCGAGGTCGCGTACCCAGACACCGTCGCCGTAGACCAACAGCTCCGCGTGCTTGCGCGAGACGTGGGTGTAGGGCGTGAGCTCGCGCGCGAGCGGGGAAAACGTGTAATCGCGCCCGATGTTCAAATGCTCGCTCAACTCGCTGCGCTGCCCCCACGGCCATTCGAGCACGGCGCGAATCGGCTGTTCGGCCGGAGCACTGGGAACGCCGCGCACGCTCGGCGCGGCGGGCTCGACAGGCGCGAGCGGCGCGGCCGGCGCCTTGAGCCGGTCTTGCGAGGTCGCCGGGGTTATGCCTTCCGCATGAGCCTTGGCGGTCACCGCCTCGACCATGCGGCCCAGCTCCCCGGGACGGAACATCGAGGTCGTGCGCGCCTCCGGCAAGGGCTCGCCACTTTCGGTGCAAGGTGCCAGCGAAGGATCACGCAGCTCGCCGCTGCGCACCGCGTAGCCCAGCGCGCGCAATTGCTCTTCGATGCGCTCCAGCGCGCCGGCCATGGCGGTGTGCCGCGCCCACATGCCCTCGCTCAGCTCGTTCAGGATTTCGGCGTCGGCCGTGCTGGCGTCACCGGCGAAACCGAGGAAGCTGCGAAACGACAGCCGATCGAGGATGTGGAATTGCGCCTCCTGGTCGGAGAATCCGTACCACTGCTTCAACAGCGCGATCTTGAGCGCTGCGGGCGGGACGCGTTCCTCGGCGTGGTCCGCAGTGGAATTCGCTTCCAGCGCCGCCCAATCGATCAGCACATCGATCCGCGCGAGAAAGTGCTCTGCCTCGGCAAGCGGGGGCGCCGGCGGCTTGATACGGGCAAGGTCCATGAGCGGTTCGAGGCAGGAGAACGGGGAAAAGGGTACTGCGCTTTCGGCCTAAGCTCAAGCGAGCCATGCGCGCGAAATCAACTCCGGTAGGCACCTGACCCGAGCAGCGCGATCGCTTCGCCGCTGTCCTCCGGCGCACTGTCGCCGCGTGGAAACAGCCCTTGCTCGACGAAGCGCCGCGCCGCGAACGCAGGGCTGCGATCCGCATCATTGTCCTCGGCCCATTGTGCATGTCGTGCCAGGAGAGCCGCCGCGAAACCGCGCCCGATCCCGAGGGCGATGCGGCGCGCGTCGGCCTCCAGTGCCGCCTGTGGCCGCGGCCTGTGCAGGCACTCGGCGATCGCATCGAACGCGGCCTCGATCCGCGCCGACACGGCCACCAGCGCGGGCGAGCGGATCGCGCCGAGCACGAAGCCCAGCTCGCGCCGCAACAGGCTGAAGCCCCCATCGGCGAGCAAGCGCAGCGCGTCCAACGCGAGCACGTTCGTGGTTCCCTCCCAGATCGGCAGCACGTGGGCATCGCGCACGAGCAGCGCAACGCCGCAGTCCTCGATGTAGCCCGCGCCGCCGAACGCTTCCGCCACTTCGCTCAAGACCGCGACCGCCTGGCGTCCGGTGAGCGCCTTGGCAACGGGCGTGAGCACGCGTAAGAGCTTGAGCTGCTCCTCGCCGGCGGCTGCGGCCTCGGCCCGGCCGATCAGCTCCGCGACGTAGCAGGTCAGGTGCAGCGCGCCGCGGCACTCGGTCTCCAGCGCTGCCAGCGTCTCGCCGTGCAGCGGCTGCTCGATCAGGCGCGCGCCGAAGGCGCTGCGGCGCGCAGCGTAGTCGAGCGCCAGCGCGATGCCGCGACGCATCAGCGCGACCGCGACGATGGCATTCCACGCGCGGGTGATATTGAGCATGGGCGCGATGTGGCGCACGCCGTGGTCGAGGCCCCGCACCGGCTCGGCGTACGTGCCTTCGAGCTCGATCTCAGCCGTCGGCACCTTGCGGGTCCCGAGCTTGTCCTTGAGGCGGTTGATGCGCATACCGTTGAGCGTTCCGTCGGCCGTGCGCGTCTCGAGGTAGAACAGGGCCAGACCGCGTCCGCCCGCCGGATTGCCTTCGGGGCGTGCCAGGGTCAGCGCCATCTGCGAGGCAGCCGCCGAGGTGAACCACTTGCGGCCGTACAAGCGCCAGCGGCCGCTCGCGTCCTGCCGGGCGAGCGTCGTGCTGGTGCCCACGTCGGAGCCGCCGCTCGACTCGGTCATCCACTGGCCGCTGGTCCAGAAAGCGCCGGCGTCGCGGCTGGTGAGATGCGGGAGGGCGCGCTCGATCAGCGCCTCGTTGCCCGAGTCAAGCAACGCGCGCGCGGCCCCGTCGGTCATCGCCAGGGGACAGCAGTACACATCCGTGGAGGCGGCGAAGAGATAGATCTTCGCGAATTGCACCAGGCGCGAATGCCTGCCGAAGGTCCGCTCGTAGGCCTCGGCGACCAATCCATGGCGCGCGGCGAGCGCTTCGGCGCGCTGCCACAACGCGCTCACGCGCACGCGATCGATCCGGTTGCCCCACGCATCCCATTGCTGGAGCTGGGGCTCGTCGAGCCGGTCGTCGAGTTGCATGCGATACAGCTCGCCCGCGCCCAGCTCCCCCAGCTCCAGCAACTGCGATTCGCATTCGGCCAGCACGGCGGAGGGCAAGGACTGGCGCAGCAATCCACGCAACGGCGGATCATGCGAATACAGATTGCCGAGCTGCGGCGGCGACTGGATGAACGCCATGGCGATGAGGTGGCCGTGTGGCTGCGGAGCGCGCTAAGGCCATCATAGCACCGCGCCGATTGACGTTCGCGCGAGCACGCGGCTACAGTCCACGCAGCCGAAGCCGCCGCGAGCGCGCATCGATTGCATACGCTACTTTCCTGATCTCTCCCTGAACCCTCGATCGGAGCAATGACCATGAACGACCAACCGGTGCTGTGGGCGCTCGATGCCCGCGGTGTGGCGACCGTGACCCTCAATCGGCCCGAGGTCAACAACGCGTACAACGCCGACCTGGTGCAGGGCGTGCTGGCCGCGATCGACGCGCTCGGACAGGAGTCGGGCTTGCGGGTGGTGGTGCTGCGCGGCGCCGGCAAGCATTTCCAGGCCGGCGCCGATCTCACCTGGTTACAGCAAGTATCGACACAGCCGGTCGCGGCCAATGTCCTGGCGTCGCGCGCCACGGCCGAGGCCGTGCATCGATTGAACCATCTGCCGGTGCCCACGGTGGCCTTGGTGCAGGGCGGCTGCTTCGGCGGCGGCACCGGCATCGTGTCGGCGTGCGATGTCGTCATCGCGGCCGACAACGCGCTTTTTTCCATCGCCGAAACACGCTGGGGCTTGATGGCGGGCATCATCATCCCGCAGTTGAACGATGCGATCGGCGTGCGCCAGGTACGCCGCTATGCCTTGACGGGCGAGCGCTTCGGCGCCGAGGAGGCGCGCCGCATCGGGCTGGTGCACGAGGTGGTCGCGGCCGCGGAGCTCGCGGCGGCGGGCGAGCGCATAGTCGATCAGCTCCTGCAAAACGCCGCGGAAGCGAACGCACAGACCAAGGCGGTCGCCATCGATTACGCGTGGGGCAATCTCACCACCCAGGGCTTCAATCGGCTGGTCGAGCAGCACGCCGCCAAGCGGCGCTCGAGCGAGGCCGTCGAGGGACTCGCCTCGTTCCGCGAGAAGCGCGCCGCGGCCTGGTATCGGCGGGCGTAGGCCTCATTCGCGAATGCCCCGGATCGTCCGCTCCGGGACGATGTAAGGGCTACCCGATTCGGCAGCATCTGCTATCGGCGTTCCTCCACAGCGCCAGCGATACAGCGCCGGCCTCGTCACGGCCCGAGCCTCACTCGGGTTTGATGCCGGCCGCCTTGAGGGCGCCGACCCACTTGGCGGTTTCGGACTTGATGTAGGCGCTGAATTCCTGCGGCGTCATCGCCAGCGGCTCCAGGCCGATGGCCGCGATTTTAGCTTTCATCTCCGCCGTGCCGAGCAGGCGGTTCACTTCCGCGTAAAGCTTGTCGACGATGGGCTTGGGCGTGCCGCCCGTGGCGAGTATGCCCACCCAGGAGCCGACGTCGTAGCCCGTGAGCCCTTGCTCGGCGAGCGTCGGCAGATTCGGCACCGCGCTCGCCCGCTTCGCCGTCGTGATGCCGATCGCGCGCAGCTTGCCGCTCTTGACGAACGGCAGCGACGACGACATGCCGTCGAAGATCATCGTGATATGGCCGCCGACGACTTCCGCGGCAGCCTGCGCGTTGCCCTTGTAGGGCACATGCACCATGTCCACCCCGGTCATGCTCTCGAAGATTTCGCCTGCGAGATGCGACCCTTGGCCCACGCCGCCCGACGAATAAGTGAGCTTGCCCGGGTTCGCCTTGGCGTGCGCGATCAGGTCCTTCACGTTCTTGGCGGGCACATTGGGATTGACGACCAGGATGAGCGGCACCATCGCGAGCATCGAGATGGGCTCGAAATCCTTGATCGGATCGTAGGGCAGCTTGCGATACAAGCCGGGATTGATCGCGAGCGTGCCGACGAAGGCGATGAAATGGGTATAGCCGTCGGGCTGCGCCTTGGCGACGATCTCGGCGCCGATGAAGGTGTTGCCGCCGGGCCGGTTGTCGACGATCGCGGGCTGGCCCCAGGTTTCGTTGAACTTCTGCGCGAACAGCCGCGCCAGCGTATCGGCCGGTCCGCCCGGGGTATACGGCACCACGATCCGGATCGGCCGGCTGGGATAGGACTGCGCCCCTTCGGCGGCCACCGCAGGTGCCCCCGCCAATGCCGCCGCAAGCGCGCCCGCGCCGATTGCTCTTCTGTGCAAGCTTGCCGCCATCGCTGCTCCTCCCCACAGGCATGAGCGGCAAGTATGCGGCCGCGCCGGCGGCCGTTCAAGCCGGCGTGTCAGGCTCCGCCGCCGCCATCTGCGGGAACGACCAGGCCGTCGACCGCGAGCACGCCGGCGCCGCGCTCGTAGACGAGCAAGGGATTGATGTCGACTTCCAGCACGCGATCGACCAGGTCGATCGCCAGCCACGACAGGCGCTCGATCGCATCGCACAGCGCATCGACGTCGCGCGGCGGCGCCCCGCGTACGCTCTCCAGCAGGCGCCGCCCGCGCAGCTCCTGCAACATCCGGGCCGCCTCGTCGCGCGTGACCGGGGCCACGCGATAGACCACATCGGCCAGCGCTTCGACCTGGATGCCGCCCAAGGCCACGGCGACCACCGGACCGAACACCGCATCGCGCGAGACGCCCAGCATCAACTCCAGGCCCGGGCGCGCCATTTCCTGCACCAGCACCCCTTCGATACGGGCGCCGGCACGATAGTCCTTGGCGCTGCGCACGATGTCCGCAAACACCGACTGCGCTGCCTGCGCGGTCACATTCAAGCGCACGCCGCCCGCTTCGGTCTTGTGCGCGATATCGGCGCTCGAAATCTTGAGCGCTACGGGTGAGCCGAACGCCGCGGCAATCGCGCCGGCCTCTTCGGCGCCGGTTGCAAGGCGCTCCTGCGTGACCCGGATGCCGTAGGCGGCGAGCACGGCTTTACTCTGCTGCTCGGTCAGGCCTTCGCCTGCACGCGCGAGCAGCGAGCGCGCGCCATCCGGGTCGATGCCATGCGGGCGCCGCGGCCGCGGCGTCGCGCGAGCGCGGCGCAGGAAATCGCCATAATCCATGGCGCGCCCGACCGCGCGCACGCATTCGAGCACGTCGCGATAGACCGGCACGCCCCGGCGCACGATGTCGCGCGGCCGCAGCTCGGGGACATCGATGCAAGCCCCGCTCCAGAGCAGCGCGTAGGGCTTGGAAGAGCGCTCGGCTGCCGCGATGGTGTAATCGATATCGGCCTTGGTGCCGAAGGTGACGATGGGAATCATCACGTCGACCGAGGCATCCGCCGCGATCGTGTCCAGCACCCGCTGGAACATGTCGGGACTCGCCATGGCCGCGGTCGTGAGATCGGTCGGATTGGAGACGCTGCCGTAGCTCGGCATGAGCCGCGCGAGGTCTTCCTGGGTCTTATCGCCGTAACGCGGCCAGGCGATGCCGTGCACGGCCCCGAGGTCGGTCAGCATGACGACATTGCCACCGGATATCGACAGGCTGGAGGCGCCGCGGCCGCCGGGCAGGCGGCCGCTGCCCAACAGCATGCCGGCCTCGTACATCTCGTTGCAGTCGACACAGCGGATGATGCCGGCCTGGCGAAACGCCGCGTCGTGGACCGCGTCCGAGCCACTCATCGCGCCCGTGTGCGAGGCGGCCGCGCGGCGGCCCTCCTCGGTGCGCCCAAGCTTGACCACGAACAGCGGCTTGGCTGCGCGGGCGGCCTTGCGCGCCAGCGCGAACAGCTTCGGCCCGTTCGGCACCCGCTCGATGATGAGCATGATCACGCGGGTCGCGGCGTCCTCCACCATGAAGTGGGCGAAGTCGAGGATGTCGAGATCCGCGTCATTGCCGCAGGTCACCACGTGATTGACGCCGAGCCCCGCCTCCTGCGCGCGCCACATCGCGTTCAC
Source organism: Burkholderiales bacterium (assembly GCA_020848435.1). GTDB lineage: Bacteria > Pseudomonadota > Gammaproteobacteria > Burkholderiales > WYBJ01 > WYBJ01. The sequence goes on along the minus strand of JADLAC010000002.1, from coordinate 72,288 downwards.
CATGCCGAGCCCGCCGCTTTGGGACGCGATGCCGATGTAACCCGTGGGCCGCGGCGCCGCCGACACGGTCGCGGTCGATGCGAACACCACGCGCTCGACGAAGTTGATGAAGCCGTTGCAATTCGGCCCCATGATGCGCACGCCGCTGCGGCGTGCGAACTCGGTGAGCGCCGCCTGCAGCCGCCTGCCCTGCTCGGTACCTGTTTCCGCGAAGCCCGAGGTGAGCACGGTGGCGAACTTCGCGCCGCGCTGCGCGCAATCCTCGAGCACGGCCATGACCCGATCGGCCGCGACCACGATGCCGACGTGATCAGGCGCTTCGGGCAGATCGCGCACCGACGGGTACGCCGTCAAGCCGCGGATCGTGCCCCCGCGCGGGTTCACCGGATACAAGCGGCCGCGGTAGCCGAACTCCTGCGTGAGCTTGATCGCCCGCCCGCCGAACTTGGTCGCATCCCCGGTCGCGCCGACCAGCGCGAACGACTGCGGCGCGAAAAAAGCGCGCAAGTCGGGAAAATCCATCGCGGCGCCGGTGCGATCGTCGTTCACGTGCGTGCCCTGCCGATCAGGTGAGCGCGTGGCGGGCGATGAACGCCTTCACTTCCGCGGCATCCGGCTCCATAAGCGTGAAACGCTGAGGCAGGGCTTCGAGCGCTTCGAACCCTTGCGGGCGCTCGGGATCGCGGCCGAGCGCTTCGCGTATGGTGGCGGCGAACTTCGCCGGCAGCGCGGTCTCGAGGCAGACAAGCGGCACGTCCGGCTCGCGGTACTGCAAACCGACCTTGATGCCGTCCGCGGTATGGGTATCGACCAGGCAGCCGTAGCGGCCGTGGATTGCGCGTATGGTATCGAGCCGGTCCCGATGCGAGCTCGAGCCCGAAACGAAGCCGCTCCCCGCTATCGCATCGAAAGCGCGCGTGCCCCGCAGATCGAAGGCGCCGTGCGCATCGAGCGCTTGCCACAGCATGGCCAACCAACCCGCATCGCGCCCGACCAGGTCGAACACGTAGCGCTCGAAGTTCGACGCCTTGGAGATATCCATCGAGGGGCTGCTGGTCTGCCGGACCTCTGCGGTCTTGCGCACGCGATAGACGCCGCTGCGGAAGAATTCGTCTAACACGTCGTTCTCGTTGGTCGCGAGGATCAGGCGGCGGATCGGCAGCCCCATCGAGCGCGCCACGTAACCGGCGTAGATGTTGCCGAAATTGCCCGACGGCACGGCGAAAGAGACCGGCTCGCCGTTGCCGCGCGTGGCGGCGAAGTAGCCCTTGAAGTAGTACACGACCTGGGCGGCAATGCGCGCCCAGTTGATCGAGTTCACCGCCCCGATGCGGTAGCGCAGCTTGAACTCGGCATCGCCGTTCACCGCCTTGACGATGTCCTGGCAATCGTCGAAAACCCCACGCAGCGCGAGATTGAAAATGTTGGCGTCCTGCAGCGCGTACATCTGCGCGGCCTGGAACGGGCTCATCTTGCCGTGCGGCGAGAGCATGAAGACGGCCAGGCGCTGCTTGCCGCGCATGGCGTGCTCGGCGCTCGACCCGGTGTCGCCCGAGGTCGCGCCGAGGATGTTCATCGTGGTGCCGGCGCGCCCGAGCGCGTGCTCGAACGCCTGGCCAAGGAACTGCATGGCGATATCCTTGAACGCGAGCGTCGGCCCGTTCGAGAGCCCCAGGATGTGCAAACCCGGTTCCAGCGTGCGCAGCGGCGTGATCTCGGCGCAACCAAAGAGCTCACGCGTGTACGCGCGCGAGACCATGGCGCGCAAGTCGCCGGCGGGTAGATCGTCGGCAAACAGCCGCAGGACTTCGTACGCGAGATCCGGGTAGCTCAACGGGCGCCAGCGCGCCAGCTCGGCCGCGCCGAGCATCGGATAGGCTTCCGGCATCGCCAGCCCGCCGTCGGGCGCGAGCCCTTCCAGCAACACGTCCGAGAAGCGCTGGCCGCTCGCCGCACCCCGAGTGCTGAGATAGCGCATTGCCTTCGCCCGCCGCTTGCGCCTAGCTCGCGCCGAGCGCTTCGAGCCGGATGCGCGTCACCTTCGCGCGCACGACCGGGAGCGATTCGATGCGCTCGATGGCGGCCTTGATGTGTTTCTCGCGCGTGAGATGCGTGAGCATCACGATGTCGACCTGCTGCTCGCCTTCGCCGGGTTCCTTCTGCACCATGGCATCGATCGAGATGGCGAGATCGGCGAGGATGCGGGTGATGTCGGCCAGCACGCCGGGGCGATCGTCGACCCGCAGGCGCAGGTAGTACGCGGTCTCGACCTCGTCCATCGGCAGGATCGGCAGATTGGACAGCAGATCGGGCTGGAAGGCGAGGTGCGGCACGCGATGACGGGGATCGACGGTATGCATGCGCGTCACGTCGACCAGGTCGGCGACGATGGCCGAGGCGGTCGGCTCGGCACCCGCGCCCGGACCGTAGTACATGGTCTGTCCGACCGCATCGCCCTTCACCAGGATCGCGTTCATGACGCCTTCGACGTTAGCGATCAGGCGCTTGGCCGGAATCAGGGTCGGGTGCACGCGCAGCTCGAAGCCCTGCGCCGTGCGCTTGGCCACGCCCAGCAGCTTGATCCGATAGCCCAGCTCTTCGGCGTAGCGGATGTCCTCGCGCGTGAGCCGGGCGATGCCCTCGGTGTAGCAGGCGCTGAGCTGCATCGGGATGCCGAAGCCGATGGCGGCGAGGATGGTGAGCTTGTGCGCCGCATCGATGCCTTCTATATCGAACGTGGGATCGGCCTCCGCGTACCCCAGCGCCTGCGCCTCCTTCAGCACGTCGCCGAAGGCTTTGCCCTTGGCGCGCATCTCCGAGAGGATGAAATTGCTGGTGCCGTTGATGATGCCGGCGATCCACTCGATCCGGTTGCCGCTCAAGCCCTCGCGCAAGGCTTTGATGATGGGCACGCCGCCGGCAACCGCCGCCTCGAACGCCACGCTGACGCCCCGGCGCTGCGCGGCGGCGAAGATCTCGTTGCCGTGCGTGGCGAGCAGCGCCTTGTTGGCGGTCACCACCTGCTTGCCGTTTTCGATCGCCTTGAGCACCAGCTCGCGGGCAATCCCGGTACCGCCGATCAGCTCGACCACGATATCGATGTCGGGATGGCCCACGACCTCCCAGGCGTCCGCGCTCACCCGGGCGAAATCGCCGACCGCGGCGCGGGCCTTGTCCAGGTCCGTGTCAGCCACCATCGCGATGCCGATCGCCCGTCCCGCCCGGCGCGCGATCTCTTCCTGATTGCGCCGCAGCACCCGGAACGTTCCCCCACCCACCGTGCCGATGCCGAGCAAGCCGACTTTGATCGGTTTCATAGCAGACCGTCCTTGCGGAACATGTCGCGAATGCCGCGGATGGCCTGGCGCGTTCTCGACTCGTTCTCGATCAGCGCGAAGCGCACGTGGTCGTCGCCGTATTCGCCGAAGCCTACGCCGGGCGACACCGCCACCTTCGCATCCTGCATGAGCTTCTTGGTGAATTCGAGCGAGCCCAAGCTGCGGTAGTGCTCCGGGATCTTCGCCCACACGTACATCGATGCCTTCGGCACCTCGACCTCCCAGCCGATCGCCTTCAAGCCCTGGCAGGTCACGTCGCGGCGCTTCTCGTAGATCTGGCGCACTTCTTCCACGCAGTCCTGCGGCCCTTCGAGCGCGATGATCGATGCGATCTGGATCGGCGCGAACATGCCGTAATCGTGATAGCTCTTCATGCGCCCGAGCGCCGTGACCAGCTCGCGATTGCCGACCATGAAGCCCACGCGCCAGCCCGCCATGCTGTAGGACTTCGACAGCGTGAAGAACTCGACCGCGATGTCGAGCGCCCCCGGCACCTGCATGATGGACGGCGCCCGGTAGCCGTCGAACACGATATCGGCATAGGCGAGATCGTGCACCACGTAGACGTGATGCTCGCGCGCCATCTTCACCAGCTTCTCGAAGAAGCCGAGATCGACGCACTGCGTGGTGGGATTGCTCGGAAAATTGACGATCAGCATCTTCGGCTTGGGATAGGAGCCGTGGATGGCGCGATCGAACTCCTCGAAGAAATCCGTGCCCGGCAGCATCGGCACGTGGCGGATATCGGCCCCGGCGATGACCGGACCGTAGATATGAATGGGATAGCTCGGATTGGGCACGAGCACGATGTCGCCGGTGTCCAGAGTGGCGAGCGCGAGGTGCGCCAAGCCCTCCTTCGAGCCGATGGTGACGATCGCTTCGCTGTCCGGATCGAGCTCGACCTGGTAGCGCGTCTTGTACCAGTTGCAGATCGCCCGCCGCAGCCGCGGGATGCCCTTGGATACGGAATAGCGGTGCGTGTCCGGGCGCTGCACCGCTTCGATCAGCTTCTCCACGATGTGACGCGGGGTCGGCTGATCGGGGTTCCCCATGGACAGGTCGACGATGTCCTCGCCCCGGCGGCGCGCGTCCATCTTGAGCTCGCCGGTGACGTTGAAAACGTAGGGCGGCAGGCGTTTGATTCGGGAGAACTCTTCCATGCCGGGATCCGGGGTTGGCGCGAGGCCAAAAAAGGGGTAATTCTAGCGGTGCCCTACCCCCCGGGCAACGAATCGCACGAGGTCCTGCCGGTGAAGCTGCATCTGTCGCGTCCCGACGCCGCCAACCAGATCACCGCTTGCGGGCAGCAATTCGTGGCCGTCAACGGCGTGCGCTATCAGCGCAGCCTGCTGGTCATGCCTGACGCCATCGTGCCCGATTGGCCCGTGGCGCAACTCGCAGCGCTCACCGCGGCTCACATCGAGGCACTGCTCGCCTCGCGCCCCGAGGTCGTGCTGCTCGGCACCGGCGCGCAGCTCACTTTTCCTCCGGCGGCGGTGCTGCGACCGCTGATCGATGCCGGCATCGGCTACGAGATCATGGATACGGGCGCGGCTTGCCGGACCTACGCCATCCTGATGGGCGAAGGCAGGCGGGTGCTGGCGGCGCTGATCGTCGCTTGAGGCGCGCAGCTCGCGCCAGTATCTTGAGTATGAAGTTGGTCGCCGGCTAGAGCCCGCTCAGCGTCTTCAGATGCGCGGCCACGCTGCGACCGAGCGCGTGCAACGCATAGCCGCCCTCGAGCATCGAAACGATCCGGCCTTGCGCATGCCGGTCCGCGATCGCGGCGAGCTGCTCGGTGACCCAAACGTAGTCGGCTTCGACCAGTGCGAGCGAGGCCATGTCGTCTTCCCGGTGTGCATCGAATCCCGCCGACACGAAGATCATGCGCGGCTCGAAACGCTCCAGCGCAGGCAGCCAATGGGTAGTCACGGCAGCGCGGAATTCGGCGCTGCCGCTGCGCGCCGGCAGAGGAATGTTGACCATGCGCTCGGAGCGACCTTCGGTGCCGCTATACGGATAGAACGGGTGCTGGAAGATCGACACCATGAGCACCCGCTCGTCGTCGCGAAAGATGTCTTCGGTGCCGTTGCCATGATGGACGTCGAAATCGGCGATGGCCACCCGCTCGATGCCATGGCTTTCGAGCGCATGCGCCGCGGCCACGGCGATGTTGTTGAACAGGCAGAATCCCATGGCGCGATTGCGCTCGGCGTGATGTCCGGGCGGACGCACGCTGCAGAAGGCGCGCCGGACCTGCCTCTTCAGCACCAGGTCGGTCGCCGCCACGCCGGCGCCGGCCGCGCGCAAGGCGGCCTCGAGCGAATGCGCGTTCATCGCGGTATCGGGGTCGAGATGAACGATCCCCCGGCTGGGGGATTTTGCTATGATCGCATCGACGTGGCCGGCATCGTGCACGCGTTCCAGCTGCTCCCGCAGAGCCTTCGGAGCATCGATTCGCGCCAGGTAGTTGATCAGCCCCGAGGCGATCAATTGATCTTCGATCGCTCCGAGCCGGGCTGGACACTCGGGATGATGCGTGCCCATAGCGTGCAGCAGGCAATCCTCGTGTCCGATGAAAGCGGTATCCAAGACTTCGTCCCCGCGCACGCGCGTGCGGCCCTTGGGCAGTGTAGCACGCGCCATGGCCGCCGCCGCCGCCGCGAGGCCGAGGTGCGTCCATGCACCGACCAGAGGGGGCCGGGCTGCGCACGCGCCGGGCGGGGCGCAGCGCTGCTTCCAAGCGATGCGTCGCGCGCGCGGCCGGACTCGATCTTGCTTCAAGCGATGAGCGTCGCTCTCGTACCGCTGTTTCGGCCTTCGAACCCCATGCCCTTCGAGCATGCTACCGACGTGCGCTTACCGCTTGAAAACGCCGGCATAGGCTTGCGCCCGCGCACATTCGGCCGCTGCCCGAGCGCGCCCCGGACATCCATTCGACACGACTCATGAACCTGCCCAGTGCCGATTTCCTGACGCAAATGACCCAGCCCATCGATCGCGTCCTCGCCCAGGTCAACCGCATCATCCTGGGCAAGGATCACCAGATCCGGCTGGCGCTGTCGTGCCTGCTCGCCGGCGGCCATCTGCTGATCGAAGACATCCCCGGGGTCGGCAAGACCACGCTCGCGCATGCGCTCGCGACCACCCTCGGGCTGAATTTCCAGCGCATCCAGTTCACCAGCGATCTGCTGCCCGCCGACATCATCGGCGTCTCGGTCTACGATCGCGAGGAAGCCTCCTTCAAGTTCCACCCCGGCCCGATCTTCACCCAGGTGTTGCTCGCCGACGAGGTCAACCGGGCCACGCCGAAGACCCAGAGCGCGCTGCTCGAAGCCATGGAGGAACGCCAGGTCACGACCGAGGGCGAGACGCGCCCGCTGCCCGAGCCGTTTTTCGTCATCGCGACCCAGAACCCGTCGCACCAGGTCGGCACCTTTCCGCTGCCCGAGTCGCAGCTCGATCGCTTTCTCATGCGCATCCAGCTCGGCTATCCCGGCCCGGACGCCGAGCGCGCCCTGCTGCAAGGCAGCTCGCGGCGCGACCTGCTGAATCGGCTCGAACCCTGCACGGGCCCCGCGGAGCTGGCCTCGTTGCGCGACGGCGTGACGCGCGTGCATGCCGCTCCGGCGCTGATCGATTACTTGCAGGCGCTGATCCAACATACCCGCGCGTCCACGGAGTTCGCGGGCGGCCTGAGCCCGCGCGCCGGGCTCGCGTTGCTGCATGCGGCGCGCGCCTGGGCGCTGATGGACGGGCGCTCGGAGGTCTTGCCCGAGGACGTCCAAGCCGTCATCCCCGGCGTCGTCGGCCACCGTTTGCACGCAGCCGGACAGCACGGGCGCATCAACGGCGTCGATGTCGCCGCGCGCCTGATCGCCGCGGTCGCGATCCCGTAACGCCGCCACCCGCAACGCCGGCATGGCGCGTCGCCGGACGTGCAGCACTGAACCGGCGCAGGCGCGCGAGACACCGCCATGATTCTGCGGCTGAGACGCTTCATCGACACCCGGCTGTTCCAACTGCGCGGCCCGCAAGCGGGGCCGATCGTGCTGGTGCACCGCAAGCTCTACATCCTGCCGACCTCGCACGGCGTGGTGTACTTCCTGGTGTTGCTGCTCATGCTGGCGGGCTCGGTCAACTACACGCTGTCGCTCGGCTTCGTGCTGACCTTTCTTCTCGCCGGCCTGGGGCTGAACGGAATCCTCTACACCTTTCGCAACATGGCGAACCTGCGCATCGCCGCCACCCGGCCGCGGCCGGTATTCGCCGGCGAGCGCGCGCAATTCGTGCTGCGCGTCGAGAATCAAAGCAGCGTCGAGCGCTTCGGCCTGGAAGCGCTCGCACCGAGCGGCGAGGTGGCGACCTTCGACGTGCCTGCCAATCAGGAGACGCTGGTCGCGATCGAGCTGCCGGCGCCGGCGCGCGGCCGCTTGCCGCTCGGGCGGGTGACGCTGCAGACGCGTTTTCCGCTCGGTCTGTTTCGCGCCTGGTCGTACCTGGAGCTCGATGTCGCCTGCATCGTCTATCCGCGCCCCGAATCGCCGGCGCAGCCGCTGCCACCGCCTCTGAGCGACCACGGCGAAGGTGCGGCGTCCCTGGTCGGCAACGAGGATTTCGCCGGGCTGCGCGCATACCATGCCGGCGATTCACCACGGCGCATCGCCTGGAAAGCGGACGCGCGCGGGCAGGGGCTGCTGAGCAAGGTCTTCAGCGGCCGCGCGGAAACCCAGCTCTGGCTCGATTGGGCGAGCCTGCCCGCCCACCTGGATCGAGAAGCGCGGCTGTCGCGGCTCACGCGCTGGGTGCTGGAGGCAGACGCGGCCGAGTGCGCCTTCGGTCTGCGCCTGCCGAATCAGACCATCGAGCCCGCCGCCGGACCCGGCCATCGCAGCCATTGCCTGCAAACGCTGGCGTTGTTCGAACGTGACTAAGTCGCTCGATCCGCGCAACGTGACCTGGATGGCGCTCTCCATGGCGCTCGTCATGCTGCCGCACGTGGAGCGCTTGCCGCTGTGGATTTCGTTGCTCGCCGTGCTCGTCGTCGGCTGGCGCCTCTACGTCGCGTGGCAGGGCATGTCCTTGCCGAAGAAGTGGCTGCTGCTGCTGCTGGTCGCGGCGGCGAGCGCGGGCATCTACCTCAGCTTCGGCACGCTGTTCGGGCGCGACTCCGGCGTAGCGCTGCTGGTCGTCATGCTGACGTTGAAGCTGCTCGAGATGGCGAGCCTGCGCGACGCGATGATCGTCATCTTTCTCTCCTACTTCGGCATCCTGACCGAGTTCCTGTATTCGCAGACCATTCCGACCGCGCTGCTCATGCTGGTCGGGGTCTGGGTCGTCACCGCCACGATGATCGGCTTGCAGTGGCGCGGGGGGGCCATACGCTATCAAGACAGCCTGCGCCTGTCGCTGCAGATGCTGGCCCAGGCGACGCCGCTCATGCTGGTGCTGTTCCTGCTGTTTCCGCGGGTGCAGGGGCCGCTGTGGGGTTTGCCGCGCGACGCGTACGCCGGCATCACCGGCTTGTCGGATTCCATGAGTCCGGGCACCTTGAGCCAGCTCACGCTCTCGGATGCGGTCGCCTTTCGCGTCCAGTTCCAAGGCGCGATGCCCAAGCCGACGCAGCTCTACTGGCGCGGGCCGGTGCTGTGGTATTTCGACGGCATGTCGTGGCATATGGGCATCTCTTTCGAAAGCGGCGCGCCCAGCTACTCGCCTGGCGCGGAAGCGTTCAGCTACACCGTGACGCTGGAGCCGCACGACAAGCGCTGGCTGTTCGCGCTCGATCTGCCGGCAAAGCTCGCGCCGAACAGCCGCTTCACCAACGACTTTCAGATGCTGTCGATCACGCCGGTGCGCCAGCGCATGCGCTACGAGATGACCTCGCATACCTCGTACCGGCTGGGCTACGAAGGGCTCACCTCGTTCGAGCGCCGGCGTGCGCTGCAATTGCCCGAAGGCTACAACTGGCGGGCGCGCGCGCTGGCGCAGAACATGCGCCGTGCCGCGCGCGACGAGACCGACATGGTGGATCGCGTGCTGGGCATGTTCCGCACGCAGCAATTCTTCTACACCTTGACCCCGCCCCTGCTGGGCGAACATCCGATCGACGAGTTTCTGTTCACGACGCGCAGCGGCTTTTGCGAGCACTATGCGTCCGCGTTCGTCTTCCTGATGCGCGCGGCCGGCATCCCGGCGCGAGTGGTGACCGGCTATCAGGGCGGGGAGTTGAACCCGGTCGGCAACTACATGATCGTGCGCCAATCGGAAGCGCACGCCTGGGCCGAGGTGTGGCTCGAGGACAAGGGCTGGCTAAGGGTCGATCCGACCGCGGCGGTGTCCCCCTTGCGGGTGGAGTCCGGGATCGCCGCCGCGATACCCGCGACCGACCCTTTACCGCTGCTCATTCGCGGCGATATCGAGTGGCTGCGCCAGTTGCGCTTCACCTGGGACTCGCTCGCGAACACCTGGAACCAATGGGTCTTGGGCTACAACCCCGAGCGCCAATTCTGGTTGCTCTCGCGCGTGGGCCTCGATCGCGCCACCTGGCAGACGCTCGCCACGATACTGGTCGCCACCACCACGCTCATCACGCTCATGTTTGCCTTCGCGATGTTGCGCCGGCTGAGCCGGCGCACGCGCGACCCGGTGGCGAAGGCGTATCGCAAGTTCTGCCGCAAGCTCGCGCGGCGCGGCGCCCCCCGTGCGCCCTCGGAAGGCCCGGCGGATTACGCTGTGCGCGCGGCCGCGCAACTGCCGCATGCCGCCGCCGCGATCAAAGCGATCAGCGAGCGCTATATCAAGCTTCGCTACGGCAGGCCGCGGGGCGGCGAGTCGGTGCGGGAGCTGAAGCGGCTCGTCGCCGAGCTGAAGGTGTAGCCCGCGGTGGCTCACCGGGCCGGCCGCGCCGCGTTCGGCGAGCTCGGCGTGATCGAGCACAAGCTTGTAGCCCACAGGTTTTCACCGCGGCCGCGCCGCTTCGTCTTCGTCGTCGTAATCGATCTCGAGATGCAACCTGAAGGGTCTCACCGGGCCTGCTTGCGGCGGGGACATCGCGCCCCAAGATCGCCGGGCGAAACATCCGGGCCAACGAGCACCGCGGCTTACACGGGCGGCAGGAACCGGATCGGGTCGACCGGCTTGCCCAGGCGCCGGATCTCGAAATGAAGCATGGTGCGGCTCGCATCCGAGCTGCCCATCTCGGCGATCTTCTGCCCCTTGGCGACACTGTCGCCTTGCTTCACCAGCACTGCGCGGTTGTGCGCATACGCCGAAAGATAGGTGTTGTTGTGCTTGATGATGACCAGGTTGCCGTAACCGCGCAGCCCGCTGCCCGTATAGACCACGCGACCGCCGGCGCTGGCGAGGATCGCCTGCCCCATTTCGCCCGCGATCTGCACGCCTTTCGGGCCGCCGTTTTCGTTGAAGCTTGCCACCACCTTGCCGCGCGTAGGCCAGCCCCAGTCGACGGCATCGGCTTCGTTGCCGCTCGCCGTATCGGCGCGCTCCGGCGCTGCCGCCGCGGGGGCGCTGGCGCTGGGCGCGGCCGGCTCGGCGGGGGCTTGCAGCTTGGCGAGCGCGGCGTCCGAATAGGGAAGCTTGACGGCCTTGGGCGTCCTGAGAATGCTGGGGTCCTGAGCCCGCTCGGGGCGCGCGCCGGCTGTCTCCGGCAGAGGCTGCACCGGCTGCGCGCCGACCTCCCGGCCTTGCACCGCCGGCGCCGTCTGGTACGGCGTGATGACAGCACCAGCCGCGACGCTCGGCTGTGCCGCAGCGGCCACAGTCGCGGCTGCGGGATCGCGTACCCAGAGCACCTGGCCGGCTTCGATCGCGTTGGGATTGACGATGTTGTTCCAGCGGGCGAGATCGCGATAGTCCTGGCCGTGGTCGAGCGCGATCCCGTACAAGGTGTCGCCTCGCTTCACGGCGTAGGTCGCGGGACGGGGATCGACCGATTTCGCAACCGCGGACTGTGCCGGCTTCGCCTCAGGAACGGCACGGACCACGGGCTCTGGACCGCGTTGCACCACCGGCGCCGGGCGTTTCGCCACCATGCATCCGGCCAGCACCGATGCGGCCAAGACAGGAACGAGGACTGCGCCGCGGACCGGGGACATCATCGCAACGTACCGGCGCGTAGAGGAACGAAGTGCACTTCTTCCAGCATGCAGTCGATGACGCCCGCGGCCGAGCGTTCGATCAAGCATAAGCGCTGCTTCTCGTTACCTAGCGGGAGCACCATTCTACCACCCGGTGCCAATTGATCGATCAACGCGGAGGGCGCTTCGGGCGCCGCGGCGGCGATGACGATCGCGTCGAACGGTGCCGCCTCCGGCAGGCCGTCGCGACCGTCGGCGTGCTTCATGCGCACGTTGCGCAGGCGCAGCTCGCGCAGAATGTGGACGCGCGCCTGTTCCAGCAACGCGGCGATGCGCTCCACCGAAAACACTTCACGCGCGATACGCGAAAGCACGGCCGCCTGGTAGCCGCATCCCGTCCCGATCTCGAGCACGCGCCCGAGCGGGCGCGCGGCGCGTACCAGCTCGCACATGCGCGCGACCGTCAGCGGATGCGATATCGTCTGGCCGTGGCCGAGCGGCAGCGAAACGTCGTCGTAGGCGCGGCTCGCCAACGCGTCATCGACAAAGATGTGGCGCGGGATCTCGGCCATTGCGGCCAATACACCGGTATCGCGCACCCCGGCGCTGCGCAGGCGCTCCACCATGCGCAGGCGCGTGCGCTCGGATGTCATGCCGATGCCGCGCACGCGCTGGCTCATGGGCGCTCGACCCAGTCGCGGACGGCGCCGAGCTGCGCGAAGTGCGTGAGATCCATCTGCAACGGGGTGATCGACACGCGATTGTTGGCCACGGCATGGAAGTCGGTGCCGGCGCCGGCATCTTGCGCGGCACCGGCGGCACCCACCCAGTAGACCGTATCGCCGCGCGGGGTCATGCTCTTCACCATCGGCTCGGCCTTGTGCCGCTTGCCCAGACGCGTGACTTCCATGCCGCCCAAGCGCTCCAGCGGCACATCGGGCACGTTGACGTTCAGCAACACGTGGGCTGCCGGCGAGCCGGCGCGAAAGCGCTCGACCAGGCGGCAGGCGACGCTCGCCGCGGTCTCGAAGTGCACGCCCCTGCCGCCGGCGAGCGATATGGCGAGCGAGGGAATGCCGAGCAGAAAGCCTTCGGTTGCAGCGGCGACCGTGCCGGAGTAGATGGTGTCGTCGCCCATGTTGGCGCCGTCGTTGATGCCCGAGACGATCATGTCGGGCACGAAATCGAGCAAGCCGGTCACAGCCAGATGGACGCAATCGGTGGGCGTGCCGTTGACGTAGCTGAAGCCGCTTGGCGCGCGCCGCATGGTGAGGGGACGATCGAGCGTGAGCGAATTGCTCGAACCGCTGCGATCGCGCTCGGGCGCGACCACGGTGACCTCGGCGATCTTGGCCAGCGCCGCGGCCAGCACGGCCAGCCCGGGCGCGAAATAGCCGTCGTCGTTGCTCAACAGGATGCGCATGGGTTCGAACGCGGGATGAGGACGAGAATTCTGCTGTTGGCGACGGCGTGGTTGCATGCGAGCGGCGAGTTGCCGAATATAGCAGCATGCAGGGGATCCTTCCGTCGCGCCGGCAGTGGCGGCGGGTGTCTTCGGGGATTCGGCCGATAGCCATGGGGAGAAGCGCGTGGAGCGAAATCTGGCAGGCAAGGTGGCCCTCGTCACGGGGGCATCGCGCGGTATCGGCCGGGCGGTCGCGCTGCGGCTCGCCGCCGAGGGTGCGGCGATCTATCTCGCTGCCGACGGCAGCGAACAGCAATTGCAAGCCAGCACGGCCGCGTGCCGCGATGCGGGCGCGCCCGATGCGGCCTGGGGCGTGCACGACCTCGCCCGCTCGACCGAACCCGAGGCGATGATCGGCGCCGCGCACGCGCGCATGAGACGCATCGACATCCTCGTGAACAACGCCGGCATCCGCGTGCGCAAGGCGTTCGGAGAATTCACCCACGACGAGTTCGATCGCATGCTGGCGATCAACTTGCGCGCGCCGTTCTTCGCCAGCCAGGCCGTCGTTCCGATCATGCGCGCCCAGGGCGGCGGGCACGTGATCCACATGGCGAGCCAGCTCGGCATCGTGGCGTCGCACTACGGCTCGGTCTACAACCTCACCAAGGCCGGGCTCATCCAGCTCACGCGCTCGATGGCGCTCGAGCTCGCCCGCGACGGCATCGCGGTCAACGCGGTATGCCCCGGACCCGTATCGACCGAGGGCTTCCTCGCCGGGCGCAAGCCGGGCGAGCTCGAGCAGCGCGCGCGCGACGTACCGATCGGGCGCTTCGGCACGGTGGAGGAAGTCGCGGGCGTGGTTTCCTTCCTCGTCTCCAAGGATGCGGGCTACGTCATCGGCCATGCGCTCGTCATGGACGGCGGCTATATCGTGCACTGACGCCGCGCGGGCGGCACGCCGTGTCTGGTTGTTCCTACCGTAACCCTGCAACGCCGAAGACCTGCCGCCCGGCTCGGGCCTAGCGATGCAAGTCGCGGCTGATGAACTCGCCGTTGAGCGGTGCCGACAGGTCGGCTGCGAGGAATACCACGACGTTGGAAAAATCGTCGGGCTGGTAGACGAAGCCGGCGGCGAGCAGGCGCTTGATTTCGTCCTCGGTCTTGCCGACCCGCCACAGCGGCGTATCGGTCGCGCCGGGACCGAAGCAGTTGATGCGCACACCGCTGTCCTTGAGCTCGAGCGAAACCGCGCGCGTGAAGCCGATGATCCCGGCCTTCGAAGCTGAGTACGCGGAGCCCTTCGGCTGGCCGCGGATGCCGGTGCCCGAGGCGGTGCTCAGCACGACGCCGCGGCCGCGCGGCAGCATGCGGCGGATCGCGGCGCGGGCGCCGAGGTAGACGCTCTTCAAGTTCAAGCTGATCACCGCGTCCCATTCGGCTTCTTCCATGTCGACCAAGGCGCGGCGCGGAAACATGCCGGCGATATTGACCAGCACGTCGAGCGGACCGAGCTCGGCCTCGGTGCGATCGAGCAAGCGCTCGAACTGTGCTGCCTGGGTGACGTCGGTGTGCACCGCGATGGCCCGCCCGCCCACGCTTCGGATCGCCGCGACGGTGGCTTCGGCCGCTGCCAGGTCGATATCCGCGACGGCAACCGAAGCTCCGGCACGCGCCATCGCGACGCCGTAGCAGCGGCCGAGCCCGCCCCCGCCGCCGGTCATCGCGATCGATTTGCCTTCGAGCAATCCCATGTGCCGCCTCCTCGACTCGCGTCTGTCATGAACGATGGCATGTTAACTCGCTAGCAGCGACCATCGGGTGGAGGCTCGGGTGCGACCGGGACATGCTCGGCTTGCGCTGAGGGAGGTGGCCGTAGCCGACGTGCAAGCGCACGACGGCTTCGCCGGCCGTCGCTGCGGCGTGCGGCGGCTCACGGATTGTGCCTCAGCGCGGTTGAGGCATAATCGGCGGACGTTCTGGAGGAGCCACGATGAAGTCGATTCAAGCCGCAGGTCTCGCGCTGGCGACGCTGTGCGTGTCCGGCGTCTCGCCCGTGCTCGCCCAGGACTATCCCTCGCGGCCGATACGTATGGTGATTCCCTGGCCGCCCGGTGGCGTGACCGACGTCATCGCGCGCGGACTCGCCGCCGCCCTGTCCGAGTCGCTCGGCCAACCCGTCGTGCTCGACAACCGGCCCGGCGCCGCCGGCACGCTGGGCGTGGGCATGGTGGCGAAAGCCGCAGCCGACGGCTATACCTTGATGATGAGCGACGTGCCGAGCCACGCCATCAGCGCCACCCTCTACAAGAGCCTGCCGTACGACCCGATGAAGGACATCGAGCCGCTCGCCCTGCCCTCGCGCTCGCCGCTGGTGCTGGTGGTGAATCCCAAACTCGGGATCAAGTCGATCCCGCAGCTGATCGAGTACGCCAAGGCGCGCCCGGGGCAGTTCGCCTTCGCGTCCTCGGGACCAGGCTCGATCACCCATCTGACCGCGGAACGGTTCAACCGCGACACCGGGGTCAAGGGCTTGCACGTCCCCTACAAGGGCGGCGGCCCGGCGACCGCCGCGCTGGTGGGCGGCGAGGCCGGCATGTATTTCGCGTGCATCTCGGCGGCCATCCCTCATATCAAGGCGGGCCGCTTGACCCTGCTCGGCATCACCTCGCCCAAGCGCACCAGTCTTTATCCCGACACGCCGGCCGTGGCCGAGGTCATTCCCAACTTCGAGATGGGATGCAATACCGGCTTCTTCGCTCCCGGCGGCACGCCGCAGCCGCTCGTCCAACGCCTGCATGCCGAAGCGATGAAGGCCGTGGAAACGCCAAGGATGAAAGCCATCCTCGCCGCCAATTCGGCCGAGGCCGCACCCTATACGCAGGCGCAGTTCAAGCAGCACGTCGTGCAGGAGATGCGCGACTGGGGCGAAGTCGTGCGCGCTGCGGGCTTGAAAGTAGACTGAGGCGCTCGCGCCGCCGCGCCGATCGCGTCACCGCGGGCATTGCGCAGGCTCGGCTGCGGATCACGCACCGTAGCGATCAATCGAGCGAGCGACGCGATCGCGCCGCTCGGCGGTGGCCTGCGGGTTGCGCGTGGAAGCGCGCTTCTTGGCGTGATCGCTCAAGCCACGGCGCGCTCGCGCCCGAGCTGGAATTCCTTCACCAGCGCGTACAAGGCGGGAATCACGATCAGGGTCAGGACGACCGAGGTGACCATCCCGCCGACCATGGGAGCGGCGATCCGGCGCATCACTTCGGATCCCGCTCCGGTGCTCCACATGATCGGCAGCAGGCCCGCCATGATCGCGACCACCGTCATCATCTTCGGGCGCACACGCTCCACCGCGCCTGCCATGACCGCGGCGTACAGGTCCGATGCTGTCGGACGCCGCTGCTCGCGCGCGCACGCCTGGCGAATCGCATCCCAGGCGTGGTCGAGATAAATCAGCATCACCACACCGGTTTCAGCCGCGACACCCGCGAGCGCGATGAAACCGACCGCGACCGCCACGCTCATGTTGTAGTCGAGCAGCCAAAGCAGCCACACGCCGCCCACCAGCCCGAAGGGCACCGACAGCATGACGATGAGCGACTCGCTCAAGCGGCGGAAATTCAAATACAGCAGCAGGAAGATGATGACCAGCGTGAGCGGCACGACGATCTTCAACTTGGCGATGGCGCGTTGCATGTATTCGAATTGCCCGCTCCAGGTCGCGTAGTAGCCGGGCGGAAATTGCACCCGCTCGGCGACCGCCCGGCGTGCCTCCGCGACGTACGAGCCGATGTCGCGATCGCGAATGTCGACGTAGATGTACGCCGACAGCAGCGCGTTCTCGGTGCGAATCGCGGGTGCGCCCTTGGCGATCTCGATCCGTGCAAGCTGTCCCAACGGCAGCATGCCGTTGGCCGGCGTCTCGACCAGCACCTCGGCGCCGATCCTGTGCGGATCGCCGCGCAGCTCCCTCGGATAGCGTACGATCACCGCGAAGCGCTCGCGTCCTTCGACGGTCGTGGTGAGCGTTTCCCCGCCGAGCGCCGTGGCGATCACGTCCTGTAGCGTGCCGATGCTCACCCCGTAGCGCGCGAGCGCATTCCTGTCCGGCTCGATGTCGAGGTAGTAGCCGCCGGTGATGCGCTCGGCGAACGCGCTGGTGGTGCCGGGCACGGACTTCACCACCGCTTCGATCTGCTTCGCCAGGCGCTCCATCGCCATGAGATCGGCGCCGAATACCTTGATGCCGATCGGGGTGCGGATGCCTGTGGACAGCATGTCGATGCGGGCGCGTATCGGCATGGTCCAGGCATTCGACACGCCGGGGAATTGCAGCGCCGCGTCCAGCTCGGCGATCAGCTTGTCGGTCGTCATGCCGGGGCGCCACTGCGCTTCGGGCTTCAAGTTGATCACGGTCTCGAACATCTCCAGCGGCGCTGGATCGGTCGCCGTCCCGGCACGGCCGGCCTTGCCGAGCACCGAGGCGACTTCGGGAAAGCTCTGGATGATCTTGTTCTGGGTCTGCATCAGCTCGGCCGCCTTGGTGACCGACATGCCCGGCAGCGACGAGGGCATGTAGAGCAGCGTGCCCTCGTTCAAGGCTGGCATGAACTCGGCGCCGAGCCGGCTCGCCGGCCAGAGCGTGGCCGCCATCGCCACGACCGCCACCGCAATGGTGAGCTTCTTCCAGCGCATGACCCAGGCGATCTGCGGCCGGTAACACCAGATGAGGAAGCGGTTGAGCGGATTGCGCGCCTCGGCCAGGATGCGGCCGCGGATGAACCACAGCATGAGCACCGGGACCAGCGTCACCGACAGCGCCGCAGCGCCGGCCATCGCGAAGGTCTTGGTGTAGGCGAGCGGTGCGAACAAGCGTCCCTCCTGCGCTTCCAGCGTGAACACCGGCACGAACGAGACCGTGATGATGAGCAGCGAGAAGAACAGCGCCGGACCGACCTCCTTGCACGCGGCGATGATAGCCTCGGTGCGCGACTCGCCGGGCCGCAGCCGTTCCAGGTGCTTGTGCGCGTTCTCGATCATCACGATGGCCGCGTCGACCATGGCGCCGATCGCGATCGCGATGCCGCCCAGGCTCATGATGTTGGAATTGATGCCGAGCCCGCGCATGGCAATGAAGGCGACCAGCACCCCGATCGGCAGCATGACGATGGCAACGAGCGCGCTGCGCACGTGCATGAGAAAGACCACGCACACGAGCGCGACGATGAGACTCTCCTCGATCAGCGTGGTGCGCAAGGTCTCGATCGCCCGTTCGATCAACTGCGAGCGGTCATAGGCGGTCTCGATGCGCACGCCCGCGGGCAGCCCGGGCGCGATCTCCTCGAGCTTCGCCTTGATGTTGCCGATGACATCGAGCGCATTCTGGCCGTAGCGCGCCACGGCGATCGCCGAGACGACTTCACCTTCGCCGTTCAACTCGGCGAGCCCGCGCCGTTCGTCCGGCCCGAGCTCGACCCGAGCCACATCGCGCAACAGCACCGGAACGCCGCGCTCAGCTTTCACCACCAGGCTTTCCAGATCGCCGCGGCCACGCAGATAGCCGCGGCCGCGCACCATGTACTCCGTTTCGGCCATTTCCACGACGCGCCCGCCCACGTCGCGATTCGAAGTGCGGACCACTTCCGCCACGCGGCTCAAGGGAATGCCGTAGGCGCGCAGCTTGATCGGATCGACCACCACCTGGTACTGCTGCACGAAGCCACCGACCGAGGCGACCTCGGCCACGCCTTGCGCCTTGCTCAATTGGTAGCGCAGGTACCAGTCCTGGATGGTGCGCAGCTCGGCGAGCGTATGATTCGCGCCCAGCAGCGCGTATTGGTAGACCCAGCCGACGCCGGTCGCATCGGGCCCGAGCTGCGGCGTCACCCCGCGCGGCAGTCGGCCCGCCGCGAAGTTGAGGTATTCGAGCACGCGCGTGCGCGCCCAGTAGATATCGGTGCCATCCTCGAAGATCACGTAGACGAACGAGGCGCCGAAGAAGGAGAAGCCGCGCACCACGCGCGACTTCGGTACCGAGAGCATCGCCGTGGTGAGCGGATAGGTGACCTGGTCTTCGACCACCTGGGGCGCCTGGCCCGGGTATTCGGTGTAGACGATGACCTGGACGTCGGACAAGTCGGGCAGCGCATCGAGCGCGGTGTGCAGCGCCGCATACACCCCCGCGAGGGCCGTGAGCAGGCTGGCGAGGATGACGAGGAAGCGGTTTCGCGCCGACCACTCGATCACGGCATTCAGCATCTCAATGCCCCGCGTGCGGCTCGCGCCCGGGGGCACGCTTCGCATTCATGCGCGTGACCACGTAATCGCCCGGCTTGCGCTCGACGAACTCGAACTCGATCGGCGTGCCGGGCTTCACCTGGGCGGCGAGCCCGGCGTTGGCCAGCGCGAACTCCATCGTCATGCTCGGCCACTTGAGCGAGGCGATCGGTCCATGGGTGATGGTCGCCGTCGCGCTCTTCGCATCCACCGCGTCCAGCGTGCCTTCACCCCGATGTCCGACCGGCGCCCCGGCCGGGGTCGCCGCGCTGCCGGCGCTAGCATCCGGCGCAGTCATCGCGCCGATGGCAGCCTTGAGATTGCTTTCCGCATCGATGAGGAAATTCGCCGCAACGACGACGGGCTCCCCATCCTTGACCCCTTCGAGCACTTCGACGTAGTCGTCGGCGCGCATGCCGAGCTTCACTTCGCGCGGCTCGAAGCGGCCTTCGCCCCGCTGCACCAGGACGATGCGGCGCACGCCGCTGTCGATCACCGCCGAGATCGGCACCGCGAGCCGCTTGCTGCCCTGGCCGGCCGCGATCTCGACGCCGGCATACATGCCGAGCTTGAGCACGCCACCCGGGTTGGGCAGCTCGATGCGCAACCTGCCCGTGCGCGTCTCGGCGGCGAGCGTCGGGTAGAGAAACGCCACCCTGCCGTTGAACACCCGTCCCGGGAGCGCATCCACCGTGATGCGTGCGGACTGTCCCGGCTGCACCAGGGCGAGGTCCTGTTCGAATACGTCCGCCAGCACCCAGAGCGCGGACAGGTCCGAGATTTGATAGAGCGCATCTCCCGGCATGAAGCGCATGCCTTTGAGCGCCGGCTTTTCGACCACCACGCCGCCTACGGGAGAGCGCAACGTGACCGTGCGGCGGATCGCGCCTTCGCGTTCGAGCTGCGCCAGCTCGCGCTCGGAGATCTCCCAGTTGCGCAGCCGCTCGAGCGCGCCGGTCATCATCCGGCGCATGCTCGCCTGCACCTCGGGTGCGGCGTCCTTCATCGTCTCCACGCCCCTGGCCGCGATCAGGTACTCCTGCTGCGCGGTGACGAGGTCCGGGCTGTAGACCTCCATCAACGGCGCGCCCGCGGCCACGGCCTGACCCGTGGTGTTGACGTGCAGGCGCTCGATCCAGCCCTCGAATCGTGGTGCGACGGTGGTCATGCGCCGTTCGTCGACCGCGAGCGTGCCGACGGCGCGCACGTTGCGGGTGAGAACACGCATCGCCGCCTGCTCGGTTCGCACGCCGAGCTTTTGCACTTTCTGCGTACCGATGTTCAGTTGCGCGCTGCCGGGCGCCTGCGCGTCCTCCCCCTCGTACACGGGGACATAGTCCATGCCCATGGGATCTTTTTTCGGCACCGGCGAGGTATCGGGCAGCCCCATCGGGTTGCGGTAGTAGAGAATCTTCCTGCCGCCGGTTTGCGGCGCCGATTCGCCCGGCGGCGCTGCAGGCATGACGGAGCGTGGCGCGGCATCGCGGGCGCCCCACCAATAGCCCGCGCCGAGCGCGGCGGCGATCAGCAGCACGGCGCCGAGCTTCGCCACGGCGCTCATGGCGTCACGCCGGGGGCCGCCGCCGGTGGCGTGCCGGTGAGGAAATCGATCTCGGCCAGCGCCTTGTGATAGCTCGCCACCGCGGCCGCGCGCGCCAGCTCGAAGTTCAGTATCGCCATGCGGTTATCCAGCAAGGGTGCGAGCTCGAGCCGGTTCACACGGTAGGCCGCCAGGGCGGCTTCGATCGTCAGCCGCGCCTGCGGCACCAGCTCCTGGTCGTACAATGCCGCGGCGCGCAAGCTCTGTTCCGCGACGGCCACCTGCTGGCGCAGCTTGCTAAGCGTTTCGTTGCGTTGGGCATCGTACACGCTCAACGCCTGCTCGTGCATGGCCTGGGCTTCGGCGAGCTTGGGCATGGTCTTCGCCTGCCGCCACACCGGCAGGTTGATCGCTACGGTGAGGCTCAGCATGTCCGCGCGCGGCGTGCCGTCGGGCATGCCGTTGCGCTGGCCGTAGGACACCCGCAGGTCGAAATCGGGCAAGCTTTCCTTGCGCGCCAGCTCCAGTGCATGCTCGGCGCGAGCCGCAAGGCGCTGCAGGGCCAGAAGCTGCGGGCGGGTGCTCAGCGCCTTTTCACTCAGCTCGGAAAATCGCAGCGGCATGGGCTTGAGCTCGATATCTTCCGGCGAGGGCGCAGGCGCGCCCGCGGCGCGTCCGAGCAGGCGATTCAACTCGGCCTCGACGAGCGGGCGTTCGCGCTCGAGCTTGATCAGCTCCTCGCCCGTCTTCGACAGCGCACTCTGAGCGCGCAGGACATCCATCTGCCCCGCCTGGGCGACGGCGTAGCGGCCTTCCGCGAGCTTGAGCAGTTGCTCGAGCAGCATCCGGCTCTGGTTGACGATCCGCTGCGATTGCGCGCTCAGTGCGAGCTCGTAATAGGCGAGCCTCACATCGCGCCCGACGCGATGCAGCGTTTCCCGGTAACCGTGCGCGAGCGCGTCGGCTTCGCCTTGCGCCACCTGGCGGCGCAACTCGCGTTTCCCCGGATACGGAATACGCTGCGACACGCCGAGCATCTTCATCGTCATGTCCTCGCGCGAAAGGCTCAACGTGTTGACGGGCACGTTGAGAACGCCGGCTTCGAGCATCGGATCGTCCAGCGCACCAGCCGGGCCTACCCGCTCGAGCGCCGCCGCTTGCTCGCGCGCGGCGGCGCGGATCTCGGGATTGCTCCTCAGCGCCTCCGACACCAGAGCGCGCAATGGCGGCGGCAAGGCCGGCGCTGCAGTCGCGGCATCCGTCGATCCGTTGCCGGCGCCCGGTGCGCCAGCATGGGCGCCGGCGCTGCAGAGCACGGCCAACCCAAGCGCGCACCCGACGACGAACGATGACACGGCATGGTTCGCGGCGATCGTCTGCATGGCTCCTCCTGAAGCGCCGAGTACGAGCGGCGCCCGCGTTATTTCGCCGGCTCCATCTTCGTGACGACATATGCAGCTCCCGCCTTCTCCGCTTCGAAGCGCACCTTGTCGCCCGGCTTCACCTGGTCGAGCAGCGCCCGGTCCTTGACCTGGAACGCCATCGTCATGGGCGGCATGTCGAGCTTGGCGAGCGGGCCGTGCTTGATCGTGATCTTGCCCGCGCTCTTGTCGATCTTGCGGATCTCGCCGTCGTTCCATGCGCTCGCTTGGGCGAGCAACACCGGGGCGCTGC
Source organism: Burkholderiales bacterium (assembly GCA_020848435.1). GTDB lineage: Bacteria > Pseudomonadota > Gammaproteobacteria > Burkholderiales > WYBJ01 > WYBJ01. The sequence goes on along the minus strand of JADLAC010000002.1, from coordinate 49,962 downwards.
GCGCGTACACCTGATCGGCCAGCGCCGGGATGTGGAACAACGAGCTGCCGAGTGCTGCTGCGATCCATAGCGGTTTCATTTGCTGCTTCCTTTCGTGACATGACTTTACGTGTGCCCTGGTGTCGCGGGCAGCATGCGAAGCCCGCGCGGTTGGCACAGGCAACAATGATCATTGTTGTGGGGCGCCCAAACGAATCGGGGCACGCAAGCGCGTGAGCTCGACACGGCAAGTGCGCCGTGCCGGTGGATCTCGAGCGCTAGGAGGCGAGAGGAGGCCGGTCGAGGCGGCTCGGCCGAACGCTGTTCGGCTGCTGCTCGGCCGGGCGTTGGAACGCGTTGTATGCGCTCGCCGGCATCGGCGGCAGCATCGGACCGGTGATCGCGCTCGACATGCAACAGGCGGCGCATGGGCCGCAGTGGGCCGGCTCGCCATCGTTTGCGGTGTCGGCAGCAACCTGCCCGCATCCATGCTCCGCGCCGTCGGCGAGCGCCGCTATCGGATCGCCATGGCCTCGATCGGCAGCGCGCTCATGAGCCTGCACGGCACTGCTATCGCCATGCCCATCCGCGAGGGCCATGCATTGCGCCATACCGATACCGTAGGCCGCATGGAACGGCACCGACATCGCCAGCAGCAGCAGGAGCACGAACCGCGCAATCGTCTTCATGGCGCGCCGATGGTACTCCACACGGCGGCTCGGCTCAATCGCGCACCGACCCCCGAGTCCGAGTCGGGTCCGACCAATCGCACACCGACCCCCGGTCCGATCCCCGGTCCGGCGATCTGCCGGAAGAACGCTCGGCTATACTCTAGTCACGCCGGCCATGGAAGAACCGGGACTCGACTGAGCGCGTCCGTTGGGTCGCGCGATGCGCCGCAAGCATGACGGTTGCGCTCCGGCAGAGGGTGAACCAAGCGGAGCCAAGCTTGGTCGGGGCGCGGCCGCAGCCCGCCCGCCGAGGAGGAGAGCGTGAGGATGGTAATGCAGCGAACAGCTTCCGTCGCACTCGCGTCGCTGGCGATCGTGGCCGGCGCAGCGTGGGGGCAGGAGGGCTTCCCAACCAAGCCCGTGCGCCTCGTCGTGCCCTATGCTGCGGGCGGCACGACCGACATCGCAGGCCGGCTGCTCGGACAGCGCCTCGCAGCGATTTGGAAACAACCGGTAGTGATCGACAACCGCTTGGGCGCCTCGGGCAGCATCGGGGCGGCGGTGGTGGCGAAGTCCGCGCCTGACGGCTACACATTGGTGCTGGGCGGCGGCGCGTCGATGGGGGCTTACGAGCTCATCTATCCGAGTCGAGCCCCATATCATTCGCTGCGCGATTTCACGCCGTTGTCCCTGCTGACCACGATACGATACGTGTTGGTGGTCCATCCGGCGGTGCCGGCGCGTACCGTCAAGGAACTGGTGGTCCTCGCCAAGGCGCAACCTGGAAAGCTCAACTACGGTTCCTCGGCCATAGGCAGCGCGCCGCAGCTTGCCGCCGAGCTGTTCAAGCTGACTGTCGGCGTCGACATAGTCCATGTGCCGTTCAACGGCGCCGGACCGGCGATGACGGCCTTGCTCGGCGGAAACATCCAGGTGATGTTTGCATCGGCGCCCACGGCGGCGCGACAGGTGGAAGCGGGAAAGCTGCGGGCGTTGGCTACCGCATCCGCTTCGCGCGCGCCACAGCTACCCGATGTGGCCACCATGGGCGAAGCAGGCTTCCCCGACGTGGAGATGGATTCCTGGTCCGGCGTGCTCGGCCCGGCGGGCATGCCGCGGGCACTGGTCAACCGGATCAACGCCGACATCGTCAAGGCTGTCGACGGCGAGGAGATGCGGGACGCCTTTGCCAAGCTCGGTTTCAGCCGCGGCACGAGCACGCCCGAAGCCATGGCGGCATTCATGCGCAAGGAGCGCGAGCGCGTGGCGCGCGTCGTGCGCCACGCTGGCATCAAAGGGGAATGAGGCATGGCGCAGCGCGCGCAAGTCCACAGGCTCGAATCCGCCGAGCTTTTCCCCGAGTTCGCCTACGAGCATGGCTGGACCGATGGGCTGCCGATATTCGCGCCGACGCGCGCGCTCGTCGAGCGTATGATCGAGCACGTCGGGCGTGAGCCCGACGAGGTGATCGGCGCCGTATTCCCCGGCGACGGCATCGCCACCATAGAGAACGTCGCCGCCAACTGCGCGATGGCAGGTTGCCGGCCGGAGTACGTTCCGATCGTGATCAGCGCCGTGGAGTGCATCGTCGACCCGGCGCTGCCCATCACCACGACGCAGTCGACCGGCGCCGCCGCCATTCTCACGATCGTCAGCGGCCCGGTCGTCGAGGGCCTCGGTTTCCATACCCGCGAGTGGCTCTTCGGCCCCAACGGCGGGCGGGCGAACGCGACCATCGGCCGTGCGATCCGACTCGTGCTCTGGAACATAGGCCGCGCGCATCCGGGCAAGCTCGTGAAAGGCACGATGGGCCATCCGGCGGCGTGGAGTTATTGCATCGGTGAGGAACGGGCGCTAACGCCGTGGGCGCCGATGCATGCCGACCTCGGCATCGCGGCGGACGACAGCGCCGTCACCGTCATGAAAGCGGGCGATCATTCGCAGATCGCGGTCCCGCTCAACCTGGTGGGTCTAAACGAGTGCGTCACGCTGCTCGCGCGCGCGATCGGCAAGCTCGGCATCGGCACGGGCGGGGGCAAACGTGCCTATATGTTCGTGATCAATCCCGCGCTCGCACGGGCCTTCGCAAAAGCCGGTTATACGAGGAGCGCGCTCAAGGCTGCGATCGCCGAGCGCGCGTTCAAGTACTCGTACGACTGGGAATACGACAAGAACCTGGGTCATACCGAGCCGTGCGACGACCATAACCTGAAATCGAAGAGCGAGCGAGCGGTCTTCGTCACCTCGATCGAACCCGATGAGATCCATATCGTGGTGGGCGGCGGCGAGGCGCCGCAGCTCGGCCAGTGCCTGGCGATTTCGAGTCGGAGCTCCGCCGGAGAACCGCTGATCGCGCGCAGGATCGGTTTGCCCCGTTGAGGTCAAGCGCGCTCGCGAGCAACACCGCACCCGCGGGGCTGAGGGAAGTTCGACAGACAAGTGGAGCATCCAGGCGCATGTCTACTCATTCGGAGGTGAAAGTGCTCGAGCTCGTCAGTCCGATCGGTCATCCGCGCGTCGCAACCTACGCGCCGCGCCGCACACTGGAGACGCCCGTCGGGCGTCGCGTGGGCTTCATCTGGAACCAGTACCAGGCGACGCGGCAGTTCTGGCCACAACTGGAGCGTGCGATGGAAGACGCGTGCAAACCGGCCAGCGTGGAGCGCGCATACAAGAGCAATACCTGGACCCCGCTCGAACAAGACCGGTTCGCTGCGCTCGCGCGCTCGGTCGACTACCTGATCGTCGGCGTCGGCGCTTGAGGCTCCTGCACCGGCGCCGCCGTGCGCGACGCCAACGCAGCCTGGAAAGAAGGCATTCCCGCGGTCGTGCTCGTGCACGAGCCGTTTGCAGTGCTCGCGCGCGCGCAATGTACGGCCCTAGGCGCGAAAGACCCGGTCATGCTCGTCTATCCGCAGGATGCGCCCGCGCGCGAGAGCGAAGAGGACAGTGTCGCGAAAGCCCGCAGGGTCGCGACAGAAATCGTCAAGTTGCTGAGTACGCCGTGACCCTTGCGGGCATGACTCGCAGCGACACGAGGTAGCGGCACGACGCGCATGCCTTCTTTCGTTACCTGTGCGGCAGCGATCGAGCCGGCGCCGCGATCGACCGCGATCCGGAGCATGCTCACGTGCATGCAATAGCGCGTAGTGTCCGCCGCCGAAGGGCTCCGCGCCGGGCGTAATGCGCTATCTTCCGGCGGTCGGTACGATGAGGGTCCGAGCATGCGCGCGGTAGAGCTCAGCGAATGGACGGCACCGGCGCAATTGCGGCCGGCGACGATTCCCGACCCGGCGCCTGGCGCCGGCGAAGTGCTGATTCGCGTGCACGCCTCCGCGGTCAGCCACTCGCTCGCCCTGCTCGTTCAAGGCAAGTATCAGCGCCGGCCGGCGTTTCCATTCGTGCCGGGCATCACCGCCGCGGGCTGCGTTTGCGCGCTCGGTGCCGGGGTCACGCGCTTTCGTCCGGGCGATCGCGTGCTCGCATCCATCGAGCACGGCGGTCTCGCCGAGTTGGCGGTAGCGAGCGTCGCCAACACCTACTCGATCGCGCCAGGCATGAGCTACGCCGCGGCGACGACGCTCAACACCTCGTACAACTCGGTCGCGGCCGCGCTCACCTGGCCCCATCTGCTCGCACTCGGCGCCGGCGCGAGCCTGCTCGTCACCGGCGCGGCCGGGAATGCCGGCACGGCTGCAATCCAGATCGGCCGCCTGCTCGGCGCGCGGGTGATCGCCGCGGCCGCTAGCGCCGCCAAGCGCGAGTTCGCGCTCGCCCAAGGCGCCACCGCCGCGATCGATGCGGACCCGGCGCGGCTGCGCGCGGGCGTGCGCGCCGCGCTCGGCGGGGGCGGCGTGAGCGCGGTGCTCGAAACCGTCGGCGGCGAGGTGTTCGACGCGGCCCTGCGCTGCCTCGCGCCGGAAGGGCGCATCGTACCGCTCGGTTTCGCCAGCGGCGTCATTCCGCGCATTCCCGCCAACCTGCTGCTGGTAAAGAACGTCACCGTCTGCGGCCTATACATGGGCTATTACAAAATCGACGCGCGCGCGCACAACGAGGTGCGGGTACGGGCGCTGTTCGAACGCTTGGGCGAGTGGTGGAGCGCGGGGGCGATCAAGCCCGTGATCCGCGCCGTGGTTCCGCTCGAGGACATCGCGGCGGCGTTCGCGCTGGTACTGGAGCGCGCCAACATCGGCCACGTGGTGGTGTCGATGCCGGCGCAGAGCTGAGAGCCCTGCCGATGGCCGCGCCCCCCTCTAGGAGCCGCTTGCCGCCGGCTAGGGGCCGCTTGCCGCCGGCCGACGCATTTCCCCTTGGTCCGGGTACTCGGCCGTGCGCGCGCTGTTATAGCGTTATGCGCATACTGGCATTACCAGAAGATATTGTGGGTTATAACGGCGCTGCGCTAGCATCGTGCACTGAATCAGCGAAAGGATTGAGCGCACGAGTGCGCGCCTGGGAGGGCGGTTCCTCATGTCGAGCAGCGTTGAAATGGCCGCGTCGAGCTTGCCCGCAGCGCTCGCCAAGCAGCTCGCGGCGCTCCTTTGCACCGTCGCGGTCGCGACCCTCTGCGCGGGCACGGCCGGCGCTCAGGGGTATCCCGCAAAGCCGGTTCGCATCGTCGTCGGCTACTCTCCCGGCGGCGGTACCGACACCACGGCGCGTTCGCTCGCGCAGAAGCTTTCCGATCATCTCGGCCAGAGCGTGATCGTCGAGAACCGCCCGGGCGCCAGCGGATCGATCGCGCTCGAGCGCGTGGCGCGCGCGCCCGCGGACGGTTACACGCTGCTCATGCTGACCTCGAACGAAACGGTGCTGCCGGCGTTGCGCAAGAACCTCGCCTTCGACCTGCAGCGCGATTTCGCCGCGGTGTCGCTGGTGACGATCGGTCCCATGGTGCTCGTGACGCATCCGTCGCTGCCGGCGAAAAACGTCAAGGATCTGGTCGCGCTCGCGAAGTCGCACAGCCACAAGCTCACGTTCGCGTCTTCGGGTATCGGCGGCACGCCGCATCTCGCGGGCGAGCTGTTCGCGCAGATGGCGAAGGTGAAGCTCGTTCACGTCGCGTACAAAGGCGGTGCGGATGCCGTGGTAGCAGCCGCCTCCGGCGAGGTAGGCATGAGCTTCGCCAGCGTCACGGCGGGGCGTCCGCTGGTCGACGCCGGCCGGCTGAAAGCGCTGGCGGTCACCAGCGCGAAGCGCGTGAGCTCGATGCCGGCGATACCGACGCTCGACGAAGCGGGGCTGCGCGGCTACGACTATTCGGCCTGGTATGGCGTCGCTGCGCCGGCGGGCGCGCCGCAAGCGGTGATCGCACGCCTGAACGCCGACATCGGCAAGGCCGTCAATACGCCGGAGATGAAGGAGTTGCTCGCGCGCCAAGGTCTCGAGCCCCAGACCAACACGGCCGAGCAGTTCGCGGCGATGGTGCGCAGCGAGATCGTTCAAAGCGCACGGCTGGTAGCCGCCTCGGGCGCCAGCGCGGAATAGCGCACGGTGATGGAGTCGTCGATGTTGTCACGAGTAGCGGCAGTTCTTCTGGCTTGCGTCGCTTGTGCTGCGCACGCGCAGGACTACCCGGCGCGCCCGGTGCGTTTCATCGTCGGCTTTCCGCCGGGCGGCGGGCCCGACGTCACCGCGCGCGCGATCCAGCAGAAGCTCTCCGAGAACCTCGGCCAGCCGGTCGTGGTCGAGAATCGCCCGGGCGCGGCCGGGTTCCTCGCGATCGAACGCGTCGCGCGTGCCGCGGCCGACGGCTACACGCTGCTCATGATGTCCTCGAACGATACGGCGCTGCCCGCGCTGCGCAAGAAGTTGCCGGTCGACCTGACGCGCGATCTCGCGGCGGTGACCCTCGTCACTGCCGGGCCGATGGCGCTCGTCGTGCCGGCCGCGCTGCCGGCGCGCAACGTGAAGGAGCTGATCGCACACGCGCACGCTCAGCCGGGCAAGCTCACCTTCGGATCCGGCGGGGTCGGGGGAACGGTGCACCTCACCGGCGAGCTGTTCACGTCGATGGCGAAGATGAAGGTGCTGCACGTGCCGTACAAGGGCTCGGCGGACATACTCGCCGCGATGCTCGGCGGACAGGTCGACTTCAGCTTTCCCAGCATCACCATCGCGCGTCCGCTCATGGACGCCGGCCGGGTCAGAGCGCTAGCCGTCACCAGCACGCGCCGCGCTTCGTCGCTGCCGGCGGTGCCGACGCTCGACGAAGCGGGGCTCGCGGGCTTCGATCGCACGGCTTGGTACGGCGTCGCGGCGCCGGCGGGGGTGACGAAATCGCTGATCGCGCGCCTCAACGGCGAGATCGTCAAAGTCGTCGCCACGCCCGAGATGAAGGAGTTGTTCAACAGGCAGGGACTGGAAGTCCAGACCAACACGCCCGAACAGTTCGCCGCGTTCATCAAAAGCGAGATCCGGCAAAACGGCAAGCTGGTCGAATCGGCCGGCGTCAGTCCGGAATAGCGCGCGACGGCGTGGATTCGACGACCGCACACCTGGTCGATTTCGCGCTGCAATCGGAGCTCGCGGGGATGCCGCGCGCCGCCGTTCACGAGTGCAAGCGCAGGCTCGTCGATACCTTCGGCTGCGCTTTCGGCGCGTACGACGAGCCCTTGAGCCGCATGGCGCGCGCGGTCGCTGAGCGCTATTCAGGGCGCCCGGCGGCCAGCGTCTGGGGATCGACGCTGCCGACCAGCGCCGAAGCAGCCGCATTCGCCAACGGGGTGATGCTGCGCTACCTGGACTTGAGCGACACCTACGTCGTGAAGAGCAACGGGCATCCGAGTGATGTCATTGCCGCGATCGTCAGCGTGGCGGAGGCGGCGCGGGCAAGCGGCGCAGCCACGATCGCTGCGATCGCGGTCGCGTACGAAGTCTATTGCGCGTTCGTCGAAGCGATCGACGTCAACACCCAGGGCTGGGATCAGCCCGTATACGTCGCGCTCGCCTCGGCGCTGGGCGCCGGCAAGCTGCTCGGTCTCGGGCGCGAGCAGATGGGGCACGCGCTCTCGCTTGCGCTCACGCCCAACATGGCGCTCGAGCAGACCCGGCGCGGCGAGCTGTCGAGCTGGAAAGGCTGCGCCGCGGCGAACGCGGCGCGCAATGCGGTCTTCGCGGTGCTGCTCGCGCGCGATGGTTTCACCGGGCCAGGCGCGGTGTTCGAAGGCAAGAGTGGCCTCTATGAAATCGTCGGCCGCTTCGAATGGAATCTCCCGGCGAACGCGCGCGCCCTGCACCGGGTCGATCGCACGCACATCAAGTGTCTGCCGATTTGCTATCACGGCCAGTCGGCGGCGTGGGCCGCGCTGGATCTGCACGGCCGCGTCCGCACGGCCGATGTCGACGACATACACGTCGAGAGCTACCGCCAAGCGGTCGAGTTCATGGGCAACGATCCGTTCCGATGGGCGCCGGCGACGCGCGAAACGGCGGATCACAGTCTGCCCTACGTCGTGGCCGCCGCGCTTGCCGACGGTGAAATCACGGCGCGCTCGTTCGAACCCGAGCGCCTCGCCGATGCGCTACTCGTCGCGCTGATGAAGAAGACGCGGGTGAGCGAGCGTGCCGAGCTGTCGGCGCGTTATCCTGGATCGACGCCGTGCAGGCTTACCGTACGCCTCGTCTCAGGTGAGATCGTGGCCAGCGAGGTTGAATTCCCGCGCGGCCACAGCAACAACCCGCTGACCGATACCGAGCTGGACGCCAAGTTTCGGACGCTCTTCGCAGCCTATGGCGACGCGCCGCAGTGCGAGACCGTGTTGCGCGCGCTGTGGAATTTCGAGCGCGCCGCCGACGTGGGCGAGGTGCTGCGCCTGTTGGTCCGGCAACCGCAGGCGGAGGGCCGTTCGTCCCACGGCTGAGGCGCACTTCGCCACGCGCGGAATGCCTGAAGAAGTGGACTGGTGCGACGTTGGCAGTCTAGATCGCCGCCGGCGCCACGCTGCCGAACCAGCCGATCGCGCTCAGGCTCACGCGCGCACCGGCGAGCGGCGCCGGAAACGGAGACTCGAGCACGGTCAGCGCTGGACGCCAATCGCCGCACGCGCGCAACAGTATCGCTTCGGCGCAGGGCCATTCGGCGATGTCACGCAGGTAGACGCTGAGCTGTGCGAGCGCGCCGATCGCGTGACCTGCCGCGCCCAGCCGGCGCTTCAGCTCGGCAACCGCGCACGCGCACTGCAGCTCCACCGCGGAGGCATCCGCCGCACCGCCCAAATCGCGGCGCGCTTCTTCGCCGAGCGAGCGCACGTCTTGGGCGAGATTTCCCTGCTCGGTCGTTCCGGCGATGCCGGACAGGAAAGCGAGGTCCCCGCCTTGCACCAGCGCGCTCATCTTGGCCGGCGCGCGCCAACCCGGCGGATTGCACACCGAGCGCGCGATGCCGCGCCCCGGTACCAGCGCCGTCGGCTCGATCTCGATCAGCGTACCCTTGTGGCCGACTTCGCGCGCTTCGATCACGGTCAAGGCCGGCGGCGCATCCCCGAAAAAGCGCTCGTGGACGCGATGAAAGCTCGGAAAATCGCGCATGTCCTGGAGATAGACGACGACGTTGAGGATGTCCTTCAGGCTTGCGCCTTCCGCCTCCAGGTGCTGCCGGATCAAGTCATAGGTGAACCAGGTCTGCGCGGCGATCGGGCCCGTGCGCGTATCTTCGTGGCTTCTTCCCACCTGGAGGAAACGGCCCACGGGCGGAATATCGTCGAAATTGCGGATGAGCGGCGAGCCCGGCTTGGAACCATCGATGGGGATCTGGCCGGCGAGAAAGAGAAACGGACCGGCGCCGATCACGTGCGAGAAATGCGCCGCCGCTGTATGGCGCGACGCGCCTGGGCGCACTTCGCGCAAGCCGAGGGTCGCGACCGCCGATCCGCGTAGAACGATGCCGTCGACACAGAGACTCGCGTCATCTTCGAGCGTAAAACGGCCCATGCCGACCGCGGTGCTGGCCGGCGGCGCAGGCTCGATCTTTCTGCGGATCGCGTTGAAGACGGGAAAGTAACGCTTGTCGCGCTGAAAGATGTGATAACGCAGGATGTTCGCGAGCCCCGCCCCCTCGCCGCGCAGCAGCGCGCGATACTGCTCGTAGATCGCGAGCGTCTGCGCCCCGACGCGGCCCTCCATGCGCGCGACCCAGTCGTAGCCGCTGGCGGTGGTATCGTCCGGGGGCGCCGGCGCATCGTCGAAGCCGCCGCATAGGCGCGACCCATCGCGCGTCCAGCCGAGCTGGCCGCTCACGAACAGAAACGGGCCGGCCGCGACCGCGTTGGCCCAATGACGATATGGATTCGATGGCGGTGTCGCGCTCAATGGCTTCTCCATGCAATCGTTCCAAGCTCTGGCGTGGCCGGCGGCACACGCACCTGTCGGCCATGCCGATCGCGATCGATGCGGCGAGGATCATGCAAGTCGCCCCGCGCGAGGGATGATCACGCTCGTTGCCGGCGAACGACACACCCATATGCACGGCAACAACGCTTTCGATGACGGTAGTACCCATGGATGCTCTCGGACAGAGGTACCCGGCGGCACGATCGATGTTGACCCGATTCATGGATGTTGTGGCATGCGCGGACGCTCGGACAGATGTACCCGGCGGCACGATCGATGTTGACCCGTGCCCCGACCTTTGTAAAGATGTCCTTCGAACAACATGACGGAGGAGTAGCGATGAAGTCCAGCTCAGCACGCAACGTACGAGTCAAGCGGGTAGGTATGATCGGTCTTGCGTTGGCCGCACTGGGAGCCAATGCGCTGTCCGCGTACGCCGCCGAGTCGTTTCCCTCGCGACCCGTCCGCGTGATCACTCCGTACGGCGCCGGCGGCAGCTATGACTTGATCGCCCGACTCATCAGCCAGCGCCTCGCCGAGCAAGTCGGCCAGCAAGTGCTGGTGGACAATCGCCCCGGCGCGGCCGGGCGCCTGGGCATGGAGATCGCCACCAAGGCGAATCCCGATGGCTATAATCTCGTCGTCGTCGGCAACACCCAGGTGATCGCTCCGATTGTCTACCAAAAGGTGCCGTACAGCCTGGACAACAACTTCACGCCGGTGTCGATGGTAGCGACCATCACCAACACCCTAGTCGTGTATCCGGGCGTGCAGGCGCGCAGCGTGAAGGAGTTCGTCGCCCTCACCAAGGCCAAACCCGGCTCGGTCAGTTTCGGCTCAGGCGGCACGGGCGGGATTACGCACCTGGCCGGCGAGCTCTTCAAGAGCATGTCGGGCGCGGACATCACCCACGTCCCGTACAAGGCCGGCATCGGCGCCACCAACGCGGCGCTCGGCGGCGAAGTGCAAATGATCTTTTTGAACGCATTCAGCGCGACGCCCCTGATCAAGGCGGGCAAGCTGCGGGGCCTTGCCACCACCGGTGCGAAGCGCTCCTCGCACCTGCCCGATCTGCCCACGCTGGACGAAGTCGGCTACAAGGGCTACGAGCTGGTCGAGTTCCATTCCCTGATGCTGCCGGCGGCAACCCCGCCCGAGCTGATTGCCCGCTGGAACGCGGAGGTCAGGAAAGCGCTGGACAGCGCCGATGTGCGCGAGAAGCTCGCGCTGCAAGCCGCCGAGCCGGCCGCGAGCTCGCCGGCGGAATTGCGCAAGCGCCTGCAGGCGGAGCACCAGAAATACGCCGACATCGTGCGCTCGGTCGGCATCAAGCCCGAATAGCCGCAACACAGCAGCTCTCTGGAGACAGCCGATGATCAGCCGCAACTTTCTGCAACCCGCCGACATGTGGGCTCGGGTCGAGAACGGCGAGCTCTTGTACGTTCCGGTGGTCACGGTGCATGGCAGCGACCACGCGCACGTCTATCTCGCAGGCCAGATGGCTCGCGAGCCCGGCGGCGAAATCACCATCCCGGGCGACATGCGCGTGCAGTTGCGCAAGGTGTGCGAAAACATCGGCAAGGGGCTCGCCTATGCGGGCGCGACCTTCGACGATGTCGTTCGATCGACCACCTACGTCACCGACATCGAGGAGTACTACCGCTGCTCCGATGAGCGCTTCAAGTTCTTCCGGCGCAACCGCCCCGCCAGCGTCTTGATCCAGGTATCGCGGCTCGGTCACAAGCAGGCGATGGTGGAGATCGAGGTCGAGGCGATCATCGAACCGGAGCGCCTTGCGCAGGCGCTCGCGGCGCGCTAGCGCTCCGCCATGACACATCCACGAGGTCCGCTCGACGGCGTCCGGGTAGTGAGCTGCTCGACCGCGCAGGCCGGCACCGTGCCCTACACGCTGATGGCCGACCTGGGCGCCGACGTGATCAAGATCGAAACGCCCAACGGCGGCGACAGCTCGCGAACATCGAGCGTCTTCCCCGGCCTTCCCAGCACGTATTTCGAAACCAACAACCGTGGCGTCAAGAGCGTCACGCTGAACCTCAAGACGGTCGAAGCACGCGAGATCCTGTATCGCCTCGTGGCGCGCGCGGACATCTTCGGCCAGAATTTCCGGCCCGGCGCGGCCGAGAAAAACGGCTTCGGCTACGAGGCGCTGAAGCAGATCAATCCGAAGCTCGTCTACGTGTCGATTTCGGGCTACGGGCCGAAGGGGCCGCACGCCGATCTGCCGGGCACTGATTCGATGGCGCAAGCGCTTGGCGGTATCGCCCAGGCGTACTCCACGCCCGGCCAGCCGTTACGCACCGGGATCGTGTCGGTCGCCGACGAAACCTGCGCGATCCTCGCGTTCGGCGGCATGCTGGCCGCGCTACATTGCGCGCGCAGCCACGGCGTCGGCCAGAAAGTCGAGTGCTCGCTGCTCGGCGGCCAGATCCGCCTGATGGGCTGGACGCTCACCACGGCGATGTGGCGCAATCGCGACCCGGTCACCGGCCAGGCCCGTATCACCGGCACGTCGCAGCGGCCCGGCATCAGCGCGAGCTTCAACGACATCGAGGGCAAGCCGCTGGTGTTCCAGTTGCAGGGACGCGACAAGTGGCAAAGCGCAATGACCGCGCTCGGCTTCTACCAGCGGCTCGCGCAGGCAGGCTTCGCCGATCTCGGCGTCGCCATCGCCTCCGACGACAAGCGCCATGAATTGCTGGGGCTGCTCGACGAGTTATTCGCGACCGGCCCGCGAGAGCGCTGGGTGCAATTGCTGCGCGCGGCGGACATCGTCGCGGCGCCGATCAATACCCTGCTGGAGGCGTCGGACGACCCCGACGTGATCGCGAACGGCTACGTCACCGAAGTCGATTACCCCAAGTACGGCAAGACGCTCAAGGTCCACGGCTCGCCCTGGGAGTTCTCGGAGACGCCCGCGCGGATCGGCATCGCGCCCGAGTTGGGCGAGCATAACGATGCGGTCTTGACCGAACTGGGCTACAGCGGCGCCGAAATCCAGACCTTTCGGGACAACAAAATCATCTGAGCCGACCATCCCCGCCCCTCGCTCGGCTGCTATAATCGCCGCACTCGGGGCGTAGCGCAGCCTGGTAGCGTACCTGCATGGGGTGCAGGTGGTCGGAGGTTCAAATCCTCTCGCCCCGACCAGAAATCAAGAAGTTAGGCTGTGGATAACTCCGCCGCTGTCTAACTTTTTCGGAAGTGTCTAACTTTTGCTGCTATTCGGCGGCGTCAGGTAGCCTGAGCTCTACCGGGCTCACCGGCTCTTCGAAGCGCTTGATGTAGCCCTCCGTGGTGGTCACGCTCGTGTGCGCGGCGGCTACCTGCAGGGCCTCGATGGCGTACCCCATTCGCCTGGCGTCTGTCAGCGCTTTCGGACGCAGATCGCGGATCGTTGCCCCCTTCACGCACGCGCGCTCGCAAGCGCGCTCCCATGCACTGCGAATGCCGCTCATGGTGAACGGTGAGCCGTCGCGGGTGCGAATCACGTAGACACTTCGCACGCCACCGAACGTCTTCGCCTGGTCGAGCACGTTCCTGATCGTCGGCGTGATCCGCACAAGCACGCGCGCGCCTGAGCTCCCGGCGGTCTTGCTCGGGCGAAAAGCGATCAAGCCTTCCTCTTCGCGCACCTGGCTCCACATCAGCCGGCGTATGTCGGTGGGACGCTGCGCGGTGAGGTAACACAAATCGATGAAGGCGCGAGCGATAGGGCCAGAAGGCGTCGGCTTCCCGTTCTTGCCGGTCATGACGTGCCCACGAATCGCGGTGAACTCGGCATCGGTGATGTAGCGATCCCGCTTCGGCGGCGACTTGAGCCAGACTTCACTGCAAGGGTTATCCGTTCGCAGGCGCTTGGTGATTGTCCAGCGAAAGAAGGTCGAGAGCCGGGCTTTGTATGCCTTCGCCGCCGTTGGCCGGCCGTCGTAAAGGTTGGTTGCCGATTCCAGAACATCGGCCGGCTCGACATCCGCAACTTCGAAGGCCTCGAACTCGTCGGCGGCAATATCGAGCAGCCGTTCGTGCTCTTTCTGAGACGAGGGAGCCAAACTGCGCAGATACACCCGCTTGAACGCAGCGATCGCGGCCGGCATGCCGGTGATCGGTGGCGCGTCAAGAATCTTGGCAAGAGCCGCATGCAACGCCGCCTCACCCGCATCGATCCTGCAGAGTTTGTGCCACTTGCGCTCGTGGTCAACGAACCAGAGCGAGCCGTGCTTGGGATAGACTCTTGGTGGGCGCCTTGCCATGGCTTTTCACCTTCGGGCGATCGCGCCCGGATTCTGCGCTCGGGCGGCGCATGAGCTCAACCAGGTGCGCCCGGACCACCGCCACCGACCCATCGGGGCGAACATGGACCGGCACGCCGAGCTTGCGCATAACAGCCGCTTGCTTCACGTGCTGCGTGTAGCCTGTATGCTCCACGAGCTCGTCATGCGTAAGGGTCAGGCGCTCGCCATGGTCAACGCGGTTCATCGGCGGCGCGTAATGCTCTTGGGAGCTGTCAGCGCCCGTACAAGCGTGCGCACGGCGCCGGCGCTCGCACCATCGGCGCCGAAAATATGATCGGGCGTTCGGTCATAGTCGACATATCACCCCTTGATCCTGTGCGTTATCACCCGCGCCGGCGTCGGCGCCTCGATCTGCTTCTGCGCCTCACCCGTGGCCAGCGGCCGGCCTTGCCTTGCCTCGCTCGCGCAGTCGTGCTTTCTCGTGCGCCCAGTAGGCAGCAGACTTGCCGAGCTTGAGCGCCGCGGCCTTGACATAAATTCGTCTTGCGCTTACGTCGAGCATTGCCGCTACCTCGTGCGCGTAGCGCTCGGGGTACTCGCGGCGCAGGATGGCCACGTCAGCGTCGGTCCAGTAGCGACGCCTAGAACGGAATGTCATCGTATTCCCACTCGTCGCAACCAGTCTGCCTGATCTCGTCCGGCGGAACGGCGTCCCATTTTTTGCAGCGGCGGCCGTCAGCGAGATGCAAACAGGTCGTGCACGATCTCGCCGGGAGTTGCGCGAGCTCCGCTTTGAGAACGCGCTCCAGTGCCGTCCGTTCCTGCGTGTTCATTCGGTTCCTCGAATACGTGGTTGATGATCTCGGGATATTTCCCGCCGGTGTTCACCAGGATGCGCTTGGGCTCTCGAAGCTCGTTCGTCTCCAGCCAGGACATCGCAGCGTAGGCCGATGCCGGCACCGTCTGACCAGGCGCCCGGTTCGCCCACCAGATGACCGCCTTGCGCCGCGGATAGCCCTCGTGCGCCAGGCACACCCATTCGCTGAACTGGCGAATCCCGCAGTAATAGTCGACGCGTAAGCTGGTGGTTTTGCCCTCGCGCTCGTGCAAGCCGTAGAGGACATCCTGAACGTCATAGGTATCGACACGGATCTCGGACAGGATTGGCTTGTCGCTGGCGACAGCGGCATGCACCGGTGCCACCGGCCATTCGTAGCCGCAAACCGTGCACGTGCGCACCATCGCGAGCACCATCTCGTGGCACCGCGGACACTCCTTCACGGGCGCCGTAGTCACGGCCTTGTCGATCTTGTCGCCAGCGCGGTGGCGCTTCGCTTTGATCGCATCAATCGGCCCGTGCCGCTCGATGTTGCCCGCCAGGTCGAGCACCAGCGTGTTCGCCTTGCCGGGATGCAGCCGCAGGCCTCGACCAACCTGCTGCATGTAGAGTCCCGGCGAGGCGGTCGGACGCAGCAGCACGATCATGTCGATACGCGTGCTGTCGAAACCCTCCGAGAGCACGTTGACGTTGACGAGCGCCCTCAGCTCGCCGCGGTCGAAACGCCCTATGAGCGAGGCGCGCTCCTCGGCCGGTGTTTCACCGTGGACGACAGGCGCCGCAACCCCGCGCCGGCCGAGCGCAGTCGAGACGTTCTCGGCATGCGCGACCGACACGCAGAACAGGATCCATGATTTCCGGTCACGCCCGTAGCGCAGAATCTCATCCATGGCGCGCTCGATCAGATCATCGCGATTGATGGCCGCCTCGAGCTCGTCCTGCACGAACTCGCCGTTGCGGATGTGCACGCCGGAGATATCCGCCTTCGCGGTACCGCCCTTACTCGTGAGCGCGCACAGGTAGCCCTCTCGGATCAGGGTTGCCACGTCCGCGTCGTAGCAGATCGAGTTCAGGATGTACTCGGGCGCGGCGATCAGCCCGGCGCCGAGCCGAAACGGCGTGGCAGTGAAGCCGATTACCCGGACGTGGGGATTAGCGGTCTTGGCGTCTTTCAGGAACTGCCGGTACATACCTTCACCGTTGACCGGAATCCGGTGCGCCTCGTCGACGACGATCAAATCGAAATGGCCGAGCTCGAAAGCACGACGAAAGACGGACTGGATACCAGCGATCAGGATGTCGTGCGCGGTGTCACGGCGGTTGAGCCCGGCGGAGTAGATTCCGATCGGGGCCATCGGCCATACGCGTGTGAGCTTGTCGGCTGCCTGCGCGAGCAGCTCACGGACGTGCGCCAGAATCAGGATCCGCGTGCCAGGCCAATACTCCAGGTACTCGCGGATCATGGTCGCGAACACGATGGTCTTGCCCGCACCCGTGGGCAGGCAGATAACCGGGTTGTCGTCACGCTCAGCCAGGTACGCGGTTACGGTATCAAGCGCTTCGCGCTGGTAGGGACGCAGTTCCATCACGCCGGCACCACGCCCTTGCTGGTTGGCACAATGCGCCCGCCGAGCTTTCGTTCTTCGATCGCGCGCGGATCGAACAGAAACTCCGGATCCTCGCAGGCCGCGAGCTCGGCCGAACTGTACCCGCGACGGCCGTTTGTGAACGCCCGCCCGTCTGGCATGCGGTACTCGATCGCGTCATCGGTTCCGCCGGCGGGCTGGGCATACGGCACGAGCGGCGGAATCACCAGATGCTCCTCGCATGCTGCCTTCTGCTCGTCGATTGAAAGCTGCTTGCCATGCCGCTCGCAGCGCCAGCCGCCCTCTGCCATCGGCGTGGCGTGCACGCAGGTGCGGCACGAGACCGTCGGCACGCGCTTGCCGTGGCAGACCGCGTAGTGATCGCAGAACTTGCACTGCCACCAATCGGGACGCTCGGAGATACGCTCCAGCGGTGCGGGCGAGAAGATGATGCGCGAAGCTTTTTGCGTCAGGTGCTCGAACGTCTGCTCAACGAATGGCACGCGCTCGGCATACAACTCGTCGGTGTTCTTGTCTCGCGCGAGATACAGTGCGCGCTTCATGCTGGTCCAGCCCATATACATCTGCATCTGCGCGTAGTGCTCCGGCTTCGCCTCGCGCACGCCTTTGGCGACCAGCTCAGCAAAGCTCTTGGCGTTGTGCGTCTTGAACTCAAGGACGTGCCAGTCGCGATCGGCTTCTGGCAGATGGCGCCCGCAGCCATCCATGGAGCCGGCCAGGTGCCCGCCGAACGCCTGGAAGCTGAACTGCTCGCCGGTGGCAGGATCGAGCGCATGCACTTCGGCGCCGATCGCGCGCAGCTCCTCGACGAAGCGGGCCTCCTCGCGTTGGCCGGTACCGAAGAGTCGCAGCATGCGACCATCGAACGCGCGCCGGGTGCACCAGCGGAAGGTGTACCAGAGCGCGCGTTCACAGGCACGGCCCAGGATCGAGGCACCAAGATGCGGGCGCAGCCCGTCATCCTGGTTCGCCTCGTACCAGGCGTAGATGCGCGCCACCGTAGAGTGGTGGCGTTCGGGCAGCGCAGCCACTACTTGCGCGCCCAGGGTGGCGTCGCGGAGCGTTGAGCGGCCGCCGGCGGCGGCGCAGGTTGATTTGCCGCTGGCTGCGTGAACAAGGTCACCGGTGGCGTGCCGGTGATGCTGGCGTAGCCTTTGATCCTGTTCTGCGGCTCGCCCTTGTCGTTACGCTCCATCCCGACATCGAGCTCGATCGGGATGTTGTGGAGTTGCGCCGAGTCCTGCGGGTGCAGCACGCCGACCGCCTGGCAGATGGCACCGAGCTCGCGCTGCGCGATGTCCTCGGCCGTCTTGTGCTGATTGACCAGGTTGAGCCGCGCCCACACACGCCGGCCCTGATACGCGCCGTCGATCACCGTGAACTCGCAGTTCAGGTACTGTCCGCTGCCGTTCTTGGTCGTCTTCATTTCACTGTCGGTCATCATCGCGCGGTACTTGCCGATCGGCAGCGGCTCGAACGATCGCATCGGTCCAACAGCGGTCGCATCGAATCCTTGCAGGGTTGCCATGGTTGGTTCCTTTCGGTTGGTGGTTAGGTCGTTGCGGGTTGTGGTGCCGCTTGCGCGGCAATCGCGGCTTGCAGGGCGTCCCAGGACAGCGGCAGCGCGTCCGGCAGGGCGTAGCGATTCTTGGCCATGTAGGCCGGCTTTTCGGTCGTGTGCAGCAGGCGCTCGCCGGTGGTGATCCCGCGGCGCACCGTCTGATTGAATCCGACGTTCTCGCTCTTGACGATGGTCGAGTAGTTGGCAAACAGCACGGCATCGGACCATTCCCTGATGAGCGCGTTGGATCGGTCTTGCAACTTCGGGATGTAACGATCGAAGGGCTCGGTCTCTGGCGAGTCGAAGCGCTTGATATGGCAGTGCGCAATTAGCAGGATCGTCATGCCACGCTCGTTGCGCAGCGCGTTCAGGCCGTCGAGCAACGCGCGCCATTCGTTCGCGGCGAGCACGGAGTCCTTGCCATAAGACAGGTCCGCCGCCGCGTGCTCGCAACGCACCTTGGTCCAGATGTGCGCCTCGAGCCAGTCGAGCGAGTCGATGCATACGGTCTGAAACTTGTGCGGCTCGCTGTAGAGCGCCGTGATAGCGGACATCACATCGTCGTATGAAGCGGCGAGCGGGAAGCGCGGCACGTCAAGCGTACCGAGGCTTTCCTCGGTAAAGATGAAGATTGGCGCCGGCGCCGATGCACCGAAAGTGGTCTTGCCGATGCCTTCCACCCCGTAGAGCATGATGCGTGGCGGGCGCAGGTCCTGACCGCGGACGATATGGGATAGATCGAAAGCCATTTATGCAACCTCCTCTTTCTTGGGCTCGACCCATGTGCCGCTGATGAGATTGGCAGGCCTGGTGCTGGCGATCACACACGCGTACTTGCCCCAATTCGCGACGCGAACACGCAACCCGGCAAATATGCCCATGCCCTTGCCGGCCTTGATGCCCTCGCCGGCCTTGATGCCCTCGCCGGCCTCGATGCTCCAGCCGGCCTCGATGCTCCCGCCGGCCTCGATGCTCCCGCCGGCCTCGATGCTTCAGCCGGCCTCGATGCTCCCGCCGGCCTCGATGCTCCCGCCGACGACGAGATAGCCATCGATCTCGATGCGCGTGCTGATGCGAATCGAGCCGGCGGCCACGAAGTGCTTACGACCGACGAGCGCGTCGGCCTCGTACACCGTATCCTGCAGCCCTACTTTGTTGCGCAGCCAGAGCGCAGCGTCGACGATGCGCTCCTCGCACAGCGCATCGAGCACGGTCTGGATCTCGGCGCCAGCGGGGAAGCGGCGCAAGAACCAGGCATAGTCATCCTGGCATGCTTGCCAAGAGTGCAACATGTTCTCGGTGATGAGCATGGCTACACCCCCTTGACCGCGACCGCGGTCTTGGCGCGCTTGACCGTCAACCCGCGAACCAGGAGCGAATAGAAGATGGGCTCGTGCTGTTCCAGGTAGCGGCAGCCGACCTCGTCGAGCTTGCGCTCGAGCTTCACCGGGCGCAGGTGCTCGGGGATCTTGGATTCGATCGCGTCGTAGGCCCTCCAGTCGATCGAGCGGGCGAGCTTGCCCGTGACGGTGATCTTGAACAGGCCGGCATCGTGAGTCTCAGAGCCCTCCTCGCGGGCGCCGGTGATGGCGATTATCTCGTCTTCGATGGCGGTCCGCGCGTCACGGGCGTCGGCTTCGGCCTTCTTTGCCTCCAGCAGGTCGTACACGAGGGATTCGAGGGATTTCGGTTGCTTGGTTGGGATCGGCAGTACGGTTGCTGCGTTCATCTGGATTGCTCCTTGGCGCGGTTGCTACGTTGTCGATCCATTCCGACCAGGTCGGGACGGTGAGCACGATCGCGAAAATCAGGATCACGCACGCCCACATCGCACCCACGGCGAGAATGGCATCGAGGATTTCGCGGCGCTCGCGCGGGCTCACGCGAGCATCCAGGCGAGCAAAGCGAGGATGAGGAA
Organism: Burkholderiales bacterium; assembly: GCA_020848435.1. GTDB lineage: Bacteria > Pseudomonadota > Gammaproteobacteria > Burkholderiales > WYBJ01 > WYBJ01. The sequence continues at coordinate 29,802 of JADLAC010000002.1, read as the reverse complement.
GTAGCTGAACCAGAAGCGCCCGGCGGGCGTGATCCGGTGGCGCGGCTCGCGTAGGGCCTGGATGGCGCGGTAGGCAGCGAGGGCGCGGCGGGCGCGGTAGGTGGTCATTGGCGTGGGCGATTTATTGCGTGCACGCACGAATGTAAGGCATGCCTAATGTCCTGTCAATAGGATTGCCTAATTTTCGTACGTGCACGCGATAACCACCGCGCGCTAACCTACCACGTGCGGTAATTGTCCCCGCGCTAATAGGCGCAGTGACGCGTTGGAATCCCTGGTCCTGACCGCCGCCCGCTCGGGTGAAGTACGCGGCGCAACCTGGTACTTGGCCAAGTACGCGATGAAAGCCGAGAGCAAAGCGCGCTCTTCTAAGCCGCCGCCTCCATGGCGCGCGCGTGGCTGATCAGGCGCTCCTGCGCGCGTGGGGGCAACCGCTCAAAGATCGAGAGTAGGAAATCGGCGTCCGGAGTGAGACGCCGAGGTTTAGTCGGCGAGCCCTCGCCGGTCAGCAGCCAGGCGAAGCTTGTGTCGAGCACGCGCGAAAGATCGAGCAATGTCGCGGCATCGATCGGCCTGACTGTGGCGTAGAGCCAGCGATGGACAGTTGAGGGAGCGACATCGAGCAGCCGCGCAAGCTCGGCGGAGGTAGTGATCCCACGCGAGCACATGGCGGCGACTAGGCGCGCGCCGAAGAGGGTCAGGGTTGCGGATGCTGGTGCTGTTTTCGGTGCCATTCCAAGGCGGAATGATACCGGGCGAGGCGGGCCGCGTCTGTCGGAAGAATTCCTACAGCCTTACTTCTTCGATGGGTGCGCGGGCGGCTCCCACGGACGGCTGCCGAACACCTCGACGTCGGAGAGTTCGCGCCTCACACGGTCTCTCTTATCTCGACTTTCCCTTAATGCGTCCTTCACGTCGGCCTCTGATGGGACCGGCGCTATAAGCCCTGTCGCATGCAACATTCGGTAAAACCAGTTTGGTGGAGTTACGAATTCGAGCGGAGAACATGCCGTAATCTGCGTGGGAATAGTGAAGCACGTCCACGCTTGACCGCTCATATTATCTGCAACGACAACGATGCCTGACTTTCCCGTTGCCGATACGACGAACTGTGTCCGCGGAGCACTCGCGCCGTAGAGGATGACCAGGAGTGAGGCCGCAAAGAAGAAGAGGCACGACCGAATGACCCAGATCCTCATTTGACCTTTGCTAGAGCACGTGACGTTGTGTGGCGATTCATGTGCTTTCCTTCAGCTGCGATGCTGCTCTTGATGCCCTCAATAGTCCCGCGCAGTACGCTCTTTGCTCGATCCTCCGGGAGATCTGCTAACTCGCGCGCGATCGCCGCCACCCATTCCGGCGCCGTCGATGGAATCCGCTCCTTCGGGCCTTCGTCGTAGAGAATCCATCGCTCTGTCGTCCATAGCGCATCTGCGAGGCGGGTCAACGTGTTCGCATTGGGCAAATTGCTCTGCCCCCAGATCAGATTATTTAGGGACGGTGGTTTGATGCCAATGAGCTTAGCGAGCCCGGTCTGGTTCAATTGTCGCTCGCGCATCCTCCTATAGATGCGCATCCCGATCGGGGTCATTGCCCGTGGTTCAATTGTCTTTCCCACGCCAGGAACATAGCGACTATGACCGTAGGCATGGCTAATCGGACATTGACACGCAATAGTAGGTATACCTACAATATCGGACATGCTCACCTCCGATGCAATCGCATTTTTCGGTGGAGCGGCCAAGCTGGCCGATGCCATCGGCGTGCGCGCTCCATCAATCTACTCATGGGGAGAACGCGTACCGTGGAGGCGTCAGATCCAGCTCGAGCAACTGAGCCGGGGAGCGCTGAAGCATTGCCCAGATGACATCCCCATCGACATAAGGCATCTCATGCCCTCCCGCAAGCCACTCCATTCGTCGACCCCATGCCCGCCGGCTGGAGCGAAGGTGCGGGGGCACCCTGACTGATGGATCGCATACAGGTCGAGCTCCGCGGGCATGTGGACAAGGACATCATCGATGTCATCGACGCCGTTTCCATCGCGCGCGATGTCACGCGCATCGATGTCGTGGAAGAAGTACTGCGACGGTGGGCGGATGAGCGGGTCAAGGAGGCAAAGTTAATGAATAGACTCGTGCGGCGCGAGGGAAGCTCTCCGGAGCGGGCATGAAAAATTCCGAGCGCCCCGATCTGAAGCTCGTGCACTCAGTCGCGCAGCCCGCGATCGAGGCAATCGACTTTCGTCACGCCGTCATCATCGATCGCTCCGGAGGCATCCCCTTCTCGTGTGCAGCGAAGTATTTCGGCGCCGAGTTCCATTGGCACCTGCAGGATCGTTTCTCGCAGTGGCTGCGCAAGTACGGCGATGGCCTAGATGATGCTCTTGACAGACCAAGCCAACCTGCTGCTTGACGCAGCGCTGCGCTACGCGCAAATGGGCTGGCCGGTCTTCCCGATCCAGCCGGCGGGCAAGCAACCGTTCCCGTCGTTCGCGGGCGGATTCCACGGTGCGCGCACGGACGCCGACATCATCACGCGATGGTGGGCACAGTGGCCGCACGCCAATATCGGCATGCCGGTCGCCCCGCTGGGCATCTTCGTCGTCGATATCGACCCGCGCAACGGCGGCGACAGTACGCTTGAGATCCTCGAGGCCAAGCACGGGAAGCTCCCCGACACGCTCATGCAGCGCACCGGCGGCGGGGGCCTGCACTACCTTTACCGTCGCCAGACAGGCGCGCACCTCAAGGCCAAGCTCGGCCCCGGGATCGACGTCAAGACCGACGGGTACATCGCCGTCTCACCGTCGGTGACACAACGCACGTACGAATGGCTCGACTGCGATTGGCCGGATGCCTCGCTCATCTCCGAGCCGCCAGCTTGGCTCATTGCCGAGCTTATCGAATCATCGCCGTCGATCTCCGCCGGCGCAGCCACGCTCAGCGCCGACCAGGTGTGCGAGTTGCGTTCTGCGCTTGCCTGCATCCCCGCCGACAACTATCACCAGTGGCTCGAATGTGGGATGGCCTGCCACGCCACCGGCGCCGGCGAGCAGGCGTACGGCATCTGGACCGAATGGTCGCAGCAGTCGGCGAAGTTCGACCCGCGCGTGCAGCGCAAGAAGTGGGCATCCTTCTCGGTCGACCGCAACGATCGCGTCACGGTTCGAACAATCTTTGCGAAGGCGCAGGCAGCGGGGTGGCTCAATCCAATGAGCAACACGGCGCGCTTGGCGCCGGTCAACGTGACGACAACGCCGAGCATACAGCCGCAGCTCGTCGATCCGTTCCCCGAGCATTTGCTTTGGCCCCCCGGCTTGATCGGCGACATCGTGCGCTACATGAACGCGACTGCGATTCGCCCTCAGCCCGTGCTCGAGCTCGCGGCCGCGATCGCCTTCTGCGGCACGATCATGGGCAGGAAGGTGTGCACACCCACAGATTTGCGCACGAACGTCTATGTGATCGGCGTGGCCGATTCCGGCGCCGGGAAGGAGCACGCCAGACGCGCGATGCTCTCGATCCTGGAAGGGGCCGATGCGCTCTCGCTCCTCGGTGGCGAGCGCCTGGCCTCCGACGCCGGGCTGTTTTCGGCGCTGCACGCTTCACCCTCCTCCATCCTGCTGCTCGACGAGGTGGGCAGGTTCCTGCGTACGGTCACCGCCCCGCGCGCGCCGGCCTACTTGGTCAATCTTGCAACCATGCTCATGGAGCTCACGAGCGCTGCCAACCGCATCTTCCTCGAGAAGCGCCGGGCCGAGCACGCGAAAGAGAAGCTCAAGCTCATCCATCAGCCTAACGTGTGCATGTACGGCACTACGGTGCCCGGCCGGCTCTTCCAGGCCATCACCCGCGTGGACGTGGAAGATGGCTTCTTCCCGCGACTGCTGATCTTTCCCTGCGACACGCCGGCACCAGTACCGCAGCGACCCGCCGATCGCACCGTGCCCGCCAAGCTGATCGAGACGGTGAAAGCGTGGATGGATCGACCCGTGAACGCCGCCCCATCCGGCAACCTCGATGCGCTCATACCGAAACCGCAGGTCGTGCCGATCAACACGCGTGCGCAGCAGTGCTTCGATGATCTGCAGGCCGACGCCGATCGCCGGCGGCTTCAGTACCGCGGCACCGGCCTCGATGCCATGTGGTCACGCTGTCATGAGCACGCACTGCGTCTCGCACTCATCCGCGCTGCCGGGATCGAGTTCGAGGCACCGGTGATCACGGAGCCCGATGCCATCTGGGCCATCGAGCTCGCCCAATATCTGGTCGGCTGCTCCGTCCAGGAGATCGAAAACCAGGTAGCAGAGAACCTGCACGAGCATGCGGTCAAGAAGGTCGCGACTTTCATCCGCATCAAGGGGCGAGTGTCGATGACGGAGCTCGCACGCAGCTTCCGCTGGCTCAAGGGTCGCGAACGCGACGATGTCCTCGGCATTTTGCGCGAAGCTGGCCAAGCCGAGATCGAGCGGGAAGCAACCGAGGGCCGATCGCGTATCTGGATAACGTGGACGGAAAGAAGGGAAGAAAGTGGAAAAAAGGTGGACCTAACCCACTGATTGAATGCTTTTTGCCTTTTTTCCTTATTTCCCTATACGTGCCCGGAAAGGACACGCAGGGGAGAACGTATAGGGAAATAAGGAAAAAAGGAAATAAGGGTATATATATATATTTTTATATATATATTCATATAGTTATACATAGACCTTTTTTCCCTATCGATTGGGAAGTAACGGGAAAAAAGGGTAGGCACGGAATCCACGATGAGCAACACCCTGCGCTGGACCCACGAACAACTCGCCGCTTGGCGCGCCAAGCCCGCCGGAGCGCGCAGGATCGCGCGCCAGACCAGCCTGGCCACCCTAGCCAGCGTGCCGCAGGAAGCGATCCTGCGCGATTCCATCGTCTCCGCGGGCCTGCCCGAGCCCTACCGCGAGTTCACGTGGCACCCGACTCGCGGGTGGAGACTCGATCTCGCTTGGCCAGAGCGGCGCCTCGCCATCGAAATCGATGGCGGCGTGCACCGCATCCGCGACAAGTTCGCTCGTGATATCGAGCGCCATAACACCCTCACGCTCGCCGGCTGGCGCTACATCCGCGTCAGCCCCGACCAGGTGCGCACGGGCGAAGCGCTCGAGCTCGTGAGGCAGCTACTGGCGTGATCAATTGGGCCGAGCTGATCGCTCGCCTGGAGCGGACGATGCGCCACATCGACATTGCCGTCGCGGTTAGCCGTTCGGAGGCCTGGGTGGGTGCGCTTAAGCGCGGCGAGATCTCCGAGCCGCCCCACTCGGTGGGGGAACTGCTCAACGCTCTCGATCTACTCCGAGAGCACAGTATCGATCGGTGGGCGTGATGTATACAGGAGCGCAAATGGCCACGCGGAGAGAGCCGGCGCGACGCCGGCCGACGAAATCGACGCGCCTACGCGCGCGCGTGACGTTCCTCTCGGCGCTCGCCGAGGGGCTGAGCGTCACGCTCTCGGCCGAGCGAGCGTGTATCGGGCGAGACACGGCGTACGACTGGCGAGCGCGCGATGCAGAGTTCTTGCGCGCCTGGGAGAGCGCGATCGAGCAGGGGACGGACCTGCTGGAGGATGAGGCGCGCCGACGCGCCGTCGACGGCATCCCGAATCCCGTATACCAGGGCGGGCAGCGCGTGGGTACTGTACAGATGTACAGTGATCGGCTGCTCGAGCTCCTGCTGCGCGCGCGGAGACCGGCCGTGTATCGGGAGCGGCAGAGTGTGGAGCACAGCGGCCCGAACGGTGGGCCGCTCCAGCACGAGAGCGTCGAGCCGCGCCCAGCCATGGCGCCGGCCGAATGGCTGCGAGCGCACGGAGTAGACATCGAGGCAATCGCACATGGCGTGGGACCCGCAGCACGGGCCGCAGACCAGCGCACTCCTGGCTGATTGGGTCGATGACCTTTTTTTCGGTGGGGAGCGCGGCGGAGGCAAGTCCGATTATCAGCTCGGCTACCAGGAGGACGGCGCACTGCGCTACGGCAAGCGCTGGCGCGGGATCATGTTCCGTCGCACGTACCCGGAAATCGAGGAACTGCAGTCCCGAGCACTGGATGTATTCACAGCATCTGGCGCGATCTACAAAATGCAGTCCAGTGCTGGATATCCATTCAGCAACTGCTGGTACTGGCCGTCTGGCGCGAGCGTGAAGATGCGGTACATCGAGCACGAGCGCGATTATTCGCGCTACCATGGCCACCAGTACACGGGTGTGTCCTGTGACGAGGTGACCGAGTACGCCACGCCTGGCCCGATCCTGCGCATGCAGTCCACGCTGCGCAGCACCCACGGCGTGCCCTGCACGATCCGGTCGAGCGGCAACCCCGGCGGCGTCGGGCACGTGTGGGTGCGGCAGCGCTACGTGGACTTTAGCCCGCCCTTCGTGCCGCGCCTGGACCCAGAATCCGGGCTGCTACGCATGTGGATACCCTCGCGCCTGGCCGACAACACGCGCATGCACGATCCCGAGGGCTATCGCCGGCGGATCATCGCCGCCACCGCGGGCAATGATGCGCTCCGCCGAGCCTGGCTCGATGGCCGTTGGGACATCGTGGTGGGCGCATTTTTTGATTGTTGGTCCGACCGGCTGCGCTTGCGCATGAACTGGATACCGCCGGCGCACTGGACGCGCTACGGTTCGTTCGACTGGGGGTCGGCCAAACCCTTCTCCTACCAGCTCTGGGCGATCGCCAATGAGGATATCGAGACGCCGGACCATAGCGGGCGCAAGGTGCGCATCCCTCGCGGTGCGCTCGTGTGCTACCGCGAGTGGTACGGCGCCAAGCAGGGCGAGGCGAATACGGGGCTCAAGCTCACCGCCGAGCAGGTGGCCGACGGGATCCTGCAGCTCGAGCGCCACGAGCCCAAGATTGCCTACCGCGTGGCCGATCCATCGATATGGAAGGAGGATGGCGGCCCGTCGCACGCCGAGCGCATGTTCGTCTACCGCGCACCGTGGGATCGGCGCGCGCCCAAGGCCGCGCTCCAGTTCAGGCCAGCGGACAATTCGCGTGTCGCCGGGTGGGACCAACTCCGGGCGCGCATGCTGGGCGAATTTGAAGGCGCGGAAGGCGGTGAGCCGCGCTTTGGTGACCCGCTGATCTTCTGGACCGACAATTGCCGCGACTCAATCCGGCTCATCCCCGCCATGCAGCACGACGAGCACAAGGTAGAGGATATCGATACCGCCAGCGAGGATCACTGCGCGGACTCGGCGCGTTACGCCTGCATGAGCCGACCAATCAGCCTGGTGCCGAAGCCGCAACCGCGCGCACCGCACCCCCACACCGGGCGCGCGCTCATGGGGGACGCATGAGTCGCATCTTCTATCCCCGCCTGGAGCAGCGGCTGTCGATCGAGATCGAGGATTTCGCCAGGCTCGACGGACCGTGCGTGATCTACGAGGGTGAGCACCGCGATTCCGACGGCGCGATCGCCTACGTCTACACCGTCGGAGGCATGCTCGACGGCGCTCCGGTAGGAGGGGCGTACGGCGTGCTCGTCGGCGGGGATGCCATCATCGTGCACGCCGAGACGCGCGGCGCGGCCGATGCGATGGCATCCGATGGGTTGCTCGCCACGATCGAGGCGCTGGCGCAGGAGCGTCGGTTAGGTCGCGCCGGGAAGGGCGGCGTGCTGGCCTCCGTGGATGCAATCGGCAAGGGGGCGATGCATTGACCGACTGGGCCGCCATCGTCGCGCGCTTGCGAGGCCGCGGCATCGACCTGGTGGCGACGCTGCGCGTCGAGCGCTCGACGGTGTGGCGCTGGACAACGGGCACGGCGCGCCCGAGCGGGCCGCACGCAGTCGCGCTCATCGCGCTCGATGCACGTTGTTGCACCCATGCAACACCTTTTGCGATACAACCGCCTGCAAGCGCAGCAGGCTCGCTACCAGCCTGCGGGATAGCCGGGCCTGTCTCGGCCGATACGGAGACATCGCAATGTCGCTCAAGCTGAAGTCCCTCGGGTCTGCCGTCGCCGCTGCGCGCGGCATCGTCATGTCGGCGATAACCACTGGCACGCCGCTATCGATCACACTCACGGCCGGACACCGGCTGCGCAACGGCGAGCGTATCGCGATTGCCGGCAACGCGACCGACAACAACACCTTCGGCGAATGGACGCTCTCCGGCGTTGCAGCCGCCTCCGCCACGCTCATCGGATCGAGCGGTAGCGCGGCGCTCTCCGGCACGCCGATCATTGCGGCGCTGTGCGATCGCACGCCGTTCCTGCCGAATCACGCGGCCGTGGCGATGGTGGCCGCCGGCGCAGGTGCCGCAGCGACCGACGGCATCGCAACCGCGGTGATCGAGAAGGCCGACGGCATGACTGCCGGCGGATTTACGTACACGGCCGCGTCCGGTGTTGCCACAGCTGGTTTTCAATCGGCGCTACTCGACGGCGAGATCACGATCCCGGCGTTTGCCGACTTCGGTGCGGTGTGCGTGGAGGTCAATCTCTCGCGCTACATGACATTCCGCTTGTCGGCGTGGACGTCAGGTACGTTCGGAGCGGTGCTGCTTGCATGACAGGGCGCCTGGCCATCAGCTTCGAGGGGCTGCGGTTGCTCATCGCCGATTTGCATCGTCAGGGCGTTCGCCCCGCCGCGCTTCTGGTCTCCGAGCGCGAGAAGCGCGATCTCAAGCAGGAGATCATGGCAGCGTCGAAGGCTCATTCGCTCGATGCCGAGCATGCCGATCACGATCGCCATGCCATCGGCTTCGTCGGCGGCATCCCGGTCATTTCGCACAGGGATGTGCCGCGCGGGCAGGCGCGCGTGATCACGAAGACCGATGTGGCTGACCGCAATCGCGACCTGGTGGTGAGATGAGCGCATCTATCGCGTGGCCTAGCGTACCGGTCAGCGTGATCGTGAATGGCGCTCCGGTGCCGCTGGTGATCGATGGCGCGTGCGTGCTCGACAATCGGGAGCGCTATGCGCACTGCGAGGCGGCGAGCGCGGCCGGCTTCCCAGTGCTGACTGGCGCCGGCGATCGGACGTTCACCGCGCCGTGCGCCCTGGTGGGCTCCGGCCTGTCAGCCATTGCGCTGTTACCCGAGATTCGCGCGCGCTACCAGCGCGGCGAAGAAATCATCGCCATCAAGGGGGCGCATGACTGGCTCATCAAGAACGGCATCGTGCCGCGCGCAGCGATCGCGCTCGATCCGCAGCAATCGCGCTCGACGTGTTTCCGTCATCCGCGGCGCGAAGTGCTGTACCTATGCGCATCGCAGATGCATCCGGATACGTGGGAGCACTTGCGCGGCTACCAGGTGCTCATCTGGCATTCGCGTATCGAGGCTGAGCAGGAGAAGCGCCCGGAATGGGCCAAGCGCTTCATCGTGCCGTGCGCATCCACGACGGGCAACAGCGCGATTCTGTTGATGCACTTGCTCGGCCGGCGCCGTTTTGAGCTCTATGGCTTGGATTCGTCGTTGCCGCGCCCGTCCGGCTGGTGGCAACGCGCGACAGCCAAGACGGCGGGCCGGCTGCTCAAGCTCGATGGTGCGCGAGCGCTGAAAAGCAAGCGCGTGTTTACGGTGCGGGTTGGGGAGCGCGAGTACCAGACCACTGCCGAGCTCGCGTGGCAGGCGCAGGAGCTCGAGCCACTACTGCGCTCACTCGGCGCAGTTTCGGTGCGCGCGCACGGGGACGGCTACTACCAGGCTTTGCTCGCCGAGGGCCGAGCGAAGGGGTGGCCGGTCTGAGCCATGGATATGCTGACGCAGCAGCCCTACGACGAGCGTATCGTGCCTGAGCCCGAGAAGGCGAAGGCCAAGCAGTGGCTCTCGCGCATCAAGCGTGCGCTAGAGCATAACGACACGCTGTTCCGGGCATTCGAGGATCGTCGGCGCACGTTGCGCGGCGTTGAAGGCGACGGCGTGACCAACCAGCAGCGCACAAACCTGGTGTACTCGACGATCGCAGCCGTGCTGCCGCAGGTGTACGCGAAGAATCCGGACATCTCAGTGACGCCGTCCGAAGCAGTGTCCGAAGCGCGCTATCAGGCGGTGAAAGCCTTCGCGCGCACGCTGGAAATCGTGCTCTCGCGCGTGCTGGTGAAGGATACGCGACTCAAGCTCCGGGCGAAAGCGTGCGTGCGTTCGGCCATGACAACCTCGATCGGCTGGGCGAAGCTGACCTACCAGAAAGACATTCGCCGCGACCCGCAAATCGAGTCGCGCATGAACGACATCCAGGACAACTTGCGACGGCTCGATGCGACGATTCGCGCAATACAGAATCCGAGCCGCCTGGCCGAGGAAGAGGTGGATCGAGAGACGCTCAAGCAGCAGTTTGCGGCGCTCGAAAAGACCGTCGAGAAGGTGGTGGCCGAGGGCCTGGTGATCGACTACGTGCGCTCCGAGGACATAATCATCCTGGATTCCACCGTGCGCACCTTCGACGGCTACGCGCAGGCCAGCGCGATCGCGCAGCGCATCTGGATGAGTAAGGATCGCTATGAGACCGCGTTCGGTTATCCGCCGCCAAAGGGAGCGAAGACCTACGCCGCGCCGCACGTGACCGAGCAACAGCCAGCGTTGGGCGGTGACGGCAAGCCCGAGTGCTTCTACTGCGCGTATGAAATCTGGAGCAAGGACGAGAACACGGTGTACACGCTGTGCGACGGCTACGAGGGCTATGCGCGCGAGCCCTTTCAGCCGGAGAAGCTCGGCAAGCACTGGTACTCGTTTTTCCCGCTGGGCTTCAACTTGGTCGATGGACAGTTTTACCCGATGTCGGATGTCGAGCTGCTGGAGAAGCTCTCGTGTGAGTACAACGAGACGCGCGAGCAGCAGAAGGACCACCGCGAGGACTCGATGCCGGTGCGCGTTGCGCGCGCCGGCGGGGCGCTGACGCCTGAGGACCTCGAGCGCATTCAGAAGCGGCGCTCGCGCGAGATCGTGGTGCTCTCTGGCGCCGGCGGGAAGCCGCTGTCGGATGACATCGAGGAGTTTTCCGGAATCTCGTTGAACCCGGTGCTCTATGACGTGACGCCGATTCGCGCAGATATCGAGATTGTCTCGGGGGCATCCGACGCAACACAAGGCAGCGTGCTCAAGGCCAAGACTGCGACCGAAGCTGAGATCTTGCGCGAGGGCCTCCAATCGCGCACCGCCGAGCGCCAGGACGCGATCGAGGACTGGATTTTCGACATGGCGACCTACGGCGCCGAGATGCTCCTGCAGGAGCTCTCGCTGCCGCAGGTACAGCGCATCGCGGGCGAAACGGCCGTGTGGCCGCAGATGACGCGTGACGAGATCTTCGACCAGGTTGCGATCGAGGTTCGTGCTGGTTCGACCGGGCGGCCGAATCGTGTCGCTGAGCGCGAGCAGTGGGCGAAGCTCGCGCCGGAGATTCGCGACACGGTGTTGCAGGTCGCGCAATTGCGCGCGCAGGGCCAGGTCGATATCGCGCAGACTCTGATCGAGCTGCTCAAGGAGACGCTGCGTCGCTTCGACGAGCGCATGGACTTGGACGCGTTCATTCCGCCGATGCCGGCCATGCCGCTCATGATGCCAGCGGCGCCGCAGATGCAGGCGATGCCGCAAGCGCCTTTGCCCGCGGAAGCGGGCGCCATTCACTGAGGGGGTGGTCCGTGCCGCTCGATGCCGAGAACGCAGAAATTCAAGCCGAGCAATCGCAGGTCGCGGTCGAGACGCCGGCCGCTAGCGAGCAGCCGGCCGCCCCGAGCACCATGCTCGAGGCGATCGAGGGTGAGCTCGACGCAGAGCAGAAGCCCGAGGGCGAGCAGCCGGCGAAAGAGGCGCAGCAGCCGCAGGCCGAGCCTCCCGAAGCGGGGGCCGATCCAAAGGCCAAGAAAGACGATGCTGCCAAGATGCCCGAGGGCTTGGCGCCCGAGGCACAGAAGCGCTTTCAGCACCTGATTGGCGAGATCAAGACCGAGCGCCAGGCGCGCGAGACGGCGGAGGCGACCGTCACGGGATTGCGCCAGCTCATGGAGCAGACGTACACGAGCGCCGAGGACTTCGGCGCGCTGCTCGAGTACAACCGGCTGTGCAAGACCGGACAGTGGGACCAGGCGCGAGCGCTCATCCTCGATCAGCTCAAATGGATCTCGATCCACCAGGGCAAGCCCGCGCCTGGGGTCGATCTACTCGCCGAGCATCCGGATCTCGCCGAAGAAGTGCGCTCGATGCGCCTGTCAGAAGAGCGCGCTTTCGAGATCGCGCGAGGGCGCGCGGTGGAGCGCACTCGCCAGCAGGCCGAGCAGCGCACGCTTCAGACGCAGGCGCAGCAACAGCAACGCGCGGGCCAGGTAAACGAGGCGGTCAAGGCGGTGGACGCCTGGGCTGCGAAGATGGCGGCGAGCGATGTGGACTGGCCGGCCAAAGAGAAGCTGCTCGACGCCAAGATGGAGTGGCTCGCGCAGAACGTGGCGCCGGCCGGGTGGCTTGCGCACTTGCAACAGTGGTACGGATTGATCGCGTCGCCACCGGCGGGAGCCGCGCCGGCAAAGCCACGCCCGCTCACGTCCGGTAACGGGCCGAGCGGGGTGAAGCCTGCGCCGCAGTCGATGCGCGAGGCGATCGAGCAGCAGTTGGGGTATGTGTAGCACACAGCACCTGCGCCGTAACCGGCTTCGCGCACCGGGTCTGACCGTATTCCGGGCTCGTCACCTGGGGGAAAGCGAAGGGCCTTACGCCTTCGCATCTGTTCCTTCATCGGAGACGAGCAATGCCTTTCACTACCAGTGAAATCACCGATGCCGGCAAGATCGGCCTCGATTTCTATCTCAAGAACAATTCGATTGACCAGGTCGCGGTCGAGCGGCCGCTGCTCAAGCGCTTGGCGGGCGACAAAAGGTCGGCCCCCGGAGCCAAGCAGTACATCGTCGAGCAGCTTCGGTACCGCTACCAGAGTAACTTTCAGTGGTTCAACGGCGCCGGCGTCGTTACCTACAACCGCCGGCAAACGATCGAGCAAGCAAACTATGCCTGGCGCTCCGCGCACGACGGCTTTGCACTCGATGAAGATCGCTTGGCGCAAAACGGCATCATCGTCGTGGACGACCCGAAGGCCGCGCGCAGCGCAAGCCAGGCCGAGCGCATCCAGCTCACGAACTTGATCGAGGAACAGACGGAGGTTCTGCGCCTAGGTTTTCAGGAGAAGTTCAGCCAGGAGTTGCACCGCGACGGCACGCAATCGGCCGATGCGGTGACCGGGCTCGATGCGCTGGTGTCGCTCACGCCGTCGACGGGCACCGTAGGCGGGATCGATGCCGCGGGCGCATCGAACGTGTACTGGCGCAACTACGCGCAGACGGGTCTCACCATCACGACCACGACCGGCACGATTCTGGACTATCTCGAGGTCGGCTGGCGCGCGTGCGTGCGCAACGGTGGCAAGCCCAACATGATCTTGATGGGCTCGGACTTCCTCGACGGCTTCCGCAACTTCATCCTGAAGACCTTCGGCGGCGCCGGCGGCATGAGCTATGCCAACGGCACCATCGGCAAGCGCATCGACGCCGGCACCGAGATGATGACTTTCCACGGAGTCGATTGCACCTGGTCGCCGGAGTTCTCTGACTTGCAAGCGTTCACGGGTGCTGCGACGAGCTGGGAGAAGCGCTGCTACTTCCTCAATACCAACCACGTCAAGCTGCGCCCGCTCGAAGGGCACGACATGATCACGCGCAAGCCCCCGCGCGCGTACGACAAGTACGAGTACTACTGGGGGCTCACGTGGCGCGGCGCGCTGACCACGAATCGCCGCAACGCGCACGCCGTGTTCGCGATCGCCTGAGGAGACATCATTCATGAGCAAGCGAATCGTGGCGCTCGTTTCGCGCGGCATGACCGACAAGACGGCCGTTACCGCGTGGGAGCATGAAATTCCTCTGCTGGAAGCGATCCACGGCGAGGGAGCGATTACGCCGATCGAGCCTGCTGACTTGGCGGATCGAGTGGAGGCAATCGTGATCCACGGCACCACTCAACTGGTCGACCCGAAGAATCCGCGCATCAAGCATGTGAAGGACAAGGCGGGCAACGAGCAGGTCGAGATCAGCGGCCAGCTCGACGGCAAGCCGCAGACGATCACCATGCCGATCGATCGCATCAACGCGCAGGAACTTGTCGCGCGCGGACTTCGCCTGGGCGCGGCATTCGAGGGCGAAACGGCCGAGGAGTACGACCGGCTCGTACGCTGCTACGGCATGCACAACGAGGTCGGCGTGCCGGTGGTCGAGTACGTGTACGGGCGCTTGCGCGAGGGTCGCTTCGACGCGGCCTTGCGCGGCAAGGCGCGGTTGGCCGCATGAGATGGACGTTACCGACGGCAACCGCATCCCGATGGGCTACGAGCAGATCACTGATCTGTCGTCGGCTGTCGGGCTCACGGTGCCGTCGAGCGCGTCCATCATTGCCGGGCGCATGGTCACGGCACGCCTAGCACTCATGCGCGCCGAAGGTGCGCCGATCCGCTGGCGTGGCGACGGCGTTGCGCCGACGGCGAGCGTCGGTATGCACTTGGAGGCGGCCGACGGGTTCTTTCCGTACACGGGGGACTTGGGTGCCTTCCTGGCGATCCTGGAGAGCGGATCGCCGAAGCTGAACATCGAGTACTACTACTGACATGCCCTACTCCGATGATCAGCCGCTGAGCCTGCCCGAGCGTGTAGGCGCCTCGCTCTACGTGATTTGCGCCGCGATAGGCGCCGTGGTGATCGTGGCCCTGCTCGCGCTGTGGATCGAGCACGCGCGCGCCTCGGATCAGTCGGCGCAGGCCGCTGCGCAGCAGGCGCTCGCTACCTATTGCGGGGCATCGGGCTGTGCCCTGGTGAGCCGCGCCGATCTCGATGCGATCCGAGCGACGCTGCGCCGGTGCGCGGGTGAGCGGATCTGATCTCATGGATCGGCTCACGATCGAGCAGCTGTGCTACCGGCTACCGCAGGCCAATGCAGTTGCGTGGGCCGGTGCGCTTGCCGTGGCGGCCGATGAATTCGGCATCCGCGAGCCGCGCGCTCAGGCGATGTGGCTCGCAAATCTGTGCCACGAGTCCGCCGGGCTCACCAGGCTCACCGAGGACATGTGCTACACGGCGAAGCGCCTCGCCCAGGTCTGGCCGGCACGCTACGCCGTCGATCCGCGCGCGATCGATCGGCGGCCGAATGCTCTCGCCCACGAGCTCGCTGGGCGGCCCGATGCAATCGCCTGCGATGTCTACGCCGGCAGGATGGGCAATGGTCCGGCCGAGTGGGGCGACGGCTGGCGATACCGTGGCAGATACCCGCTCATGCTCACCGGCCGAGCCAATTACTCGCGCGCCCACATCGCGCTCGGCATCCCGGATATGGATGATCCCGATGCCTTGCTCGGCGATATCCCTGGGATGGCGCGCCTCTGCGGCTGGTACTGGCAGGCCCACTATCTCGACACCTACGCCGAGGCGGATGATTTCCCAGGCCTGTGCCGGGCCTGGAATGGCGGGGACATCGGCATCGCCGAGCGTCATACGTGGCACAGGCGTGCCCGCGAGGCACTGGGGATGGTGGCATGAGCAGACCGCACGTGGCGCTCATCCTGCTCGTGCTGTGGGTGAGCTCGAGCCTGTGCATGCTGTGCTGGCCGCTGCTCTACCTGCTGCGCGGCCGTGAGGTCGTGCGGGTAGCGACCCAGGCCGTCAACGCCTGCCTCGGAGGCTACGCCCGCGAGTCACTATCGAGTCGCATGGGCCGCACGGGCGACTATCCGCGCCTGGCGGCCTGGATCAATCGCGCCGACCCTGGGCATACGTACAGGGCCGCTCACTCCGAGTCCGGCATCGTCGCCGCGCTCCTCCGTGATGGACGGTGACCTGGTGGCAGTGGCTGCTCATAGGCATCGTGCTTGGCGCACTGGGCTGCGTGGCCGCGCAGTGCGCATGGGCCGCGTGGCATTTGGCAAAATTCGTCCGCCGGGTGATCCGGCATGAGCGCTCCCATCGCTGATCTCCAGATACCGGCCGCCATCGCTTCGGTGATCGCCAGCGCGGGGGCGCTCACCGTGGACGCGTCGGTGTACTGGCTCGGCGTGCCCATGCCCGTGGTACTGGCTGGATTCGCCGGCAGCGCCTGCGCCCTGTCGTTCCTGGGCTCGCTCACCCGCCTGCGGGCACTGAGCATCGTCGCCTGCTGTACGCTGATCGCGGCCTACCTGCAGCCGCTGATCGGGTACCTGGCCGGCTGGCCGATGGGTGTATGGCCTGGGGCGGCATTCTTCGTGGGGCTGATCGCGCACGCGCTCGGCACCGCGATATTCGGCGCCGCGCCCGGGGCGGTGCGAGACGCGTTCGGCGCGCTGATCGACCGTATCCGGGGGCGGCCGTGACTGCGCTCTCGGTGCTGGCTGCGCTCTCGATCGTCGCTCAGTGCATCTGCGCGGCAAACCAGATGGATGCCATGACTCACCACGGCATCCGGGCGGTCTACCTGCTGCTGGCCGTATCGGCGCTCGCGGCTGCACTGGCGCCGCTGTACGGAGCGAGCGAGCCGAGCTACGGCGATACGAGCGTACTGATCATGACGGCCCTGTACCTCGTGGTCAACCGGCGCCGGGGGTGCTGCGCGTGAATCCGTGGGTGCTGCTCGGCATCCTCGGGGCGTGCGTAGCGTCGTTCCTCGGCGGGGTGGCGGTCGAGTCCGATCGCCGGGACGCGCTGCTCCTCGCCCAGCAGCAGGCGATGCATGAGGCGTACGTCGCCCAGGCGCAGCGCAGCCGGTCGATCGCGCAGGATATCTCGAGAGGGCTCACCGATGAGCAGATCAGGCGGCAGGCGGATGCGGTGGCGTACCGGGAGCAGGTACGCCGGGCTCGTGCGACGCTTGCCGTCTGTCCGCCGGCCGTGCCGGTCCAGGAGGCGCCCATGGCTACCGTGGCGCCCGATGTCGGCGAGCCGGTTGCGCTGCGCGGCCCTGAGCCTCGTCTCACTGCTGAGTTTGTCCGCCTGTATGACCTTGCCCACGGTGCCGCAGTGCCCGGTGCCGGAGATACCCGCGAGGCTGATGGAGCCGCCGCGCGAGCCGGTACGGTTGGCCCCGAGGATGTCTTGGCCGTCCACGGAGACAACGCCGATGCCTGGGCCGAGTGCCGAGCCAATCTCAGGGGATGGCAGGCGCTAGCGCGTAAACATGGATGGACGATGTAATGAGCCTACGTGATTACCTGATCCGCAAACTGGGTGGCGTGCCTCAGCCGCAGGCGCGTTTGCACGTCATGCAAGTTGGCGCCCTGGCAGCCGGTCGCAATCGAGATCTCGCGCCGGGAGTACGCGTGGGGACTTGGGTGCGCTGGGTGGGTCGTACCGGTATTGCCACAGGCAAGACACCGGATGGCCTCATCGCGATCGACATCGTGAACGACACCGGTGAGACGGTGCTATCTACGCACCAACCCTGGGCATCGATGCGCAAGGCAACCCTCGACGAGATTCCGACGGCACGCCGTCCGAGCGCGGATGCGGCGCACAAGCTCGGTTACTTGGAGAGTTGAGGCATGGCGCTCGTCGTCGTAGACCAGGCAGAGAACATCATCCTGGAGGCGATCGTCAACAAGACGGCGCCACAGGCACTCGATCTCAAGCTGTACAAGAACAACGTCACCCCGGCTGAGACGGACACCGAGGCAACCTACACCGAGGCGGACTTCACAGGCTATGCGGACATCGCGCTGGCCGGAGGGGATTGGGCCGCGGCTTCCGGCGGCAGCATTGCGACCGCGGCGCAAAAGGTGTTCACCGCATCTGGCACGCCGAGCGGCAGCGTATACGGCTACTACTTGACGCAGCAGACGAGCGGCAAGCTCATGTGGGCCGAGCGTGATGGCGCTGCGCCGTTCACAATTGCGGCGGCTGGTGACACGGTGAAGGTGACGCCGACAATCACGGCGAGCTGAAGTGTGCGCGGCTACAAGCTCAACTTTTTGCAGGCACAGCTCGCCATGGCACTGGGTCACGGCGTGCGGCGCCCGTGGATGGGCGAAAGCTTCCTCTTGCTACGATATGCCGGCTCGACTCCTCCGGACGGCCATACCCAGGAGCAGTACGCACTCACAGCGGAGGATCGAGCCGCAACGGATTGGGAGATAGCATGAAACGCTACGCAATCTGCAAGATCATCGGCGACGGTCAGGAACCGGAGACGGCGTACCGCCCCGCCATTCACGACATCATCGATCCGCGCAGTGGACTGCGCGCATTTGCCTATGTCACGGCCATCGCCAGCAATCCCGATGGCACGCCGGTGCACGACTGGTGCATCGTGCTCGCGAGCGGCAAGAATTTCGCACTCGCGGCTGGCAATCCAGATATAGACCTGCTGCCCGACTATCCGCTGGACGTGAAGGTATCGGCGATGGCGACGCCGACCAAGACGGCAGCCTTCGGGCGGCTCATGGCGCGCTCGATCGACGTGAGTGACCTGTCGTCTGCGGACGGCTATCGCGATCTGATCCGCGCGCTCGGGCGCAAGCAGGACGCTGCGTTCCACGAAGACGCTTTTGACATCGCCGACGACTGATGGCATTCACCGACGATTTCACCGGCACGAGCGGGCAGGATCTCGAGGCCCGCACGGGCTGGACGCTCGTATCCGGCAGCGCGGGTGCGGCCGAGATCAATGCGAGCAACCAGCTCAAGACGGTAGGCGTCGGGAACGCGGGGCACGCGTACAACGCGTCCGACTGCGGGACGGCGGATCACTACGCGCAGTGTGTGTATCGGGGCGGGCTCTCGGGGCCTTGGGTGCCGGCCGTGCGCGTCGTGGACAACCAGAACTTCGTCGGCGTGCGGGCAGAGGCGGCGCAGTTCAGCGCACAGAAGCGGGTCGCGAATACGTTCTCCGCGATCGGGACCTATGCCGCGACCCCGGCTTCCGGCGATGTGCTCAAGTGCGAGATGTCTGGAACATCGTTTGCCTTCTACCTCAATGGTGTGTCGCGGATCACGGGGACGGTCTCGGATGCGGTCTTCAGCGGAGTGACCAAGTGCGGGCTGGTCTGCCGCTCGGCGGCGGCCGATCCGTGCATCGATGATTGGGAGAGTACGACGAGCGGCGGTGGTGGCCCGACCGAGTATCTGATCACCCCATCCGGCGGCGTTGCCTTTGCCGGTGGCGCAACGCTTATCCACGGACGCGTAGTCCACCCGGCAGGCGGCGTTGGCTTCAGCGGCGCTGCGCCGATCACGCGCGATCGGACGATCGCGGCATCGGGCGGTGTCGTGTTCGACGGGGCCGCGCCCTACGAGACGCATAACGTCGAGCGCGTTATCGTGCCGAGTGGTCGCGTCACCTTTGGCGGCACGGCGCCGATGACGTTTACGCCAGCCGGTGGCGCGAATGCGCGCGCAAAGATTCTGTCCATGGGCACACGCACCATGCGTACCGACTCGCGCGCGAGCATGCGCCGGGAGGCTTCCGCATGACCTATCGCACGCTCGGCACCTTGCGGGCCATCGTCTCTGCGCGCTGCGGCTTCGGCGCACAGGGCGCAAGCATCGGAGGCAACGCCGCCCTGATCGATTCGTGGTTACAGAACGCGCAGGCGCAGCTCTACTGGATGCAGGACTGGAAGAAGCTGCAGGAGTACGACGACATCGAAATCGGCATCGATCAAACACTCGTGGATTATCCCGACAACGCTCACCCGGAACGCATCCTGGCTATCGCCGTCAACATCGGTTCTGGCTCTGACCTGTGGCGGCCACTCGAAGAAGGCATCCGCATCGAGCACTACAACACCCAAAGCTCGAAGTCGTATCCGATGCGCTACGAGCGCTACGAACAGATCGAGGTTTGGCCGGCGTGCGATGCGATACGCACCCTGCGGGTTTGGTATGTCAAGCGGCTCGGCGCGTTCACGGCAGAAAACGATGCGGCCACGCTCGATGACGAGCTGATTCTGCTGCACGCCACCGCGACCGCGAAGGCACATTACCGGCAGCCGGACGCCGCGACATGGGGGAGTCAGTTAGAGGCGTTGTTAGCGCGCATCAAGGGACAATCGTTTGGTGGTCGCAGGTTCTTGCCTCCGGGCAAGGACGATCAAGCGCTATTGCCGCGGCCGGTGGTGATATGAAAAAAGGGTAGTCGCGCATGGATATCCGAGGAACGATGGATGGCAAGGTCTACGCGTCTAGCTTACTGCCCAATGGCAACGCAGTCATTCTGGCAATGGCCGGAGCGCCATTGCCAGCCACTGTCTGGGCGCGCCCGGCCGGCGGGGATACCATTGCGTTGTCGTATTCGTGTGATGGTGGAACAACGTACACAGCCTGGTCGGCCGGCGCGGTTGCCGCATATACAGAGGCGGTGTTCGACGCGCCAATCACGCATCTGCGAGGACAGCGCACTGCTGGCAGCGGGTCGACATCCGCGTTCGGGGTATGCTGATGAATGGCCCGGAACGCATTTCCGTCAACCCGCACGCGCAACCGCAAAGACTGTCTTCGGTCTCCGCGTTTCAGGCATCGCTGCTCAACCACGCTACGTCATCGTACTTGTTCTGCGGCGCGGACCCGATCGACAGCCGCGTGTTCATCCGCGATGACACCGGCGGCATTCTGCGACAAGCGACAACGACAGACGGCTGGGCAACGACTGCGAATTTCAGCGTCAGTACGAGCAAGGGGCTGCCCACGACCCCGAACGCCGTGCTCTACAGCGGCGTGGTGAAGATCATTCGCTTCGGCGCGAGCCTGTATTTGCTGTCCAAGGACTCGGTGACGAATCTCTACGGCGTCTATCGCGCTGCGCCAGCGTCAGGCAACACCGCATTCTCATGGTCCGCGCCGCTCAAGCAGATGACGGACGCGAGCGCGACCGCGCTCTACCCATGCTTCTCGGCCGATGCAACGTACATGTACCTAGCCGAGTACGGCGACCCGACCGGCGGTCCGACGGTCTGGCGCAGCGCGGACGGCGATACGTGGACTCAGATCTACACCGAGGTCGGGCAAGGCACGCCCATGCGCCACGCGCACGCGATTGCGCCCGACCCGCACAACGCCGGCCATCTATGGATGACGCTCGGGGACGGCAACGCGAATAGGACGGTGCTGCGCAGCACAGACTACGGCGACACGTGGTCCACGTTCGAGGTATCCGCCAGCTGGCAAGCGGTGCAAATCTCGTTCAGCCAGCAGTACATTTATTTTGCCGGCGACAGTCAGCGCGGGCATGTGTGGGTAGTCGACAGACGCAATACTCAAAAGTATTGGGTGTGCGCGGGGTTGGCGAAGAATATGGGTGTGCCTGCGGCTGCTGCGTCTACCGACTCCTTCTATGCCAACGGCTATTTTGGGGTCGTCGATCCGGCAACCGACGAGTATTACTTCAGCTTGATCAACGACGGCGCCGGAGGCAACACGCCCGGCTTGTTCTTTGTGCCGTTTCACGGAGCCGCGCCTGTATTGCTCGACAAACTTGCGAGCAATGCGACGCCAGTGGATATCTTCCAGGGGTTTTTGTGGTACGGCAAATCGCGGCGGCCGGTGCATAGCACCTAGATCTGTAACCATGCCCTCGATCACCTTCGATCGCTTCGACATCGGCCTGGATCGCCGCAAGGGCAAGGCGTCGAGCGAACCCAACCGCTTGCGTGTGTTGACGAACGCCTACGTTACCACCGGCAAGCAAATTCAGAAACGCCCGGCACTGTCATTTGTCGCCATGCTCGAGCCTGGCACGAAAGGACTGAAGGCGGCCGCAGGTAAACTGAACACGTTCTACGAATCCGGCACGATTACCCACGCGAACGCGCTTTTTGCGCCGCGCAAGCTCCCGCATCCGACGCTCTCGCAGGCGATCTCTAGAATTCACTATTGCGACAGCTTCGCGGGCTACCTCTACGCGGTTGCCGAGTACGCCGACGGGTCGATCTGGCATCACTATCTCGACGACGATGGCGCGTGGGTCGCGGCGACCGCCTACAGCGTAGGCACCTACCGGCGCCCGGTCGCGGCGAACGGCTATCGCTACAAGGTGACGGCAATCGCAGGCAGCGGCACATCCGGAGCGGGCGAGCCGACCTGGCCAACGACGGTCGGCGCGACTGTAGTGGATAACGCCGGCGCGAATCAGATCACATGGACGTGCTTCTCGTCCTATGTGCAGGATGCGAATTGCCCGCAACGTAGGCCGACGCTCAAAGCGGCCAACAAGATTTGGTGCGCGAAGGATGACTTGGTGCGCTTTTGCGCCGCCGGCTCACCGCGCGACTGGACGAGCGCGAGCGATGCAGGATTCCTTCCTGTCGGGCGTAGCCAGGACGGTTCAACCGATGCGCTTGCGCTTGGCCAGTTCCAGCGGCAGCTTGTCGTGTTTTTCGCCGACGGCGCGCAAGTCTGGAACATCGACGAAGATCCCAGCCTGAACGCCATTCACCAGAAGATCTATGGCATCGGTACGCGCTATCCGCAGTCACCAGCGTCGTTTGCTTCTGACGTGTTCTTCCTTGCTGATGCAGGCTTTCGCTCGATCACGGTTAACAGTCAGACGGACAACTTTCAGGATATCGATGTTGGTAGCCCGATCGACTCTCTGGTTGCTGTTTCTGGCACCACGCCGATGGCGCTCTACGCGCCAGGCTTCGGGCAATACTGGTGCTTTGTTGGGCGTACCGCGTGGGTCTATTCGTTCTCCAAGAGCGCCAAGCTCGCGGCGTGGTCCAAATACATCTTCCAGGTTGACATCGATGCCATTGCCGCGCTGAACAACAAGCTCTATGTGCGCTCCGGCAACGATGTGTACGAGATCGCGAACGGCGTTTACTCCGATCAGGCCACGCCGATCGAAGTGGCGATTGAGATGGCCTATGTCGATGCGAAGCAGCCCGGCATTCTCAAGCAATTCTGGGGCGCGGACTTCGTGGGCCAGGGCACGCCGCAGCTCGCGTTTCGTTGCGACTCCAACGACGAGTCCAAGGTGACGCAAGCCTACGCTTACACGGGCGACACGCGCGCAGGCGTGCTGCATCCGGTCGAGGTCGCGGCCGTGAACATCGCGCCCGTGGTCATGCACTCGGCCAACGAGGACTTTCGCATGGACGCGCTCGAGCTCTACTTCAATCCGCTGGGGGCGATGTGATCGTCGAGCTCACCCTTGCGGACGCCCTGCACGTGATCGCGCACATGCGCGAATCCGACCGCGCGGCGATGGTGGCGAAGTTTCCCGGCATGTCGCGCGAGCGCTACGCCATGGAGCGTTTTACGGCGAGCGACTACCGCTATGCCCTGATCGCGCGCGATGGTGAGCCGGTTGCAATCGGCGGCGCGCAGTTTGCGACCCGTGGCGTTGCGACGCTGTGGCTGATCGCAACCGAACGCCTGGACCGGCATCCGGTGGAGCTTGTGCGCTTTGCGCGCAAGTTCGTGCGTACGCTGCTCGCGGAGAGGCTTGCGCATCGCCTGCAAGGTTACGTGCTGTCGGACTTCGATATCTGCCGGCACTTCGCCGAGGCATTCGGCTTCCGGCGCGAGGCAACGATCCCCGCGTGGGGCGCGAACGGCGAGGACATCGACATTTACGGCTTGGTGGGGTGACCTATGGGCGGTGGCGGCGGTGGTGACGGTGGATACGCTGCTCGGCAGCAGCAGATCGAGGATAGCAAGGCGCAGGCACGCGCGGCAGTGAATCGCCTGTTCGGTGTGAGCTCCGGTATCGAGGAGCCGATCTATGGCGCTCCGGCGATGCAGAGTCAGCGCGTCGATTACACCGATGATGAGGGGCAGCCACAGTGGTACACGATCAACAGCACGGGGCGATCACAAATCGGAACGAAGCTTTTGCCGGATACGGAAGCCGAAGCGAACCTGGCTGGACGCGATAGCGCCTACGGACGTGTGCGCGATTCGATCTTCGACTACCACAAACAGAGGATCGACGATGACGCCGAAGTTGCGGTGCGCAAGCTCAAGTTTGCGTTGCTGCGCTCAGGCAACGCCGGCGGTGGGCTCGACATCGATCAAAACGCGCTCTTAGGGCGCACGTACGATAAGGGTGTGCTGGAGGCGACCAATCAAGCGGACGCGGCATCCAACCAGGCGCGCGCTTCCGACGATGCAGCGAGGCTCGATCTTCTTTCGCGCATCGATGCGGGCATGGATCAGACAAGCGCGATCCAGGGCGCGGCGAATCAGTTGCGCGCCTCCGGTGAGGCGGCGATCGCCAATGCTCGCGGGCAGGCGCTCGGCAACGTGTTCGACAACGCCGGGCTGCTCTACCAGGCGCAGCAGATTGGCACCGGCAAGGACGATGCGGCGCGGCAGTGGTACGAGCGCCAGTTGCGCGGCAAAGTGCCCGGCTCTGTTGGTGGTGGCTGGCAAGGCGAGACCGGAAGGACCTACTGATGACAGGCGGCGAAATCACTGCGGGTCAAGCGCTCATGGCGGCCGCTGCGATCGGCGGGACCATGATGCAGCAGCAGGCCATGGCGGATGCCGAAGCGCGCCAGCGTCAAGCGCTCAATCAGATGCTGCTCAAGGATGAGCAGTACGCCGATCGGGCGCAGCAGCTCGTGCAACAGGAGGCGCAGAACTATCAGCCGGCGCAGCGCGAGCAGGCTGAGCAGGCAGCGGAAGATGCGGCCTACGGCTCGCTGGCGACCAAGCTCACGGCGGCGACGAGCACGATGCCTACGAGCCAGCTGGCAGGAAAGGTCTCGGACGACTTCCTGGTGGACCGCGCACGGCGATCGAGCGAGGAAATGCAGCGCTCTGCCGATACCGCGCGGTTGATGGCCAAGATGCGCGCACCGAACGACATGCGCTTCGCCGAGGGCCTCTCGATCGCGAACAACGCGGCCGAAATCGGCAGCATGGCGCGCGATCGATCAGCAATGGCAAGCGCAGGGAGTATGACGGCGCAGCGCGCGGGGCAGCCGAGCGGCATGCAGATGATGCTCGGACAAGGGGCTCAGAACCTCGGCATATCGATGCTCGGGCAGAGCCTCATGAGCAAGGTCAAAGCGCCGCCGATCCAAGTGCAGAGCCCAGAATTCATCGACTGGGGGGCGTGATCCGATGGAATGGTCCTTCTACCAGGGGGCGCAGCCGGGCATGCAGCGGATTACGCGCACGTTGCTCGGCGGGGGGATCCTGCGCGACCAGGCGCGCGATAGCGCGCTCAAGGGATTCGCGGATGCCGACCTGGCACAGGCAAAGATCGAAAGCGAGCGCGCCGGCGTCGAGAAGACGGGGCTCGAGGCGCAGTTGCTGCGCGATACGCTCCGGCGCGCCGAGGGACGGGACGCGCAGGTGGATTTGGGCGCGGCGAACATGGCGGGCGTGTCGGTCCCGGAGTTCAGCGCGTTTCGCGAGTACCGGCGTACCGGTCAGATTCCGAGTTTGAGCGGAGAGAGCCCAGAAGTGGGGCCGGTGCAGTCCGCCTACCAGTGGGATGATGCGACACAGGGCAGACTTTCGCGCGCGCTCGCCGCCGTGGCACTCGGCAACGTCAACAAGGAAGTCAACGCGCACAACGTGACGCAGGCGGCGGGCGAACTCCAGCAGCAGGGCGTCAACGATCAGTCGCTTGCCGCGGCTCAGGACGGCGGCATCGATGCCGTTCGTCTGTTACAGGCGACGCTCGGCAAGAACGTCGCCTATCCGCCGCAGGAGCGAAGCTCGAGCGAGCTCACCACGTTCACCAAAGACCTGATCGTCGCCGGCATCGATCCTGCGAGCCAGCAGGGCCAGTCGCTCATCGCCAAGCGGCTGGAGAAGCTCGCGACGCACGCTCCGCCCGTGCAGGTGAACATGCCGAGCGCGACGCATTACGGCACTGATCCCAAGAGCGGAGCGCCGGGCATGTTCCAAATCGGGCGCACGGGTGACGTGCAGTTCACGCCGATCAATCCGCCGCCGCCGAGCGATCCGTCGAAGGCTCTGCTGTTCGATATCGCGAAAGAGGTTCGAGCGAGGATGGGCGGTGCGCCCACTGCTGCGCGTCCGGGGCAGGTGGTGACGGTACCAGCCGAGGCCCCGCGCGATCCATCGCAGCGTAAACCGAACGCCGTATACCAGACCCCCAAGGGGCCGATGCGTTGGACGGGCACAGGATGGCTGCCAGCGAACTAAGCGATGCCGAGATATTTGGCGGTCCCGCGCGCGAGCTGAGCGATGCCAATGTCTTCGCTCCTGCGCCCAAGCAGCCCGGTCTCGGCGGCACACTGCGCGCCCTCGCCGCCGACTTTCTGAGCCCGCTCGGCGTGTTCGCCGATGCGCAGCGCCGGCGCGCGCACCACGGCGTCATGGCGGACTACGCGCCAGGCGGGCCGCTCTACGAGCCACCGACATTCGCGTCCGACATGAGCGCGCGTAAGCGCGCATTGCAGAACCCGGTTACGCCGGCGACACTGGCCCAAGCCGGAGCACGCGCGCGCCTGGATGCGCCGAGCATCGGCCCGACCGATGCGTCGATGCCGAGATCGGGGGGCGCAGTGGCGGCCATCGCCGCAGCGCCAGGGCAGGCGTATCGCTACCTTGCTGGCTCCGGCGCCAAGGGCGTCAGAATCTTGGCCGAGCTAGCCGGCGATCCGGAATCGACCGATTACGCCACTCAGCGGGCTCGCAACATCGACCATCGAACCGCCATGGTCGAGGCGTCGCTATCGAGCCAAGGACGTGTTTCGCCACTCACTGTCTCACGCGGTTTCGGCCAAGCGCTCACACAGGCGCCAACCATGGCGGCGGGGCTGTGGGCCAAGGCGCCGTTCGCGATCGCCGGCATTCTCGGCTTTGCCATGCCGGCCGCCGCGCATGCGTACCACGACTTGCGCGAGAGCGGACTCGATGCGTCGCTCGCGCTGCCCGGCGCGATCGGCAAGGGCTTGCTCGAATACGCCACCGAGCTGCCGACCTTCAAGGTGCTCCAGAAGATGCCGCTGCCGCGCGTGGTCGATGCTTTCCGCGGCGACGCCCAGGCGCTCGGGCAGCTCGTTCGCTACCACGCCGTCTCCAACGGCATAGAGTTCGGCACGGAGGAAGTCTCGACAGCGGGCGACTGGCTAATCGACCGAGCACTGAAAGATCCCACGGCGACGCTGGAGCGCCTAGGCCATGACATGAAGCAGACGGCCGCCCAGATGGCGGTCCAAGCGCCTGCGACGGCCGGCATGGGCCATGCCATGCGCCGGGCGCCGGATGTCGCCAGGGCCGTTACGGATCGTGTAATGCCGCAGCGGGCGCTCGGCCGAGCGCTCGACGAGGCGGTGACCACGACTCAATTCACCGACCCCGCCGGCCCGGCCCTCGCGCGCATGCAGCCGCGCGGCGAGATCTCGGACCGAGAAGTCTTCGGCCCTTCAGTGCCGGCCGTAGCGCCGCCTACGCGCGTCGCAGTGCCATCGCAACCGCCAGCGCCAGCGACGCAGCAGGCGAGCGCTCAAGCGCCTACTGGGGCTTCCCCGGCGCAGCCGAATCCAGCACAAGCGCCAGCGACAACCGAGACACCCCGGCCGGACATCCAGGCGATCCTCGCGCGCGTCATGGGCCGTCAGGGGGCCGCAGAGGCGCTGGAATCTCAGCAGCCGGACCGACAGGCTGTCCAGCCTGCGCCGACTCCGCAAGCTCCTCAGGATCTGCCACAGCAGCCGACAGCCCCGGCGCCGCTACCGCGGCCAAGCGCCGTAATCGCCCCTGCGCAGGAGCGCGCGACTCCCCTTGCTGCTGCGCCGACTCCGCAGACGCAGCGTACCGCAGGCGCGGTGCTCCAGAACCGCGACCGATCGAGCGATGCCTCGATCACGCAAATGAACGCCATTGCCGGCAATCCCGACCCGGCGCGGCTATCGATTTCGCGCACGATGGATTCCGGCGCTCCGATCGTGTTCGCCAACGCCGACCTGGCGCCCGCCGGGGCGATGGGGCGCGAGGATGTGGCAGTCGACGCCGCGGGCAAGCGAGTGAAGGTGCGCTACGCCGTGGTCGAGGCTGACTCGGTGCTCGCATCGCATCGTGTCGACGGCACGGCGCGCCCCGAATACACGTCGGACGCGACGCCGGGACGGTTGCGCGCGATCAACAACGGGCGCACCGCAGGGCTACAGGCAGCCTATGAGCGTGGCACGGCCGGCGCGTACCGCGAAGGCATCGCGCAGGACGCCGAAATGCTCGGGATCGACCCGCGCCAGATGGCAGCCATGCGCGCCCCCATGCTGGTGCGCATCATGAGCGCAGCGGATGTCACGGCCGATATCGGCGATCGATCCAACGCGCCGCAAGTGGCGTCCCTCTCGGCTGTCGAGCATGCGGCCAATGATGCCCGGCGCATTGCGTTGCCGGATCTGAGATTCGCCGAGGACGGCTCGCCGTCGGCGGATGCGCTTCGGCAATTCGTGCAGGCGATGCCCGCGCAAGAGCAAGCGGAGCTTGCGCCCAACGGCGTACCGACAGCACAAGCCGAGGATCGCCTGCTCGGGGCGGTCTTCCATCAGGCGTATGGACCTCAACTCACCGAGCTTTACGCGCAGGCGGCCGACCCAGAAGCGAAAGGCGTGCTGCGGGCGTTGGCGATCGCAGCGCCCGATATGGCGGCGCTCGAAGGCGCGGGCGAGTATGACATCCGCGATGCGGTGCGTGACGCCGCGCAGGCGTTCGTCTCCGGGCGGCGGCGCAATATCCGCTCGGCGGACATCGCTGCGCAAGCCGATTTGACGCTCTCGTCCGACGCGCGTAACGTGCTTGAATTGCTGGCCCGTGGGTTCCGTCGTCCGCAGGCGATCGGCGCGATACTCGCCGATGCGGCGCGTTTTGCGCGTGCGCAGGCCGAGGCGCCCGAGGGCGATATGTTCGGCGCGGTGCCGCGCGCAGGCCGGGCAGCAGTGTTTGAGAGGATTGCGCATGAAACCGAAACGGGCCTGGGCAACACCAGCGGGCGCGGACCTCCTTCGCCGGCTCCTGTCCGGGGAGAAAGTGGAGCCGCTGAACCCGAGAGCGGCTACGGCGGAAGAGACCTTTCGCCGGATCGCGCAGAGGGACGGGCGCAGCCTGTCGAGCGAGGAACCGGCGAGCCCGTTGCATCCGAATCAGACGCCAGAAGCCCCGAACCCGACCGATCCGATCCCGCCGACGTAGAGCGCTATGTCAACCAGCAGATCGATCTCTTCGTCGACGGCGGACCGCTCTTCCAACGAGAATCGGGTGCTCGACCTGATTCCGGCGCTCGAGGCCAAGAGGCACGGGCCGCTGCCGCCGCATCTATACGGTCTTGGAATCTACGATCCCCCGGTGCCATACTGGCCCGAGCGATTGCGACCAGTCTCGTCGCTCGCGGACGCGCGAGCCTCGAAGGCCAAATCGTCAGGACCGCCGAAGAGCTAGCGTTCCTCGCGCAAATTTACCGCGATCCGCGCTTCGAAACCCTTCGATACTTCCTGGTTGACGCCTCTGGCCGCGTGGTGGGCCAGTTTGGGATATCGTCGCGGCTGCCAACTTCCACGACCGCTTTCCTGGACGATCCGGATCAATTCATTTCCAAGCTCGATCACCGGATGAGAGCAGCCGGGGCGGTTGGCTACTGGATGTTGCACAACCATCCCAGCGGTTTTGCGGAGGCTTCGAACGCAGATCTCCGCACAACGCACTACATCGCCAGGAGGCTAGCCGGATTTCGGGGTCACGTGATCATCGACCACGATGAATTCTCGCTTATCAAGCGCGACGGTGACTTCGAGGACCACATCCCCATGGGCCACGGCGGTCAGGACCCGCTACGGCAGAAGGCGCCTGGCCTTGGCAATATCATCAGTTCGCCTGGCGCCTTGGCGTTCATGG
>JADLAC010000001.1 GCA_020848435.1 Burkholderiales bacterium | reverse complement strand
CCGACTGGTTCCAGCTCTACCGGGGCGCAAAAGCCGAGGTCAGCGTCTGGAGCGACTGCTCGACGGGAGGCGAGAGCAAGCGCACACAGACCATGCCGAGACAGTGAGTGGCTGTCTGCGATCGCAGCGAATCACGGAGAATCCCGACACGGATATTCAGATGATCCGCGCCAGTGCCCACGAAATGCGGTTTGTCGGGCGTATGCAAATCCGCACGGGACAGGTGCTTGCGCGTCTCGAGGCCCCGGATCTCGAGGCAGCGCAAGAGGAACTCGACGCGCGGGCGGCCGATGCCGCCGCGGCGCGCAATCGCAGCCAGATGGGCCTCATGACACTCACTGCCCCCGTCGGGGGGCGGATAGATTCTTTGTCTGTATCTTGATTCAGGCCTGTCCCAACGTTAGTTGAAGAGAATCAGCGGGCTGCCGTTTGAGTCCCGATTTAGCGGCGCTGGCGCGAGCGTAAGCGCTGTATCCAGCGGGGTTTTTTCGAACAGGTTCAGGCTCAGAATCTGTAGGATTTCGTAGATGCTGCGCGAGAGGTTGAGCCGCTTCTTGGCGATGGCAACGAGCACGTAGACCGACACGGCTGACTTTCCGCACACTCTTGCCCAGCAGCGCGCCGAATACCGGGTCATGGCGTAGCTGCTCATGATCGTTGAGGTCTTCGTATCCGAGTGCCAGCCCGAACACGCGCTGGCCGATCAGCGTCCTGACTGTATGCTCGATCAGGTCCGGATCGCGCCCATCGATAAAGCATCCGGCCAGTCGATCGATCAATCCGATCGCCGCATCGGCCTTGCCCAGCAGCAACGCCCCGGCGTGCGAGCTGACCGTTCCTCCGTCAAAGGTCGTCACCACCCGGCGGCGATCTACGCATGAAAACCCCAGCTGTCCGGCGTTACACTGTGCCGGCATCGGGGCCTCCGGTGATTGTTTGCTAACTCGTTCTTTGCAAAACAAGTTTTGCTCAATCATCGGCCCGATGCATCTCCTATCGGTGAGATAAAGCAGGCTAACGTCCGGACACTACTGTGTACAAATATGCAGTTATCGAGTCCAGCAACCTCCACACGCGAGGCCGCTCGGCCCCGATAGCCACTGATTGCTACTGCTTCCAGATTCGGCCGCCCTTCATCACTAAGAGCACATGCTGCAGAACAGCAATGTCTTCCAGCGGGTTGCCGCTTACCGCGATGAGGTCGGCGCGCTTGCCCGGCTCAAGCGAGCCGGCCTCATCGGCGATACCGAGGAGCTCCGCGGCATTGAGCGTTGCGGCCTTGATGGCGTCGCCAGTCGTCATGCCGTACTTCACCATGAGCACGAATTCCTCCGCGTTGCGTCCGTGCGGCGAGACGCCTGCGTCGGTACCAAAGGCAATGCGCACACCACGGGCATACGCCTGCCGCAGGGCCTGTCCGGTAACGGATGCACGCCACTCCATCTTCTCGCGTACCCCTTGCGTATAGATCCCGGGATTGTTCGCCAGGCGCTCCACGTAGGTGGTGGCTGTCGAAAGGGTGGGAACGAGGAAGGCACCCGAGCGAAGCATCAACTCGATGCCTTGGTCATCGAGCAGCGTTCCGTGCTCGATCGAGTCGGCGCCGCACTCGAGCGCGAGATTGATGCCGTCGGCGCCATGCGCGTGCACGGCAACTTTCTTGCCGTACAGGTGCGCCGTCTCGACGACCGCCCGCGCCTCGTCGATGAACATCTGGCGCCCCAGCCCGGTCGCGACCCGGCTGTTCACTCCACCGGTGATCTTGAGTTTGATGAGATCGACGCCGCGACGGACTTGCAGGCGCACCGCACGCCGGCACGATTCCGTACCGTCGCACAGGTTGTCCTGATCCATATGCCCGGCCAACGCCGAGTGCACGCCAAGCGTTACATCACCCGAGCCGCCCGTGGCGGCGATGCTGTTGCCGGCGTCGAGGATGCGGGGCCCCGGCAGGGCGCCGGCTGCGATGGCGTCGCGGAGCGAGAGCGTTACGCCGGCGGGGTTGCCCAGCACCCGCACCGTCGTGAAGCCCGCATCGAGCGTGAGGCGGGCCAGTGTTGCAGCCTGGTAAGCGAAGAATGCCGTGTCCTTGCTCAGGCGTTCCAGCAATGCCCCTTTGCCGGACTCGGTGCCGTTGAAGTGAACATGCGAATCGATCAGACCGGGCAGGACGAAATAGGCACGCATATCGATGACCTGTGCGCCTGGGAAGTCCTGCGGATCGACAAAGCCATCACGGACCTCCGCAATCCTGCCATCCCGAACCAACACGGTCGCACTCGAGCGCGGCTGCGAGCCTGGCCGGTCGAGAAGATGGCCCGCATGAATGAGCGCCGTCGGCGCTGGCGCCTCGCCCGCGTAGGCGGCGGACGCAATGATTGCAGCGAGAGTGGCTACGTATAGTCGGCCGCGCCTGAACACATGTGTCCCCGATTCATTTCCGGATTGCAGGAATGCGACCAGAGTACTGGCTGTTCCCGGAAACGTCTTTCCTATACAGCATGCTTATGGGTCGATGCAACACGCAATAATCTTGTTGTACTGCTGGCTTTGCTCTACGGTCGCTCGCAGTTGCGCCCCGGAACGTCTCGAGTGCTGCACGACCTCACATCTGCCGCGACGAATGCGTCGCGTGCGCGGTGAGGCACGGAAATCGAAACTCCGACGAGCCGCGGGAGCGTGCGCTGAATCCAGAATTCCGACCAGAAACCGGGGGAGCATCCGACTCATGTCGACAGATCATGCGAATCACAACTCGATACCCGACCGATTCGTTTCCCGGAGATCATTCACTACACACCTTGCGTGGCGGCGCCTCGGCTCCGCGGGCATTGCAGCGTTGCTCCCCCTCGCGGTTTGCGCCCAAGATGTCGCGTCAAATGCGATCGAGGAAGTCACGGTCACGGGCTCACGCATCGCACGCGCGGACGCCGAATCGGTCGGTCCGCTGACGACGCTCACTGCCGAAGACATCACCTTCGCCGCAGCGTTGTCGGTGGGCGAACTGTTGCAAGAGCTGCCGGGAGCGGGAGTCAGCCTCAATTCCAACGGCACGCAAGGTACTTCATTCGGTGTCAGCTCTATCAACCTGCGTTATCTCGGCAGCGCCGAGGGCAGCGGCAACCGCGTGCTGGTGCTCGTCGATGGACACCGCTGGGTGAATGCGGCAGGTGGGCGCACTTTCCGCGACTTCGTCGATCTCAACACCATTCCGATGGGACTGGTCGACAGCATCGAGGTGCTGAAGGATGGCGCATCCGCGATCTACGGCGCCGACGCGATCGCAGGCGTGGTGAACATCCGCACCCGTCGCAGCATCGAGGGCATCGAGGCCCGCCTCAACTACGGCCAGACCTCGCACAGCGACGGCGAGAGCCTCAGCGCGGACCTGAGCATGGGTCACAGCTTTGGTCGCGTATCCGCGCTGCTGTCGACGAGCTACGTGAATACCGACCCCGTTCTGACAATGGATCGATCCCTTACCGCCGTCGCGGCAGTTGCCCCGACGAACCCGCCGAACAGTCCGCGCGGTCTCTATCTCCTCCCGGGGATAGCGACCAGGGCGGTCACCCGAATTCCCGATACGGACGGCGACGATCCCGCGGATTTCCGCGTCGCCACCCTTCCGGGTGATTACTACAACACTCAAGCCCAGGGCCTATACGCGACCGGCCCCAGCGAGCGCTTCGGCATTTTCGGCCGGATCGGCGTGGAGTTCAGCGATTCGCTGAACGGCCATGTCGAACTGCTCTACAACGAGCGCAAGTCCAATCAGCTGTTCTCACCGCTCCTGCTCGACCTGAGGGGATCGTACTCGATCACCATTCCCGCCGATCATCCATATAATCCTTGGCAGACGGCTTTCACCGCCAATTCACTGCGATTGCAGCGCATGCCGGTCGAGGTTGGCAATCGCAACAACGTGCAGGATGTGGAAACCCAGCGGATCGCTTTCGGCCTGGACGGCGAATTCGAGCTCGCGGGGCATTGGAACTGGGATCTGTTCGCATCGCACGCCAAGAACGACGCGACATTCAATGCCTACAACCAGGCAGACCAGGACAAGATCGCGCTCGCGCTCGGACCGAACGATCGCTGTGCGGCCAACAGCTGCGTACCGTTGAACATCTTCGGCGTCATGACGCCGCAAATGGCCGACTACATCCGCTATACCGCGCGCAACGAGAACGGCACCGAACAGACCGACGTGGCTTTCAACATCTCCGGCAGCCTGGTCGACCTGCCGGCTGGCCGCGTTGGAGTGGCAGCGGGCGCGGAATGGCGGAAAGAATCCGCGTACGATGATCCCGATGCGTATGTCAACTCCGCGCCGGAGTTCATCGCGAATGAGACACGCACGACTTCCTCCACTCGCGAGCCGACACGCGGCAGGTACGATCTATGGGAGGCGTACACCGAACTCGCGGTACCATTGCTCGCGGACCTGCCCGGTGCGCGAGCGCTCGACCTGAGCGCAGCAGTTCGTCGCTCCGAGTATTCGAGCTTCGGCAATGCCACGACAAGCAAGCTCGGGCTGGCATGGCGCCCGGTGGATGACCTGCTGCTTCGCGGTACCTTCTCCGAGGGCTTTCGCGCACCGTCCATCCTCGAACTCTACCAGGGGCAGCGGCAGACGACCTTTCAGGCAGTCGATCCATGCAACGGTGGCGGCGCCGGGTTGCCAGGGTGTGCTGGCGTGCCTGCGACCTACAATCAGAACCAGTTCGGATCAGGCACACTGCGCGGAACGATCGGTGGCAACCCGGACCTGAAACCGGAGACCGCTGATACCTACAGCGTGGGCTTCGCCTACACGCCGGCTTGGGCCGCGGGCATGTCACTCACGGCCGACTGGTACCGCATCGAGATCGATGAGGCGATCGCGAGCCAGTCCGCACAGCAGCTGCTCACGTTGTGCGCCCAGAGAGCCGGCGCGTACTGCAACCTGGTGGACAGGGACCTCAGCACCGGAGAGGTGCGTGATCTGCGCCAGGCCGTGCTGAATTTCAGCAGCATCGAGGTCGAGGGTCTGGACGTCACCTGGCGCTACGGCTTCGATACGCCGATCGGCCGGCTGAATGCGGTGCTCGATGCGTCGCGCCTGTTCCATTTCACGAACTTTGTGCCGCAGGCCGACGGCACGGTTCAGCGGACTGAGCTGGCCGGCACGGGCGACACGCCGCGATCCACTTATCCGAAGTGGAAGGGCAGCGCGGGACTGCGCTGGGAGCAGGGCCCATGGAGCGGCGGCTACAAGGCGCGCTATATCGGCAGCAGCACGGACGTGGCGGGCAATACCCTCAACGGAGGTCGCACGGACGACGTCGTCTACCACGACCTGCAGCTGGGTCATTACTTCGAGCGATTCAACTCCAACATCACCCTCGGCATCGACAACGTGTTCGATGAAATGCCGCCGATCTCGCGGGCCAACAACCCCATGAACTTCGACATCTACACCTATGACGTTCGTGGCCGCTACTACTTCATACGGCTGATGACCAGGATGTGACGCTCCCGGGGACGGATCAGGGCGCCGGTGAAAATGCCGAACGTTGTACGGCGCCGACCCCTGCCTGCGAGTCACGCGGCGTGGTAGCGATGGAGCGCATCCCGGCAGGCGGCATAGAACGCAAGCGTCAGCGGCGATGCGGACGCGCCGGACGATGTCATGAACATGTATTCATGGATGATTCGTGGCCGGAACGGGCGCAGTTCGATCTCGCGCTGGCAATAGACGCGTGCGAGCATGTCGTTGACCAGAGTTATGCCGACGCCGGCCGCCACGAACGCGCAGGCAGCCCCGACATTGTGGGTTTCCAAGCGTATGCGAGGAACGACGCCGGCGGCACGGAGTGCCGCCTCGATCCGCAATCGCGTATCGCTCCCGCGGCCGATCATGATCAGCTCTTCACCAGCAAGATCGGTCGCACTCACGGTCCGTTTGCGCGCCAGTCGATGCCCGCGCGGGACCACGCAGGTTGTTTCGTTCACCACCAGTGGACGCTTGTGGATGCCGGGGTGCTCCAGCGGCAGCTTGCCGAAACCACAGTCGGCAGCACGCGTAGCGATCATGTTCATGGCGGTGGGACGGGAGTTCGAATCGAGTACCACCCGCACATTCGGATGTTTCTTTATGAAAGTGCCGATTATGCCCACCAAGGGTCCCTCGGCGAGGCTCGGCGGCGCAACAATGCGCAGTTGACCGGCGTTCAGGTCACGCACGTCACGCGCGACCGTGCTCACGCGCTCAAGAGCCAGGAATGCGGACCCCACCTCCTCGTACAGCAGCAAGCCCTGCTGCGTGGGCACCAGTCGACCCTTGATGCGATCAAATACGTTGAAGCCGAGTTCGCGCTCGAGTTGCCCGATCAGGCGGCTTACAGCCGGTTGGCTGAGACTCAGTTCGCGCGCGGCCGCTGTCGCGGAACCCTTCCGCATGATTTCGCGGAAACTCTCCAGTCCGCGCAGGCTGATCTTCACGCCTGCAAGCTAGCCGAGGAGTCTGGCCGATGCAAGCTGACGGCGCCGCGTGATCGCCGCCGAGTCATGCCGGGAGCGCATGGCCTGATGAGCGCACGTCAACATATTGTGTCCCGTGATCGAGCCGGTAGGCCATGCGCAACCCGCCGGGCGGCCTGATGGAAGTTCGCGTGCCATGAAAGTGGTGCTGGATCGCATCGAGCGGCTCGGCAACGCGCTGCCTGACCCGGCCGTCATCTTCTTGTGGCTGATCGCGGCGCTGATCGTCGCATCCGCGATAGCCGCGTCGCTCGGTGTCGCGGCCGTGCATCCGCTCACCGGCGAACGCATCGCGGCCGTGAGCCTGCTCTCCGAAGCGAATGTGCGGCGCCTGCTGGTCGAGATGCCGCAGACGTTCATGCGCTTTCCGCCGCTCGGGCTCGTCGTCGTCGTGATGCTCGGCGCGGCGGTTGCCGAAAGGTCCGGCCTGCTGGCAACGCTCGTAGGGCGAGCCGTGCGCGCGGCACCGCGCGCGTGGCTCACGCCAGCCACGTTCCTAGTCGCGCTGTTGTCACATCACGCCTCGGATGCCGCGTATGTCGTCTTGATTCCGCTTGCGGCTATCGTCTATCGCGAAGCGGGCCGCCACCCGCTTCTCGGCATGGCGGTGGCGTATGCCGGCATCTCGGGCGCGTTCGCAGGCAACCTGCTGCCGGGACAGTTCGATGCGCTGATGCTCGGCATCACGCAGAGTGCCGCGCAACTGCTCGAACCGTCACGCGGCCTGAATCCGCTCGGTAACTGGTGGTTCACAGCGGCGCTCGGCGGCTTGCTGTTCTGCGTCGCCTGGCCCGTCGCGGAGCGCTGGGTCGCTCCCCGATTGGCGGCAGTCGTCGTCGACGGTGAAGCGCTCAAGGTGATCGGGGTCGATTCCGTGCCGACCGTACCGAGCGAGGCGCAGCGGCGCGGCCTGCGCCGCGCAGGTGCCGCGGCTCTCCTGGTCATTGCCGTCTTCGCCGCGCTCGTGTTCTGGCCCGGGTACACGCCATTGCTGGACCCGGACGCCGAAGGCTATGCACGCAAGGCGCCTTTCTACAGCGCACTCATCGCCGGGTTCCTGCTGCTGTTCCTCGCCTGCGGCTGGGTCTATGGCCGCGCCGTGGGCAGCATCACGGGGCATCGCGATGTCGTACGGATGATGGTGGACGGACTGCGCGACATCGCACCCTATCTCGTCATCGCGTTCGCCGCGTCACACTTCATCGCGATGTTCGCGTGGTCGAATCTCGGACCCATCCTCGCGATCCATGGCGCGAACTGGCTGCGGGGACTGGCGCTCGCGCCCGTAGCGATGCTCGTGCCGCTGCTGCTCGTGTCCTCGGTTTTCGATCTGCTGATCGGCTCGGCTTCGGCAAAGTGGAGCGCGATGGCTCCGGTCGTCGTGCCCATGCTGATGCTGCTCGGCATCTCGCCCGAGATGACAACCGCCGCCTACCGTGTCGGCGACTCGATCTTCAACATCGTGACGCCAGTCGCTGCCAACTTCGTGCTGGTCCTCGTGTATTGCCAGCGCTGGGTCCGCGGTTTCGGCGTCGGGTCGCTGATCTCGATGATGCTGCCCTTCAGCGTGGCATTCGGCATCGCGGGGCTGCTGCTCGTGGCGCTGTGGGCCGGGTTCGGCCTGCCGGTCGGGCCGGGTGCGCCTGCCATTCATTTGCCGGCGGTGCCGTGAGCGCGGAACATGGAATCCGACGGCGCACCGAGCGCGTCGCGATGCGCGATGGCGTGCACCTCGCCACGGATATCTACCTGCCACAGGGCGCTGGCCCCTGGCCCGCACTACTCGAGCGCACGCCCTACGGCAGGCGTGGCACGAATCATGCCGACCGGAGCCTTGCAGATCCCGTGCCGAAGTCGAAGCCCGAGATCGCCGTGCAGTTCGCGCGTGCGGGCTACGCCTACGTGTTGCAGGACTGTCGCGGCCGTTTCGATTCCGAAGGCGAGTTCACGAAGTACCTGAACGAACAACCGGACGGCATCGACACGTTCGCGTGGATCTCCGCCCAGCCCTGGTGCGACGGCCGCATCGGGACGCTCGGCTTCTCTTACGGTGCGCATGTGCAAACGGCGCTCGCGGCGGCGGCACCCGCGGGACTCGGGGCGATGTTCATCGATTCGGGGGGCTTCTCGAGCGCGTTTCACAGCGGCATCCGCCAGGGCGGCGCTTTCGAACTGAAGCAGCTGACCTGGGCACTCAAGCACGCACGCCTCTCGCCCGCCACCGCGACTGACCCCGTGCGCCGGGCGGCGCTCGAGGCTGCCGACATACGGACTTGGGCACGCGTGATACCGTGGACGCGGGATCATTCGGCAGTGAGTGCCGCGCCGGAATATGAAGCGTATGTCATCGAGCAGTGGTCGCAAGAATGTTTCGGCGACTTCTGGAAGCGGCCGGGCCTGTACGCGCGCGGCAGCTACGACCGTTTTGCCGACGTGCCGATGGTGCACATGTCAAGCTGGTATGACCCGTATGCACTCACGGCCACCGAAAACTTCGTCGCGCTGTCGAAGCTGAAGCGCGGGCCGGTGCGGCTCGTTATGGGCCCATGGACGCACGGCCAGCGTTCGGTGACGCACGCCGGCGCGGTGGACTTCGGGCCGTCAGCGACACTTGACGGCAACGTCGCTCCTGACTACATGACGCTGCGCCGCGATTTCTTCGACCGTCACCTGGTCGGGCGCGACGCGACCGACTGGCTGGTAGCGCCCGTCACCGTGTTCGTCATGGGCGGCGGCGCGGGCACGCGCACGCCACAGGGCCGATTGCTGCATGGAGGCGCGTGGCTGCGTACGGCCGACTGGCCGCCACCGGAGGCCCGTCCCGCGCACTGGTACCTGCGTGCGGGCGGCGTACTCACCACGCAGCAGCCCTTTCATGACGAGGTGATCGTCTGGCGCTTCGATCCGCGCGACCCGGTGCCGACGATCGGCGGCGCGATCGCCTCGGGCACCCCGCTCATGGAGGGCGGTGCATTCGACCAGCGCGAAGCGCCAGGCATTTACGGCGCGCAGCATCCGGGGCGCGTGCTCGCGGCGCGCGCGGATGTGCAGGTGTTCGAAACCGAGCCACTCGCGGACGATGTCATCGTCGCCGGCCCGGTCCGGGCCCGCCTCTGGGTGTCGACGAGCGCGCTCGACACCGACTTCACGGTGAAGCTGCTCGACGTGCATCCACCCTCGCCGGACTGGCCCGATGGTTACGCGATGAATCTGACCGACGGCATCCGGCGGCTGCGCTTTCGCGAGGGCTATGATCGCGCCTTGGCGGCGGAACCTGGACGCGTCTATGCGATCGATGTGGAGTTGTTTCCGACCGCTAACCGCTTCGTCGCTGGCCATCGCATCCGCATCGACGTGTCGAGCAGCAATTTCCCGCACTTCGATGTCAATCCGAACACGGGCGCACCCGCCGGTGTGCCGAGCAAGCCCGTGGTGGCCGACAACTGCTTACACCTGGGCCCCAGCGAGCCATCGCACGTGACGCTTCACGTGCTGCCCGTGCGCGGCGCATGAACGGTGCGGTCGACTTGCGCGCACCCTATTCGGCGCGGAGGGTCGCGCGCGCGCCATCATGGCGCAGGCGGTAGCCGAATCGCTGCGAAAGGCCCGCAACACGCCCGAGTGTCTCGCGCGCCTGTGAGGAGCTGGCAGGCGAAGGGCGGCCCCGCGTGTCGTAATCGTCCGGGCCGCCGATGCCCACTGGTGCGAGGGCAACGGGCGTGAGCTGTGCTTCCATCAACCGACCCCTTTCAAAGCGGCATTCCGCCACGAGGCTCTCCCAGTTCGGCTCGCCGTAAACGCCAACCGGCTTGCGCGTCTGGAAGATGAAGCTGCCGAGGCCGTGGAACAGCGGTGCACCGCGATAGAGTTCGAGGCCCTGCAGCAGTGGAGTGCCGTGTGCGACGAACACGCTCGCCCCGGCATCGACACAGCGGCGCGCGAAGCTGCGCTGCCAATCGGGAGTGTCCGAGATCTCTTCCGCCCACAGGTGATTGTGCAGGTAGGCGATCACGACGTCGGCTTCGCGCGCGGCGAGTCGCAGCGATTCGAGCATGCGCTCGACGTCGCCCGCATCGAGGCCGCCCTCGGCACTGCGCAGCTCATGGACGCCGGGCCGTGCGTCCGTGGCCGCGCCGCCGTCGCGGATCTTCCCGGCGGCCGCGGCGACCACCGCGAGGCGACCCGCGGTGGTCAGTTGATATGCCGGTGCGGCGGCTTCAGCGAGCGTGCGGCCGCTGCCAGCGAATGCGAGCTCGCGCGCCCGCAGCGCATCGATGGTGTCCAGAATGCCGCCCGTTCCGATGTCGAACGCGTGGTTGTTCGAAGTCGCGAGAAAGCCCACGCCGAAGGCGCGCAGGCAATCGAGCACCACGGGAGCGGCCGTATGGAGGGTTCCTGGATCCCGCGTGGGTGCCCCTTCGCGCGGTCCGCGGATGGCGACTTCGAGATCGGAGAAGCACGCGTCGTTCGCACGCAGGCGCCGTGCGAGCGGCGCGAGACCGGGCCAGGGCTGCGCGCATAGATCGTGACGGATGAGGCACTGCCCGATCAGAGCGAGGGAAAAACCGGATGTTCGGGCGCGCGTCACCGCCAGCGGAGCCATCGGCAGCGTCGCGATGCCGAGCAGCACGCGGCGGCGCTGATCGCGCGGTACCCGGGGCGTCGGTGAGTGCGGCAACCTCATATTTGGCCAACCATGCGTGCCGCCTGCAATCCGGTCAAGCGTATGCACTGTCGACATCAAGGTATGCGCAGTGCACGCCTTCCTGAGTCCCCATGCGCGCATCCTTCGTCTGGCCCCAATGGCGCTTACTAAAGCAGCCAGCGGGTGTTGCCATAGGGCTCAAGTGATTGAGAAGGAAGGAGAAGGCGGTTAGGAAGTGGTATGGACGCCTCCCACCCTGCTGAGGGAAGGGTGGGTTCGTTGGGCCGAGGGCCCAGGTCGAAGTGAAGCGGGCCGTGGCCGGCATGGATATCGCAAAGCGCGTGTTTCAACTGCACCGGGTCGAGATGGAGAGCGGTGAGATCGTCAGTGTGCAGCTGAAGCGGGGGAAGTTTCTGGAGCACTTCGCGAACCGCCAGCCGTATTGATGCACGGTGCGCGAGCCGTCATGACGCATAGCAAAGCGCCGCCCGAGTGGGCGACACCACTGCCCGAACGGAGACCGAAGAACGTGGCGATCGTGGCGATCGTGGCGATCGCGAACAAGGTGGCGCGCACAATCTGGGCGCTGCTGGCACACGAGCGTGAGTACGAGTCGAAGTACGTGAGCCGACCCGCGCAGGGCCAAACGCCCGCACATCATCAACTTGAACTGGCGCACAGAGGAAGGCACGCAGAAAGTCAAGCAAGTCAGACCGTGACCCGCTCAGCCTGATCGACCTGAGATACGAGTTCAACTGACGGGCCCGGCACGTCATAGGAACCGGTGGCCATCTCGATCTCCAGCGGACAGCTCCGCCGCACCAGCATCGCCTCCTGCGACTCCCCGAGTGTGTAGCCACGCTGCTGGACCAGATCCGCCAGCTCTGTCGCGAGACCATGCCCGGAATGCTCAAACCGGATCTGCGGATGGTGCTTCGCGAACTCCGCCGCCCACTGCTCCATCACCGTGCCGGTGCGCAAGTACTCGGCCTTGCCAATGCGGATCGTTCCGGAGACGACTCGCGACGGTTGATAGGCCGGGAGGTCGCTGAGGTCCCAGCGGTCGAGGTCTACAAGGCGCGGATGATGGAGAAGCGCGGCGGGCGGCGAGCGACGCGCACCGGGCCACGGGCCAGAGGCGTTTGCTCCCTTGACGTCGCGCAGCTGACACAGGAGGTGTGGCAGGCGACCCGAAAGCACGTGCACGACTCAGCAGCGCTTCTGGCCCGCGGCTCGCAGCTCGCAGCTCGCAGCCCGTTGCGCGCCGCGCCGCGGGCGGCGCGCGTCGCTCTCAGCTCGCCGGCTCGGCCTGCAATGCGTCCGCGAAGAGATCCTCGCCGAGGAGGAAATCGATCTCGTCGCCCGATGTTGACGCGAACTGCGACGTCGAAGCCGGCTCCATCGGCACCTGCGCCGT